>CAKOHR010000008.1 GCA_934085825.1 uncultured Bacilli bacterium | reverse complement strand
TAATACCTGTGAAAATGCAGGTTACCCGCGACAGGACGGAAAGACCCCATGGAGCTTTACTGTAGCTTGATATTGAAGTTAGGTAATTTATGTAGAGGATAGGTGGTAGACTGTGATGTATGGACGCCAGTTCATACGGAGTCGCCCTTGGAATACCACCCTTAAATTATTTGACCTCTAACTTACTCCCGTTATCCGGGAGGAGGACAGTGTCTGGTGGGCAGTTTGACTGGGGCGGTCGCCTCCCAAAGAGTAACGGAGGCGCTCAAAGGTTCCCTCAGATTGGTCGGAAATCAATCAAAGAGTGTAATGGTATAAGGGAGCTTGACTGCGAGACCAACAAGTCGAGCAGGTGCGAAAGCAGGACATAGTGATCAGGCGGTAGAGAATGGAATTGCCGTCGCTTAACGGATAAAAGTTACCCTGGGGATAACAGGCTGATACCACCCAATAGTTCACATAGACGGTGGTGATTGGCACCTCGATGTCGGCTCGTCACATCCTGGAGGTGGATTCGCTTCCAAGGGTTGGGCTGTTCGCCCATTAAAGTGGCACGCGAGCTGGGTTCAGAACGTCGTGAGACAGTTCGGTCCCTATCCGTCGTGGGCGTAGGAAAATTGAGGAGAGCTGTTCCTAGTACGAGAGGACCGGAATGGACATACCTCTGGTGTATCTGTTGTAACGCCAGTTGCAGTGCAGAGTAGCTATGTATGGACGGGATAACCGCTGAAAGCATCTAAGCGGGAAGCCTCCTCCAAGATGAATTTTCCCATTCTTCGTGAAGTAAGATTCCTTGTAGACTACGAGGTTGATAGGCTAGAGGTGGAAGCGTAGTGATACGTTGAGCTGACTAGTACTAATAGATCGAGGATTTAACTTAAACAATTATTCTAAAATTAGATGAATTATATCATTGCATTATCGGGTTTTTTAAAGGACAAAATCCTTTATTGGTGACGATAGCTTAGGTGGTACACCTCTTCCCATCCCGAACAGAGAAGTTAAGACCTAATACGCCGAAAATAGTGTAATGCTAAGATAGGTAGTCGCCAATTTTTTTTTGCGTTAAAATACTTAAATTTATAAAAATATAAATAAAAAATGTCAAATAGCATTATAATACTTGTATTAATTGTAAATTATCCATTATAATAGGAATAGGTGATTAGAAATGGATTATAAATACACATCAAGATCAGTTGATGACACAGTAAGAATTGCTCAAGATATTGAAAGTGAAAAATTTCCTAATATGGTAATTTGTTTATATGGAGAGCTTGGCAGTGGAAAAACTGTATTTACAAAAGGATTTGCTAGTGCTATGGAAATTGAAGAAACAATAACAAGTCCAACATTTAATATTATAAAAGAATACACAACAGGAGAAATGCCATTATATCATATGGACGTGTACAGATTAGAAGAAACCGATGAATCAATAGGATTTAATGACTATTTTAATAAAGGTGGAGTAACAATCATTGAATGGGCAGACATAATTAAAAATAAACTACCAGAAAAAAGATTAGACATTAAATTTAAATTAATAGATGAGGATACTAGAGTACTTGTATTTATACCACATGGTGAAGAATATGAGGAAATATGTAGTGCAGTTTTATAATGAAGACTTTATTTATTGATACACACTTAAATGATATAATAGCAATACTCCTTGAAAATGGAAAATTTGTTGATAAAAGAGAAGTTATTAACAAAAAAAACAATAGTGAATTTATGTTTCCAGCCATAAAAGATTTAATAGATGGAAAAAAAATAGATGAAATAATTATAGTTAACGGCCCAGGATCATTTACAAGTGTTAGACTTGGAGTTACTATAGCCAAAACATTGGCATATACACTAAACATTCCGATTAAAACCATAACATCTCTAGAAGTATCAGCAATTAGCAATGGTGTAAGTAAAGTTTCTATAAATGATGGAAACGGATGTTATCTAGGAGAGTTTGACAATAATTATAAGCCTAGTAAGGATTTTATGTATGTTAATAACTCAGATTTTGTCAACATGGAAAATAAATGTGAATTTACAGAAGATTACAAAATAGATATAGAAAAGGTATATGTATTTTTAAAAAAAGTTGAACCGGTAAATGCTCATAGTGTTAACCCCCTTTATATAAAGAAAATTGGTGTTGAAATTGATAAGAAAAGCAATTAAATCCGATGTAAAAGGTATTAACACATTAGGCAATAAATTACATGATAATTTTGAGAAAACATTCCATATAGAAACAGAAATAGATAGCAATATAGCTATAGTTTTAGTGGCAGAAGAAAATGGTAACATTATAGGATATTTATATGCCTTAGATTTTGAAGATAACACAGACTTACTAAGTATTTATGTAGATGAAAATTATAGATTAAACCACATAGGATATAAACTTTTAAATGAACTTCAAAAGAATTGTAAAGATGAAACGATTACATTAGAAGTATCCAGTAAAAATATAGGGGCTTTAGCCCTTTATAAAAAAAGCAGATTTAAAGAAGTTGGTATTAGAAAAAGATACTATAAAGATGCCGATGCGATAATTATGAAATGGGGGATTTAAATGAAAGATATAAACATATTAGCAATAGAAACATCATGTGATGAAACTAGTATAGCAATTGTTAAAAACGGTCATGAAGTGGTAGCAATAACAATTTTAACCCAAATGTACACGCACGCAAATTTTGGAGGTGTAGTGCCTGAAATAGCTTCTCGTATGCATACTGAAAATATAACTATGGTTTTAGAAGAAACCTTAAAAAAAGCAAATATGACTGTAGATGAAGTTGATGCTATTGCGGTCACTCAAAAACCAGGACTTTTAGGTTCATTACTTGTTGGCATAGAATTTGCTAAAGTTCTAAGTTATGTATATAAGAAACCTCTAATCGCTGTAAACCATTTAATTGGTCATATTTATGCTAATGCTATAAACAATAAGTTAGAATTTCCATTACTTGCTTTAGTAGTAAGTGGTGGTCATACTGAATTAGTCATCATGAAAGATGATTATGATTTTGAGTTCTTAGGAGGCACCTTAGATGATGCTATTGGCGAAGCATATGACAAGGTAGCCAGAATACTAGGAATACCTTATCCAGGTGGACCAGGTATAGAAAAAAAAGCATTAGAAGGAAAAATTACATATGATTTTCCAAGACCTGTCATGGATAATACATATAATTTTAGTTATAGCGGCCTTAAAAGCAGAATAATTAATATTGTACACAATGAAAAACAACGTGGTAATGATATTAGAGAAGCCGATTTAGCAGCAAGTTTTCAATACGTAGCGGTTGATGAACTTGTACGTAAAACCGATTTAGCGTTAAAAAATACTGGGATAAAGCATGTCTTGGTAGCCGGTGGCGTATCTGCTAATAAATATTTAAGAAGTGAAATTAACAAAGTAGCAGAAAAAAATGGGGCAAAACTTAGTATCCCAGAATTTATTTATTGTACTGACAATGCGGCGATGATAGGTGCTGCAGCTTACCCACTATATTGTAAAAAACAATTTACTGATTTTTCATTAAATGGTGAATCTCAAGCAGATGTTTGCTAATGTTGCTAAAATTATAGACAAACTGCTAAAAATTTGCTATAATATATGGCACATGGGGAAGCATTGGTTTCGACATGTATTACTAGGCATGACTGCAAGTGGTCGGCATACCTTAAGTGCAAAATTAAATTAAATGACGAAACTAATTATGGTTTCGCTCCTGCTTTTGCCTAATTAATAGGATAAGGGAGCACTTCTATTCAATTTTTCTTATAGGTTGAGCTAGGGGTTAATAAATATAAGATATAATAAGCGATTTGTTTAGGATTGTTTATTGAAATTTTACTAAACTTACTTGCTATAAGGTTGGTGTAGAGCCATTATAGTTAGGAAATTTAAATCTACCTAAACTTGTAGACGTTGTGATATAGGATATATTGGACAGGAGTTCGACCCTCCTCTTCTCCACCAAATTGAATTTTCTCCCGTAAATACGGGATTTTTTTTATTTTACCTCTTATTTACCTCTTGCTTTCATTAAATTTATTTAATAATTCTATGCTATGTTTTTTCTTTTTACTGAACAAATGAAAGTAGGTTTTCTCAACAATTTGTATAGTGTCTCCTAATCTATCAGCAACTTCTCTACTATCACATCCTAAGTTTATAAGTAAACTTGCATGACTATGTCTAAAACCATGTGGTGTTATTTTTTTTACCCCAGCTAGTTCTATGTAATGTTTTAGATGATTAGCAAAAGTGGTTAAAGATAAATGCTTAACATTACCAAACATAAATAATTTATTATTAAAATTATATATCTTTTTTTCTTCATTAAAGTGCATTTTAAGCAATTTTATTGTTTCATCATCTAAATCTATTATTCTATTAGAATTTTTTGTTTTAGGACTGGTTATGATATAATGGGAGCCTTCACATTTGTTAGAGAAAGTTTTATTTACTCTTAATTTGTTTGTTTCAAAATCAATATCTTCCCAAGTAAGCGCAGTAAGTTCTCCAACTCTTAATCCTGTGAAAAATAGAAAATGAAATAATAATTTATAATATAAATCATCAACTACATTTAAAAAAGCATTAAATTCTTCTGGTTCCCAAAAATTTGGAAGTGCATTAAGTTCAATTACTCGTGTGCTTTTTCTTTTTTGGATAGAACCTATTATTTTATTATCTATATCGTATGTATCTCTACAATAACATATAATTTCTTTAAGATAAGTAACAATTACATTATTATATTCCACTGTATTATTTTGAAAAAGTAAATTTGACCATTTTTGAATAGTATTTATAGTAATATCTTTTATATTGTAATTACAAAAATAATTCAAAATATATTTTTCAGCCTTTTTTTTAATACAATAGTATGTTGTAGGTTTAATTTGATTTTTTTTAATATTTAACCATTCATAAAAAACATCGCAAAATTTTATTTTGGTAACAATTGTTTCTGTCATTAAACTATTTAAAAATATTCTTTCTTCCTCTTGTGCTTGGCTTTTAGTGCAATAGAGTTTGCTTTCTCTTTGTTTTCTATTACCATACATGTCAGTATAGTAACATCTGTAATACCAACTATTTCCTTTTGTGTCTTTAATTACTTTTCCGTTTTTGTCTTTTTTTTGATAAACTGGCATTTTTGCCACCTCCTATTATTTACATTTATCTTTATTTTTGTTATAATAAGAGACATAGAAAAATCCTAATTCGAGATTGTGGTTTTTTCTTAGGAGTTCTATGCTCCGTACCCTTACCATTGCAGTGGTAGGGGATTTTTTAATTTCCAAAATATAGTTCTTTATATTTTTCGTATGGCATTGGCGATTCAAAATATTTATCAGAATATCCACTATTCTTCGCTTCTGTTATACTCATCAAATAAAAGTTTTGATTTTTATATATTGAATTTTTCCACATGTAATAACTTAAATAAAAGTCTTGATTTTCTGGTACTATAGCAACGTATTTATTTAAAAAAGCAATATCTTTGGTTTGATCGTTTTGTATAGTTTCACAATAACAATCTTTATTTTTAAAACTATTGATAAGTTGAAATACGTTTACTACAATGGATAAAAACAACGCAATTGCTAATGATGTAATAAAAAATGTGTTTCTATTATTATTTTTAATTTTGGAGTTTGGTATAATATCTGTTTTTTTGCACCATATCCTTTTATTAACATAATAATAAAATATCGCTGGAGCAAAACTAATCATTGCATTTTCATAATCATTTATCACTCTATATAAAATAAAACATCCTGAAATTACAACAGAATTAAAAATAATTATTTTTTTTCGTTCTTTTATATCATACCTATCATTTTTTTTATAAAAAATAATAAATGGTAAAAATAAATATGCGATGATTGTTATAATAAAATCTAATAGTAAGTAGCCATAATTAATTTCCACTTATAGTTCATCCTTCCTTAGTTTTTCAATATATCCATTTGCCTCATCTTCATATTTATCTATATAGAAAGCAAATAAATCACTATCAGCTTGATTTAATTGACTTAGTTCAATATGAGCTAATTCATGTAAAATAGTAGTTTTCTTTTTGTAAAATGATATATTATTGTTAATTATTATAAAGTTTACACCATCGTAGTTAAACACAAAACCATTTACACGATATGGCAATTCTTCATATATAATACTTGCATTATAATAATTTAATAAATCATTTTGTAATATTTCCCCCTTAATTAAATTCTTAATATTCATACTTAATACCTTCCCATTAAGTACCTATACTAGCATACTTTAATTATTGTTTTTATTCTTTTCGTAATTATCAATAGTCTTCTTCATTATAAATTCTATTGTTTGTTTATCATCATCGCTTAATATATCTTTGGATTTATTATATAAGATGTCAAATTTGTCAAATCTGTTTCCAGATGTTAAATCTTTACCTAACAAGTCAGATACCGAAACACATAGTGCATTTGCAACATCGTTTACATTATCTATGTTTGGTGACATTTCTTTTGACTCCCATCTATTGATAGTGGTTTGATTCACATGTGCATATTCAGCAAGTTTGTTTTGAGATATTCCTTTTTGCGTTCTCAAAAATTTTAAATTGGATGCAAAATAATTTCCCATGTTTATTTCCTCCCTCCACTCAAATTATAGCATAAAATCATTATAAATACAACTTTTTTATGCTTTTTTGCATAAAAAGCATTGACTTATGCGTAAAAGCATAGTATACTTTTGGTAGATAGGAGGTAAAACGTGGAAAATATTAGACAATTTACCGCTAGAGGATTAAGAAAATTAAGAGCGGGCAAAAATGTTACTTTAGAAGAAGCATCCAAGAAAATCGGTATTGGAAAAGATACTTTGAGCAGATATGAAAACAATAATTGTTCAATGCAATTAGATGTACTAGAAAGAATACTAAATTATTACAAAGTGCCATTTAACATTTTTTTTAAGGAATAAATTATGCGAAAAAGCAGAAATATAAAGAAAGGAATAAGTAATGAAACTGAAAATTATAATCAGTATGGCAGTCGCATTATATTACATTAGCTGTATTTTATATCAAAGAAAAAAAGATAATGATAAAGAAAAAATTAAAATCCTATCAATATCTTTAATGATATCTTACATTATTTTCCTTTTATTGATTTGGCTAGATGTTTGATTAAAGGTTGTATTGCATTTTGTCTTTCTTCAACATCTCATTCAGATAAAGAATCATATTCCTCCTTTCAAAAATATATTTTAAAGGAAGAATAAAGAAAAATCAAATAAAAGCAACTGCAATTGCTAAAAACACAATCTCGAAAGGAGGCAACTTATGAACAAAAAAACAATTTCTCCACCAACAGCAGATGAACTATTAGATATTATAAATAACCAATGGGCATCAGTTAAGACTATTCAAAAAATAGCTTATGTTGGTGCGAATAAAGCTGGAGAATTATTCAATGAAATCAAAAAAGAAGTACTGAATGATGGATATAAATTGCCATCTAATTTAGTGCCAATGGAAAGAGTAGTCAAATATTTTAATATTAATATAAATTATTTGAAAAAAGTTAGTAAACAGAAAGGAGAAATAATATGAAAAAAATAAGATTAAGAAAGGAAGTAAAAGATTATTTTAAGGAAAGAGCTGGAGCAATATTTTTCTTATTTGTAGTAGCCGTAATGTCAATATTAGTAGCAAATAATACTAATTTAGAACATGAAAAAAGCACTAATCCAACAACTTTTCAAACAGAATTAGTGCAAAAATGATTAAATTTTTTAAAAATTTAACTATTAAATTATAGCAGATTTTTACAAAAAAATCAATTACTGGAGGAGCTTTTATGAAATGAACAACGGATATGTAAAAATACACAGAAAATTATTAAATAATCCTATAGTAATGAAAGATTGTGAGCATTTTGCGGTTTGGATATATTTGTTGTTAAATGCTACTCATCAGGATAGGAATGTTTTGTTCAAAGGCAAGAAAATTATTATTGGCCCTGGTCAACTAATTACTGGAAGAAAAAGCATATCAAGTGAACTGCAGATTTCTGAAAGTAAAGTACAAAGAATTTTAAATTTCTTTGAAACTGAACATCAAATTGAACAACAAACAAGTAACAAAAACAGAGTTATAACCTTAACAAATTGGCATAAGTATCAAGATAATGAACATCAAACTGAACAACAACTGAACAACAACCGAACAACAACTGAACAACAACTGAACACAAACAATAATGATAAGAATGTAAATAATGTAAGAAATATATATTCTACTTCTACTACTACTAATAAAGAAGAAATAAATGGACGATATGGGAACGAGAGAAACGGAGACGAAAATTTATTTGAATATGTAGAGAGATTATTCAGACGAACTTTAAATCCAGCTGAATATGAAGTTATAAATAACTGGGAAGATGATGCACTTACAAGATATGCAATTAAAGAAGCTGTTTTGAATAATGCTTGCAGTGTTAAATACATTGAAAGAATATTGCAAAGGTATAAACAAAATAATTTTCAAAGTGTCGGGGACGTTTTGGAAGATAAAAAGCTAAAAGAAGAGAAAGAGTTAACAGAGGAAGAAAAAGAAATTCTAAAATATGATTGGTTAGGTTAAGAAAGGCTTTTATGAAACAGATGTCAATTTACGACTACGAGGCAGACAAGCACGGAGTTGTAACTACATTCGTAACCAGGGGAGAAGCTAATGAAAAGGTTGATAAAAAGAAGAGATATTCACAAATACTTGAGATTTTAGAAGAGAAAGGTAGTCTTACTGCAAAAGAGATAGCAGTTGAGATGTGTAAACGAGGATGGATACCGACAAGTGAAAGAAACTTTGCAAGTCCTAGATTAACAGAAATGCTATACGATGGCAGAGTTGAAACAGATGGTAAAAAGACTTGTCAGTATAGTGGGGTTAAGGTTGCGTTATTCAAAAGAAGGGAAATGAAGAAATGATTTTTAAAAATAAAAAGGCTGAACTAGTAAAAGAAAAAGCTCTAGTTGAAATTGAAGAATTTAGTAAAAAGATGCTGGACAGAATGAATTTTAGCTTTGACGTTATGAATGAAAGAAATAATCTAAAAAAAACTGTAACTGAAAAAGATAGTCTAATTGCTGATTTAAAAAAACAAGTATCAGAAAAGCAAGATAAAATAACTTCTTTAAATTTAGAACTAATGAGAGCTAATAAAAAAGAGGACAAGCTATATGAATGCTTAGAAAAGATAGCTGTTGCAATTAAAGACTACAATCAAAAACTATACGACGAAATACAAGATTTAAAATCAGACAGGTATTTGATAGTTTCAGAAAAGCCAACGAAGGAAACTAAGCAAAAAATGGGAATAAAAAGCGGTACTAAAACTAGCAAAATTATAAAAGCAGTAAAGGAAGGCTAATATGGAAGAAACAAAAGAAGAAAAAGAAAAAAAGAAAAATATATTTGAAACTATAGATTTAATTATGAAAGAAGTCCCTGCAATAGGAAAAACTAAACAAAATACAAAACAAAATTATAAATTTAGAGGAATAGATGATGTAATGAACAAATTGCAACCAATATTTGCAAAGTATAAATTGTTTGTTGTTCCAGAGGTATTAGAGCAAACTAGGGAAGAAAGAAAAACTTCAACGGGTGGAACATTGTTATATTCAATATGTAAAATTAAATACACATTTTATGCTGAAGATGGAAGTCATGTAGAAGCAACAGTCATAGGTGAAGGTATGGACAGCGGAGATAAAGCAAGTAATAAGGCTATGGCAATAGCATTTAAATATGCATTATTTCAAGTATTCTGTATACCAACAGAGGAGCTGAAAGACCCAGATAAAGAAAAAATACCACAAAGTTATTCTTCACAACAAATATTGAAACTCAATGCAGAATTTAAAGAGTTATTACTTGACACAGATACTGACCCAGATGAAATTTATAAATATTTTGGAGTAAAAAATGATACTGAAATGTCTCCTAAACAATTAATAGCAACGATTAATAAATTAAAAACAAAAGAAAAAAAAGTAAAGAAAGAGGTATTTTAAATGAATGAATTAACTGAAAAGGATTTAGAATTAGTTGTTTCTAAACAAGAATTAGGAGTATTAGAAACGAATGCAAGGAACATAAAAGAAAAAGTTTTAGAAGTATTACCAAATTATAGTGCAGACAATTATGATGAAAACAATATTGATGTAGCTAAAGCAGATAAGGCATTATTGAATAAATCGGCAAAGACACTTAATGATAAGCGAATTGAATTAGAAAAGAAATTTAATGAACCTTTTGAAATTTTTAAGACAACTATAAAAGAAACAATTGATTTAATCAAAGAAACAAGTTCTAAGATTGATGAAATTGTAAAAGATGTAGAAAACAAAGAAAAATCTAACAGAAAAGAAATTATAGTTAAACATTATGATAAAAACATTAATGAATTAAAAGATATATTACCTTTAGAAAAAATATTTGAAGATAAATGGTTAAACAAAGGCTCATTTAACGACAAAGGCGAATTTAAGTTAGTTAACGAACTTCAAGATAAAATTAATCGAGTAAGAAATGATTTAATTGCTATTGGAGAATTACATAGTAAATACGAAGTGGAATTGAAAAATGATTATTTAAATTGTTTTGATTTAAGTAAAGTAATTGCAAAAAATACTGAACTTATCAAAAGAGAAGAATTTTTAAAAACACAACAAGAAGAAAGCAAAAAAGTAATTGTGGAACAAAAAGAAGAAAAAATGCAAGAAATGGCTAGTAAAAAAGTTGAAGAAAAAATAAGCGATGAAGTACTTACATACACTTTGAAAATAACTGGAAAGACTAGTCAAATGATAGCCTTGAGAAAGTTTTTAGAAACTAATGAAATGAAATTTGAAAAGGTGGTATAAATGGACATGAGTGAATATTACGGAGGTTTGTATCCTGACCCACCAGAAGAAATAGAAAAGGAAGAAAATTTATACGATGAAGATTATTATTACGAAGAAAGAAAAATGGAGGAATTAGAAAATGAATAAAGTAATATTAAGTGGAAGATTTACTCGTGACCCAGAACAAAGAATGATGACTAATCAAACAGAGTTTTCAAGATTTTCACTAGCTTGTCAAAGTAGCTTTGTAAATAAAGACGGAGAAAGAGACACAGAATTTATTAATTGTATTGCATTTGGTAAAACAGCAGCAACAATAAACAGATACTTAAAAAAAGGTGCAATGATAGTTGCGCAAGGCAGAATAAAAAACAATAGTTATGATGCACAAGATGGTACAAAAAGATATACAACAGATGTTGTGGTAGACAATTTTGAATTTGCAGGTGGTGCTCAAAATAAAAATGGACAAGCCCAAGTGCAAAATACTCCAGTTTCTCAACCAGCTCCAATATCTGATCCTTATCAAGATTTTGGTAATGAAGTTACTATTAGTGCGGATGATTTACCATTTTAAAGGAAACTTGTGATTATAAAAGGAAAACCTAGAGAGCTATCTACATTACTGTTTACTTTAGATCAAGATAAAGTATATGAGTTAAAAGAGTATAAGGCATTAAGAGGAACACAAGCAAACAAATACTTCCACAAGTTAGTAAATGAACTAGCAAAATATAATAGAGGAATAGGGTTTGCAATATCAGATGAAGAAATGAAAGTTGAAGTTAACATACAGTACGGAACTATTGCAACAGATGCAAATGGTCATATTTCTGGAGCAATGGTTCCTACTGGAACTGACATGAAAAGATTTTATCCTTACGCTAAAAAATATAAAAGCGATAACAAATATGATTATTACATATTTTACAAAAGAACACATGAGTTAAATACTCAAGAGTTTACTCAACTCATAAGGGGTGTCGAAGTCTTATGCAAAAATGTAGGTATTAAAACTTTGGATGATTTAGAATTTGAAAGAATGATGAGGGAATATGAAAAGGAATACAGCAAATCAAAGAGAATTAGTAAATAGTGTTTTATTAGATGCTGGATTATACGTTTTCTGCAAATGTGGTAGAAGACAATTTATAACAAATTCTGACAGAACGATTTGCAGTTGGTGTGGTAAGTGGATTTATAAAGACACAAAAACTAAGTTTAAATATGAAATGAGGGAAAGATTATGCAAGCAGAGATAATGTCAATTGAAAATGCTGAAAAAATAGCTGATTATCCCAAACAAGTTGAAAAAGCAAACTATTGGAAAACAGAGTATGACAAAATAATTATAATGCTTCAAGAAAGAGAGAAAAATTACCGTAAAACAAATGCTTTAAAAGACAAAAGAATTAGAGAACTTGAACAGCAATTGTATAACAAAAATAATTCTCAAGGAAGTTTATTCAAATGAAAGATAGAGAAAAAGAAATAAAGTATGAGATGTATCTTGCAAAAAGAGCAATACTTGAACAAAAGAAAAGATTGATAAATTTAAAAACAGAATTAAATAGTCTTAATGAAAATAAGACTAGAATTAGAAAATTAAATAATAAGAAAGGAGCAAAATTTTATGGATAATAATTTAAATAGCTTAAATAACTACTTGTTTGAACAATTAGAAAGACTTAATGATGATGAAGAATTAGAAAAAGATGGTGCTTTAGAAAAAGAATTAAAAAGAGCAAAAGCAATTACTAGTGTTAGTACAGCAATAGTTAATAATGCAAAATTAGTATTAGACGCAAAAAAATATGCTGATGAGTTAGGAATAACTAATGAAAATGAAGTTTTAAAACTGAAAGAAAAAAATAATGAATAAATATACTAAAGAGCAAAAAAAATTTTTAATAAACAATAATTATATGAAAACAGCTAAAGAATTGGCTGAAATGTTTAATAAAAAATTTGAAATGAATCTAACTCCACAAAATATAAAAAGCTTTAGAGGTAGTCATAAGCTAAATAGTGGTTTAACTGGCAGATTTGAAAAAGGTAATGTTCCATTTAATAAAGGAACAAAAGGTTTAATGAAAGCAAATAAAACTTCATTTAAAAAAGGTAATATTCCACCAAATCATAAAAATGTAGGTTATGAAAGAATTAATGTGGATGGTTATATAGAAATAAAAATTGAAGAACCTAACGTATTTAAGTTGAAACATAGAATCATATATGAGCAAAATTATGGAAAAATTCCAAAAGGATATAAAGTTGTTTTCGCCGATGGAAATAAATTGAACTTAGATTTAAATAATTTGATTTTAGTGACCGATTCCGAGGAATTAATTATGAATAGAAATAAATTGAGATGCAATGATTCTAATTTAACTAAAACAGGTCATTTGATAGCGAAAGTGATTGATAAAACGAATGAAAGAAAAAGAAATAATCGATTATGAGAAAGAATATTATAATTTACTCTATGAAAACAGAAAATGTAAAAGAAAAATTAAAGAATTAGAAGAAGAAATTTATATCTTAAAAAAATATAAAGATGTGAACATAAAAAAAGTATTATTAGAACAAATAAGTAAATATAAAAGAGAATAAATAAAGTTCATTGGTAGCTAATTCCTGGGCAAGAAATACGATCATTCACTGTCTCGTATCTCCTTTCTACAACTTTTTGCCTAGGGATTAGCTACTGATGAGAAATAGGAGAAATGGTTATGGATTTAGAAATAGAAAGTTATGAATGGGAAGAAATACATAAAATATTAGGTAAGATAAATAATCAAATAGAGGCATTTAGAGGAATGTATCATAGAAAGCCAAAATTTATAATTATATCTGAAAAACTAGAATATATATTAAGAAATCAAATGGAATTAATGTGTCAAAATGAAATGATAATATTGAATGATGAAATATTAAATTTAAAAAGAATATTTGGTTTTAGTTGCTTTAGCAGTCCGTCATTAAGCAATTTAGATTTCGAAATAAGATAAAGGAGAAGTAAGAATATGGATAAAGAACAAATACCAAAAATATTATCAAAAATAAAAGATACAGTAGGAGAAAATAATTATAAATTAGCACTTGCAATAACTGGACATAGAACAGGGAAAATAAAAGACATTATAATGTGTAGCAAAGACGGAGAACTACTTTTAGAATATGTCGAACAATTAGAACAACAATGTAAAAAGCAAAAAGAAGCAATAGATAAAGCAATAGAATATATAAATAAAAATCTAATTGTAGTAAGTATTTTAGATGGCGTAAAAACTTTTGGTCTAAATAGTTACACTTTTGATTATAAAAAATTATTAGATATATTAAAAGAGGTGGAATAAATGAGTAAAGAAGATAAAAAAGCCTTATTAATAGGAATACCTTTGATTGTAGTATCTCTTATTTTTATTGGAATTATTTCACAAAAGGAAAATCAACGAAGATATGAAAATTGTATTAACAATGGTGGGAAAGCAATATTACAAGAAACAGGATATTTTGAAGGCTGTATTATTGGAGATGATTAAATATTAAAAAAGGTGTCAGAATGAATTATTTATATAAATTAGTAACAACCGAAAATGTTGAAATAAACTATGATGCATTTAAGAAAAAAGAACTTATTGAATGTTTGGCTACTATGAGAGATATTTATTTTAGCTTAAAACAAGAAAACAAGCAACTACAAGAAGAATTAAAATTCACTATTGGAATAGTAGAACATAATAGAATAATTAGTGGAAAAAATAAAGAAATACATCAACTAAAAGATAATTGGAATAAGTTAAAAGAATATATCAAAGCTGAAATACCAGAAGATGTATTTATAAACACCGAATGGTTTGTTTCGATTTTAGATAAAATGCAAGAACTACAAGGAAGTGATAATGATGGAAGTAATTAAAACGATTTGTGATGTTTGTGGTAAAGAAACAAGCAATGAAAAAATTGACATACAAGTGATTTTTATTACTGAACAAAATGAAGGTAGATGTTGTAAACCTTATTTATGCAATGAAAAATTAAATTTATGTAATAAATACCTCAACAATGTTCTCTATAATGGCAATTACATATACGCCAATGGTGCTATGGGATACAATACTTATTTTTTTAAAAAAATAGAAAGTTGGAATAGTAATGTTAAAGATTAAAGATAGAGTTAAATTGATTGATGGAACTATTGCAACAATAGTTGATATAAAAAATGAACCAATGTCTTTAAATAAGGTATATTTAATTGATAAGCAGTATAAAGGCAAATATGATGATGAATATGGTTATAATAGAGAATATTATAAAAAAGGCACTTGGTTTGTTTATCTTAGTGAAATAGTAGAGAAAGTAGAGGGTGATGAGTAAATGAATAAAGAATTAAATGAATTTCTTAAAGAAGAACAAGAAAAAAGAAAAAAAATATCCAAAAATAATAAAAAGTCGTGTTTATCGAATAAAACTTTAGTTAGAGAATTAGATAGTCACGAATTAGCAAGAGAAATAGAAATATATAATCTACAAGAAGAAAATAAAAAGTTAAAAGAAGCATTAGAAGTAAAATCATATTGCAAATATGCTAATAAGTGTAATGAGCTTGATGACTGCTCTAGAGAAGAATATGAAGATATGGCAAATGCAAATATGCAGTTAGATGTTGAAAATCAAGAATTAAAGGAAAAATTTAAAACTACTAATAAAGGTTTACAAAAAGCAGTATTAAAACGCAAAAAATGGAAATATAGATATCAATTAGCAAGATGTGAAATTAAAGAATTAAAAGAAAAATTAGATAAATATGAAAATCCCGAAGATATGACTTTATTTGCTATGTGGTGTACTGAAAAGGTTAAAGATGAAAATATGGAATTAAAGAAACAACTTGAAGAAAAAGAAAATATTGCTTGTGATTGGAAAGATAGTTGTTTAGAAAATGCTGGTAAGATAGAGATTTTAGAAACTCAACAAAAAGCGTTTATAAAGTTTTTAGAAAATGAACTTCTTCATGCACGTGACTATGCACGTGATATTGCACATTATATTGAATATGTTTTGCGAAAACATAAAGAAATAGTGAACGGAACTGAACGGAACTGAACGGAACTGAACGGAACTGAACGGGTGAAAAAGTTCAGACAAAAAACGATAATTCTGTCTGAATCAAAAGAAAGAATGACAAAATGTCGGCAATTAGGGAAGAAATAATAGGAGTATCAGATGAAAAAGAAAATTAGATACATAGAAGAAATATATACTGATACATATAAATTTTTATATCAAGCAATACGAATAGATGTTGATTATGATAAAAAAAAGCAAAGGTATGTATAGCAAAGAGTTAAGAAAATCAGTAAATCCTAATTTAACTATATTACTTAAAAGAAGATATTTAACTGATGTTTATGAATTAGTAAAAGAAGAAATAATAGGAGATGATAAATAATGATAAATAAAAAAGGCAAATGTACGAACAAATTAGGAATTTGTTTAAATGTATTGTTACATTATAACAAATATAATAAATTAGTTGGTAGGCAAGTAGAAATTATTAAGAATGATGGATTATCAAAATATGATGACTTAATTGGAGAAATTGGCTATGTTTGTAATTTTGAATTTGAAAATTTTAAAAAACCTTTAATAGTTCATTTTCCTAAAACTAAAAAAGAATATTGTTTTGGAATAGATGAATTAAAGTTGTTTAGGAGGTAAATAATGAAATTAGAAGTTGGACAATTCGCTAGATTAAAAAGTGGTTATATATGCAAGATAATAAATGTCAATGATTTTAGAGAACCAAATATGAAATATGGAGTTGAAGCAAATTATTTAAAAGATGTTATGTTTATTGGTGATGATGATGTAGCTAAAGCCAGTTATAACATAATAGATATTTTGGAAGTTGGAGATGTTATATCATTTTATGAAGATATTGATAATTTTAAAAAACAATATGTAATTGGAATACCTGATTTAATAACATTAGATAAAATAAAAGACCAAATAACAAATGATAACACAAGATTAGTAAGTATTTTAACTAAAGAAGAAATGGAACAAATGGCTTATAAGGTGGAGGAGTAAAATGAGTGAACATTTAAAATTAGTTAAAGAAAATGCTTATATGAAATTATGTATTATACAATTAATAGAAGAATTAAAAGACAATAAGGAAACAAAAGTTATTAAAGATTATTTAGTTGATGTTATTGATGGAGTTTATGAAAATACTCTAGGAGACAACAAAGAAGATTATTTTAATAAATAAAAGGAGGCTTAAATGATACTAGAAAAACATTTAACTATTAAAGAAGCTAGAAATGAAATTGAAAAATTAGAAAATGAGTTGGATGTGTATTTAACTAAGAAAAAAATAAATTACGTTAAAACTCAGCCTGGTTCTTCAAAATTTAAAGATGTGGTCACGAGTAGGACAAATGCAATATTTGATAAGTTTAGTCATTATATTATAAAAGATGAAGAATTAGATACTAAAATATATTCTTTACAAGAAAGTATATTGAGTTATCAAGAATACATTCTTAAAGAAATGCAAAGAATTTCAAATATAGAACCTTACAAGCTAAAAGTTTACGAATTAAGAGAAGATATGGAATTTATAAGAGAACATAATAGAAAACGGACTTGGTTAGAGATAGCGGAGTTAACTAATTATTCTGATAGACAAGCAAAACGGATATATGCAGAAATTATTAATGGAAAATGTTAAAGATGTCCCACTCATGTCCCGATGCATGTGCTAAAATGATATCATGGAATAAATATAAGTTCCAGATATCACACAAACGATTAGATTATTTCTAATCGTTTTTTTAGGCGAATAGTTTAATTGGTTAAAGCACTCGGCTTATATCCGAGCTAGTGTAGGTTCAAGCCCTACTTCGCCTACCAATTTTATAAGTAGTATATTGAGTAAATAATCAACAGACAGAAATGAGCAAGTCGACAGCACTTTTGAAGTGTGGAACGTATATGAAGTGTGCCATACTATGTGAGAATATTTACTTAATATGTTGCTTATAAATGCACTAACAATGCATCAAAACATGCCGAGAAAAACACATAAAATCCTGTGTTTGTATAGATTTTATTGAAATTATTTAATTATGAGAGTCGATAAAGTCTTATTTTAGAGGTGGGGAAAACTGCTGGAAAACCCTAGACAACGAACGAAGCAGTCTGCGAAATGTACAGAACTTAAATTTTTTCGTTGAGATTTAGAAGAGTACAAAATAGTGCTACCTTTTTAGGTAGTGTACTGATGATATATACCCTAGACTATGAAATTATTCTGTAGCCGACATTAAAGGTAATACTAGTTTATATCATTAGTACAGTATCTAAAAAAGTCCGGTTTTCGAATAAAAAGTCCGGCCTAAACCGGACAAGTGAAAGGAAGATGTAATTTGAAATATATATTAGCTATAGTACTTGTAATAGTTATGCTTTTATTTGCAATTATTACATCAGTTCTTGCGGAACATAAAGATGAAATATGGGAGTGTATTGAGTTTAAAGAAAGGAAGTGATAACTATGCCGAAAGGTGTAAAAATAGATAATAAAAAAATACAAATGATTATGGCTAGTTATGCACTAACTAATAGTTACAATGCAACCGCTAAAGAATGTAATGTATCAGATAAGACTGTAAAGAAGATAATTGAAGAACATTCCGAAGAATACACGAAAGTATCCGAACGAAAAAAACTAGAATTTGTAGAATATGCAGATAAGTTAATTGACAAAGCTATGAATAAGTTAGATAAAGCATTAGATAGAGAAGATATACCAATAAACAATCTTACTACTGCAATAGGTACTTTATTCGATAAAAGAGCACTTGCAAAAGGTGAAGCTACAAGCAATACATCAATAGCTATAAAGATGTCTGATGAAATAAAAGAGTTGAGTAAATAATGGTGTTTGATATTGGAAAACTTTATCCAAAACAAATAGAGTTCTGTAAAGCAACGAATAAATATATTTGCTATGGTGGTGCCAGAGGCGGTGGAAAAAGCCATGTATCAAGAATAAAGATGTGTCTATTAGCTTTTAATTATCCAGGCATTCAAATACTACTGCTCAGAAGAACATTGAAAGAATTGAGAGATAATCATATATTACCATTACAAAAAATGTTAAAAAATATAGCAGTTTACAAAGATAATACAAAAGAGTTTATATTTCCAAATGGCTCAAGAATTGTTCTGGGATATTGCGATACTGAAAAGGATGTCTTGCAATACCAAGGGCAAGCCTATGAGGTAATAGTAATGGAAGAAGCTACTCATTTTACTGAGTTTCAATTTCAAACTCTTACAGAGTCAAATCGTATGAGTGGAAATTTAAAAAAAAAATTTGTTCCTAGAATGTATTTTACTTGTAACCCTGGTGGGGTTGGTCATTCGTGGGTAAAAAGATTATTTATTGATAAAGATTATAAAACAACCGAAACTCCAGATGATTATAAATTTATTCCATCATTGGTATTTGAAAACAAATACATAATGGAAAAAGACCCAAATTATGTAAAAGTGCTTGAAAATCTTCCAGAAGACAGAAAACAAGCAATGTTATATGGTAATTGGGATGTTTTCGACGGACAATTCTTTAGAGAATTTAATAGAAATATTCATGTAATAGAACCATTTGAAATACCACTTGAATGGAATCGGTACATTGCGATGGACTACGGGCTAGATATGTTCGCAGTTCTTTTTATTGCAGTAGATACAAAGGGGAAAGCTTATGTTTATAATGAAATTCATAAATCAGACTTAATAGTAAGTGATGCAAGACAAACATTAAAAAGTATAATGAGAAATCATAAATATAAAGCAATATATGCTCCACCGGATTTGTGGAACAGAAACAGAGACACTGGGAAAAGTACTGCTGAATTGTTCTTTGAGGGTGGAATAGATTTAACAAAAGCAAGTAACGATAGAAAAGCAGGTTGGTTAAACGTCAAGGAATGGTTGAAAATCAAAAAAGTAAAAAATGAACAGACTGGAAAAGTATATGAAGATAGTGATATCAAGATATTTAGTAATTGCATAAATCTAGTAAGATGTTTACCTCAATTACAACATGATGAAAAAGATCCAAATGATGTTGCCACTGAACCACACGAAATAACGCATATAACAGATGCTTTAAGATATTTTTGTGTAAATCATATAGCACCAACTAAAACAATAAAAAAAGATGAATTTGCAATGAATTTTGATTTTGAAAGGCCTTCATACGAAGGATATGGAGAGGAGATTGAAATAATATGAAAAAGAAAATGTTACGAAAGTTAAGAGAGGCTTCAAATGAAATTATTGGAGAAAAAGAAACCAATAAAATTATAGAAAATACTATAAAAGAAGTACTGGAAGAAACTAAACCAAAAACTAAAAAGAAAAAAGGGGTTAAATGATGTGGGATATAGTAGGCTTAGTTTTAGTAATTGGATTTTTAATAATTGAGGCTTATTCTTTAGGTTTAAAAAATGGTCAAAAACTAAAGAACGAAGAAAAGATAGTTACAATTGCAGAACCAATAAGCAAAGCAGTAAAAGATTTAAGTGTTCCAAAAGAACCCACACTAAGCAAAGAAGCTCAAATTGAATGGGAAAACATTAATAATTTTGATGGAACACTAGAAAGCCAAAAAAGTATAGAATAGGAGGTTCATATGGATTTAGAACTAAAAGAAACTGATATATGGGGTTTATATGAATCTCATTTATTATTCATGAATAGAAAAGGTTATTTTGCCAAAACAGACCGCAATTTTAGGTTTTTTAACGGGGATCAATGGGAAGGTGTAGTTTTAAAGAAAACTGAACCTATTCAAATTAATTTTATTAAACCAATAGTTAAATACAAAGTAGGTGTAGTCACAAGTACTGATTATGCACTAATATATAATTCTGAAAACTACGATAACGAAGAATTTAGAGAAGTTGCAAAAAAGGCTAGTGAGTTAGTAACTAAAAAGGCACAAAAAGTGTGGGAAATTAATAAAATAGATACAAAACTTAAAAAATGTGTCAAAAAGTCCGCTATAAACGGAGAAGTTATTACATATTTCTACTGGGATAATAAAAAAAGAGTTCCAATTATGGAATTAAAATCAAAAGTAGATGCTATGTATGGCAATGAAAACGATGATGACATTCAAGAACAACCATATATTCTATTAAAGAGAAGAACAACTTTATCTCAAGCGAGAGAATATGCGCGAAGTAAGGATGTCAAAGAAGAAGATATTAATGCAATTCATGCTGATAATTTCACTCAAAACGAAAGCGGAAACGACTCAAAAGAAGAAGTTACAGATATGGTAACAATAGTAACAATGCTTTATAAAAAAAATGGAACAATCCATTATTCAGAAGCAGTGAAATTTGTTGATATTGAAAAAGATGTTGATACAGGACTTACTTATTATCCGATAGCACACTTAAATTGGGAAGATTGTGAAGGCAATGCTCGTGGAATAGGAGAGGTAGAACAATATATAGATACTCAAATAGAAGTAAATAAAACTGCTACTAGAAGAGCATTTATAGGTAAAATGATTTCTTATCCTCATACTGTTATTAACAAAAATAAAATTGACAATCCGCAAGACTTAAATAAAGTGGGTTCTACGATTTATGTAAATGACACTAGTGCTGATGATATAAGTAAATTCTTTAAAATTACAACACCAGGTCAAATAAGCCCTGATATTGCAAGTCTACAAAATGAATTGATAACTACATGCCGTGAACTAGCCGGGGCTGGAGATATAGCGACTGGCCAAATAAAGCCTGATGAAGCAAGTGGTAAAGCTATTTTAGCAGTACAAAGAGCAAGTGAACAACCGCTAGATGAACAAAGTTCTTCAGCAAAACAATTTATTGAAGATATAGGATTAATTATATTTGATATGTTGAAGACTTATTCGGAAAGTTTAGTTGTAATAGATGAAAATACAGATCCAGTAAGCGGAGACGTAAGTGAAGACGTTCTTGAAATACCTAAAAGTGTTTTAGAGGCGCTACAAATAAGTATAAAAATAGATGTTACTCCAAAAAGTGCATACGATAAATATGCACAAGAGGTATCATTGGAAAATCTAGCAAAGTCTGAATTGTTCTTACCACAAAATCAACAATTATTAGAGGATTACGTAAGTCTATTAGATGAGTTTTCAACGATGCCTAAGGCAAAGCTATTAGAACTATTAAAAAGACGTAAGAAGAGAACCCAGGCTATAGAAGAGATGAGTTCTCAAGCCGAACAAATGAAGTTGCAAGCACAACAAAATCAGGCTGATGCAATGGATATTGAAAACATTTCTCAAATGGGGAATCAATTAGTTAATCAAACAGCTCAAATGTAGTTGTTTTTTTATTGACCAAAGCTAATGAAGTCATAAAAAGCATTTAGGAATAAGTGAAGCAAACACTTTAGAAAATAGGAGGAGAAAAAATGGACGAAAAAGTCGAAAATGTTTTAGAAAATGAAACTGAAAATACTGAGGCTCAAACAGTAGAACAAAATGAGGAAAGTATAGAGTTAACTGATACTGCTGAATCAAATGAAACAGAAGAAACAAATGCTGAAGAAACAGAAGAAGAACAACCAAAAGGCAGATATGTAACCGATGAAGAACTAAATGATATAGTTAACAAACGTGTAGCACGTAAAATGAGAAAATTTGAACGAGAAAACGAAACTAATATGAGTGCTTATAAAGATACAGAAGATGTTCTCAAAAGTGCTTTAGGTGTTAATGATATCACAGAAGCTAATCACAAGTTACGCGAATATTATGCTGAAAATGGTATAAAAATACCCGAACCTACTAAACCAGGTCTTAGTAGTCGTCAAATAGAAATTCTTGCTAAAGCTGATGCTCAGGAATTTATTGATGATGGTTATGACGCAATGGTTGAAGAAGCTAATCGTTTAGCCAATATAGGTTATAAAAACTTAAATGAAGGAGAAAAAATTGTCTTTAATACTTTAGCTGAAAAGTTAACAGAAGAAAGAGATAGAAAAGACCTTCAAAAACTTGGAGCAAGCGCCGATATTTTATCCGATAAAGATTTTAAAAGCTTTAGAGATAAATTCAACTCAAATGTTCCAATATCTGAGATTTTTTCAATGTATCAAACAACACAACCAAAAAAGGAAATAAAACCTTTAGGCAGTATGAAAGATACAAATGTTAAAAATCATGTTGAAAAGGAGTTCTACTCGCCAGAAGATGTTAAAAACCTAACTCAAGAAGACTGGGATAAACCCGGAGTTTGGGAAAAAGTTTTAGCTTCTCAAAGAAAGTGGAAGAAATAAGAAAGGAATGATATTAAATGAAAGATGCTATGCAAACTATTTGGCATCAAGGGTATGAAAAAGCCCTTAAAACTATTACATCATTAAGAAATCACTGTGATTTTGCATATGAAAAAGATACACACAATGCAAGAAAGGTAATAATTCTAAATGCTGATAAACCATTAGTTAGAAAATATGTTCCAGGTCAATCTATAAAAAGAGATGCGGCTAATGTAACTAAACAAGAATTTGAAATGGACCAAATGAAATATTTCAATGTTGGTATTGATCATGTTGATAAAGCTCAAACTGTTCCAGGTGCATTAGAAGCTATTTGTCAAGAAGGAACTGAAGCATTGTCTGTTGAAGGCGATAAATATGTTGCTAAATTAGTAGCTGATGGAGTTACTGCTGGAACTGTTGAAGTTATTGATGGAACTAGTGTTACAAAATCAAATGCTGTTGAAAAACTAGAAGATGGTTTTGTTGTTCTATATAGAAATAATGTTCCTCAAAATACAGAATTATATTCTGAAAACGACCCAGCATTCTTCAATAAAATTCGTCAAAGCTTAACAGAACTTTATACAAATAATGTTGAAATGGCTAAGAAAGGCATTGTTGGTAAATATGGTAATGCTTTAATTACTATTGAAAATCTTTTACCAAAATTAGAACCAAAATATGCAATAACTACTGATACAGATATCGTTGAAGGAAAGGTTTATTATACTAGAAGTGGAGAAGCTAGTGCTTATGTTTATACAGAAGTTACATCTCCAGCTAAAGCTAGTCTAAGCTCTTATTATGAAATTTCTGGATATGGAAAAGTTCTTAACTTCTTAAGAACTAAGAAAGCTGTTGCCTTTGCAGAACAAATTGAAAAAGTAGTTAACTATGAAGTTCAAGACGGGTTTGAAACTGCTCAAAAAGGTTTATATGTGTATGGCGGATTACTAGTTAGACCTAAAGAAATCGTTTGTATCAAAACAAGTATGTAATAGACGGGAGGAAACTCCCTTTTTTCGTGTGTTTAGTAACTTAGTGTTAGTGCAATTCTAACAGACACGGCCTAGGAGGAAATTATGGAAAAAGTTGAATATTACACATTAAGACCAAGTTTAAAGCAATATTTTGGTAGAAAGGTAAATAAATCATTATCATTTGATGAATGGACTGAAGATAAGAAAGTGCATCAGATTTTAAAAGATTTAGAACTTATTACTGAAATACATGATGAAAGAAAAGTAAAAATGTTAGTATTGGGAAAAGAAGAAACAATTACTACAGAAGAAATTAGTACTATAAAGCAAAAACTAGTTACTGGTGTTGTTTTAATTTGGGATGAAGCCCAAGGGTATGTTATACCACCATACGAGATGGTAACATTAGACGAAGTTGAAACTGATTTAAAAGCTATGAAAGAAGCTTATTCAGAGGTGGAAAATGACAGCAAGAGAAATAAAAATTAAAACATTTAGCTTAATTGAAGAATTATATCCGGAATTGGATGGCTTAGCTGATGATGAAGATATTTTAAAGAAAATTAATGGAATAATCAACAGTGTTATTTTTGAATTATCAAGAATAAAAAAAATACCAACTAAATATCAATACAAAGTTAGTAAGGATACTGCAAAATTGGCATTGAAAGATATTCCTAATTTTTATCAATTAATCAAAATACCTAGCATAAACTATGAACTTATTGGAGATTATGAAATAGGTTTTATTTTAAATGGTTTAGATGAAGAAACTATTGATATTTATTATTATAAATTACCCACAAAAATGAAATTAGAGTTTGAAGATAATGAAGATTCAGACGAATATGATAAAACTTTTGAATTTGATTTATCTGAAGATGCGATTGAAATCGCTCCTTATGGGATTGCTGCAGACATACTAAAAAATGATATGATAACAAATTATGGTAAATATTTTAATGAAAGATATCAAACATTAAAAAATGAGTTAGATACTAGAATTACAAATAGTACTGCAATAATTGAAGGAGGATTAGATATATAATGGCGCTTACAGATATAATTACAAGAAAATATTCTAATTTCCGTGGTGTTGATTTTTCAAATAACGAAGTAAATTCTTCCAGAAGCCCACTAGCACTTAACATGTGGAAAAACTATAAAGATAGTGAATGTATTGAGACAAGGCCAGGAATGGAATTGCTAGGTAATTTTGGCAATAAAATTCTTGGTCTTTTTTTCTTTAATAAAGATGAAAATTTGCATGTTTTACTTCACGTAGGCACGAAACTATTGGAATGGAATAATTATCCAAATAAGCCTGTTCAAACTAGTGAATTATTTACAGGTATGAATATAAAAGAGAGTAGTAGTTTTATTTTTAATAATACATTATTTATAAAGGATGGATTGAATTATCTGGAATATAACGGAGAAAAAGTTTCTAAAGTTGTTGGAACTATTCCAATGACTTCATATTACAAAAACCCAGATGGTTCAACTGCTATAGATGGTGATACAGATACCGATTTAGTTTATCAAGCGGTTAACTGTTTAACTTCTTTAAGAAAAAATGCTTTTATTGGAGATGGTGAAAGCACTAAATATCAATTAGATAGTATTGATTTGGATAGTGCATCTGTGTTTTTAATGGAAGCGGAAGTTGATGGAACAAAACTAATAGAAAATATTGATTTTTCTGTGGATAGAGATAAAGGAATTGTTAATTTTAATATAGCCCCGAAAAAAGATAGTAAAGTTTATATACTATGTTCTAAAACTGGAAATGGTTATGAAGATAGAATATTGAAGTGTAATCTGTTATGCGAATTTGATAATAGAATATTCTTTTCAGGGAATCAAGATTATCCTAATGCAGTTTTTCACTGTGAATTAAATGATCCGAGATATATAAGAGACACTGCTTATTATAATTGTGGAATGGATTTATCTAATATTAAAGCAATTATACCTGGTAATGGTGTTTTATGGGTTTTAAAAGAAATAGATCAAAACTCTAGCAGTTTATATTATTTAACGCCAACACTTGATAGTCAATTTGATAAAATTTATCCAAGTGTAAATGGTTCAATTTCACTAGGATGCGTATCTACTGGAATTAATTTTAATGATGATGTAGTGTTTTTCTCAAATAAAGGATTGGAAGGCATATCAAATAGTTCTTTATACAGTGAACAAATATTACAACATCGATCAAGCTTAGTAGATACTAAAATGTTACAAGAAGAAAATTATACTAATGTTAAATTAGCTGAATATAGCGGATATTTAATGTGTTTGATTGACTCGCATATATATTTAGCTGACAGCCGTAAAATGTTTCAAAATGGTTCAAATGATACTGAATATGAGTGGTTTTACTGGGAACTACCAAATAATATAACTTTTATTAAGGAATATAGGCAAAAACTTTATTTAGGCAATGCAACCGGTGATTTATTTATACTAACTGGTACAAAAGACAATGAAGTAAATATACATTCATATTGGACTACACCAAAAGACGATTTTGGTTATCCGAGCTACTCAAAAACAACCAATAAAAAAGGAAATACGGCTGATGTGAAAACCATGAATAATGATAGCATTCATGTTGATACAATAGTGGATGGAATCTTAAAAGAAAAAAGAGTATTAAGCGATAAAAAAGGATATATTGCTTACAAAATAAAAGATAAAAAATTTAAGAATATACAAATAAAATTCAGTTCAAATAAACCATTTGGACTTTATTCATGTACAATGCAAGGATTTATTGCGGGATACATAAAAAGATAGGAGAAAATTATGCAAGATGAAAGATTAGCAAAAATTGAACAAGAAAAACAAAACGCTATAGCAAATAGTAATAATACTTATAATGACTTGTTAAATGAAAATAAAAATCTTTATGAAAATCAAAATAAATATGCTGACGACTACGAAAGAATAACTAATGAAAATTTGGACAAACAATTAGCTTTTAATGAGAGCAAAATAGAACAGCAAAAAGAAGAAGCTAGAAAAAATAAAGAAACGGAGGACAAAAAAGCGCTTAATGACTATACTGCTTTTATTAATCCGTATGGATATCAAGCAGAAAATATGGCGAGCCGTGGACTAAGTAGTAGTGGGGTTTCTGAAACATCACAATTAGGAGGTTTTAACACATATCAAAATAGATTAGCTAATTCTAATAAAGTATTGCAAGATGCTATAACAGAATATGATAATGCAATGGCAGAAGCAAGATTAACAAATGATGTTACTAAAGCTCAAAATGCTTTAAATAAATTACAAATGAAATTACAATATCAAGAGAATTATGTTAGTAATAAAAGCAATATTACGCAAAATCAATTGTCTAATAATCAAAGCCTTGATAATGAATATTATAACAGGTATCAAACTGAATATAACAATATACAAAATGAAAAGGCACAAGCTGAAGCTATTCGCCAATGGGAGGCAGAAATGGCTGAAAAACAAAGACAATACAATGAAAGCTTAGTACTACAAAGAGAACAAGACAGACAAAGTCAATCAAATTGGGAAAAGGAATACGCCTTAAGTAAACAAAAATTATATAGTAGTTCGGGTAGTAGTAGTGGTTTAACTGATGGTAGTGGCACAAGCTCTAATAGTTCAAATTTAGAAGGCACAACATCAAAAAATGGTAGAACCTTAGTATTAAATCCATTTACAAATAGCATAAATCCAGATGCTCAATATGGTGTTTTCAAAAATGGTTATCAACCAAATAATATTGGTGGTAGTCCATTAAAAGAAAGTGGCTATACGGTAGGTCAATTATTTAATTATGCTGTAGATAGTACTGGAAAAAATATGTCTGGTCAAAAAATTTGGAAATGTAATGGAAAATATTATGTTTGGGATGCTGGCATAAATGATTATATTGAAGCTACCGAAAAAACAAATTATGCAATGAAACATTATGGTCCTCATAAATGGTAGGAGGTATTTATGGCAATATCATATAATGATTATAAAAATAAATATAAAAAGCAATTAGAAGAAGCAGAAAAATATCATTTTGCTCAAAAAGAACAAGATCGTATTAATAATATGTCATCAAAAGATGCAAAAGCAGAATATAAAAATAAAGCATATGAAAAGCAAAGTACTATAAAAGACTTTAGAAACATTTACAAACAAAATGACATTGCAATAAATGATAGTTCTTTAAATCCCACAGCAACACCGACAACCTACCAAAATAAAACAATTGGTGTAGATTATAATAAGGAAATTAGTTTAAATCCAAGTGAAGGACTTATTGAAAAACAAAAAAAATCGTTGGAAAATTATAATAAGTTTAATGAGTTTAATGAAAAAAACAAAAATTTAGTCAATGAAAAAAAACAAAATGTTATTCAAAAGTATAATGAAACAGCTCAAGCTTTTAGTAATTATCAACAAAAGAAATTAGACGAAGATAATATTGGAATTTATGATAAAACGCTTGGAAGACTAATTGGCGGTATGACATCTCCATTTACTCAATTTGCTGGAGAACAGGCAATTAATGAAAATGGGGATTTATATTATCTTCCATCATACAATGATTTAAAACAACAAAAAGTACTTGATAGTTATGGAAATTCGTTTATAGACAAAGTAGCTAAAGTTGGTACAAGTGCATTATATGAGGGAGGAAAAATTGTAACATCTGCTGTTTTAAATAAAATTGCTCCAGGACTAGGAACCACAACTTATTTTTCTGATATATATACTAAACAATTAAACCAGGCTGTTTCAGAAGGATACAGTGATGGTAGGTCTTTAGCTTATGCGTCTTTATCAACTGCTACAGAGTTTGCTACTGAGAAATTATTAGGTGGTACTACTAAATTTATTTTTGGCAAAGGTGCTTCATCAGAATTAAGTAAAAATATAAGTGCAGCATTATCAAAAACGTTTACAAAAAATCCTAGATTAGTTAATGCGGTCGCAAATGGTATTTCTGAGGGTGGGGAAGAATTTTTACAAGAATTTATAGATGTTTTTAGTAGAAATATAACTCTTGGCGAAAAAGAAAATCCGTTTACAATGGAAACTTTAGAAAATGCTATATATTCTGGTGCAGTTGGGGCATTAACTGGTGTTTTTAGTGGTGCTACAGATAGCAATGATTATTTTAAATTAAAAAAGCAACGACAAGAATATGCTGATAATGTGGCAAAGTTACCAACTTCAAATGATTTTGGAAAAGATATTATAAACGATGGTAAAAATACAAAAATAGACTTAGAAAACAAATTGCCTTCAGTTAACTATAATACTGGAACTGATATTGATAGTAAACTTAATAAGATAAATTTACCTTTAAAAGAAGATTTGAACACTACAATAAATAATAGAATTAATTTGCCTATAAATGAAATGACAAATACGCAAAATGAAAATTATCAATATAATGTAACTTCTAATCAAAAAATTAATAATCTTAGAGAAAGTGCAAGCAAATATTTTGATAATTCTCAAGATATTCAAAATCTTGTGAATGTTGCGGAAAAATTGGTTAATGATAAAAATTACAATATAACTTTTGACAATAATATCAAAGACACAAAAGGAAATATAGTAGATGGAGTAATTGAGAAGTTAGATAATGGTGAAGTTTCAATCAAGATAAACCCAAATTCGAAAAGGGCTGGAGAATTTTTGCTTGTTCATGAAATTACACACGCCATTGAAACTCCAGAATTAAGAAATTTTATTACTGACTATGCTAGGAAAAATCCAGTTTTCGCTGAAAGTGTTAAAGCATTGGAAACTATGTATGAAGCTTCAGAAGTAACTGGAGAAACAGTTGCAGACATTTCAGCAAATCTATTTGGCAATCAAGAATTTATAAATAGTTTAAGAATGGATAACTCAGTACAAGCAAAGACTATTATTCAAAAAATATATGAAGTAATTAAAACATTTTTAAATAATTTCACGGCTGAAGGTAGAGAAAGAAATTTTGTTAAGAAACTAGAAGAAATGTGGAGAGAAGCTTATATTACACAAACTAATAATATAGTAGCGCCAATCTATGCAAAAAATATTCAAAATGATAGCCAAGTAAAAAATAGAAACATAATACAAAATTTCTTTAGAAAAAAAGATAAAACTAAATCAAGTGTTATACCGCAAAATTTTAATCCATCAAGTCAACTAACAAGAGAAATTGAAAATAAAACTAGAGCAAATATGCAAAAATATGACAATGTAAAGTTTGTAAATATAGATGATATTTTGAGTTTAGTTAATAATGGTGGACATAGAACACAAGAACAAGTTGATGCTTTAATAGAAAATATAAGAAAAAATGGTATAACTCAACCAATAGAAATAGTTAAAAATAGTGATGGAACATTTGAAATAGGAAATGGAAACCATAGACTGTTAATAGCAAAAATGTTTAACTTAAAAGCAGTTCCTGTGGAATATTCAAATAGCATATTACAAAACATTGAAAATAATTTGGATTTGTCATATAATAAAGATGTTGAGAGGGTTTATGATAATGACAATTTCAGAAAAACTAATAGTGAAAATGTACAAACTGGGGCTATCGAAACGAACAGCAACAGCAGTAATGAATATGTTAAAAACAGAAGAACAGCTACAAGAAATGATGAATTATATAATAAAGAACGAGGACATAATAACAGACCATCAAACAATACAACATTTAGCGAAAATACTTTACAGGGACAAGAACTAGATAATAGTTCTTTTTCTATTGAACAAGATATTGATAAATATCTAATGCCAGAAATATATGATAGATACAAAAATGAAGATAAAACTAAAATCAGTGAAACCATAGAAGAATTAAAAGCATATAAAGAAACTTTAAATCCTGATGAAAATGATGAAGATTGGAATAAAAATTTCTTGGCTAATCAAAAAATCAAAGCATTAGAGAATGGATTTGATAATGTTTATGATAATCTAGTAAATCAAGATAGAGAAAGATTATTAAAAGATTATAAATCAGTTCCTGAGAAAATAGAAAGTCAAATTAATAAAATAAAGTCAAAAGAGATAAAAATTCAAGAATTAAAAGATGATTATAAAAATTCGACTTCAAAGCAACAAGCACAATTTGATATTATTCAAAAAACTAATCCAGCTCCAGAAGAAAGCAATTATGTTTGGATTAGAAAACCAAGTGATATTAAAACATTTGAAGAAATTATTAACGATAAAGAAAGCTTTACTTGGGGAGATTACTCTAAAGAAGATGCTCTTAGAGATTTAAAAAAAGGAACCGTAACAATATATAGTTCTTATGCAATTAAAAATGGTACTTTTGTATCAACTTCTTATCAACAAGCTTTGGATTATGCTGGTGGAGACCCTACAAAAGTACATCATAGAACTGTTGCATTAGATAGTGTAGCTTGGATTAATGGTGATGAAGGACAATATGCAAAAACACCTACGAAATATTCACAATATAATTCAAAATGGCAAGAACATTTAGATAAATATTATAAACCTACTGGTACAAGAACGGATATGTCTAAACATTTAATTCCTTTAAGGGAGGATGTTAATAAATCAGCTAATATTCCACTAGTTAAAAAGAATGATACTATTAAAGTAAGAGCGGAAAAGATAGCTAAATCTATAAATGGTGAAAAATCAATAGATATTCCAATTGGAAAAGAGCTTCGTTCATGGAGTGAAACATCAACTGAGTCTGATATTCTAAAAGATTTTGTGTCTATAAAAGATTTAGATATGGATAAAATAACTTATACTCAAATTTCTAATAAAAAAACATTAGAAAATGCGAAAGCAAAAGCAACTTCAATGTCTTATGAAGAAGGTATAAATTACATCAATGCTAAAATGAATGACTCTAAAGTTGATTTAACTGATTTAGCTGTTATAGACCAATTATTAATGGAAGCTAAGAAACGTGGAGACATGAAAAATGCAACTGATTTAATAATGAATAAAACTATATTGGGTACTGAACTAGGTCAAATGGTTCAACAATATAGTATGATTGGTAGAATGACTCCTGAAGGTCAATTGTTGATGTTCCAAAAAATTGTTAATAGGGCTAAGGCAACTGGAGATAAATCTTTTGAAGGAGTTACTATAACTCCAGAAATGGTTGAAACTATTTTAAATACATATAAGTCTGATGGAACTTATACTCAAGAAGATTTAGATGCTAATGTAGAGAAATTTAAAAGTCAAATTGCTGAACAAATGAAATCTACTACTGCTGATAAAATTAATGGTTGGAGATATTTATCTATGCTTGGTAATCCTAAGACTCATATAAGAAATATTGTATCAAATGTTGCTATGAAATTTGCCTTAAAGGTGAAAAATGTACAAGCAAGAGCATTAGAAACATTATTTATTAAAGATAGTAAAGACAGAACTAGAACATTCAAAAAAGCCAGTCAAGATGTTGTAGACTTCGTTGATAAAACTACAACAGAAATGAAAAGTATTATTCAGGGCGAAGGAAAATATAGCATAAAGAACCAATTGCAAATGGAAAAAGCGACCTTTAATAATAAAACACTAGAAAAAATATCAAAATTTAATAGTGATGCTTTGTCATGGGAAGACTGGTTATTTAGCAAAAGTGCTTTTCAAAGTAGTTTAAAAGAATATTTGACTGCTAAAGGAATTACAACTAAAGAACAAATAAACAATAATTCTGAGTTAATTGAACAAGCAAAATTATATGCTGTTGAACAAGCAGAAATTGCTACTTTCAGACAATATTCTAAAGTTGCTAGTTATATTCAAAAAATAGAAAATACTAATACAGCTAGTAAGCTTGCAATTGGAGCGGCAATTCCTTTTAAAAAGACCCCTATAAATGTTGCAAAAGCAGGTGTTAAGTATTCTCCAATTGGTTTGATTAAAAATCTATCTTATGATGTTGTACAATTAAAAAATGGTAATATTAATGCTAGTCAATTCATTGATAATTTATCTCAAGGATTGACTGGAACATCTCTAGCTTTAATGGGCTATGCTCTTGCGAAAGCCGGTTTTATAACTGGTGGCGACGATGATGATAAAGAAAGTAAATATGATAGCCAACTAGGAAATCAAGACTATGCTTTAAAGATAGGAAATAATACTTATTCGTTAAGTTGGTTATCTCCTGTTGCTATTCCGTTTTTAACTGGTGCAAATGCTTATAAAGAATTAGAAGAGCAAGAAGAATGGGATGCAAATATAGTAATTGACACTTTAGCTAAAACTTTAGACCCAGTTTCTGAAATGTCTTTTATTTCTGGTTTAACAGATGTTCTAAGTAGTTATCAACAAGGCAGTATGCAAATGGTGTCTAACATGGCTCAAAACGTAACTAGCAATTATGCTTTACAATTTTTTCCAACTTTATTTAGCCAAATTGCATCAACGTTTGATGATAGAGTAAGAAGTACAGCAGTTGATAGAGATTCAAGTTTCAAATTTGCAAATAAACTTGTTAAACAAATGATGTATAAGATACCAGGCTTAAGAAATACTTTGCCTGTGGCTACAGACATTTGGGGAGAAGAAAAGAAACAACCCGATAGTATTTTAGAAAGGGCATTTAATAACTTTATTGCTCCATATTCAAAGAAAGAAATAAAAACTACTAGTTTAGATAATGAGCTTAAAAGAGTTCATAAAGAAACTGGAGATACTAGTGTTGTTCCTGGAGTTCCGCAAGGTTATGTAAAGTATAAAAATGAAAACTATAATATGAATAGCAATGAATATACTTCTTATAAAAAGACTTATGGTCAAACCGCCAACAAGTGTCTAAATAATTTAGTTTCTAATTCCACATATAAAAATGCTGATGATGAAACTAAAGCAAAAATGATAAAAGAAATATACGGATATTCAAAAGCACTTGCTAATGAAAAGTTTTTCAATGGTAGAGACATAAATTATTCTTCAAATGATTTAACAGAAATAAACAAATTGAAGGATTTAAAAATGTCAGATACACAAGTTGCTGAATATGTTGCTTTAAATTCAGAAAGTTTTTCTATTAAAAATAGCAAAGATTTATCAACAGAAGAAAAACACAAAAAAATATGTGATAATCTTATAAAAGCAGATTTAGAAGATAATCAACTTGCTTATTTATATTCAAAATATTATTCTAGTGATGATACTTTAAATGACATAGTCACTTTAAAAATCCCTATGAAACAATATATTAAATTTGATAGCCAAAATTTTGAAGGAAAGTATAATGTAAATACTGGCAAGACAATAAGTGGTTCTAGGAAAAATGAAGTTATAAATTATGTAAATTCATTAAACTTAACAATTTCTCAAAAAGCAATTCTTATAAAGTCTAAATATAGTTCTTATGATAACTATAATAATCAAATTATTAATTATGTAAATAACTTGAATAAATCTGCGAATGATAAAAAGATTTTGCTAAAGAGTATAGGCTTTGATAATTATAATAAAGATATTGTTAATTATATAAATTCTCAAAATATAACAAAATCAGAAAAAGAAAAAAAGTTGAAAAAGCTAGGATTTACAATTAGAGATGGGAGAGTGTATTGGTAATGAGTGTTAATGATTTTAAAAAGGCACTAACAGCTGAAGATGTCATTAGAAGATATAATTTAAATAATTTATCTTCTGACAGAAAAAAGATAAAGCAAGCAACTGAAACTTTAGTCAAGACCGACAAAGAATTAAAGAGTTTTATTGATGCGACAGCTAAAGATATAGAAAACATCCAAAGCCAAGTAGATGGAAACATTACTACTTGGTTTTTAATTGGTGTTCCCACTATTGAAAATCAACCTGCTAATGAATGGTTAACTGATAAGGATAAAAACAATCATTTAGGGGACTTGTATTATGATCAAGATACTGGATATGCATATAGATTTGCTTTGGAAAATAATGAGTATAAATGGGTGAAAATTGTTGATAGTGATGTGACTGAGGCTTTAGCAATTGCAAATTCAGCAAAAGATACTGCAGACAGTAAAAGACGAGTTTTTGTAGTATCACCAACACCTCCTTATGATGTTGGTGATATTTGGATAAAAGATGATAAAGACTTGTATCGCTGTAGAGCTAAAAGAGCTGATGGGGATTATAACGCGGTTGATTGGGTTTTAGCTACTGACTATTCTAATGATGATTATGCCAAAGAAGTAGAAGCTGTATTAAATCAATTTAAAACTACTGTAGAAAAAGATTATGTAACCTATGTAAAGCTCGAAACTACTAAAGAAAGTATAGAATCAAGTGTTTCTTCTGTAACAACCAAAGTTGAAAAAATTGAAAATGATGTGGGAGATGTAATTTCAACTGTAACTAGTCAAAATGAAAAAATATCAAAAATAACTCAAACAACAGATGAAATAAATTCAAAAATTAGCGATATAGCAGATATTACTACTAGTGGTGAAAGTGATTATGCTTCAGTTAATTTGGTAAAAGTAAATGAAAGTGAACCAATTGCAATTAAAATTCATCCAACAACAGAGGATATTTCATATTTGTATCCTAGTGATTACTTGTATCCAGCTGACGACTTATACTTAAATAACAGAATAATAAGGTTTACTAACATAAATACAAATGAAGTGGTTGATTATGAATTGCCAGATGATTTATTATATTATGATGATAATAATTATGATGAATTTATATTAAACTATGATAGTCAAACTTGTTCAATAATTAAAAGAGTAGAATATATAAAAGAAACTAACAAAAATGCTGTTAAAACAACGGAAGAAATTATTAATTATGATTATCCTACAATTGCTTTAACCGCTGGGAATTATACAATTTCACTGCCTGGATATTCTTCAGCATATTTGTATATTCAGCTAATGGCATCAAATATCTATACTACTCAATTTGCAACAAAAGTTGAATTGAACAGTGAGATAAGTCAAACGAAAGATGATATAAATTTAAAAGTTAGTCAGTTAAATGGAAAAGATACTCAGTTACAAAGTGAAATCGATGTTCAAGAAAGTCAAATCGTTTTAAAAGTTGATAGCAATGGTAAGATAGTCAAAGCTACTCTGACCGCAGATCCAAAAGATGGGACCGCATTTGCTATTGGTGCTGACAATATTGATTTAACTGCAAATGATATTATTAATTTACTTGCCAATAATACAATCAACTTAACTAGTAAGAACATAGTTATAGATAGTACAAATTTCAAAGTGGACAAAGACGGGAATTTGATATGTAATAATGCAAATGTAAATGGGATTTTAGAAAAAACAACAACTTTGGGTACTGTTAAGATAGGAAAAGGCAGTGCTGGGTTAATAGAAATGGAAGCAACTCAAAACGGAATTGCTTATAAATCAAGATATAATGTTGCAGGGATGAGATATTTTATTAATGGAAACGAAAAAGTTAAAATATCTGCATTAAATAATGGCTCTATCAGTTTGAAAGATAATAGCGGAAATGATTTGGTAGTACTTGATACTGCAAATGGCGGATATTTAGCTTTGAATAATAAAAACAATTCTACCACTATTGACTTAATTGGGGAAACTGGCAAAATAATTTGTGCATCTTTAACGCAAACATCATTAGCGGAAAACAAGAAGAATTTTGAAAAATATGATGGCGCTTTAAACGAAATAAACAAAATAGACGTATATAAATATAATCTAAAAAGTGAAAAGAATGGAACAAAGAAACACCTCGGTTTTGTAATAGGTGATGAATACAATTATTCTAAACTTATTACTAGCGAAAAAAATGATGGGGTAGATATTTATTCAATGACTTCTTTATGTTTACAAGCTATAAAAGAACAGCAAGTAATAATAAATGAATTAAAAGAAGAAATTAAAATACTCAAAAGAAAGGGATGATAAAAATGGAAAAAATTAATTTTGGAAACAAAGGTGATGCTAATGCAAAGCCTTTAAACAATACAAATATAAACCAATTACAAGATAATATGGAAAATAGTTTTAAATCTACGCAAACAATAAGCGATACGGATACATATAATTGTAATTACATAAATAATGCTATACAAAAGCATATGTTAAGTGCAAGTTTAACAGCGAGCATAACTCCAGCAACTGGTCAATATGTTGAAGTATCAAATTGGATTGCTGCTAAAACCGTTGGAGATAAGTTATCTATACAAAATGGAAAAATCGCAATAGGACCTGGAATTTCTAAAATTAAAATTGCAGGTGTAATTGGTACATATACGAGAAATGATCAATTAATTTATATGTATCTGAGAAAAAATGGAAATAATGTTACTAATCCGTGGATAGTAAAAAAAACTTTTGATTATGATAGTTTTTCATATAATAATTTGATCGATGTGCAAGAAAACGACATTATAAGTATTGCGACTTATGGGGCAAGTGAATACCAGCTAGATAATTCAAAAACTTTACTTGTATTTGAAGTCGTAGAATAAAAAAAAGAAAGGATAACATGGAAAAAATAACAATAGGACAAGTAGCAACAGCACTTGCTTTTTTAGTTGGACTAATAGGATCAATAAAATATTTTTTTAACTTATTTAGTAAGAAGATTAATAATGTTTTAAAACCGCTTGTTAAAAGAATTGATGACTTGGAGACGCAATCGATTAAAAGAATTGATTGTCTAGAGTTACAATCAATAAAAACAGATTTAACAAACTTTATTTCGGATGTAGAGCACAATGTTCCAAAGAGTCAAATTCAAAGACTTAATGCGCACGAATTATATGATAAGTACACAAAACTAGGTGGTAATTCGTATATCCATGAGCACTGGGAACAATTATTGAAAAAAGGAAAAATATAAGAAAGGAGCTGGGAAAATGGATATTCAAACAATTATGACTTTAGTTACAATATTTGTAACTTATTTCTGTGGTGTAATTGCAAAAAAAAATCCAAAGTTCAATAATAAGTTGATTCCAGTACAAAACCTTTTGATAGGTATTATTGTAGCAGCAATTAACTTTATTATGACTAAAGATTTTAATGGTTCTATCGTAGTAGCTGGTTTACTTACTGGCGGTGCTTACGATTTAGGAAAAAATTTAAATGACTTACTGAGAGGAGAATAGATATGAATGAAAAAGCAAAATTTATAGAAATACCAGAAGAACAAAAAGCAAAAATAAATAAAATAAGATTAAGTTTCTCAGATATCTATAATTGTATTGAAAAACTATGTGAAAATAGCAGAGAAAAATCTCTAGCAATTACAAAATTAGAAGAAGCTCAATTCTGGGCAATTAAAGGAATTAGTAGAGAAGAAAAGAAATATGAAAAATAATGATTTTGAAAATTTATGTATTAAATTAGTAAAGGATTATGCTAATGAGCATTTAGATAAATCTAATAATGTTACAATTGAAGAAAAAAATGTCTTTATTGTATGGATTTGTAAAACGCTACAAAATAATAAAGCCTTACTAAGTACTACATTATTAGATGGAATGTACTATGAAATTACTTATAACGGAGATAAAAAAGAAATTTATCTTGATGCTTATAAGAAATTTGAAAATAGAGCAATAAAAGTGGAGGAAGAAGAATGGAAGAAGAATTAAATATTATTGTAACTGATGAAAACTTAGCAGAATTAGAAGAAATGTATGGAGAAATTCCAGAAAAATTGGAGGAAGTTGAGTTATGAAATTAGCAGAAAGAACTTTTAATAGAAAAGATTATGCTTTAACCAGCAAGTTTGGCTATCGTAGAATAATTAACACTTCATCTGGTGCAACTAACTCTTTTCATAGTGGAACTGATTATGGTACTCACGGAAATAAATGGCCTCAATATCCATTGGAAAATGGAAAAGTTACAAGTACTTATACTGATGGTTTTGGGGCAAAATGTGTTGTGATTGATTATTCAAGAATTGGCAAAAGATTATATTATTGTCATTTAGATAGCATTTGTGTAAAGAAAGGTCAAGCTGTTAATCATGACACTATTCTAGGTTATACTGGTAAGACTGGAAAAGCAACTGGAATACATCTTCATCTTGGTTTAAAAGACATAGGCGGAACTACTTGGCTAGACCCAGAAAAATATGATTACAAGGAAGGTACAAAGAAAGAAACTTCTACTAGTATTTTAGGCCCACGTGGTTATATTAAATTAGGCGATCAAAGTGATGGTATAGCAAAAATTGCAGCATTCATGTATAAAAATTTTTCGTTGTATACACCAAAATCAGCACTTGGCAATTATTATGGACCTAATATTGCAAAAGCTATTGGGGAGTTTCAAGAAAGATGTGAGGCAGCAGGCTTGTATAATGATGCAATAGATCAATGCATAGGACCTAAAACATTAAAATGTTTAAGACATTTTGGTTTTCCATATTAAAAGACTCAGTCATAGTTGGCTGGGTCTTTTTTGTTGCAATAAAAACCAAAAAACTTGATTTTTTTGAAGAATGATGTATAATAGTCTTTACAAATTTGTAATTGATTTACATTTTTGTGTTGCATTTCTTCGTGAAATGTGTATATAATAATATTAGGAGAAACACATCGTTCTATCTCCAAATCGTCGTTTAAGGACAAAAAAGAGACACATTTAGTTGTTCGTTGCTAGGTGTTTCTCAGTCCATATTGCTTGTTTAAAAAACAAAAAAAGAGATATATTTTTCGGCTAGATGTATCTCCACTCTTTGGAAATTGCACCTATCTATAGGTGCTATTTTTTATTGATGACAACAGCAACAGCTATTACAAGTAATAGCACGATCACTAGAATTAAAAATGTAAATATCAAATATTCCATCTTTGTGGCTTCTAAAATTATATGTCTGCATAATACATCACCTCCTTGAACATATAAAGTTCGTGGAGGTACACCTATAAAATATATCTCTAATCGACATTATAATACAAATTAATAAAATTTACTAGTAATTATTTGTAATTTCTTTTAAAAATCTCAATAAAATTTAATTCAGGATAAGTCTTTTCAAAAATAGCTTGTCCTTTTTCGTGCCACATCTCTTGTAATTCTATATTCTTGTGCATTTCTTTGTGGCATTCTATACAAAGTGGTATAACTAGTCCATATTCAATTGAAAGTTGTCTATTTCGCCCGAAAAATACCTCATGCAAGTTATTCTTTCTTTTACCACAAATAATACAACGTTCTAAGTCATCAGTTAATATACTCGTTCTATTAGTTTCTGCTTTAGATAACTTATATGTTCTTTTTTTAATTTGCTTAATTTTTTTATATTCTATTGTATTGCATTCTTTACAGAATAAAGATACCTCTTTTTTGTATTTTGTACAATATCCATATTTTTTATATTTTTTTGTTCTTGTTCTATAGTATTTACAATTCATAATTTTACCTCTTATTTACCTCTTATTTTTTTAAAAGATGATAAAATGAGATATAATAAAAAAATATAAATTTGCGGAATTTACGGGAATTTTTAAGTTGTTTTAAATAATATAAAATTGTGTTATTTATTCTCCTCTTCTCCACCAAATTGACATTAAGGCCTTGAAAAAGGCTTTTTATAATTGTTAAAAATGTTATGTTATTATTTATATTTAAATATTTTTATGCCATTAGTGATATAATAAATAAAGAAAGAAGGATAAAAATGAATAAAATACTAATATGCTATTTCTCGGCAACAGGAACAACAAAGAATGCTGCAGAACAAATATTTCTAGCAACAAATGGAGAATTATTTGAAATAGAATCAGTAGAGAAAATATACTAACAAGGATTTAGATTGGAATGATAAAAATAGTAGAACAACATTAGAAATGGAAAATGAAAATTGTAGACCAAAAATAGTTAAAAAAATCGAAAATATCAAAAATTATGACAAAATAGTAATTGGCTTTCCTGTATGGTGGTATCGTGAGCCATCAATAATTGACCCGTTTATTGAAGAAAATAATTTAAAAGAAAAATCAATATATATATTTGTAACATCTGGTGGTTCAACAGTAAATGGTAGTTTAGAAAGTCTAAAAAAACATTACAAGGACTTAAATTTTATTTCCGAAAAAACTTTAAATTATAATATTGAAGAAAAAGATATAAAAGACTGGTTAATGTAAGGAGGATAAAATGATAAAACAAACAGCGGGACGCGAATCATTAGGAATAACAGAAAAATCTTTAAAATATCATTTAATGAATGCTAAAAATAATGGAGTAACAAAAGGAGAAATAGCAGGAATAATTACTCATATTGCGTTTTATGTTGGGTGGCCAAAAGCATGGGCAGCTTTTAATTTAGCAAAAGAAGTATATGCAAACTAAGTATGATATAGTTTTAAAAAAACTACAATCTTCAAAATTTAGAAGCTCATTTCATTTAAAAGAAAAAGAAAAAAATTATATTCAAGAAAAAGGCATGGACAAGATTAAAAGTCATGCAATTGATTTTATAAATGAAAAACTAGGACCTGCCAATCCCAAAAACGATGGAAAACAAACTCCAATGAAAAATCATCCTGTATTTATAGCAATGCATGCCTGTGGTTGTTGTTGCAGATCTTGTTTATATAAATGGCACCACATTTCTAAAAATAAAGAATTGTCAGAAAAAGAAAAAATATATATTTTAAACTTATTAATGATCTGGATAAATAAAGAGTTAACTAATAAAAATTAACTTTTTTTATTTTTTTAAACAAAAAATTTGTTTTCAAAACAAAAAAAAAATGGTATTATTATATATAGTATCATGACAAATTTAATACATGGGGTGGAAGTATGAATAAACCATATGCATATTACGAACATAAAAAATTAAAAAATTTTAAAGAGCTTCTAGAGCTTAATTATAAAAAAAATAAAAATGGAATTGCATTTGTTTTTAAAAATAATAAAAAAGAAACAATTAATAAAACATATAATGATTTTTATCATGATGTAACTGTGATGGCAAACTCTTTGAGCAACACTTATAAAGCGAAGCATATTGCTTTAATAGGAGAAAACTCTTATAATTATTTAGTTTTATTTTTTAGTATAGTAATAAGTGGTAACGTAGCTGTAGTAATAGACAAAGATCTAGCTGAAGAAAAAATTAATGAACTTATCAAAAAAAGTGATAGTAAAATTATCTATTATTCCCGAGAGTATACAGATTTTGAGAGTATCACCCAAAAATACAAAAGCTTTTCAATAAATGATATTGATTCAATAATTAAGGAAAATAAATACACATTCAAAGACAATAGTCCAAAATATAAAGAACGAGTAATATTTTTTACTTCAGGCACAACTGGAGATAGCAAAGGTGTTATGCTAAGCGAAGATAATATTTTAAGTGATATTTATGGTGCCTGCAGCCTTTTTAAACCAGAGGGAATGGCATTTTCAGTCTTACCATTTCATCACGCCTTTGGACTTATAACCAGCGTTTTAAAACCATTTTACTATGGAGTACCTATATTTTTAAATCGTAGTTTAAAAAATATAGTTTCATGTTTGCAGGAAGCAAAGCCCAATACTATGTTTGTAGTACCAGTATTTGTAGAAAATTTTTATAAGCAAATATGGAAAAAAGCTCGTAGTACCAAAAAAGACAAAGCTTTGAAAGCAATGATTAAATTAAGCAATGGATTACTTAAAGTAGGAATAGATTTAAGGAGTTGCTTTTTTAAATCTATTCATAAAAGTTTTGGTGGTAATTTAAAATACATTATCTGCGGAGGAGCTTATCTTGACAAAAAGTATGTTAAATGGTTTAGAAGCATCGGCATTGAAATACTAAATGGTTATGGTATAACAGAATGTTCACCAGTACTAGCAGTTAACAGAAATGAATATTACAAAGATGGATCTGTTGGACAAATTGTTCGTGGAGCTGATATAAAAATAGAAAATAATGAAATACTTGTTAAAGGTGACATCGTAATGCTTGGATATTACAAAGATGCTTCTGCCACAAAAAAAGTGATGCAAAATGGCTATTTTAATACTGGTGATTTTGGCTATTTAGATAAAGACAACTTTCTATTCATAACTGGAAGAAAAAAGAATTTAATTATATTAAGCAATGGAGAAAATATTTCTCCGGAAGCAATAGAAGAAAAATTATCAAAAGATAAGGGTGTTTGCGAAGTTATTGTTTATGAAAATGATAATAAACTTATTGCCAGCATTTATCCAAATGATGAATATTTTGGTAACATAAGTTATTTTAACGGTTTAATTTACAAATATAACAGCAAAGTACCAAAAAATCATCAAATAGCATTAGTAACATTAAGAAATCAAGAATTTCCCAAAAATAATAATCGTAAAATATTAAGAAATATAGTAATGGAGGAAGAAAATGAAAGAAGAAATAATTAAAATAATAGCAAAAATTGCAGAAGTACCAGAAAAAAGAATTAATGAAAATACCAATTTACTAGCGGACTTAGATTTAGAGTCTCTTGATTTAGTAACATTAATTTCAGAAATTGAAACTAAATATGAATTAGAAATACCCGACAAAGAAATTAAAAAGATTCAAACAGTCGGTGATATCATTAATTATTTAAATAGCCATGTATAAGCTTTATCTTGAAAAAAATATATCATCGAAAGAGTTATTAACAAAAATTTTGGAAAAAGAAAACGTAACTAATGTTGAAATAGTCTATAATAATTACGGAAAGCCTTATTTAAAAAATAATGAACTATATTTTAATTTGAGTCATGATAGAAATATGACAGTTTTAGTAACTAGTAATAAAGAAATAGGTGTAGATATTGAGTATTTAACTTATAAACAAAGTGTAGTAAATAAATATTTTACACCAATAGAACAAGAAATAATTAAAAATTCCAAGGATAAAGAGTATGATTTTACTAAAATATGGGTAATGAAAGAATCTTATGTTAAAATGCTTGGCATAGGAATAACATATGGTTTACAGAATGTAGATACTGTAGTATTAGCAAATAAATTTGAAATAATAGACAAAGATGATTATTTAATAGCAATATGTAGAAATGAGGTATAAAATGAACATATTATATTGTGGAGATTCGAATATTCTAGATGGTTTAATTATATCAATTTTATCATTAATAAAACATGAAAAAGGAAAGCTTCGTATATACGTATTTAGCATGGAATATAAAGATAAAAAAAGTGTTAGTAATAAAGATATAGAAAAGTTAGATAAAATAGTAAAAAGGACAAATAAGGAGAATTTTGTAAAGCTTATTGATGTTAAAAAGTACTTTATGAAAGAAATGCCTACATCAAATATAGATACTATGTTTACACCTTATTGCATGTTAAGACTTTATGCTGATTTAATTCCTGAAATGCCAAGTAAAATACTATATTTGGATAATGATGTTGTTGCCAAAAGTAGTTTTAAAGAGTTTTATAACATAGACAACAGTGAATATGAAATTGTTGGAGCTCGGGATTTTTACGGAAAATATTTTTATAGTAAAAACAAGATAAAAAAAGATTATTTAAATTCCGGAGTATTACTTTTAAACCTAGATTTAATTAAAAAAAGTGGTAGTTTTAAAAAATCACGAGAAATGTGTAGAAAAAGAAAAATGCTTCTTCCGGATCAAGCCGCATTAAACAAATATTGTAAACCAAAATTAATAGTTAAAAGAAAATATAATGAACAACATGCCATGAAAAAAGATACAGTATTCAGACACTTTACAACAACTTTTAAGTTTTTGCCTTACTTTAGACCCCAAAAAGTAAAACCATGGAATATTGATAGACTTCATGATATTTTAAAATGCCATGATTTTGATGACATTTTAGAAGAATACCAACTTATTAAGGAGGATATACATGAATAAGATAACAATTCCTATATTTTACGCTATAGATGATGGCTATGCAAAATTTGTAGCAGTATCGATCAAATCATTAATTATGAATGCAAATAATAATTATAACTACGAAATAAATGTGATATATGAAAACTTAAGTGAAGAAAATGCTAAAAAATTAAAATCATTAGAAACAGATAATATAAAAATAATTTTAACAGAAATGGGCATAAATCTAAGTATGATTACAGATAAATTGGGCAATAGACTAAGAGAATATACTTTTACCTTAACAATTTTTTTTAGATTGTTTATACCATGTATGTTTCCAAAATATGATAAATGTATATATTTAGATGCTGATACAGTAATTCCTGGCGATATATCTAGACTTTATAATGAAGACTTAAATGATAATTATCTTGGTTGTATTGTGGATAAGTCAACAATTGATAATGAAATACTAGCAAGTTATTTTGAACAAGTTGTTGGCATCCCTCGCGATAAATACATTAATTCAGGTGTTTTACTTATGAATTCAAAAAAACTACGTGATTTAAAATTTGATGAAAAGTTTTTAGATTTATACACTGAATATGGTTTTGATGTAGTGGCACCCGACCAAGATTATATTAACTCAATGTGTTATGGACATATTAAATATTTAAGTGATATCTATGATGCTATGCCAAATCAAAATAATAAAGAGGTAGAAAACCCAGTAATTATTCACTACAATTTATTTTTAAAACCGTGGCAATACGAAGATGTCCAATATTATGATTATTTTTGGAAATATGCTAAATTTACTCCATTCTATGATGAAATATTAGAAATAAAAAATAGTTATACGGATGAAGATAGAAAAAAAGATAGTGAGTGGATGAATCTTATGGTATCACGTGCAGAAAGCTTAGTTGGAACTCAAAATACTTTGAAAAATGTTTTTGAAAGTGGAAAAGAGATGCGCTTATGATAATCGGAGATAGTAAAAAGGAAGTTATAAACAATATCAAAAAAAACATTGAAAATAATGAACTTAATAAAAAAGTAGAAATCGGTGACCCAAATTTATCTGAAGAGGAGATTCAAAAATATATTGATGCTTTTTATAAAAATAAGAAAAAATTAAGTTATTTTTTTAAAAACAAAATAGCTAATAAAACAGTAAAAAAGATAAGTAAAGAACTATATCCAGACATTAAAATTAATGGTTTAGAAAAACTGGATTTAGCTGATTTATCTAATGGTGCCATTATAACAAGTAATCATTTTAATCCTCTAGATAGTTATAATATCCGCAAAATTGTAGAAGAAAAACTCTATAAAAAGCTATACATTGTAGTGCAAGATACTAATTTAGCAATGCCTGGTTTCTTAGGATTTCTTTTTAATAACATTGAAGTAATACCATTATCAAAAAGTCCAAACTACATAATAAAAAAATTTGTTCCGGAATTAAAGAAAATATTATCAAAAGGTGATTTTGTCTTAATATATCCTGAAGAAGAAATGTGGTTCAATTATAGAATTCCACGTCCATGTAAACGCGGTGCATATCAATTTGCTCATGAACTTGATGTTCCTGTAATATCTTGTTTTGTAAAAATGATAGATACAAATATTTCTGACAATGAAGAATTTAACAAAGTTAAGTATGAAGTTAGTATAAATAAAGTAATTTACCCAGAAATAAATGAAAGTATTAAAAGTGATTCTAAAAAGATGGCTGAAGTGGACTATGAAGCAAGAAAAAAAGCATACGAAGATGCTTACAATAAGAAATTAAACTATGAGTTTGATATAAGCGATATAGCAGGTTGGAAAGATATTTAATTATCTTTCTTTTTATATTCAACATATTCTATGTTAGAGTTTTTACTTCTATAAGTCATTTTATCATGTACTAATTTTTCTAACCTTTTTACTTTTTCTTTTTTAGTTAAATTTTCATCACATATAAAAGGTCCATCAACATAAATAACAATCTTTGGTATTTTAAAAAATTTGCTTTTTTGATAAGTTGTAGTAGCGCAATAAATATCTTTTTCATCTTCAACAGCAAGTTGAAAACTACTTGTATTAAATGGTCTGATTTTAGTATAATACGGCCAAACATGAGCTTCAGGATAAAGAATAATTGGATGTTTCTCTCCATAATATTTTAGTGCTTTTCTAAATTTTAACATATCATGAATTCCATCAGGTATAACAATAGCACCTAATAAAGGAAGTAATTTACCCAAAATAGGTATCCCTAGATTTGCCTTATTAACAATATAATAAGGTCTTTTATATCTAGTAATAATCGGTGGCACAAAAGCATCACCCATTTCTTGAGTATGATTAATATATAAGTAATAATTGCATTTTCCTTTCAAAACTCTTCTATTTTTAATACTAACCCGTAAAATTAACTTAGCATATATAAAACTAAATATAAAAAATATAACATACAAAATGTAAGACCATATTTTATAAAATGCATTTTTATGTATCCATTTATAATTTTCTTTTAAAACGTATTCCTGATTTTTAGACTTAACAACATCAATATCAAAATCATCATAATAATAAATTTTTTTCATAAATTATCACACAAATAATTATATCATCAAAATCTTTCTATGACAAATGCACTTTAAGAAAAATGGACTAGTTCATATAATGTAGTAGAGGTGAAGAAAAATGAATTATCTAACTTATCCACTTAAAATAATGAATATAACTCAAGGCTATGATGATAATTTTACTCACAAAAGACATAGTGAAGGAGATCTTAAAGATTACCCAATAGATGATGCCTGTGGAAGTGGTAACGACAGTTACTTTTACTGCCCATGTGATGAAATGATAGTAAAAAAAGTTTATGGCATAGGACTAAGAGCTTCAAACACCATATGGCTTGAAAGTACAAGTCCAGTGGTTACTCCAACATTTACGGATTTTATAACTATTATGATAGTACACCCTGAAGATAAAGATTTAAGAAATGTATATAAGGGCAAAATTTATAAACGTGGTGAGGCATTATTTCCAAAAGGAGCAGATGGTTTTGCAACAAGACCTCACTTTCATATAACACTTGGACGTGGAAAAATGTCTGGCTCAGGATGGAGTAAAAACAATCTTGGCTTATGGATTTTAAAAACAACAGAAAACAATATTAAACCAGAGCAAGGAATGTTTATTGATAAAAATTTTACTACTATAAAAAATAATAGAAATTTAAATTTCGTAGACTTAACAAATGATCCAGTTGTAAACAATACTTATTATACAACAGCAAATTTAAATGTTAGATATGGTCCAAATAGCACATACAAATTTGTTAATTTACTTGCCAAGAATACTAAAATAGAAGTTTTAGAAATTACGAATGGTTGGGCAAAACTAAGTGATAAAGAATATGTATCAAGTGCATATATAACGCAAGAAAAGCCTAAAAATTTTTACATTTCAAAAAAAACAAATGCAGCACTTTTAAATGTTAGAAATAAGCCAAATGGAAACACTATTCTTTATAGAATACCTAAAAATACAACAGTATCAGTTATAAAAGAAGAACAAAATTGGACACAAATTTATAATAATCGCTGGGTATATAGTAAATATTTAAACTAACAATTGCTTATTCAAAAAAAATATTATAAAATATAGATAGGTGATAAATATGGGACAAGTATATGACAAGGCATTAGACTTTAAACGCAGACATCGTGGTGGAGTAGTATGGAATTTAAAAGACCACTGTGCAGTAGTGGAAAAACATTTAAATCCAGGTGAGTATGTAACATTTGCTTTTGCAGGCCAAAAAAATGATAAATTCTACGAATTATTTCAAACATGCGTTGTAGTTTTAACTAACAAAAGAATTCTTATAGGTCAAAAACGTGTAGTGTGGGGTTATTTCTTAAGTTCAATCACACCAGATTTATACAACGATTTATTAGTATATCAAGGCTTACTATGGGGACAAGTAAAAATCGATACTGTTAAAGAAGAAGTTACAATATCAAATTTACCAAAAAGTGGTCTAGATGAAATAGAAACAAATATAACGGAAATGATGATGGAAGAAAAACAAAAATATGGCTCAGTTGAAAACAAATAATATAAAAAAATTAAGAAATTTAATCATATTTTTAATATTAATATTCGTTATATTTCTTTTTTTCTTAAATTTTAAACATAGCTATACATTAAAGTACAAAATAAATGATATTGATGTAACAGAAAAGTATCATAAAAAAGAAAAGTACTATGAGTTTTCAATAAGCTACAATGATAAAAAATATGAATTGATTAGTTTTGATAAGTACACAAGCAAAAGAAAACTTATAAATGATATTAAAGTAGATAATAAAGAAGAAAGCACATGTTTATCCTTTGTAAGTAATAAAATTTCTTTATATGATGTATGCAGCAATGAAGATAGTTTTTATTATCCACACGAAGAAAAAGAATTTAAGGAAAGTTCCAACTATAAAAATGTTAAAATAAATACTCTTAATAACAAAACATATTTTTTATGGAATTATCATGAATTCATATATTTAAATGCCAAGAAAAATACAAATATAAAACTATTTGACAAAGATATTTACAAATTAAATCTTATTTATCAAAGTGACAAATATTTAGTTGTACCAAATTATGATGAAAATTATAAATTTACCAAAATTTATTTATTAAATAAAGAAAATGGTAAAACTAAAGAAGTTAATTTACGGTATGAAGTTTATTTTGACAGTTATTTTCTAGGCAATTATAAAAATAAAGTATATTTATACGATTACAAAAGTGAATTAGAATACTATTTTGACTTAAAAAAATATGATATCTATAAAACAAAATATCAAATTAATAACAATGGAAAATGGGAATCAGTTACAAATCAAAAATTAAAAAATAATAAATTAGCATTTACTAAAGATAAGGTCTTTAACTATTCACTAAAAAAAGATAAGCTGTATGCAAATGATAAATATTTAGTAACAAACTTATCAGTAAACAAGATAATAAAGGCTGATAATTTAGATGTTTACTATATATCAAAAGACACATTATATTCTTTTAATCCAACGCAAGGAGAAATTCCATTGCTCAAATATAGTGAATGGGAATTTAATAACACCAACATGATATTTATCTTTTAACCAATTATAAAATTAAACATACTTTATACTAGGAGTGATAATGTGTTTAATAAATATTTAGTACAAGAGGGAGAAAATATTAAAAGTGTAGCTAATAAGTTTAATATTTCCCCACAAGAATTAGTAAAATTGAATAATTTATATTATGATACAAGTTTAAGAGCAGGTCAAGAAATAATCGTACCCAAAAATGAAGAAAAGTATTTTAATAGTTATATCATTGAAAGTGGAGATTCCTTATATAAAATAGCGGAAAAATACAATATTAATCCCACTTTACTAGCAGCATTAAACGGACTAGAAATGGAAGATTATATTTATCCCGGACAAGAACTTTTAATACCCAAAAATAATTATAGTTATTATATAACAGCTGAGGGAGATACAATAGATACTGTAAGTAAAGTATTCAAAGTATCCAAGTTAGACTTACTTAATCAAAATGAGACAATTTATTTACTTAAAGATCAAGTATTAGTTGCAAAAAGATAGAAACAACTTTACAAAAGGTTGTTTTTTTTGATAAAATTATTCTAGAAAAGGGTTGGTATGTATGATACTAAAAAAGCCATATGCATTATTAATAAAGAATTTTAGAAAAATACACATTTTATTAACAATTTTAACAGTTTTTATAACTTTTGAAATTCACCGAATAGCCACATTTTTTAGAGACTATATAGCAAATAACTATAGTGTAACGGTTACAAACAATTTAGTAACAAGTACGATAAGTCCATGGCTTTACATTGCAATACTTCTTACAATAATCATTCTAGTAGCAGTATATGTTTTACTTAAAGTCAAAAAAAAGCCAACAAAAATGTATTTTTTTACAATAATTTATTATTCAATATTATTTATTTTTGTAATAGTAGCAGCAGTATTAATAGGTAGTTTATCAAATGGTCTATGGGCAACTGCGAGTGCCAGAACATACCGAGATTTTGCCAACATTATTTACTACCCATCATATTTTTTCTGTATTTTAATGTTTATTCGAAGTCTAGGTTTTGATGTTAAAAAATTTAATTTTAAAAGCGACTTAAAAGAATTAGAAATAACAGAAAAAGATAGTGAAGAAATAGAACTTAATTTGAATTTTCAAACTTACAAGGCAGAAAGAAAAATAAGAAGATTTATCAGGGAATTAAAGTATTACTATTTAGAAAATAAAAAGGTTATATACATTTTTAGTGGACTATTGGTATTAATTTTAGGCTTTATAATTTACAGAAACACAGAAAAAGTTAAATACACTTATAAAGAAAATCATTCCTTTACAATAAATAGTTTAAATTATAACATTAAAGATAGTATAATATCAAATGTTGATTTAAAGGGAAACATTATTGAAAAAGATAAATATTATGTTGCTATTAGATTTGAAGTTAAAAACACGTCCAGCACAGAAAAAAGAATAGATTATGATAATTTTAAACTTTATTATGGTTCATCATATAAATATCCATCATTAAATTTAGGTAATTTATTCTTAGATTATGGTGATCCTTATATGAACGATGTTATTTATGCCAAAGAAACTAAAACATATATAATGGTTTATGAAATAGAAAAAAAGGATAAAAATAACAATTTTAAAATTATACTATATCAAGGGCTTTCACTAAAAAGTAAAGATTTTTTAGCTAAAACAATTACAATTAAATTAAAACCAAAATTATATGAAAATACAGAAGTTGTACGAAGTGCTAACCTTGATGAATCAGTTTCATTATCAGGGACAATGCTTAAAAATACAACATTTAAAGTAAATAATCCTATATTTACAAACAGATATGAGTACAATTATGAAAGTTGTTACCAAGATACATGCCGTACTTACACTGATGTTGTAGTCTCTGATGTTTCATATCAAAATAAAGTTGGTTTAATAGTGCTAGACTATGATTTAAATTTAGATAGTGAAGCGGCATCTCATTCTAACATTAATGGTATAGGTTCATTTGCAAGTAGTTTTTTACAAGTTGAATATACATCTGGTGACGTTACCAAAAAAGTAAATGCAAAATATGCAAACCCTCCAAAATTAAAAGATAAATTAGTTTTACAAACTGACGGAGCAGTCATAGCTGCAGATCACGTAGACTTACTTGTCACTATAAGAAACAGAAGTTATTCAATCAAATTGAAATAATGTTTATAATTTTAAATAAAAAAAGTCATAAAATGATATGAACCTCATCTCTATGTCAAAGAAATGAGGTTCGTATGACATTTGAGTTAAGTTTAACATATGTCTTCAAATAAAGTATTATCTTTAAAAGCAAACTTATAAACCATAATAAAATAATAGTCTCTTGCGTAATAACCTTAATTACTACAATACTATCGTTTCCTTTAGTGATTACTTTTTAATAAAATTTCAAGCAAATATATGGAATTCGACAAACAAAAATCATCTCAAATTTGAGATGATATATATAGTAAATGTCCGAAAAGTTCGAACAATAACGTCAATGGAGGAACCGACCAGATTCGAACTGGTGATCAGGGTGTTGCAGACCCACGCCTTAGCCACTTGGCTACGGTTCCACATAACTTAATTTTATTATAAAATTGCTAATTTGTAAAGCAATTTTTATCTTTTTTATTATAATATGCACAAAAACTAAAAATGATATTACTTAAAATCTACATTTTGTTTCAAAATTTAAGTTTATAAAATGCCAATAATTGTCTATATTTTACGTGAAATTTAATGATGTTTATTGCTATTTGTCAAATATTTGGTTATAATAAAAAAGAATAGTATAGGGAAGTGTGGTATGAATTCTAACGTCAAAAAAAAGACTAGTTTAACCGAAATCTTTAAGTTTATTTCAACCATTGTCAGTTGGACAGTTTTTGTGTTACTTATAATTTGTGCTATATTTTTGGTCTATTATTTTATTGCTGTAAAAATTTATGTGGCAAAAGGTAGTGGCCATGAACCAAAATTTTCCTTATACACAATTATAACTCCCAGTATGACACCAAATATAAATGTATATGACGTTATAGTTGATATAAAAGTAGAAAAACCAGAAGATATAAAAATAAACGATGTAATAACATTTTATTCAAGTATACCAGGTGTTAGAGGAGGTACTATAACACACAGAGTTATAGCTATTAATAAAGATGTAAATGGTAATTATAAGTATTTAACAAAAGGTGATTATAATCTTGTTGACGACGGAGTTGACATAGAATTTGATAAAATTGTAGGAAAAGTAGCACTAAGAATCCCACAACTAGGTAGAGTTCAATTTTTCATGGCTAGCAAACTTGGATGGCTTTTAATAGTACTAATACCAGCTTTATATATTATTGTCAAAGATATATTAAAAATAGCCAAACTAAAAAATGATTCTCCTAAAAATAAATTTACACAGTTTTTAAACAGGCCATTAATAAGCTTTAAAAAAAGAAAATTATTGCCATACACCCCACCTGCAAATGAACAAATAAATAAACCAGAAGATATTACTAATAAAGAGAAAGTTTATGAATCAAGTATAATAAAATTTTATGATGAAGACGAAGACGATATGGATCTGCCATCTTTAAAATAAAAGTAGAAAGCGTCAAAAATTGACGTTTTTTAGTTATATAAAATTGACTAGTGAAATATAATATGGTAAGATTAATCTAATTAAGGGAGGAATGCCTAAGCAAATATATATCAAAACTTTTAATAATTTAAGTATGGAGGAAAAATGAAAAAAATTATTAAAAATTATAAGAGCACTTTGATATTGCTAGGTAGTGTAATAATTGGTGCTATTTGTGGTTTAATCTTTAAGGAAAAAGCAGAAATAGTAAAACCTCTAGGTGATTTATTCCTAAATCTTTTACTAGTTATTATTGTTCCACTTATATTCTTTACAATAACGACATCCATATCTAAGATGAATGAAAAAAAACGGTTAAGTAAGATATTGATAAGTACAATTATAATATTTTTAGTCACATCAATAATAGCTGTTTTATTTGGTTTTTTAACAACAGCTAAAATTAATTTAGTTAACTCAGATAATACTGAAGCAATTAAAGAAGTCTTTGATAACACTATAGAAGAAGGTGTAGAATTAAATTTATTAGAAAGAACAGTTAGTGTTTTATCAACAGATTCATTTACGAATCTTTTATCAACAAGTAATTTAGTAGCCCTAATAGTTATGTCTGTTTTATTTGGTATTGCAATAAACAGGGCTGGTGAAAAAGGAAAAAAAGTAGCAGAATTATTTGATTCGTTTAGTGAAACTATGTATAAATTAATTGAAATAATAATGTATTATGCTCCGATTGGCTTAGGTTGTTATTTTGCAAGTCTAGTTGGAACTCTAGGAGGAACAATTGCTGTAGGATTTTTAAAAACATTTGTAGTTTATACAGTAGTTTGCTTAATATTTATGGCAGTATTTTATACATTATATGCATTTATTGCCGGAGGATTTAAAGCTGTAAAAGCTTTCTGGACTAATATAATCCCATCTGCATTAACAAGTATTGGAACATGCTCATCAGCAGCGAGTGTACCAATTAATATTGAATGTACAAAAAATATGGGAGTACCTAATGATATTGCTGAAACTACAGTATCACTTGGAACAAGCTTTCATAAAGATGGTTCATGTATAGGTAGTGTCTTTAAAATTATGTTTTTAGTAAGTTTATTTGGCACATCTTTATCAACATTTGGGGATATTTCCAAAATATTAGGTATCGCTCTACTTGCAACGCTTTTAGTAACAGCGGTTCCCATTGGCGGAGGAACAATCAGCGAAATGTTAATTCTTACTATGATGAACTATAATGTTGCTGCTTTACCAATCTTAACAATTGTAGCAACAATCATTGACGCTCCAGCAACACTACTAAATGTAGTTGGAGATTCCGCTTCAGCAATGATGGTAACTCGTTTAGTTGAAGGTAAAACTTGGATAAATAATAAAAAGAAAAATTAAACCTATGAAGCTCACAAAGCTTCCTTTTTTTGTTTAATTATACAGTCATATACGAATTTTGCTATAGACAAAGTTTAACGCACGTGATACAATAATTAATATAAGATATGGAGGATAAAAAATGAAAACAAAAACCACAACGCCAGTAATAATTTGCTTAACTTTAATAGTTATAGGACTTACAGTATATATTTTTTATAGCAAATCAAATGTAACAAAATGTCCAGAAACAAATGGGATTTCTGAAAATGACAATATTAAATCAAAAGAAGAAAAAACTGATGTACCAACTTCTGATAAATATGCGACTTTCCTAAATATTGAATCTAATGTGTTGAATTATCAAAACTTTATCCTAGATAATGAAAAATTATATTATGAAATTGCTGATGAAAGTTATAATGGATATTATACACATTATACAGAGCATTTAGAAAAAAATAATATAGATCAACTAACAGAATATAAGGACTTAAAAAATATAAAAAGGATAAAAAGTGGAAATACAATTTCTACAGGAGTAGATTTTAATATTTTAGCAATTACTGAAGAAGGAAAAGTATATAATATTTATTATGATTTTTATGAAAAGAAATTTTCTCAATATGAAGAAACTATTTTTAATGATTATAAAGTAGATGATATTATTTACTATAATGCTCAAGTTGGTTGTGTCGACGGCATGGATTGTAGTTCAAGTTTCAAGATAAAAACTACAGATGGAGAAATTATTGAAAAATAATAAAGTTAAAGCGCATAAGCGCTTTTCTTATTGTTAAAATATATTTTTGAATGTTTTGTGAAAATTAATAAAAACTACTTTATTAGCAAAATTGTTTATGCTATAATAGAAACATAAGTTACCATGTGGTAATAAATAGTGAGGTGAGAGGATGCCAGCAGTAGTAGAACTATCAAAGGATAGAATTGTTAAAGTAGCAGTGAAAATGGTAAATGACAAAGGTTGGGACAGTGTTAATGCCAGAAGTTTAGCAGCATGTCTGGGAGTATCAACCAAACCATTATACCGTATATATGAAAGTATGGATGAAATTAAAGAAGATATTTATAAAGAAATATCCCATCAATATGATGAATTTTTAACTAGCAGAATAGATAGTAAAAAAGCGTTATTAACATTATGCATTGCGTATGTTGAATTCGCACTAGAATACAAAAATTTATTTATTAGTTTATTCTTAAGTAATAATCTAAAGTGGAAATCTATTGAAAATGTTTTAGATGAAAAATGGAATCAAGGTACAGTTATTAATTTAGTAAATAAACATGGTTATAGTTTTGAAGAAGCTAAAAATTTGTTTATGAACATGTGGTTATATGCAAATGGATTAGCCACTTTAATTGCTACGAATGATATAACAATGGATGACAAAGAAGTATTGGTGAGACTTGTTAAGTATTATAAAATACTTGTTAAAGGGGAATAAATGAAAAGAATAGAAATAAAGCCAAACAATGTAAGTATTGATAGAATTGAAGAAAAATGTTTAAATTGTGGTATGTGCAAAAAAACATGTGAAAAAATTAATGGTCTTGAAAATGATTGTATAAATTGTGGACAATGCATATTAACATGCCCAAGTGGAGCACTCATTCCCAAATTTGATTATAGAAAAGTTTTAAATTATATAAATGATACAGATTATTGTGTTGTAGCTTTCACCGCGCCAGCAGTTCGAGTTGCTATAGGGGATGAATTCGGCTTTGAAACCGGTGCATTTCTAGAAGGAAAAATGGTTACAGCTTTAAAAAATATAGGATTTGATTATGTATTTGATACAACATTTGGAGCAGATCTGACAATAATGGAAGAAGCTAATGAATTAATAAATAGATTAAAACACAAGCAAAAGCCGTTATTTACCAGTTGTTGTCCATCATGGGTTTTATATATGGAAAAATACCATCCAGAAGACCTAGAACTTATTAGTAGCTGTAAAAGTCCAATTTCTATGGAAGCTACAATGATTAAAAGTTATTTTAGTGAAATGTATGACATTCCAAAAGAAAAAATTATAGCAGTTTCAATAGCACCATGTACTTCTAAAAAAAATGAAAGAATGATACACACTGAAACTGATATTTCTCTTACAACCAGAGAACTAGCTATGATGATGCGAGAATGTGGAATAGATTTTAAAAATTTGAAAGATACCGAATTTGATTCTTTAATGGGTTCATCCTCATCAAGTGGACTTATATTTGGCACATCAGGTGGTGTAACAGAAGCAGTGCTTAGAACAATGTACTATATGTTAAATAGTAAAATAGCACCGCCAAAATTTTATGCACTGGAAGAAATTCATGGTGAAGAAGGAATTAAAAGTACGACCGTTGATTTAGGAAAATATTATCTTAAAGTAGCAGCAGTAAACACCATCAAAATTGCTAATGAAAACTATGAGAAATTAAAAGAATATGATTTTGTTGAAGTTATGGCATGTCCTGGAGGTTGTATAGGGGGTGGTGGACAACCGCTTATTTCAATAAGAGATATGAAAGTAGCCCGTGAAAAAAGAAGAGAAAGCATATATTTAAAAGACAAAAAAACGAATAACAGAGAAGCTTATAAAAATTCTAAAGTTCAAGATGCCTACATTTCATATTTGAGTAAGAAAGATATTGAGCTTCACACAAGATATTATGCTAAAAAAAGTATAAAATCTTAATTTACATTTTAATATATGCGTGATAAAATATACAGATAGGAGGAAAAAATGAAGAAGTATATTATATTAATAATTGCTGTTTTAGGATTACTTATAATGCCAAATGTTAAAGCAGTAAAAATTGATTTGCCAGAAAAAACAGACCATGAAAAAGTAAAAGTCTATTTATTCCGTGGAGCAGGATGCTCGCATTGTTATGATTTTTTAACATACTTTGTTGATGTATTCAAAGATTATGAAGATTATTTTGAAATAGTAACTTATGAATCTTGGAACGACAGTACAAATCAAAAATTAATGCTAGCAGTAAAAAAAGTTGTTGGTGAAGATGAAAATGGTGCTGTACCATTCATTGTAGTTGGGAAAGATTATCATTTATTAGGTTTTGGTGCAGATTCTGGTGAAGAAATAATAAAAGAAGCACTAAAAGCTTATCAAGATAAAAAATATACAGATATAGTAGCAAAAGCAATTAAAGACGAAAAACTAGAACCAAATGCTCAAACAGTTGCTAAAGCTGCTAATAGCGAAGGTATTAAAGTAAAAAGTGAATATCTTGAAAAAGAAGGAATCACAGATACTAAAAAAGGCCTTTCTGATGGTGTAGTAATAGGAATTGTATTTGCCGTTATTTTACTAGGTTTTGGTGGTTTGGTACTAATATCTAGAAAGTAGGATAATAATGAAAAAAATATTAATAGTACTAATCACAGTATTAAGCTTTGTTTTAATTTCACCAGTGGAAGCTAAAATAAATCTTCCAGAAAAAACAGATCATGAGAAAGTAAAGGTATATCTCTTTTGGAGTAGTACATGTTCAAATTGTCATAATTTAATAAAATACTTTTCCAATAAATATCAGGATTATACAGATTATTTTGAAATAGTAACTTATCAAGTTAATAATAACCAAAATAATTCATCATTGGCTAACAAAATAGCAAATCAAGTAGGTGAAAATCCTGGATACGTTCCCTTAGTTATTATTGGTAATACTTACCATGTACTAGGTTGGGATGATACTCTTGGTGAAACAATAACAAAAGAAGCGCTAAAAGCATACGAAGATGAAAAGTACACAGATATCGTAGCTAAAGAAATAAATGATAATAAACTTAAAGTAACAGAAAGTACTTTTGAGAAAGCTTGTGATACGATTGGTATAAAATATGGAATTTCAGCTAAAGACAAGATCAATACTAAATTTGTAATATGTTTTGTCTCAGGGATTATACTTTTAGGTATATTAGGAATAGTTATATTAACAAGAAAAAAATAAGATAGCAAATTTTAAAAATGCTATCTTTTTAATTATTATAAATATTTATTAACTGAATAATTTCTTGATCCATTGGTATTTAAATAGTAGTCTTCAATAACTTCATTAACATCATTATTATATATAGAAACTGTTACTTTAACTGAATAACCAACAACTCCATTACCAGTTGTATTTAATATTGTACCGATACTTGTATTTATATATACACTTTTAACATTAAGTTTAATTTTACTAAATTCTTTTTTTATTTTTTCAGTTTCACTTTTTATAAGATCGTTTACTGGAGCAAGTATTTCTTCATTTTGATATAAGTTTAAGTCAAGAGCACAACCATTATCAGTAACATCAACTGCCATAGTATAAGAACTTTTATCATATTCATTATTTCCAAACTTACAATTATTTGGTTTGCCAGAAGCCTTACCAATATTCAATGCTGCAGACATAGGACTAGTTTTATTTCCAGAGGCATCACTTGCAATTATTTGAACAGTATAACTACCTTCTTCAGTAAATTTACTATAATCAATTTTTTCTCCATTTTGATTAACACCTGAATCATAAAATTCTACATCACAATTTTTATTACTATTATCCTTACAAGATTCCACAAAATCCTTAGCATTATAAGAATCTCCAATTGCAACATTAGCATCTTTAACCTTTAAAACAGGGCTTTCAGTATCAACGACTTGAAGTCTAGCTTTATACTTTTTTCTATAAATTGTTATATCTACATCATAAGTGCCAACTTCTTCAAAATTAACTTTACTGTAATCAACTTTAATATCTTTTTCTTTAACATTTTTAATTTCTTCAAAAAACAAAGTTTTGTCCATTTCTTCACTGTTAACTTCTACTGCAGCATCCTCTCTAATAGAAACTACTGCATCGCTATGATCATTTGAACCAAAGACCATAATCATAACTACTACAGAAACAATAATCAAAAGTCCTACAATCGAGATAACAACAATAATCGATGTTGAGTTACTTTTACTTTTTTTTATTTTTTGATTAAAAAATTTTGCCACCACTAAGTCACCTATCCTTATTTAATATTAACACATTTTTAAAAAACTTCCAATAAAAAAATAAAAATATCGAAATTTTCTTGTAAAATACATAAAAATATGGTATTATCGTAGTTGCAAGTTTATATTTTTAATATAATTTGTTAAGTGGATGGGATAACTTGCGGACTTGCCCTATAACCACTTACGCGAAAAAATTTTATAGGAGGTGTTTTCGTGGCTAAAGAAGTCGTAAAGAAAATTAAATTACAAATCGAAGCTGGTAAAGCAACACCTGCACCACCAGTTGGTACAGTTTTAGGACCTGCTGGAATTAACTTAGGAGAATTTTGTACTAAGTTTAATGAAGCAAGTAGAGACAAAATGGGAGATATTGTTCCATGTGAAATTACCATCTACGATGATCGTTCATTTGACTTTGTTCTAAAAACTGCTCCAGCAGCATTCTTACTTAAGAAAGCTGCCAAAGTTAAAAGTGGTAGTAAGAAAGGTGCTAATGAAATCGTAGCTACAATTACTGAAAAGGAATTGAGAGAAATTGCTGAAACAAAAATGCCTGATTTAAATGCATATGACGTAGAATCAGCAATGAAACAAATAGCTGGTACTGCTCGTAATATGGGTATTGCTGTTAAAGGTTTCAATGATGCTGAACTTGAAAAGCAAGCAGAAGAAGCTAAGGAAGAAGAAAAAGAACAAGCAAAACGTGAAGCTGAACTAGAAAAACTTGAAGAAGAAGCTAAAGAAATGGCTGAAGCAAGCGCTGAAGTTCCAACTCATGATGATTTAGAAAAATCTGAAGAAGAAACAGAATAAAATAACAAAAAAATAAAATGTCCGCTTAATGAACCACAGTTAGGAGGTAAACTATGAAAAAATATGGAAAAAAATATGTGGAAGCATCTAAAAATGTTGATAAAAATAAAACATATAGTTTAGAAGATGCAATCAAATTAGTTAAAGAAACTAGTGTAACTAAATTTGATAGTACTATCGATGTTGCAATTAAATTAAACATTGATCCCAAAAAATCTGATCAACAATTAAAAGGAGCTTTATCACTTCCAAACGGAACTGGTAAATCTAAAAAAGTTTTAGTTATTGCTAAAGGAACATTTGCTGAAGAAGCTAAAAAAGCTGGAGCTGATTTTGTTGGTGAAAAAGATATGCTTGATAAAATCAAAAATGAAAACTGGTTTGATTTTGATGTTGTAGTTGCTACACCAGATATGATGCCAGAAGTTGGTAAAATCGGTAATATTCTTGGACCACGTAACTTAATGCCTAATCCTAAGACTGGAACAGTAACAACTAAAGTTGGTGCAATTGTTGAAGATCTTAAAAAAGGGATGGTTACATACAAGAACGATAAATTTGGTAACATCCACACTGTAATTGGTAAAGTTTCATTTGATGAAAAGAAATTAGCTGAAAATTTAACTTATGTTGTTACAACACTTTCAAAAGCTAAACCACAAACAGTAAAAGGAACATTTATTGAAAATATTGCTATTTCAACAACTATGGGTCCTGGAATCAAACTAGATAAAAATAGTTTTGACATTTAATTAAAAATGTAATATAATACGTATTAGAAAAAGCGAGAACCAAAGACAGTAGGCAAAAAAATAAGACCTACCGAGGGGATACTTAAAACTACACGATGATTTTAAGCTTCCCTTGGGAAGCTTTTCTAATATAATAAGGAGGAGAAAATGGCAAGCACAAAAATTCTTGAACAAAAGAAACTTGTAGTTAACGAAATTGTTGACAAATTAAAAACAAGTGAAAGTGTTATAATATTCCAATATCAAGGATTAACAGTTGAAGAACTTTCTGAACTAAGAAGAGAACTAAAAAATGTTGATTCAGAAGTAAAGGTTTACAAAAACACATTACTTAAAAGAGCCGCTGATGAAATGAATCTTAATTTAGATGGATTTTTAGAAGGACCAAATGCAATTTTATTTGGTAAAGAATTACTTGAACCTATTAAAATTGTATCAGAATTCGCTAAGAAGCATGATAAATTAGATATCCGTGTAGGAGTTATCAGTGGAAATGTTGCAGATTTAGCTGTAATAAAAGAATACGCTACCATTCCATCAAGAGAAGGATTACTTACAATGCTTGCTGGTGGTATGATGCAATATGTTAAAGATTTAGCAATAGGATTAAATCTTTATGCCGAACAATTAGAAGGGAAGGAATAGAATATGGCAAAATTAAACAAAGAAGATTTTATAAGTGCATTAAAAGAAATGACAATTCTTGAAGTTAAAGAATTAGTTGATGCAATGAAAGAAGAATTTGGTGTTGATCCAATGGCTGTAGCTGTAGCTGCTGCTCCAGCTGCTGCTGCTGAAGAAGGTCCAAAAACTAGAACAGTTGTATTAAAATCAGCTGGTGGAAACAAAATTGCAGTTATTAAAATCATTAAAGAAATTACTGGTTTAGGTTTAGTTGAAGCTAAAGCTGTAGCTGACAATGGTGGAAATATTAAAGAAAATATTCCTGCTGAAGAAGCTGAAGCTATTAAGACTCAATTAACTGAAGCTGGTGCTGAAGTAGAATTAGTTTAATTCTAAAATTAAAACCACATTCGTGTGGTTTTTTGTTGCTTTTAAGCTAAATATTTAGTATCATGTATACATGAAGAACATTCTTCATAAAATAAAAAAGGAACATTCGTAACTCGAATGTCTACCTAAATATTACTTTTGGTTTGACATTTGCCTACAGGCAGATGTCTAATTTTATTATTAATAACATTAAACCTTTTCTTCATATGCATTCCTCCCCTCGATAAGCCCAAAGCCACTGAAAGAAGGTGGACACCCGAGAACAGATATTTCTTAAAAAATACTATAACGAATAAACACAAATGTATTAAGCACAAAACATAAATTTTATAAAATGAAAACTTAAATTTAAAAGTCACAATTAAGTTTTATACTTTTAAGCCTGATTATTTATTGTTTAAATCATCATATAGTGCTTGATGTACATCATTTTATTCTTTACTATACTATTTTAATTCTTACAACAAAATAAATAACTTTAATTACAAGCCAAACATAAATTTTAACTTAATAAATTGACAATTATAATCATTTTTAATATAATAAACTTACAGGTGGTAAATATGCTTAAAAATATAAATAGTAAACTAAAAGACAATAGAGGCTGGGGACTAACAGAAATGTTAGTTTTAAGTGGTATTCTGTTATTGGCCTTACTTTTTGCCACTTATCTAATATACAAACTATACAGTACATTTTAATTTCACGGTAAAAACCGTGACAAAATGTTAGTAAAAATGATTTATGTAAATGAGGAATGATATTTTTGTTTAGGCCATGGCACTGGGAGAAGTTACGATAAAGAAGAAATAGTAAAATCCATTTTCAAAACGGGACTTAGGACTAAAGATAATTCACTTTTTTACACAAGCATTGGCCTAGATACAAGCAATATTGAAAAATTAGAAACAAAATTAAGTAATTGGGAACACTTAGAATCTAAAAAGATAATTTTAATAAGAATACCCATTAAGTACATAAATGTTTTAGGGGATAGTGCAGATTTAGATGGTGAGCGATATGGAGCATTCATGCTAGAAAGAGAAGAAAGTGGAAAAAGGGTTAATTATGTTGATCCCAAATTTATTGTTGGCTGTTATGATACAAGTGTGCATGAATTTGAAAGTAATGATAAATTTGAAAAAACTTTATCAAGAGATTCAATAGAAACTTTAGAAAAACAATACAGAGTTACTCTAGAAAAAACTAAAGCTAGATTAGAAAGACTTAACATGATAACGGAGCTTGGTAGTAACATAAATCAAAAAGAAAGTGTCCTAGAAATAACATATGATAAAACATTACCTGAAAATTTTGATTTTGATGATGAAATAGAATGGAATATGCCAAGTGAAGGGCCTAAACTATAAAATAAAAAATACAAAAATAGTGCTAAATAGCATTATTTTTTCTTGACAAACATAACATATTAATGTTATAGTATACTTGCATTTTGAAAAAACAGGTTCTGCTTAGGTAGAACCTAGTTTAAAACAATGTTCGATACACCAGGATGTGTGTTAATGGAAAGGAGCGAAAACAAATGCCTACGATCAATCAATTAGTAAAGAAAAATCGAAGCAAAAAAACAAGAAAGAGCAAAAGTCCAGTATTAAATGTTGGATTTAACACTCTAGAAAAGAAACAAACTGATGCAAAGAGTCCACAAAAAAGAGGAGTTTGTACTAAAGTTGGTACAAGAACACCTAAGAAACCAAACTCTGCATTAAGAAAATATGCTCGTGTTAGACTTTCTAATGGTAAAGAAATCGATGCTTATATTCCAGGAGAAGGACATAATTTACAAGAACACAGTGTTGTTTTAGTAAGAGGTGGCCGTGTTAAGGATTTAATCGGTGTTCGTTATCATATCGTAAGAGGTACACTTGATACTCACGGAGTTCAAGACCGTAAACAAGGACGTAGTAAATACGGAACTAAAAAAGACAAAAAATAATAGAATAGGAGGAAAATTAGATGCGTAAAAGACGTGCAGTTAAAAGAGATGTACTACCAGATCCTATATATAATTCAAAAGTAGTTACTAAATTAGTAAACCAAATTATGTTAGATGGTAAAAAAGGTACAGCTCAAAAGATATTATATGAAGCATTTGATATAGTTGCTGAAAAAACTGGTAAACCAGCTTTAGAAGTATATAGTGCTGCATTAGAAAATATCAAACCAGCTCTTGAAGTTAAATCTCGTAGAGTTGGGGGCTCAAATTATCAAGTTCCAATGGAAGTTAATGATGAAAGAGCTCAAACACTAGCTTTAAGATGGTTAGTTAATTATGCAAAATTAAGAAATGGAAAGGGAATGGCCATTAATCTTGCAAACGAAATCATAGATGCCTCAAACGGTACTGGCGGAGCTTGCAAAAAACGTGAAGATACTCATAGAATGGCAGAAGCAAATAAAGCATTTGCTCATTATAGATGGTAAGTGTTATGGCTAGAGACGTTTCAATTGATAAAATAAGAAATATCGGTATCATGGCTCACATCGATGCTGGTAAAACAACTACAACAGAAAGAATTTTATTCTTAACTGGTATTACACATAAAATTGGAGAAACTCACGAAGGTGAATCTCAAATGGACTGGATGGAACAAGAAAAGGAAAGAGGTATAACAATTACTTCTGCCGCTACTACTTGCCACTGGAAAGGATATAGATTAAACATTATTGATACTCCAGGTCACGTAGACTTTACTATCGAAGTTCAAAGAAGTTTAAGAGTTCTAGATGGTGCTATAGCTCTAATTGATGCTCAAGCTGGTGTAGAACCTCAAACTGAAACTGTTTGGAGACAAGCAAATGAATATAAAGTACCAAGAATGATTTGTGCTAACAAAATGGAAAAGATGGGTGCTGACTTCTACTATTCACTTGATACAATCAAAAGTAGATTAGGTGCTAACGCTGCTCCAATTATGTTACCAATCGGTGCTGAACAATTCTTTGAAGGTTACATTGATTTAGTTACTAAAAAAGCATACAAATACGATGGAACTGAAAAACAAGAATTAACAGAAATAGAAATTCCAGCAGACATGGTACAAAAAACTGAAGAATATAGAACTAAATTAATTGAAGCAATAGCTGATTTTGATGAAGATCTAATGATGAAATACCTAGATGGTGGCGAAATAACTGAAGAAGAACTTAAAGCAGCTATCAGAAAAGCTACATTATCTGTAGGATTCTTCCCAGTATTATGTGCTGATGCTCTTGGAGATAAAGGTACACGTGCTTTACTTGATGCTGTTATTGACTATTTACCAGCACCAACTGATATTGAAGCTATTGAATGTACTGATGCAAAAGGAAACGATGTATTAAGACATCCAAGTGATTCTGAACCATTCACAGCACTAGCATTTAAGATAATGACTGACCCATATGTTGGTAGACTTTCATTCTTTAGAGTTTATTCAGGAGTTCTAAAAAGTGGATCTTATGTATTAAACTCAACTAAAGATGCTAAAGAAAGAATTGGTCGTATACTTCAAATGCATGCTAATCAAAGAAAAGAAATTACTGAAGTATATGCAGGAGAAATTGCTGCAGCAGTTGGTTTAAAAAATACTACAACTGCAGATACATTATGTGATGAAAAAAGCCCATGTATCATGAAGGGAATGGAATTCCCAGCTCCAGTTATTGATATAGCCATTGAACCAAAGAGTAAAAATGACCAAGATAAAATGGCCATTGCTATTCAAAAACTAGTTGAAGAAGACCCAACTTTAAGAGTTAAAACAGATACAGAAACTGGTCAAACAGTTCTATCTGGAATGGGTGAATTACACTTAGACATTATTGTTGACCGTATGCGTCGTGAATTTAATGTTGAATGTAATAAAGGTAAACCACAAGTTGCTTACCGTGAAACACTTACTCAAGCTGCTGAATGTGAAGGTAAATATATCAAACAATCAGGTGGACGTGGACAATACGGACATGTTTGGGTTAAGTTTGAACCAAATCCTGAAAAAGGATATGAATTCGTTGATGCTATCGTTGGCGGTGTAGTTCCTCGTGAATATATACCTGTAACAGATAAAGGATTACAAGAAGCTATGGCTGGTGGTATTCTTGCTGGTTATCCAATGGTAGATGTTAAAGCAACATTATTTGATGGATCATACCATGATGTAGACTCATCAGAAATGGCCTTCAAAATTGCTGCATCTATGGCTTTAAAAGAAGCTAAGAATAAGTGTAAACCTGTACTTCTAGAACCAATTATGAAAGTAGAAGTAGTTGTTCCAGAAGAATATATGGGAAATGTTATGGGAGATTTAACTAGTAGACGTGGTAAACCACTTGGAAACGAATCTCGTGGAAATGCTTTATCAATTAATGCAATGGTTCCACTAGCAGAAATGTTTGGTTATGCTACAAGTTTGCGTTCAAACTCTCAAGGACGTGGTAACTTCACAATGACTTTAGACCATTATGAAGAAGTTCCAAAAAATATTGCTGAAGAAATTATAAAGAAAAACAGCATAAATTAAGAATAATACTTGAAAAATCTTCAAGCATTAGATAAAATATAATAGTAATAAAAAAAAGGAGGAAATTATTATATGGCAAGAGAAAAATTCGATCGTTCAAAAGAACACGTTAATATTGGTACCATTGGACACGTTGACCATGGTAAAACAACATTAACTGCTGCGATCACAAAATATTTTGGAAATTTTGTTGATTATGCTGATATCGACAAAGCTCCAGAAGAAAGAGAAAGAGGTATAACTATCAACACTGCGCATGTTGAATACGAAACTGACAAACGTCACTATGCTCACGTTGACTGCCCAGGACATGCTGACTATGTTAAAAACATGATCACTGGTGCTGCACAAATGGATGGAGCTATCCTAGTTGTATCTGCTGCAGATGGTCCTATGCCACAAACTAGAGAACACATTTTGTTATCTCGTCAAGTTGGTGTGCCTAAGATCGTGGTTTACATGAATAAATGTGACCAAGTTGATGATCCAGAACTACTTGATTTAGTAGAAATGGAAATCAGAGAATTATTAGGAGAATATGGATTCGATGCCGAATGTCCTATTATCCGTGGTAGTGCTTTAAAAGCTCTTGAAGGTGATGAAGCTGCTGCTCAAAGTATCCGTGACTTAATGGCTGCTGTTGATTCTTACATCGATGCACCAGTACGTGATACTGACAAACCATTCTTAATGAGTATTGAAGACGTATTCACTATTTCAGGACGTGGAACAGTTGTTACTGGACGTGTTGAACGTGGACAACTAAAACTAAATGACGAAGTTGAAATCGTTGGTTTAAGACCTACAACTAAAACAGTTGTTACTGGTATCGAAATGTTTAGAAAATCTCTAGACTATGCTCAAGCTGGTGACAATGCTGGATGCTTACTTCGTGGTATTGCTCGTGATGGCGTTGAACGTGGACAAGTTTTGGCTAAACCAGGAAGTGTTACACCTCATACAAAATTCAAAGCAAGCGTATACGTTCTATCTAAAGAAGAAGGAGGACGTCATACACCATTCTTCTCAAATTATCGTCCACAATTCTATTTCAGAACTACTGACGTAACAGGTGTTATTGAATTACCTGAAGGAGTAGAAATGGTTATGCCTGGTGATAACGTTGACATGACTGTTGAACTTATCGCTCCAGTTGCTCTAGAAAACGGAACTAAATTCTCTATCCGTGAAGGTGGAAGAACTGTTGGTGCCGGAGTTGTATCTGAAATTCTTAAATAATTGATGATATAAAATTGAAAATCTTAGGACTTCTCGTCTTAAGATTTTTTTGATGATTTTAAACTAAAAAAATGATAAAATATTACTTAAAGAAGGAGCGGTTTTCATGGATAAAATTAATTTTACAAATTGTAAGAAATGATTTTATAAATACAGTATTTAGCATTTATCCAGTTTATAAATATGACTCAAAGAAACTTACCTATAATGAATTTTATCTAAAAAATATCAATGACTTAAACGATGCATTACTTAGAATATATCCTAAAATTGATATGAAGAAAATAAACTCAATAATAGATGAGACTCCTTACATAAGCGATACAAGAAAAGAATTCCTAAAAAAACCAATTTTATTTAGAAAAGAAAACATACCTGATAAGGCATATAAGAAGTTAATAAAAACCAGTGAATAGTAAATCTAATTACTGGTTTTAATATTTTATTTTGCTTTGGATAAGGTTTTCTTTCATTTGTAAGTCCAAGTAAGTAATCAGTTGATACATTATAGTAATTTGCAAGTATAATTAATTTTTCTATTGGCATTGACCTAAATACATTTTCATACAGACTATATTGACATTGTGTAATATTCAAAATTTCTACAATATCTACCTGAAGAAGATCTTTATCTTCTCTAATATCTTTAAATCTAAATAATTGCATTTAACACACCTCAAGTAAATTTTCTCATATTTACAAATAGATATATTGATAATATATTCAAATGAATATATAATAATTATAAAATATATACAATTGAATATATGAAGGTAACGATGTTAAAGAAAAAATATATTAGTATAATAATAATTCAATTCGTTATTGTATTAACTTTAGTATTAAATATAAACAATCAAAAAAAAGACTTGGATAATAATTTAGAAATAGTGAAAAAAAGTCATGACACAATTTCAATGATGCTTGAAACAGAAGCCGGCTCTGGAAACTATGAAATGACTACGCGTGATAGTTGGCCAACAGAAGGTTACATTTTTAATTCAACACTATCAAAATGTGAAAATGGTGGAGAACTATTATGGGACGATACAACAAAAAAAGTAGTTTTTAATGGAGCTACTTCTGATAAATGTTATGTTTATTTTGATGTAAAAAGCAACCCAACATTTACAATAATTGATTTAGATTCAACAGAAAAAACTTATACATTTGAAGAAGGTATGACCTGGAAAAATTGGTTAGAAAGCACATATAATACTGATGGATATTACATAACTAAAGCTAGAATTACTAACTCCAAATTATATACGAGTGAATATGTTTTATGTGATTCAAATGGGGATAATATTACTGGAACAGAGAAAATGATTATAGAGAACAATAAATATTACGCATGTGTCATGATGATATAACAAAAAGAAATTAGCATTTTAACTAATTCCAGTTTTTATTTGTTAAACTCTTTAGCAAGCATTCCAGTTTTTAATAACCTATCATATTGTTTTTCATCTATAACTAAATCAAATTCTCCAATATATTCATAAACATCTGGATTAAATCCCATTTTAAATCTATTTAAACCATAATAATGATTATCTTTTGATAAATCAGCAGTAATCCCATTTAAATCTAAATATTTATAATTCTTTTGATAATATTTAATAATAGCGTAATACAAATAATAGTTAGCACTAAATCTAGATAATGATTTATCAAAACCACTTATTTGAACAATAACTCTATTTTGATACTTTATGACTAAAGCGCCAGCAACATAAGTTTCTATACCAGTATTTAAATTTTTTGAAGCTTCTGCTATATCATTTTTATATGTTAATAATGCTTTATCAGAATTCATTTTAGCATTGATTACATTAGTATTACTATTTGTTAAAAGTTTGCTGTTAAGAAAAGTATTTCTTCTAAGTTCCAAATCATAGAAATTTTGAGAATTAATTAAAAATTTTTTATAATCAACTTTTACAAGTAATAAGTCAACATCTGCAGTTTTACTAAAAACATTATAAAAATCATTATAATAGTATTCGTCTTTATTGATTTTATTTTTAATAAATTTATAAAAAACACTTATTTTATCAGGTTCAGCTTTCTCTAATATTAATCCCTTTCTAATTCCTTTTTTAACTTTATTTCTAGTATTTTTAGAAAGACTAGTATGATTATATCCTTCCATATTAACAACAGCATTAACTCTAGGTAAAAGTGCTTCAAAATTCATATTATTTTTAAGTTTCTTATATCCGCACTTAATTAAATTATCAATAATTTTATAATTTTCATTGTATTCAAAACACATAGTTTTTTTGTTAAGCTTACCAATAGCAATTTCAGGATTAATTTTTATAAATGCAAAACCTCTTTTTTTATAATATTCTTTAATCTTTTTAGTAAAATCTTCAAGTAAATATTCATTTGAATAATTAATTAAAAATCCTCGTGGCGAATAACCAAAATAAGTATTACCAATTTTTTTATAAAGTATCAAGGCAGCCGCGATGGTTTCATCTGATCCATAGGAAATAAACTCATATTCATAACCTTCTTCAGCTTTAATCAAAGCGTAATTTATAGATTCATGAAAATTACCAATGAAGTGAGTATTAGCAAATTCTTTAAATTCTGCTAGTGACATTTCGTTTAAGTTCATATAGAAACCTCCCTCTTAAGTAAGACAACATTATACCATAAATTGACGTCAAAATCCATAAAATTGTTGATAAACTTAAAGATATTATGTATAATGTATTTAGGTGATAAAAATGGCAAACGGTTTAAAAAATAGTATTGAAAATATGTACAAAAGAATGATTATGTATTCAATAATAACAGCAATTTTAACAATGATAACAGGTATAGTTTTATTATTAGTTCCTGAATTAAGTGGTAAAGTATTAGGTGTAATTGTAGGAATTATTTTTCTTATCGCGGGAATAAATTCAATATATAAATATTTTCATCGTGAGGGAGCTAAATTATATAATTTAAATTTAATTTTTGGCGTCATATATGCTGTTTTAGGAGTAGTAATAATTTTAATACCATCAAGCGTAATAGAATTCATCACTGTATGTTTAGGTTTGTATATGATTGTTAATGGTGCTAGTAAAATAAATTATGGATTATGGTTAAAAAAAGGTAGTGAAGATTCTTGGTTAATCACACTTGCAACAGGTATTTTGGTGGCAATAATAGGTGTTCTTGTAATATTTAATCCATTTGCAAGTTTAACTCTAACAAAACTTGCCGGAGCATTCCTAGTTATCACAGGTATTTTAGATTTTATGGATACTATTTTATTTAAAAATCGTAGTAAAGAAATAATGGAAATATTTTGGTAAAGAAAAGTAAAATTAAAAGTAAAATTAATCGTTTTACTTTTTAATTTGTCAAAATTTTGATATACTAATATAAAGGAAGAAGGGGATAAAATGTTCATAAAAGACATTCATGCTAGAGAAATACTTGATAGTCGCGGAAATCCAACAATTGAAGTTGACATGACTTTAGATAATGGTATTACCGCAACTGCATCAGTTCCAAGCGGAGCATCAACGGGTTCCAGAGAAGCATTAGAACTTCGAGACAAAAATCCAAAAAGATACGAAGGAAAAGGAGTTCTTCAAGCTGTAAGTAACGTAAATACTATTATTAGACCTGCTTTAATTGGAAAAAAAGCTGATCAGCTCAGTATTGATAACTATTTAATAAAACTAGATGGAACTGAAAATAAAAGTAATTTAGGGGCAAATGCTATATTAGCTGTATCGCTTGCTTGTTTAAAGTGTTTAGCAAAAGCCAATAATAAAGAATTATTTGAATATGTTTCAAGCAAAAGTGTAACAATGCCAATACCGATGATAAATATCATAAATGGTGGTGCCCATGCAGTAAATAATATAGATATACAAGAATTCATGATAATGCCAGTTATGAAGAGTATCAAAGAAAGAGTAAGGGCAGCATCAGAAGTATTTCATGCTTTAAAGAATCTTTTAAGTATCAATGGATTTGCTGTAGGAGTAGGTGACGAAGGCGGATTTGCACCAAATTTAAATAATAATACAATGGCTTTAGATTTTATTATGGAGGCGATAAGAAAAACTGGCTACAAACCAGGAGAAGATATATTTATTGCTTTAGATGTTGCAGCAAGTGAACTTTATGATAAACAAACAAATACGTACAAAATTGATGGAAAATCATATACTAGCGAAGAATTAATGAAGTTTTATGAAAAATTAATTGACACATATCCAATTTTAAGTATTGAAGATCCATTCTATGAAGATGATTTTGAAACATTAGCTAAATTTACATCAGTAGTTGGAAACAGAATAATGGTTGTTGGTGATGACTATTTCGTAACTAATGAAAAGTATTTGCAAAAAGGAATAGAAATGCATGCGGGAAATGCAATTTTACTAAAAGCAAATCAAATTGGCACAGTTAGTGAAATGATCAAAACAATAATGCTTGCTAAGAAAAATGGATACAAAACAATTATTTCACATCGTAGTGGAGAGACAGAAGACACATTTATTGCAGATTTAGCAGTAGGACTTGCAATTCCATTTATAAAAACAGGTTCAATGTGCAGAGGAGAACGGATTGCAAAATATAATAGATTAATGAGAATTGAAGAAAAATTAAAAAGAGACTAGTTATTTAGTCTTTTTTATTTTATAATAATATTGGTGATAATATGAAAAAAATAGTAGATGGAAATAATGCTTGTAGCAAGATAGCATATTACTTTAGTGAAGTATGTAGTATCTATCCGATAACACCATCAAGTCCGATGGCTTCAAATATTGACGCTTTAACAAGTACAAATTTGCTTAATATATTTAACGATAAACCCAAAGTATTAGAAATGGAGTCAGAAGCCGGAGCTGCAGGTGCCTTACATGGTGCTCTTTTATCGGGCTCTTTAGCATCAACATTTACAGCTAGTCAAGGGCTTCTTTTAATGATACCGAACATGTATAAAATAGCGGGTGAAATGTTACCTGCAGTAATACATGTAGCATCCAGATCTTTAGCAACGCATGCTTTATCAATCTTTGGTGACCATCAAGATATTTACGCAGTACGTCAAACAGGATTTTGTCTTCTTGCATCATCAAGTGTTTATGACGCTCAAAACTTAGCAGCGGTAGCTCATCTATCAGCTATAAAAGGAAGCCTTCCATTTGTACATTTTTTTGACGGATTTAGAACAAGTCATGAACTAAACACAATCGAAGAATTACCAGAAGAAAAACTTTTATCTCTAGTAGATCATGAAGCTATTAACAAGTTTAAAGATAGATGTCTAAATGTTGGTAAGAAGTTTGAGTATGGAATGGCTCAAAATGAAGATATTTATTTCCAATGCATGGAAGCAAGAAATAAATATTATGATGCCATGCCAGATATTGTAAATGGTTATATGGAAAAGATTAATGAAATAATGAACACAGATTATAAACCATTTAATTATTATGGAGCAAGTGATGCTAAAAATGTTATAATTGCCATGGGTAGTGTCACTGATACAATTAAAGAAGTAGTAGATAAACTAGGCAATGTTGGATTAATTGAAGTTCATTTATATCGTCCATTCAGTAAAAAATATTTCTTAAATGCTTTGCCTAAGACAGTAAAAAATATTGCAGTTCTAGATCGGACTAAAGAAGCAGGTTCAACTGGTGAACCTTTATACTTAGATGTATGTAGCATTCTAAAAGATAAAAATATAAACGTTTATGGTGGAAGATATGGTTTATCAAGTAAGAATACAACTCCAAGTGATATTTATAGTGTTTACAAAATGCTTGAAGAAAGTCCAAAAAATAACTTTACAATAGGTATAAATGATGATGTAACAAATTTAAGTTTAAAAGAAGAACATATCGAAATAGAAAACAATAATAAAGAAATAAAAATAGTTGGTTTTGGTAGTGATGGTATGGTTAGTGCTAGCAAAGATTTACTTAAAATATTACACGCTAGCAAAGATTTATATGTTCAAGGATATTTTGAATATGACTCTAAAAAAAGTGGGGGTGTAACTATCTCTCATTTAAGATATGGAGATAACAAAATAAATGAACCATACTACGTAACACATCCAGAAATAACTGTTGTTACCAAAGATATTTACTTTAGAATGTTTGATATCATAGATAATCTAAAAGAAAATGGCACACTACTTATTAACACTATAAAAAATGAAGAAGAATTAGCAAAATTACTTCCAACTAAAGTAAAAAATACTATTTTTAAGAAAAATATTAAAGTATATTATATAGATGCTGAAAATATTGCTAGTAAAAATCATTTAAAAGGTAAAATAAGTAAAATAATGGAAGTATTAATTCTTAATTTGCTTAATGTTGAAGATGCCACATCTATGCTTGAAGAATCAATTAAAAAAGCTTTTGCAACAAAAGGCGAAGACATAGTTAATAATAACATTTTAGCAATGCACGAAGCTTTATCAAATTTAAAAGAACTTAAAATAACTCATGATTATGATGAAACAATCAGCATAATTGATGATAACGTTATAAATATGATAAATGAACGAAGAGGTAATGAAATACCTGTAAGTATGCTAATGGATTATGCATTTGGGCGTTTTCCTGGTGCAACAACCAATAATGAAAAGAGAAATATTTCAAATATTGTGCCAAAATGGATATCTGAAAATTGTATAGAGTGTGGTATGTGTGCCTTAGCTTGTCCACATGCTGTCATAAGGGCAATAGCAAATGAGGAAGATGCTGATGGCATTCCATTTATTAGTCAAGATGGACTTAAATATTCTATAAAGATAAGTGAAAAAGATTGCACAGGTTGCGGAGTATGTGCAAGCATTTGTCCAGGTAAAATGGGTAAAAAAGCCTTAGAAATGGTTGAAAAAGTAGAAAAAACAAGTATAGACTTTGATAATATTAAAAGTATAAATCCACTTCCAAAGACTACAATAAAGGGAGTAGCCTTAGAAAAACCATTATTTGCATTTTCTGGTGCTTGTGCTGGCTGCGGAGAAACACCATATATTAAAATGCTAACTCAAATTCTTGGTGAAAAATTAGTTATTGCCAATGCCACAGGTTGTTCAAGTATTTATGGTGGTTCAACACCATCAACACCATATAGTATTCCATGGGCAAACTCATTATTCGAAGATAATGCAGAATTTGCCTTAGGTATTCATATTTCTTACAAACAAAAAAGAGAAAGAATAAAGTATATTATGAAAGAAACAATTAATTCTGTTGAAATTGATGTAAAAAATTTATTCACAAAGTGGCTAGAAAATGAAAATGATTTTGAAGTTACCAACAAAATTAAATCTGAATTAAAAGGAAAAACACTACCAAAAGAATTAAATGATTTAATAGATTATGTGCCTGCAAGGACAGTCTGGGCAATCGGTGGTGATGGCTGGGCTTATGACATAGGTTATGGAGGACTTGATCATGTTCTTCATTCAAATGAAAATATTAAAGTATTAGTTTTAGATACTGAAGTTTACTCAAATACTGGAGGTCAAGCAAGCAAATCAACAAAACTTGGAGCAGTCGCAGAATTTGCTAACTTTGGTAAGAAAACAGCTAAAAAAGATTTATTTAAAATAGCATCATGCATACCGAACTGTTATGTTGCAAGCATATCACTCGGAGCTAACATGATGCAAGCAATCAAAGCATTTAATGAAGCTGAAGCTCATAATGGACCTGCAATTATAATAGCTTACTCACCATGCATTGAACACGGAATAAAAACAGGTATGGTATCAGCAAATGAAGAACAAAAACTAGCAGTAGAATGTGGATATACAATTTTAATGAGACATGATGGAGAAACTCACATTGACTCTAAAGAACCAAATTTTGATAAATATGAAACTTTCTTAGATAATGAAGTAAGATTTAATGCCTTAAAAATAAAAGATAAAGATTTAGCAAATAAAGTTCTCGAAGAACAAAAAGAAAATGCTATTAAGAGATATAAGTATTATAAGAAAATAAGTGAGTAAAATCACTTGTTTTTTAATACAAAAAAAGCGGAGATTTCCGAAGAAATCTCCTAAAAGAATAAAAAGGGGTTGACTAGTGTGATACTAGCACCAATTCGCCTTCTTTAAGTGAATTGGTGATTACTATCT
>CAKOHR010000007.1 GCA_934085825.1 uncultured Bacilli bacterium | reverse complement strand
TTGATAACACACTATATCCATAATCACTTGGATACATTAGTCCTATATATCCTGTAGTTGTTGTTGGTCTTCCACTAGATACTGTTGTTCCTCTTTCATATCCATAAAAAGCTTCAGTGGTTGCATCACTACTTGAATATCCACCTAGATACCATGTTACATTTGCTATCATACTTCTATAGCCAGCTTGTATCCCTTTTTTTGTATAGTCACAATTAGCTGTTGCTGTTGTGCTATATCCGTAACAATAGCCTGAACTTGTTCCATCTTGGGCATTATAGTAAGCTCCATTAAGTAGTTTATTCAAACTCGCCGCTGTCCAATCATTTGTATATGACTTATCCCAAGCTAGTCCATCTAACACATCTGCACGAATTATTTTTACCAAGTTTTTTCCACTTTGTCCATGAGAACTACTATCAAACACTCCGATTATTCTCCAGTATTCATTATTGAACCACACATAGTTATTTGGATTTTTTCCTTCATATCTTGTATCAGTAACAGTTTGTATATTTTCGTTATAAGTAACACTTTGTAGATAAAATACTACGTTATCAGAGCCATTTGAGCCACTACTATCTTTTCGATAAGTAACCTTTATCGCATTTGAAGTAGTTAAACTTCCTAAATAATAACACTCAAAATCAGTATTAGATATACCTTTTAAAGATTTTATTTGTGTATTATCTTTGTAAAATATTGTGTAATCAAAGTTTTTTTCACTTGATTGTTTATAGCAAACTTGATAATTACCTGCTGCAGATACATTGAATATAAATGTTGCTGTAGCACTATCAGTATGATTTGTACTTGTCCATGTTTTATTTGTATTATCCCATTCAAATGGATAAGTTGCATCATTACTTGAAACTGTATAACCACTTTGTTCCAATTTTGCACCTGCTGTAAATGTTGAATTATCTTTTGATGCAGTTTCATTTATCACTTTCCCTGTTCCTTGTGTTGTTCCTGCTAATTTTGTAATATAATCATTAAAGTATGTTTTTGTAATTGTTTCAAACTTAATATCACATGATACATCACCAGTTATATTTTCGATTGATAATTTCCAATCATCATATAACCATTTTCCATCTGCACCATCACATGATACATTTGCTTTATATAATCCTTTAGATGGAAAAGATGTTATACTTTTTCCATCTAAAGATAAAGCATATAATATTCCATCTTTTTTAAATGTATGTTTATTATTAGTATTATTATTTAGAGCAATAATACTAATGAATAATACTATCAATATAATTCCTACACTTACTATTTTAATTCTCTTTTGCATAAGACCTCCAACAATTCTATTAATTTTACTTTCAAATATAATTCATTATATTTATTATTTTTATAACAATTTATTTCTTCTATTTCTAAATTATTTAGATAAATTGTATTTACTTCTTTAATACCAAAATATTTTACTATTTTAGCATCTTCTTCAAAAGAAATGTAATTATTATTTTTATCTTTTATTAAAATTATATAATCTTTATATAACTTTTTAATTATTAAATATCTTTCTTTCATAAATCAAATTAATATAATAGACCCATAGGAAAAGTCCTTGGACTTTTCCGTATCTATTTTCTTTTTAAGGATTTTATCCTTTGGATAATTCATGTTCTTTATGCCCTTTTACATTCCTTAGAATAATAAACATTTAACATAATGAGCTCAGAAGCCGCCATTCCCATTATTCGCGTTGTTGTTGCTTGTATTACCGTTGTTGCTTTCATTGAACACATTGTTGCTGTTCGAAGAATTAGGCATCTTTTTTACTTAAGAATTACCCATCATATCTATCAATAAAGTGTTTTACTTTATCTTTATTAACAAAAATATAATTATTTTTAAAACATTCAATACTTGAAAAGTATTGATTAAATTTTATTAAATTATTTTTATATAAATAATTTGCTCTTTTTATACCTTTTCTAATATTCTTTTTAGTGTTAGTATTTAGTTTTACAATTGTTTTATTATTTTTAACTTTAAATGTATAACCTAGGAATGATATTCCTTGATTACAATTACTAATAATTGTTTTCTTACTATTTAATTTTAATTTATATTCATTATTAATTATATTTTCAATCAATTCTAAAGAACTTTTTAGATATTCCTTAGAATTATGAATTAAAATATAATCATCCATATAATTAATAAATTTAATATGTAAATTATTAGTAATATAATGCTGTAATTTGTTTAAATACAGTATTGCTAGAAATTGACTAGATAAATTACCTATTGCTAAACCCTTACCATGTTCATACTTTGGTAATTCAACATTATATTTATTTTCTAAATACTTTATCTTTTTATTTATGTACTCTTTATTAGTACTTTCAAGTATTATTTTAACAAGATTTAATTCATCAGGGTTTAAATCGTATTTAACAATAGAAATAATTAATTCATGGTCTAAATTGTAAAAATATTTACTTATATCTAGTTTCAAAAAATAGAATTTATTATATTTTTTGAAACTTTCAATATCTTTTTTTAATAGTTTAATTGCATAACTTGTTCCCATTTCTTTTCTAGTAGCACAATTTCTACTTTCTAGATATTTTTCTAGCTTTGGCATTAAAATGTGCCTAGTTACATAATGATTTATTATTTTGTCATATATACCTTGGGCCATTATTACTCTTATCTTAGGTTCAAATACTAAAAATATATTATACTTTCCTCCATCATATAGATTATTTTCTAATACTCTTTTTATATCAACAAGATATTCCATTTTATGTTTTTCAAAATCCAATATTTTCTTTTTGTTTCTAACATTTTTCTTTACTTCACTTTCATAAATGTCTAATAAATCAAATAAATTTACTTTCATGATTATTAAGCCATCCAGTAACCATTTTATTTATTTCCACTAAATCGGTTGCAAGTTTATATAAGTTTTTCTCGCTTATATATTTTTTTAACAACAATCTTTCTAACATAAAATCAAGTAAAGCAATATTAGCTTTGATACTAGTTCTGTATAAACTTACAGAACTAGTATCATAAAAACATAATAAAATATTTTTTAATACATCTAGTGATATATTTTTAATTCTATCTTTAAAATACATATCTTTTCTTGGTATATTTTTTAATGAATTGTCTAAATTCATTAGAAACATTTTGTATTTTTGAAGTATTTTAAAGTCATTATTATTTATTCTAAACATTTTTCAATTTTCTCCATGATTTCTTTAGCTTTTTCGTTATCTAATAATTTAATTTTTTCTATTAAAGTATCAATTCTCTCTTTTATGTCGATTTTTTGTAAAGCTATCAATTTATATTTAGAATATTGATTTATTTTTTTATAATCTTTTACATGTGGATTTTTTCCTCGATATATAACTTGATAAGATATTTTTAAATCATTTAGTTTATCAGTTATTTTTACTAATGAACTATCAGGAAAACCACATTTGTATGTTTTTCCTGCTTGTACTATTTTATAATCAAAAAGATAATTAAATATAAAAGCATCATAGTCATAAACTTCAAAAAATTTACCACTTGATTGATTAATGATTACATATTTTTGGGGTTCTTCCGGCACCCTCTGGTACAAACATTTGTTTAAACATATATTTTCACATTCCTTTCTTCATGTTTCTAATTTTCGCGGCGTGAGGCGGATACTCCCGCCAGCCACGCTAAACCAAAGTTCTCACATCCCTATGATATATGGCTTATCTAAGGTTCCTTCTCCATCTATTTTATACACAGAAGCGTCTAGATACAAGACTGGACGGACGCCATACCCAGTATACGCGTTGCTCACGCTGTCGCTGTACACGCCGCCGATGCAGGCAAGACGGAACACACTGCCGCTGTATGAAGAATCAGGCGTAAGTGTCCATTCATCTCCTTTTCCATACAGCCAACTTTGCCCTGCACATACGCTACTACTATAAGAACTTAAATTTGTTGTTCTTGCACAACTACTTGATAACACACTATATCCATAATCACTTACATACATTAGTCCTATATATCCTGTTGTACTTGTTGGTCTTCCACTATACACTGTTGTTCCTCTTTCGTATCCATAAAAACTTTCGGTTGTTGCACTATCACTTGAATATCCACCTAAATACCATGTTACATTTGCTATCATACTTCTATAACCAGCTTGTATTCCTTTTTTAGTATAATCACAATTAGCCGTAGCTGAACCACTTCCATAGCAATAGCCTGAGCCGGTTCCATCTTGAGCATTATAGTAAGCGCCATTAAGTAGTTTATTCAAACTCGCCGCTGTCCAATCATTTGTATCTGACTTATGCCATGCAAGTCCATCTAACACATCCGCTCTTATTATTTTTACCAAGTTTTTCCCACTTTGTCCATGAGAGCCACTATCAAACACTCCGATTATTCTCCAATATTCATTATTGAACCACACATAGTTATTTGGATTTTTTCCTTCATATCTTGTACCTGCACTAACAGTTTGTATATTTTCGTTATAAGTACCACTTTGTAAATAAAATACTACATTATCTGAACCAACTGATGTACTACGATCTTTTTGATAAGTAACTTTTATAGCATTTGAAGTAGTTAAATTTCCTAAATAATAACATGCAAAATCACTATTAGATATACCTTTTAAAGATTTTATTTGTGTATTATCTTTGTAAAATATTGTGTAATCATAGCTTTCTTCACTTGATTGCTTATAGCAAACTTGATAATTACCTGCTGCAGCTACATTAAATATAAATGTTGCTGTAGCACTATCAGTATGATTTGTACTTGTCCATGTTTTATTTGTATTATCCCATTCAAATGGATAAGTTGCATCATTACTTGAAACTGTATAACCACTTTGTTCCAATTTAGCACCAGCTGTAAAAGTTGAGTTATCACTTGTTGCTGTTTCATTTACTACTTGTCCTGTCCCTTGAGCTGTTCCTGCTAAGCCTGTGATATATGACGCTAAATTTACTTTTGATGTACTGTCAGTATAATTTAATGTGCAATTTTCATATTTAGTATTAATATTTGATACTTCAATTCTATTATACTGTTGGTTGTAAGTTGCACTACTATTTGAACAGCTTATTGTTCCTAATTTTCCATAAGTTGTTGGTATATTACTGGCAGCTATACTAACATCTGGAGGAACAATATCAAAATATACATAACACTTGTCACTTACACCTGTAGTAAGTACAACTGATTTTGTTTCATCATTCCATGAAAGAGTTCCACCATTTTCACATTTTGATAAGTTAGCATTAAACATATAACCATCTGTTGGCCACTCACTACTTGTTGATACCTCATAGTTACCTGAACCAGCTTTTGTTTCAAGCATCATACTTACTGATGCTCCAGCCCTTATTTCATTATTTTCATTTTCACTATAAACTTGTTTTTTATATTTACTACTATATAAAATAATAACAAAAACAAGTAAAATTATAGTAAAACTGCTTAAAATAATTACTTTTTTTCTCTTCATTGTTGTTTTTTACTCCTTTCCTATGTTAACATTATAGCACAAATGCCACTACTAGGCTATATAAATTTGCAGGATAAAATTATAGTTAAAAAAAATACATAAAGGAAACTTAGATAAAATCTAGGTTTAAACAATTTTTTCTTGGGAAAACCGCCATGCTATGATATGATTATTATAGTAGATTGGAACGATATTAATGGCTAAACCAAAGAAAAAATATGATGAATTAACTAAATTGGAAATAAAATATATTAAAAAAGTATTAAATATAACAAAATTTCAAGATATTGATATTGCTTTACTTAAAAATCTTAAAGAAAAACTTAAAGAAATTAAAGATATTCGAAATAAAAATATGATAAGTTTTAAATTATGGGATGTTATTATGTGTGTAATAATTGCTTCTTTTGCCAATAACGACACATGGGAAGAAATTCAAGAATTTGTTGAAGAAAACTACAAATGGTTTAAAAGCTTTTTACAAATGACTGGTGGCGTGCCTAAAGCAGATTCTTATGAAAGAATAATCGGATTAGTAGATCATGAAGTACTAAATTCTTCTAGATTTTTTGATGCTATTACATTAAATACATCAAATGAAGATGATATATTGAATTTAGATGGAAGATTAAACAATGGAAGTAAAAGAAAAAAGACAGTTATTAATGAAGCAATTAAGCCATTAAATTGTCTAAATGTTTATTCTTTTGCTAAAAATTATTATATAAATACAATTCCAATAAATAGTAAAACAAATAAAATACCAACCATAAGAGAATATTTAAAAGATAAAAATTTTAAAGGTAAAATAATAACAGTTAATGTTTTAAATACTCAAAAAGAAAATGTAAAAGCGGTTATAGATGCACATGCTGATTATGTTTTTTCAATAAAAGGAAATCAAGAAGATCTAAAAAATAACTTAAAAGAATATTTTAATCAAGATAAATGTGATGAAATAATTGCTGATAATTCAAAATCTGAATATGAAATATATTTTGAAAAAAGCCATGGGCAAATAATTAAATATGAATACTTTCAAACATCAGATATAGAATGGTATGATAGAACACATTCTTGGGAAGGCTTACAATCAATTGGTCTTGTTAGAAAAACAATAACAATAATTGCTAAAATAAATAATGAAAGAAAAAATACAAAAAAGAAAAAAATAGAAAAAGATATTACAATTATAGAAGAAAGATATCATATCTCAAGTTTAAATGTAGATGTAAAAAGATTTAGTAAAATAATAAGAAGTCATTGGTCAGTAGAAAATAAAATACATTGGCATTTAGATTATACTTTTAATCAAGATAGAAATAAGACAGCAAATAAGAATGCCCTATTAAACTTAGAAATAATACATAAATTTGTTTTAGCTATATTAGAAAAAACCAAACCTAAATATAATCGTAGTTTAATTAGAATTAGAAAACATTTAGGAAGAAATATTGAAGAATATTTTACCGAATTAGCATGCTTTATAATTTCATCCTGTATAGATATTTGGTAAAATATTACAATATATGTAGGTGAAAACTATGCGGAATAAAGAAATTGATTTTGATACTGATATTTATAATACAATCCGAAAGAATATCAGAAAATACAGACTAAAGAAAGGAATAACATCTGCACAGCTTGCAGAAATGGTTGATTTATCACACGATTTTATAAAACAAATCCAAAGCGAAAAAGTTGCATATAATTTTTCTGTAGAAACATTATATAGTATAACAAAAGCACTTGATGTACCATTAGATGCTTTAGTTACTAAAGAAGAAAAAGAAAAAATAGTTTCGTAAAAATATGAAACTATTTTTTAATACCTAATTTCTTCCCTTGAATATGATAGCAATAAATTAATTGTAATCTGTAAGGAATTAGTCTAAGTAAAAATATACCTGCCTTTATTCTCATTGTAGGAATAATAAGCATTTTCTTTTGAAATAACTTATCAATGGCATATTCTGCTACATACTTTGGACTAGCTTCTTTAATACTAAATTCTCCATGAGCCACCCTATTAAAATTAGTATTAACAGGTCCAGGACAAAGTGCTGAAACAACAACATTACTTCCACTTTGTCTAAGTTCTTCATTAATAGCCATAGTAAGCTTTAAAACATAATTTTTTGTAGCATAATAAGTACTAAGTCTTGGTCCTGCCATAAAACCTGCACTTGAAGCAACATTTAAAATATAACCAGAATCTTTTTCTACAAAATCTTTTAAAAATAACTTAGTTAAAATATGATATGCCTTTATATTTAAATCAATCATTTCTAGTTCTCTTTCTAAATCTGTCTCTGTAAATATACCAAATAACCCAAAACCAGCATTATTTATAAGTATATCTATATTTTTATCTTTACACATATCATATAACTTAAAAACATTCTTTTCTTTAAGTAAATCCATTTCTATAATATCTACATTTACTTTAACATTTTCCTTTATTTTAACCATTTCATCCTTACTTCTAGCAACAAGTATTAAATCAATACCTTTATTTGCCAAAACATAAGCCATATTCTTTCCTATTCCACTTGAAGCCCCAGTTATAAGTGCTTTCATCTACAATGCCTCCTTAACATTTTATTAATATTCTTTACACATTTAGGATAATAATCTTTCATATTTTTATACACTTTAAAATTTTAAACTGATCTTTATATAAAGAAACAGTCAATTTTTGTACTATATAAAATACAAAATTGACTATTCTTACTATTTTTTATCTTCGATAACACTAAGTATACTTGGAAGTATTTGTTTTTTTCTAGAAACTATTTTAGGAATAAAAACTCCTTCATATGTTTTTTTAAGTCCAAAGGCATCTTCTACAACATCTTTAGCCTTAGTATTATAAATTACATATGATCCTTTTTTAATAATATCAGTTATAAATATAACTACAATATTATAATTTGTATCTACCATTTCATCTAAAACTTGAACATATTCATCCATTTTTTCATTAATAACATCAAAATCAAGAGTCATAACTTGACCAATACCTAAATTTCTATTACCAACTACATAATTTTTAAAATCACTCTTAATTAAATCTTTAACACTCATACCTTCAATAGATGAAGCAGCTTTTATCATTTGTAAACCATATTTATCTATATCAACTTTAGCAATGCCAGCAAGTTTTACAGCAGCAAATCTATCATCTTCAGTTGTTGTTGGACTTGTTAAAAGAAGTGTATCAGATAAAATGGCAGAAAGCATTAAACCTGCAATATCTTTTGGAATACTTATTTTCTTTTCCAAAAACATATCATATATCATAGTTGATGTACATCCAACAGGTTTACTTCTAAAATTAATTGGCACATTAGTACCTATAGCCCCTAAATTATGATGATCAATAATTTCCAAAATATCCGCTTCTTCAATTCCATCAACAGATTGAGCTAAATTATTATGATCAACAAGTATAACCTTTTGTTTATCATAATCATTAGGTCCAGTAAGTCTAATTAATCCTAAACATACACCTTTATTATTAATAACAGGATAATTAGTATGATTAACTTTATGAGTCATAGTTTTAAAATCTGTAAAATAATCCTCATTATTAACTGTAACTGGATTTTTATTTATATTAATATTTTTTATATAGTTACTTAAAGTAATTCTCGTAGCAATTTGAAAACTATCGAGTTCAGAAGCAATCATGTTAACTCCATTTTCACGAGCCTTCATAATAACCTTTTTTTCCAAATTAACATTAAGAGGAATAATAACAAGTTTTACTTTAGATTTAATAGCATAATCAAGTACTTTATATCTATCTCCAACTATTAAAATATCATTACTATCTAGATCAACTACCTGTTCAAGTGCTTTAAAACTAAGACCTGCAATAAAAGTTCTACCAACAATTTGATCATCACATTTAACTATAACTTTAGCATTTATTGTTTCAATAATATTATCTAAAGTAGTATTTACTTCTTCCCTACTACCATTTATTAAATATTTAGCAAGTTCTTTTAAAGTTACAAAACCAGTAAGCATTTTATTATCATCAACCAAAGGTACAGCAGTAATATTTCTATTTTGCATTAACTTAAAAGCTGCATCAATTGATTCATTTTCATTAATATATGCTTTTTTATCATATTTAACATTTTTTATTCTAACTCTTACATCATTTAAATAACTAGGAACTTCTACTTTAAAATAATCCAAAACGAATTTAGTTTCATTATTTATATTTCCAAGTACTTTAGGTACAGTTTTATCCCCCAATGTATTTTTTAAATATGAAAGAGCAATACTTGAACAAACAGTATCAGTATCAGGACTTTTATGTCCAAAAATATATGTCATTTCTATTACCTCGCTTTTTATAAAAAGATTTTACCACAAATTTTATTATTTTTAAATAGCAAATTTGTATAAGCTACAGATTGTATCAAAATTTGACAATAATTTAGCAAAGAAAATTTGCATATAATAAAAAGGAAACATTCAATTTTTGCATGTTGAGTGTTAACCTAAATGTTGGTTTACCCAATCAAGCTTGATTGGGTATTTTTATTTTATTATTACTTTTAATTTAATTATAACAATTACTAGCATTTTAATTGACGAACAAGTATTTGTCTAGTATAATATCATTGTTAGTTGAAAACAATATATTATTATCAATAAACTTTAGAATGGAGGAAACTATGAAAGATAAATTTGAATTAGTAAGTAAATATAAACCTAGTGGTGACCAACCTGAAGCAATTAAAGAATTAGTGGATGGTATAAACGAAGGAAAAAAAGAACAAGTTTTATTAGGTGCAACAGGTACAGGTAAAACATTTACAATAGCAAATGTTATAGAGAAAACTAACAAACCTACCCTAGTTTTAGCTCATAACAAAACTTTAGCAGGACAACTTTATGCAGAACTAAAAGAATTTTTTCCAAATAATCATGTAGAATATTTTGTATCTTACTATGATTATTATCAACCTGAAGCGTATGTACCAAGCAGTGACACATACATAGAAAAAGATTCATCAATAAATGATGAAATTGATGAATTAAGACATGCTGCAACAAGTGCTCTAATTAATTATAAAGATGTTATAGTAGTTGCATCAGTATCATGTATTTATGGTATTGGTGAAAAAGAAGAATACGAAAAAAACATGTTAATATTAACTGTTGGGGACAAAATATCTAGAGGTAAAATACTAAATAGACTTGTTGACATGACATATGAAAGAAATGATTTAGACTTTCATCGTGGAACATTTAGAGCCAGAGGAAACAACATAGACATTATACCTGTTAATGAAAAAGTAAGTGGTATTAGAATCATTTTAGAAGATGACATAGTAGCAGAAATTTGTACATTTGACCCACTTACTGGGGTTGTATCACAAAGTAAAAAATCAGTTACCATATCACCAGCTTCTCACTTTGTAACAAGTAAAGAAAAATTAGATGAAGCATGCAATAGAATTGAAGCAGAGCTTAAAGAAAGACTTGAAGAATTAAAAAGTGAAAACAAACTAATCGAAGAACAAAGATTACGTGAAAGAACTAACTATGATTTAGAGATGCTAAGAGAAACAGGATTTTGTAATGGTGTTGAAAACTATTCAAGACATCTAGCTTTAAGAGTCGCGGGAGAAACACCATCATGTTTAATAGATTTCTTCCCTAAAGATTTTCTACTAGTAGTGGATGAATCCCACGTTACTTTGCCCCAAGTAAGAGCCATGTATAATGGTGATAGAATGCGTAAACAAACTTTAGTTGATTATGGTTTTAGACTTCCGAGTGCTCTAGACAATAGACCACTTAAATTTGAAGAATTTGAAGAAAAAATTAATCAAGCAATTTATGTTTCTGCAACACCAGGTGACTATGAACTGGAAAAAACAAATAATAAATTTGTAGAACAAATCATTAGACCAACGGGATTACTTGACCCAATTATTGAAGTCCGTAAATCTGAAGGGCAAATTGATGATATAATAAGTGAAATAAATGATAGAATTAAGAAAAATGAAAGAGTTTTAATAACTACACTTACAATTAGAATGAGTGAAGAATTAACAAATTATTTAAAAGAAATGAATATTAAAGTTGCATACTTACATAGTGAAATCAAAACCCTTGAAAGACTTAAAATTATACATGATTTAAGAAGTGGAGTTTATGATTGTATTGTTGGAATTAACCTACTTCGTGAAGGCTTAGATATACCTGAAGTAAGTTTAATATGTATATTAGATGCTGATAAACAAGGTTTCCTTCGAAGTACACGCAGTTTAATTCAAACTATTGGAAGAGCAGCACGTAATGAAAATGGTAAAGTAATTATGTATGCAGATAAATATAGTGATTCTATGAATGAAGCAATTACAGAAACCCAAAGAAGACGTGCTATCCAAGAAGAATATAATAAAATTCATGGTATAACACCAAAAACAATCATCAAAGACATAAAAGAAGTTGTAACAAATGAAGTAACTGGCAAAAAGCCAAAACTATCCAAAAAAGAAAAAGCTATACAAATTGAACAAATCGAAAAAGAAATGCGTGAAGCTGCTGCAGCAATGGACTTTGAAAAAGCTATGGAACTTAGAGATATTTATTTTGAATTAAAAGAAACCAAATAAAAATTCTATTTGGTTTCTTTTATGCACATATTTATTTTTTATCACAAAACAAATAAAGGCTTACATGGCTCTTTATAGTATTCCAAATAATAAGTGTTTTCTGTTATTCACAACTTTGGCTTCATCATTTTTACTATAATTTTTATATAATATTATTACTCCAATAATTAAAGCAAATGCCGATAAAATCAATATTTTCTTTTTCATGTAACCACCATTTATAACAATATCACACTGGATATTCACTCTATTATATAGCTATTTTGCATCAAAAAAGTCACTTTTTGACTTTTATAAATTAAAATAAACTAGTATTTTTGGTATAAATATTATAGCACCAACAATGGCAGATGCAATTGCAAATATTAAAACTGCTCCAGCAGCAATATCTTTCGCGTATTTTGCATGTACTCTTATCTCCGGAGATAATAAATTAACCATTTCTTCAATTGAAGTATTTAAAAGTTCAGCTCCAATAACTAAAGCAAATAAAATAATACAAGTAATCCATTCCCATACAGCAATTTTAAAAATAACACCAAGTATTACTACAATCATCATCATAGATGCATGTATTTTTAAATTTCTTTCGGTTTTAAAAGCCCTTAATATACCTTGCATCGCATACTTAAAACTACTTATTAAATTATTACTCTTCATTTTTATTCACCCTTTTATAAATCCAAATATATACTATTAAATAAGCAAGTCCTAAAAGTAAACCCGCTATGACATCAGTAAAATAATGCACACCAACATAAATTCTACTAAAACCAATAAGTATAATTAATAATCCCAACAATATAATTAATGCATATTTTAAATTATTATTCTTAATATTTTTATAAATAAGATATACCATTATACCATAAAAAGCTATACATACCATAGAATGTCCTGAAGGAAAACTATATCCACTGGCATTAACTAATCGATAAAAATTTGGTCTTGGTCTTTTTACTATAAATTTGATGAGTTGATTAAGTGCAACAACACCAACTAAATCAAAAGTTACAAACCACCTTTCTTTCCAAAATATAAAAATTAAAATACTAACTAAAACGATAAATGAAGTACCACCCAACTGTGTTATTACTTTACACATAGAAGTAAATTTATTATTTATGATGTTATTAATAACAAAGTCACTTACATACGTATCAATTTTTAAAACATCATATCTACAAACAAAATAACAAATTATACTAAAAAGTAGCAAAGAAAAAAATACAATTAAAATTCTAAAAATTTTCATAAATTAACCTTCAATATGCTTTTTTTCTAATAATTCTTTAATTTTTTCCAAGCCAAATATAACTAAGCCCCCAATTATAAAGTAAAAAATATTAAAAGTTTCAAAACTCATAGCATCTTTAGGAACTTCAAGAGTTGTTGGTCCCATAACAATTGCATACAATGAACCAATCATTAATCCAAGTATTAAATATACTGTAGCACTACGATGTTTTTCCAAAGCAATCTTTATTAATTTAATAACTAAAGCAATACCTAAAAGAACTCCCAAACCAAAACAAAGAAGTGCTGGAAAATAAGTAAAATTTAAATGCAAAAATTCTTTAATAGCACTAATAATTGGAATATATAATCCAAAAATAAGTAGCAACGTAGAACCAGATATTCCAGGTAATACCATGGCACTTATAGCAACCATACCAACTAGTAAAATATATATACCGAGGCCGAAATTTAAATTAGCAATATTAACACTAGAACCACCAGAAATTGGATTAAAGTAAGTAATCAAAGAAACAATTAATATTCCAATTATAGTAAATATAATATTCTTATACTTTCCTTTTATATTTTCTTTTTCTTCTTTAATAATTAAAGGTATAGAAAATATAATAAAACCTAAAAATAAAGAACTTACAGCATATATCTTACTTTCAAATAAACTTGTAAGTACCAAAGTTGCTAAACTAAGCCCCACAACCCATCCAGTTCCAAGTTTAAACAAAAACCATATAGCAGATTTCTTCTTTGCCATATCTCCATAAAATACATCATTTAAAGCATTTATAAACTTATCATAAAAGCCCAAAATAAATGCAATAGTACCACCACTTACACCTGGAACACTATCAGCTAGTGCCATACAAAATCCCCAAAAAGCATTAATTAAATATTTCATAATTATCTACCACCTATTAAATTATAACAAAAATACTGAAAAAAGCAATAATTTATGATAATAGAAAAAGCATAAATCATTATCAATTTACGCTTTTATTTCATTAACAATATTTTTAAATTCATTACCTCTATCTTCAAAATGAGGATATTGGTCTTGACTTGAAGCACCAGGAGAAAGCAAAACAACTTCCCCACTAGATACATTATTTTTTAAAAATTCCATTGCTTTTGCTAAAGTATAACCTTTAAAACAAGGAATATTAAGTTCTTTTGCATAATCTGCAACAGCATCAGTTGTACCACCAATAGCATAAATATAAACAACATTTTTCATATATTTATCTAATTCATGATAATCTTGATTACGATTAAGTCCTCCAAGAATTAGATGAACATTTTTATTAAAAGTTTTTAAAGCTGTTATAGTCGAAGTAGGATTTGTAGATTTACTGTCATTATAATATTCTACGCCATCAATATTTTTAACAAATTCCAAACGATGTTCTACCCCACCAAAAGAACGCAAAAATTCTTTTATTTTATCCATATCTAAATCAAAATAACTAGCTGCACTTAAGGCTGCCATAACATTTTCTATATTATGTTCACCTGGCACACCAATTTCAGAAGCATCTAAAACATGTTTACCATTTAAATAAATATTGCCATTTTCATAATAAGTTTTACAAGTTTTATCAAACTTACTAAAGTAAACCTTAGTGGATTTAATATCGCTACTAACTTTACAAGCATCTTCATTGTCCTTATTTATAATAGCAATTTCTTTCTCAGTATGATTATTAAATACATTCTTCTTAGTCATCATGTAATGCTCATAAGATCCATGATAATCTAAATGAGTAGGACAAATATTTGTAAGCACACTAATATCAGTTTTAAAATCATGAAAATCACATAATTGATGATCGCTTATTTCCAAAAGTAAAATATCACCTGATTTAATATTTCCAAGCAAATCTGTTAAGGGTGTACCTATATTTCCTCCAAGCACAACACTATATCCAGAAAGCATCAACATATTATATAACATCGTTGTAGTAGTAGTTTTTCCATTAGAACCAGTAACACCAAGAATCTTTATATCATTAGGCAAAAAATGATAAGCAACTTCCATTTCATTTTCTACTCTTAAATTTAATTCTCCACACTTTTTTATAAGAGCGCTCGTTGACATAATCGCCGGATTTTTAATTATTAAATCCCATGATTCGTCCAAAAGATCTAATTGATTTTTTGTTATAACTATTTTTACTCCTAAAGACTCTAACTCTCTAGATACTTCTTCATTAATTTCATTTAAATCAGTTAAAATAATATTATTATTTTTTCCTGCTAACAGTCTTGCAACTGCTATTCCACTCTTAGCAGCTCCTAAAATTAATATTTTCTTATTTTCGTACATCTAAATCACCTATCTTATTATATTATCTATCCCTAGAAAATGCAATAATTTGCATCACTTTGACCTTTTATATGTCAACACATAATTTACACCATCATTAAACACTGTAGGTTTTACCGCAGGAACTTTTACAAGGTCAAAACCTAAATTTATAAAATTTTCAATTTCTTTACTATAATGCCAAGAATATAAAGCTTGAATAATGCATGGATCAAACTGATTTAATAAAGTCATAAAATCATATGGAGTAAAATCCATCCAATGATAAATATTTGATAAAAGTAATAAATCGTAATCTTTTCTTTCTTTACTTAAAGCAATTTCCACAAAATCTTTAATATAACACTTTGGAAGTTCTTTTTTATTAAGTAATTCTTGTAATTTATAATAATTATCTTCATTTAAATATGGTAACATTCTCAAATAATCTTCTTTTTTTAGGCAATCCAAAAATGTAGCCCTTATTTTAATATTTGAAAATTTCAAACAAGTAAATTTCATAATATCAAAAAATTTTTTTACATCTTTTGGCAAATATTCACAAATTTTAGAATATAATTTTAAATTATTTAAATTGTCAGTTATAAAAAATTGCCAAAACTCCTCATAAGACAAACGTCTAATAGCCATAAATTTCAAAACAAAATGATACCAAGCATTTATATTAATATCAAAAAGTGTGACATCCTTAGCTCCAGCTAAAACAGACATAAAATACTGATCACCACTACCTAATACACTTAAAACATCAGCATTTTCAAAATTATAAATTTCTGGATAAGCCGCTATGAACTCATTTGTAAATCCATACACTTTTTGCATAAAAAAACTCCCTTTAACGAATAGTTATTCTATCATTAAAAGAAGTTTTTGTAAATAAAGTTTATTTGATTTTTTTAAATATTTCAAATTTTGGAAATGCATTTTTAATTCTACGATATAATATTGAATTATCTTGAAACCATTTTTCAATATATTTTTTTATTTTTTCAGTATTATCCTTTTTCTCGCTTTTAATTTTCCCTTTAATTTTGAATAAAATAAATGTTGAGATAACATTATCAACAAAATAGATAATAAATATTAAAGTTGACACTATAATTAAAGCAAGCGGAGAAAGTAATCCTACAAATTTTATTATAATAGGATGTACAACATATATTATTAGAAGTGCAAGAATCCCAAAAGGAACCATTGTTTCCAAACATATTCTTCCATTAATATTAAATTTTTTATTTGAATAATCCCACCATCTAACATTATATATTTTTTCCATAAAATAACTAGTAAAATATTCAAGTAAAGAACAAATTAAAATTGCTTTTAAAAATACAGCTAACACATCAGAAGTATTTTGTCCTACTACTAGTATAATTGCAAGTGAACCCCATCCATAAATCGGACAATAAGGCCCTATTAAAAAACCTCTATTTATAAATTTATGTTTATTCCAAAGTGATACACATACTTCCATAAACCAACCTATCATCGAATATATAATGAAATACAAAAAATATCTACAAATTGTATCCATTTAAAACACCATCCTTCAGATAAATTATATCACACTTCTTTTTAATTTGACAATAACATTAATATCACATATAATTAATATGTGAGAAACATCTCTTTTTCATATTTTACCAAAGGTTTTTGACCTTTTGATGTTTAGCTCACACCAAAAAAGCTAGGCTTAACGCTTAGCTTTTTTATTTTAAACTTTTCAAATATTCTTTAACATTTTCAATTTCATAAACTGCGAACTTAGTATTGCCACTCACTTCACGTTTGACAAGTAACTCATTTTCGCCAAAATCTTCAAAAATTAAAGTATACTTCTCTTCATTATTTTCGCAATTAACTTTATAACTATATTCACTATTATAATCTCTTACATCTGGTTCTATATTTTTGCTTTTATATATTTTATCAACTAAAACAGTCATATTTTTTTCTGTAATATCACCAGTTAAATAAGCACTTTTATTAATATAATCATAAATCCACATATCACTAAGTTTATAATCTTGGCTACAATAATTATCACCTACATAATTAATATCAACTTCTCTATAATATTTTTTATCAATAATATCATATTTAGTAATAGTAATATTATTTCTTTCATCATAATAATAATTTCCATAGCATGATTCCAAATCATTTAAATAGCTTTTTTTCTTATTACCTAATGTACTATTAGATAATAATGTATAAAACTTAGCTTCATTACTATCATCATTATCAACAACATACATAAATTTCTTTAGAGGTATGCCATCACTTTCCATTATTTCCGTTTTATAATTATCATAAATAAATGTTTTATTTATAAGAAGATAAAAACAACCACCAATTAATAAAAATATAATAACAATTTTAATTAATCTAAATATTAATTTCATAATTTACTCCTCAATTAAAGATAAATTAACTCTTCCTTTTTCTTTATCAATACTAATAACATAAACAGTAATAATATCTCCAACTTTTAATATTTCACTAGGATGTTTAACATATGATTTACTCATTTTAGAAATATGTACTAAACCATCATCATGCAGGCCAATATCAATAAAAGCACCAAATGCAGTAACATTTCTAACTGTACCTTCTAAACTCATACCAAGCTCTAAATCATCTATTGTCAAAACATCACTTCTAAGCCTCATTTGTTTAACATCATCACGGGGATCAATAACACCACTTACTAAGTTATTTTTAAAGCTTTCCCATTTTTCGTTACTAATATTATACTTACTTGTAATAGCTTCATCTTTAATATTAGCTAGTTTACTTTCCATATCTTTAGTTCCAACTAGCTTTACATCAATATTATTATCACTTAATATTTTATTAACAATTTCATAATCTTCTGGATGTATATTAGTTTTATCTAATGGATTATTTCCAAATATCCGTAGGAATCCTGCCGATTGTTCAAATATTTTATCATCCATACCAGATACTTTCTTTAATTCTTCACGTGATGTAAAACCGCCATTTTTCTTTTTATATTCTTGCATCTTACCAATCACTTTTTTATTTAAACCAGATACATAACCTAAAATACTATCACTAGCATTATTTAAATTAACACCAACTTCATTAACAACTTTACTAACTACAAATCCTAGTTCCTCATCAAGTTCTTTTTGTTTTAAATCGTGTTGATATAAACCTACCCCAATACTCTTTGGGTCAATCTTAACAAGTTCTGATAAAGCATCTTGAAGTCTACGGCCAATTGAAACAGCACTTCTTTGTTCAACAGAATAATCAGGAAACTCTTTCTTAGCAAGTGGACTTGCTGAATAAACACTAGCACCAGCTTCACTAACAATAACATATTTTATATCAAGATTATATTTTTTTATAAGGTTAGCTACAAACATTTCACTTTCACGTGAAGCAGTACCATTACCAATAGCAATTATCTTAACATTATGTTTTTGAATTAAAGCGAGCATTATTTTTTCAGCCATATCAACTTCTTTTTTAGGCTCATGTGGATAAATTACCCCAATTTCTAAAACTTCTCCATTTTCACTTAAGACAGCAAGCTTACAACCAGTTCTAAAAGCTGGATCAAATCCTAGTACTATACTTTCCTTAATTGGTGGTGTAAGAAGTAAATTTTCTAGATTATTGCCAAATTCATTAATTCCAAATTCACTTGCTTTATCATAAAGTTCTGCTTTAATATCTCTTTCCAAAGAAGGTTCCAAAAGTCTTTTCCAAGCATCTTCAATAAATACTTTCATATCATCTACAAGTGGTGATGATTTACCACCAATAACTTGTTCTTCTAAGTATTTAATAACCCCAGCTTTATCCAAACTAAGTGAATATGTAACAACCTTTTCCTTATCAGCACGTGCAAGTGCAAGTACTTGATGTGGTTTAATACTAGTTATTTTACATTCAAAATCATAATATATTTCATATGTCTTATTTACATCAACAGCATTCTTTTTGATTTTACCTTTAACTAAACCATTATACCAATAATAATTTCTAATAGCTTTTCTATATTTAGGCTTATCACTTATCCAATCAGCAATAATATATCCAGCGTTAGTAATGGCTTCATCAACAGTCTTAACGTTTTCATTAATAAAGTCTTTAGCAACTTCATCTCTAGTTTTATTTGGTAAACTCATAATGATCTTAGCTAAAGGTTCAAGTCCAAGTTTAATAGCTTCAGTACCTTTAGTTTTTCTCTTTTCTTTAAATGGAGTATAAATATCTTCAACTTCACTTAATTTAGTTGCTTCATCAATAGCTTTAACTATTTCATCAGTAAGCATCCCCTTTTCATCAATTAATCTTTTAACATCTTCTTTTCTGTTTTCCAAATTAACCATATAGTTATATTCTGTTTCAATAAGTCTAAGTTCATCTTCATTTAAATTTCCAGTTACTTCTTTTCTATAACGAGCCATAAATGGTATGGTTGCGCCTTCACTTAACATCTCAATTACATTCTTAATTTGATATTCTTTCAAATTAATCTTTTTACTTACTTTACTTATTACTTCTTCTTTCATTTTATATTTTTACCTCAATTCTTCTTTAATTATACCAAAAAAACATGGACAGTGCCATGCTTTTAACTTAATTTATCATAATTTCCAGAACCAGCTTCAGTTTCTAGCATCATAGATAATGTATTTTCATTTTTTATAACTTTAGATTTAATATCCTCTAATACATTATCCTTACTTTAATTATGATATATAATTACAACTCCAAGTAATAAAATAAAAGCTGATAAAATCAATATTTTCTTTTTCATATCCTCCATACATAACAATATCACACTGGATATTTTCTCTAGTATATAAGCATTTTACATCAAAAAAAAGCCACTAGTAAATACTAGTAACTTTTTCTATAATTAACTTTTAATATTTTCTTCTATAACAATATAATCAGTAACTTTATCATTATCAAAGTCATAATTTATCCAAATAACAGCACACTTAGCTACTAATTTATTTGAAACATTCCAACTAAGATACATTTTATTATCAATAATAACAGGATCAATGGAATTACCATACATATCATATCCAGTCTTTTCTTTTAATTCGTTTAAAGAACCATAATCCATATCTAAAACAGATTTAAATTCATTATAGTATTTTGAAGTATTTATATAATCATTATCACTCATTGATTTTAGTATAAATGAAAATTTCTTATCACTTAAATAATCATTACCAATATGTTTTTTATATAAATCAATTAATATATCAAGCAAATAACCGACATTAGAATTTGAACCTTCTTCTAAAGATGTTGTTGAATTTAAAGCATCAATTATTTTATTTACTATATCCACATTTTCATAATCATTAAGAAGTGCAATATAGAAATTATTAACATCACCAAAATACCACTTATTTATTTCTTCTGAGCCAAATATATATTCTAGACCTTCAAGATAATTTGAGGCAAAATAATAAGCAATAGATTTAATTTCTTTTGTAAAATACTTAGCTTTAAATATTTCTGCACCTGCCTCAGTTAAATAATTTGTAGAATGAATAATCACAGAATCACAACCATCATAAATATTTTCAGAAGCTGGCATAATCTTATATTTACCATCGCACTTATAAAGCCAATTATTAGAATTATAATTTATAGAAAAATCTACAAAATGCATAAGTTCATGATAAATAATACTATCTTGACTTGATGAAAGACTTACTTTAGTAACAGAATCAGCATATGTTGAAATAGCATTTCCATTATATGTAGCTTCTTCATAAATAATATTAAGCTTTCCTAACTTATAAAGAAAATAAAATTCATCAAGATACTTAGAGTTATCTATTATTACCTTAAATAAATCAAAAACTTGTTTTTTATAATCCATAAGATTATTACTATTTTCTACAAGATAAGCATATTGTATAAACAATTCTTTATTTTGTTTTATAATAGACTCATCTTTTTTTAAATCATATTTACTTATAATTTTATCAACATCTATATTATAATCAAAGCTTAAATCTAACTTTACATTTTTATTATTTCCTAACTTTAACAAATAAGTCTTATAAAGAGTTTCAATTAATATTTCATTATCATCTAATTTAATATTAGTTAATTTTTCTTCAAATACTTTTTTACCATCTTTATATAAATAGTGAGTATAATTATTCGTAGTTACATCACAATATGTATTTTTATTACAAATAATACTACTTAGTTTATCACTTACCTTATTTAAATCTTTATCATAGAAATAATAGCTATTATCATTAATATAATAACTATAATAATAACCATTACCTATGTAATAAAGACTTGCATTTCCATCAAAATCTATTTTTTCTAAATCTTTATTATAATAAGTACTTTCAGAACCATAACCTAACAAATCAACTGACTTTTCTACCTTTATATAATCACCTTGTAAAGAAAAGACTGCTCCTTCAATTTTTTTATCTTTATAAAATAATATACTATGACCATTAACACTTAAACCCACAATAGCATCATCAAATTTTATAACCATTCATACATTGATCAATAATAGTTTTCCCATTTAAATCTTTTAACTTATAACCATCTTCACAAGTATCTTTAGTCATTATATATTTATCACTTATTTTGGTATTTTCTCCATATATTTTATCAGATATATAATAAGTATTATCTTTATAAGTAAATATATTATAATATAAATTATCTTCATCAACTTTTATATCTTCATAAACTATCTTTTTAGTATTTACATCCAGCAAATAACTTATATCATTTAAAGTAACTGCAAAATAAATTACATCATAATAATAAAATGAATAACTTTTACTAAAACCTTTCAACAGCACGTTTTCTTCTTCAAGGTCAACTATAACATTTTCAGTAATATTATCAGATATATCATATATGAAAAGATCATTTACAAATAATGCATTGTATTCTTTATTAACCTTTACATCCAGTTTATATATTTCTCTTAAATTATAATCATAAATTGTATCATCTACAAGAATATATTTATTATCTTGAGAACCTATTATTACTTCACCACTTTTTAAAGTTGTACCATTTTTATTAATTATTACTGACATTTCATCATCATTTATAATAATTAATCTTTTATCAAATATTTCATAACCAGTAAAATCATCTGCATATTCACTAATAACATCATTATTAAAATCATAAACTACTAGCTTATCACTTTCATGTTTAACGTAAAAATCTTCACCAAGTTTTATACCAACATTGTTTAATGTTGTAATACTCTCTATACCAAACAAATCTTTTTCCTCTTTGTTATTATTACCAATAATGTTAAATATAAAGACACCACACGATACAACAAACAGAACCAAAATGCTAATTAACAATCTCTTTTTATTCTTTTTCATACTACTTATTCCCCATATAATACAATCTTTCACTCAAATTATTTGCAACAAAATCTATTTCTTCATATTCTTCATCTTCTAAATCAGAATCATCTAAATATCTATCAATAAGAAGTAAAATTTCTGCAATTGTTTTACATTTAGTTACATCAATATTACATTTACTTAACACATTAATTTCATAATCATTGATAACAATATTATCACCATATTTTTTTAGTTCATCCATAATATATAACCTCATTTTTATTCTATCATATCTTTCAAAAAAAACATAGGTATTTTAAAACCTATATTAAATTTCTCCTTCATCAATTTTTTTGTTTCTCACTCTCAAACAAACGAACCAACAAATCATTGTCATCACATACAAACAGATATAACGTTTTCTTTTGCTAAATCTTCTTCACTACTTACAACATCTGGAAGCACTAAAATATGTGGATTTAATGAAATAAAATTTTGACCAAAAAGTTCAACAGTTGTATCAATAATTAAACTTATAAATTTTTTTGCCCAACTTTAGTATTAAAAAGTATTTTAACAAATTTACCAGTTAGAAGTACAAATTCTCTTTTAGTTGCATTCATATAATTGTTCATTTCTAGGGCGCTATTATACATATATTTTTAAGACTTTCAAGGCTTTCGACAAATAATATCAAAACATCTAAAACACTGACAAATTTCAACAATTTTTATAGCAAAAAAATGCACCTTAAGTGCACTTTCAAATTTATTTAACTTCAATATATCTTTTATTTTTATCTTCATCCACTTTGGAAACACTAATAGTTAAAATACCATCTTTAAATTCTGCTTCCATAGTTTCTTCATCAACATCATCTAAATGAAAACTTCTTTCAAGTCTGCCATACATTTTTCTTTCTCTATGAAGGTATTTCTTATTATCTTCATGTTTTTCATGATGTTCAGCCTTAACAACAATATTTCCTTTATTACATTCTACTTTTATATCTTTCTTGTCATATCCTGGAACATCCATTTCTATAAAGACCTTGTTATCTTTTTCAAAGATATCACATTTCATCTTATTTTCCTTTTCAAAATCACTTAACATATCATCAAAAAACATTCTACTTGGTAACATAAATATCATCATCCTTTCATATTTAATATTTTCAAATTCTTTATGTTTATACTTTGAAAATGTTTTTATTTGTTAGCTTTCTCAACTAACACTACCATTATATTACCATATTTAGCACTTGTCAACTATAAGTGCTAATGTTCACAAAAGTTTCACAAAAAAAAGTAATATAAAATTACTCTATATTACTTTAAAATTTATATGTTTGATCTAAATTATAATAAACACCATTTACAACTAAGAACAATGCATATTCACCAGATAAACCTCTTAAATTTACAACAGGTTGTAAATAGTTACCTTTAGTTTTAGATAAATATTTATAAGCTTTATTTTCTTTACCAACAAGAAGAACATAAACTTCATCGTTTGTTTGAAAAGCTGCATTAATAGTTAACAAGTTTTTACTAATACTAACAGAATAAATACTCTTTTCAGCATTTTTAAGTGAATTCACTATAGTTGAATTTTCAACTTCTTCATAAATTTTAGCATCCATTGTATTATAATAATTTATATCACTTGGATTAAAATTCTTACCACTATTTTTATATAAATTTATTTTATTAGCTCTATAAGAACCACCCATAAAAGAAGCCTTAAATAAAATATTATTATTCTTATCTAATTCATATATAATAGAATGTAAACCTTCAACATTACTATTCATTGTACAACCTTCTTTAAGCATTGTACCTTCCCCATATTCCCATGCAGAGAATAATAAATAGTTTCCATTACCAAGTTCATTATAATTTGAAACAGCATAGCTATAGAAAGAATTATTATCAGTAAATTCACTAATTAAAGTAGCAACTTTATTATCAATTTTAAATATTTGGCCTTTACTATGAGATCCAACAAAATTACTACACAAAGCATCTTCAGTTAAAGATCCATCCATACCATTATTAAATAATACTAAATTACCATCTTTATTAAGACTTACACTATTTGTAAGCATTGGATACTCTCCATCATATGAAACAATATAATCTTTAAATTTATCATTCCAATATTTAATATCACCAAATATCCAATTAATTTTTTTACTACTATAATCAATACTTACAACTGAATTTCTACCACCAAGTGAAAGTATAACTGAATTACTTTCTTTATCAAAATATATACTATTAATTGCTGCCCAATCCATAATTTTAAGATTTTCTACAAATCTATCACTAACATCATCAACAATATTCTTAACATCAATTGTATTAACAATTCTTCCATCTTTAGGATTAATTTCAATTAAAATATCAGAAATAGTACCTCTAGTTATATTTGAAGATCCAAGTAAATAATTACCATTATCTAAAACAACTACATCATTGTGATAACCGCCTTGAATATCATAAACATTATATATTTTTCCTAAATAATCAATTTCCACAAGACCAGTTCTAGAATAAGTCAAAATATATTCCGTATTACTTAAAAGCAAATGTCCATTATCAAGCTTAGTTATAGCTAAACCAAAAGTATCAGTAAGTCTCCATACGAGTTCTCCATTTGTATTAAAACCATACATTCCTTCATCACCTGGTGTTGTAACAACATATATATCATTACCCAAGTCTGTGCCTTTACCAAGGCTAACATCTAAATTCAAATCATCCTTAACGCTAGTCATATCTAAATCTAAAGTTTTTGATTTACTACCAGCACTTATCTTAACACTATTCTTTTTACCAGCCACTAAACCATAAACTGGAATAGCATGTTTTTTACTTTTTTCAAATTCTTGTTTTTGACCATTAACTTCAATTGTTACAGCCTCTTCACTACTAGTTTGAAAAACAATCAAAGCAGTAAGAGGAGAAATATAATAAGGATTTTCTATTACATAAGGATCATCCAAAGTATATTTCTTATTATCCATAGCTTCTTTCACTTTTACATCTGTTTCTTTTTGTTTACTATAAACATCATCTTCTGGTGTAATAACATCATTTTTAAAGATATCTGCAAGTTCTTCATTTACTTTATCAATATTCCTTTTTGTACTTAATTTACTTATTCCAAGTATCAAAAGAGAAATAAGCAAAACACCAACTATAACTCCAACAATACAAATCAATAATTTTTTATTCTTTTTTTCCATGAGTCTCCTCCTACACTACATAAGGACTTTCTAAAGTTCCTTTACCGCTAGTAAACACTAAACTTCCATTAAACACAACTACAGGTCTAGCACCACTTGAAGTATTAACAACCTGTGAAGATAAATTATAATTACCATTATAATATCTTACTGTATAATTTTCTAAGTAAGCTGATGTTGTTGCTGGAGTAATTAGCCAGAAATAAGTACCAGAAGCACCTTCATAAATCCAATTCTTACCCTTAGTTGAATTATATTCACTATAATCCATAAGTCCTACATAAGCAGTTGCAGTTCTTGATGTAACATTATTACTTGTTCCAGTATACCACGTAGAATTTTTAAGTTTACTTGAATAATTAGGTAAACCACTTATAAATGTACCATTTAAATATGTACTTAACACACCATTTGTATAATGTGCTCCACTATATGTACAATGTCCATTATTACAACAACCAGATTGTAAGAAATTATATTGATCATATACACCATTATATATAGCTTTATATCCATTATTATTTCTATAAACAACAAATATATTTCCGTTATAATTTATATATAAAGGACTATTACAATACTCTCCATTACCACAAACTTCAGTATATGCATCAGACATTTTAACTTGTGCTTTAAAATTAACAACACTACTTGATGCAACTAAATTAGCATTATTATATACTTCAGCTTTTACATAGTAAGTAACACCACTAGAAATAGCACCTAAATCACATATACCATCTTTAGCTTCTACACTTTGATTTAAATTAGAAGAACTAGTACCAAATTTACAAGTATATTTATAAATGCCACTTTCTGCATCAGAACCACTTACCTTAACATAACTGGAATTACTTTGATTATGTTCTGCTTTAATATCAGTAGGTTTAGTAGTATCAACTAGGAATGTATCATCACAATATACTTCAGATTCATTATTAACATTATCAACTGCTTTTGTACAAACTCTAGTAGCATTCTTATTTGCAGGATAACTTAAAATTGCTTCACTACTATTTCCAACATGAATAGTAGCATTCTTATCTGGTTCACAAGTATCTTTATCAGTAAAACAGTATTTAATTGCACTAATACCACTTTCTGCATCTTCATAAACTATTTTTCTTGAAAATTCACTATAATAAGTAATTCCCTTAGTTTCAGAATAAGTAACATAATACTTATTACCAACTGCTGTTGGTGCCGGTTTTGATGTATCAATATTAGCAATTTCAAATTCTTTTACATCACTAATATTACCAGCATTATCCTTTACACAAGTATAATATTTTCCACTTTCTAATTCAAATTTATTATCTGAAACATATTCTCCGTCACATGTTTCACTTGTACCAACATAATATCCAGCAATACCACTACCATTATTATCACTAGCATTAATTGTAACATTCTTTTTACTTCCTGCCCAATTGTCATCTTTTACCACATCAATTATAACAGGTTTTTGATTATCAATTTGTAAAATTGTACTTGAAGATTCACTTGAACCATCTTCATAAGTTAGTGATAAATTAAATGAAGTAGATTTAATTGTATCAGTTGTAACAATTATTTCTGCATTATCACTATATTCTCCAGTAGCTCCTTGCCATCTATAATCTGTAACTTTCTTTGAAATATTATCAGACAAACCTAACTTAACACTACCACTATACCATTTATTTTCAGTATTTTTTAAAGTTTCTTCACATTTTGCAATTTCATTTTGATCATCTGTTTCAGAATAACATGATATTTTAATCAAACTAGCAACTGAAACATCATAAGTACTACAACTACCATCTTCTAGTTCCCCATTATCAGTTAATTTAGCAGTATAAGCACCATTATTTAAACTAACTTCAACAATTTTACAATTAAGGCTTTTATTATCAACCGGATTGTAAATTGTATTTTGATCATCTGCTGTCAAATAACCTTCTTCAATTAACTTACCAACTGAAACAGTAATTATCTGCGTATCATTAGCATATTTTACTGCTGCATCTTCAATTCTACTTTTAACATTTTCAAATTGACTATTTAAAACATTTTTACGAATGTTTATAAATACCGGTACACCAATTCCCACGACAATCGCAGTAATGAGTACAACCACAATAAGTTCAACCAAAGTAAAACCCTTTTTGTTTTTCATATCCATACCTCTTTCCTATTATTAATAATAGCAAGTTTTTTTGTTAAAATCAAGTATAATATCATTTTCCTATTATATAAAAAAACGACACCATCAGCATCGCTCTTAACATTTATTTTTTATACACCAAAAACTCAACAAATTTCACACTAATTTTACTAGCTTTGATATTGCCTCTTAAATATTCTTCCCAAAGAATTAAATCATTTAAACTCACATCGTCATCGACCAATATTTCAATAACTACTTTATAATATTTTTTCACATTAATAAGATTACAATTTGAATAACTTATACCTTCGCCATCCTTAATAATCCTTTCTATTTTTTTTATAACAGTTTTATTTTGATCATTTTGACAATTTAATAATATAAAATTATTTATAATAATACCAATTCCTTTATACATAAGGACGGCGCCCATAAACAAACAGCCAAGTAAATCAAATACAGGAATTATACTAGATAAGAAAATAAAAAATATATTTCCTGCAGTAATAGCACCATCATAAAATGAAATATGAGCCATATCCATTAACATTGTACTTTGTATTTCTTTAGCATTTCTAAATAAAAAATTACCATAAACAAGCATAATAATAGCAACAACAAATAAAACTAACAAAACTTTTAAATCAGTAACTACATAATTTAAAAAGAAAGACTTAAATACTATAAACACTCCTAGAAGAACAATTACAATTCCTACAAATATTGTGGCATAATTTTGACATCTACCATATCCAAAAGGTTCTTTTCTGTTAGCTCTTCTTCCACGAAAAACAGAACCGCTATATGCCATAAAATCTAAAGTTGTATCACATAAAGTATTATACCCACTAACCATTAAAGTATAAGAATTAAATATTAAACCTGCATAAATTTTCACAAAAGTCACTAAAGAATTAACTCCTATACTTAAAACTGTTATTCTTCTTTCTCTTTTCATAACTCACCTATCAATCAAAAATTATAAAATCACTTTTTCTAGGCATAGCTGAAGGAAGTATCATATCACGATATCCTAAAACAACATTACCTATTCCTACATAATTATCATCTAAACCCCATTTCGCCATCAACTTTTTGCCAAACTCTGTTTCAAAAGTTTCTTTAGCACGATGAATCCAACAACTATCGATATTTAAACTAAAGGCAGCATTTACAATATTTGTAATGACTGCTGAACCATCTTCAACATATGTTGCAACATTTTTATCAGCAAAAACTATGATCAATGTCGGAGCATTATAAAAAGGATTTAAGCCGACTTTATTAACAAAGCTTCCATTAATTTTAGCTATTTCTTCAATTAAATTTCTATTTTGAATAACCACTATTTTAGCACTTTGCTTACTTTTTCCATTTGGTGCAAATGTTCCACACTTAAGTATTTCATCTAATTTTTCTTTGGGTATTTGTTCATCTTTAAATTTTCTAATACTTCTTCTTGAACATAAAACTTTTGTTACATCATTCACAACTATCATCTCCATATACTATATCAGAACAAAACCACAAATTTCTTAGCAAACTAGCATCGGATCATCACCATTCTACCACTTTATTTATTTTGTTCTTACTTATATTATACATTTTTTCGCATATATTTTCAATCCTTCAAACATCACATACAGAATTAATTAGCAATTTTCATCTCCAGATAAACGATAACCTATAAATTTATTTTACAAATTACTATTAGGGTATTGCTTTTTTTGGGAAACTTTGATAATATAAATTGTACAAGTCATGGTGCAATTGGTGAAGTGGTTAACACGCCGGATTGTGGCTCCGGTATGCAAGGGTTCGATTCCCTTATTGTGCCCCATTAAGAAAATAAAGTCCTTTTCCGAGGACTTTTTTTATGCTTTTTTTAGTTATACAAAAGTTAATAACTTTTTTTAAAATTATCTTGTTCATCACCAACATAAGTAACTTCATACTTATTTAAATATTTTTCAGGATGAGCTTTTCTAAAAGTTTCCTTACTTCTTTTCATTTTAACATTCGCTTCTTTTATCATTTTTGGCAAATTATCTACAAATTCATTATAAACAACACCCATTGACACAGTATATGAAGATGCCCGTAAAACGTTTAATGCTTGTTGTAATTTTAACATAAATAAATTCTTATCAATATTAGGACAAATTATAACTAATTCGTCTCCACCAATTCTATAAATATCATAATATCTAAAAGACGTTTTAAAACAATCTGCAACTACAGTTAAAAGCTTATCTCCTGCCTCATGGCCATACATATTATTTACAATTCCAAGGCCGTCAGCATCAACAAATGCAACACCACAATTTTCTAAAATATTATGAAGAGACAACATTTCATCATAAGCAGTTCTATTATAAACTTTAAGTAAACTATCCATATATTTTTCATGTTTTAATTTGTCTATTAACAAATAATTTTTAAAAATATTATTTATTATAGAATTCAAAAAAGCAATAAATGTTGATTTATTTTCAAAAGTTTTTTTTGGCTCTTTTATAACTAAATTTTTTTTAACAGAATCAATATTCAAAACGATATCATTTGAAGATATTGTTTGGTTTAAATATAGATCATCATCAAAAGATTCAATATAAACATCCGTAGCTTGACAAAAATTTTTTATCATTTCAAAAAGATCTTCAAAAAATTTTTTGTCATAACAATTTGTAATTGTTAAATTATTTAAAAATATTAAAAATTCAGTTTCCAAATTAACCACACCCCATTTAATTATACCATACGTACATATAATATTCAATATCAACCATCATAATATCAGGTGATCAAATTGAAGCTAACAAAATACAACAAAAAAAGAAATTTTAACATAACAAATGAACCTATTGGAAAAGAAACAAAATCACATAAAAAGCTTAAATTTTGCGTTCAACATCATTTAGCTAGAAAAGATCACTATGATTTAAGACTTGAATACAATGGAACAATGTCATCATGGGCAGTTCCTAAAGGCCCCTCATACAATCCGAAAGATAAACGTTTAGCAATTCATGTTGAAGACCACCCACTATCATATCGCACTTTTGAAGGAACAATTCCTGCAGGTGAATACGGGGGAGGTATTGTAATGCTTTTTGACGAAGGATACTATGAACCAATCAAATATGAAAAAAATTTAATAAAATTTATTTTGTATGGTAAAAGGTTTAAAGGCATATGGACCTTAACGCACTTTAAAGATGATAATTGGCTTCTTATAAAAGATAAAGATTATTTTGAAAATTACATTGAAATAAGAAAATATAAAAAAAGTATTAAAACTGGAAGAACATTTAAAGAAATAGAAAACAATTCAAAAAGCAAAACAATTGAAATAACAAACAAAGATAAAAAAATAATTGATAATATAACTAAAAATGATATCTTCAACTATTACAAAAAAATAGCAAATAGAATGTTGCCATACATTGAAAACAGACCGATAAGTGTAATTCGTGCTCCATCTGGGGTTAAAAAAGAAACTTTTTTTAAAAAGCATTTAGAAAACAAAGATGGTTACTTAGAAAAAATAAATATTACTTCTAAAAGTGACAAAAACAAAGATTATTATTATATTTTAGATGAACTAGGTCTTTTAAGTGAAATTCAAATGAATAGTTATGAATTTCACCTATGGGGGTCAAATGCTAGTAAAATAAATGCTCCTAACATGATGGTATTTGACCTTGACCCTGATGAAAAACTTCCAATTGAAGTTCTAAGAAAAGGGGTCAAAGATATAAAAAAAATACTAGACAATTTAAATCTAAGATCATTTTTGAAAACTAGTGGTGGAAAAGGATATCACATTGTAGTACCATTTAAAAGTGGTTTAACTTGGACTAAATTCTATAAAATAGCAGAAAATGTAGCTTTGCTTATGGAAAGTACATATCCAGACAAATACACAACTAACATTAGAAAAGAAAAAAGAAAAGGAAAAATATTTATAGATTACTTACGTAATCAAAAAGGAGCCACAACAGTTGCTCCCTACTCCATAAGACTTAAGAAAAATGCGCCTGTATCAATGCCAATATCATGGAAAGATTTAGATAAAATAACACCAAATGAAATAACTATGGATAAGGCTATAAAATTAATAAAGAAAAAAGACCCATGGAAGGATTTTTTTACTTCCAATTAGTCTTTGTCATCTAAATTTACACCTTCAACTTCAATAAGTTCTTTAAATTGAATTTTAAAATTTTCTATTTCCTTTACTTTTACATCATCATAAATATTTTTAGCATTACAAATAGCTTTATAAAAATCCTTAATTGAAACTATTTTTCTATTATCGTATAATGTATATGTAAAAGCATTGGCAACGATAGTTAAACAAATATCCGGATATCTACTTGCTATTTCATAAACTCTTTTATATTCGTCAGTCATATTCACAATAAAAGCCATTATTTTTTCTGTAACAAATGGTTGATAATTAATCTTAACACCAATTTGTTTTTCAAGTTTTGGAATAGTACCCATTAAAATTTTTACAACAGTTGGTTTATCAGCTTCCAAAACATCAATTTTTTGGAAACGACGAAGAAAAGCTCTATCCCTCAAAATATATTGTTCATATTCTTCTGTAGTGGTAGCACCAATCATTTTAATTAGCCCCCTATCAAGGCCAGCCTTAAGCATATTAGCAAAATCCATACCACCAGCTTTATTAACAAGTAAATGAGTTTCATCTACAAATATAATAGTATTAAGCCTTTCTGATAATTCGCGAACAAGTAAATCAATTCTATTTTCAATTTGACCATTACTCATAGTTTCACCAATTAAACTAGTAATATTAACTTTAATCAAACTATAATTTTTTAAAGCATCAGGAACCAATCCTTTTTGAATTCTATAAGCAAGGCCTTCCACAATTGCTGTTTTCCCAATCCCTGGTTTACCAACAAGTAAAGCACTTTTTTCAGGTGTTAAAAGTGTCAAAATAACTTGTTTTATTTCATCATCTCTAGCAATCGCAGGATCAGTTATATATTCCTTAGTTGTTAAATCCATTCCATAACGTTCTAACATACTAATTTTTTCTTCATTCATTTCTATCACCTTAACTTTCTACTAGTATATCATTTTTTCATAATATAATCCACTAATTTTTTCACTTACTAGCAATTTAAATTTTAAAATTATTTACGCAATAAATAAAAATCATTTATCATATTTTTCATAAAAATAACTAATCAAAGGATTAACACTGATTTTCTCAAATCCTATTTTTTTCAAAACTTCAACACTGGTGTATGCACCACCATTAACGTAAATATTTTTGCACAAATAATTAGTAATATTTTTTATATCACCTGATTTTAATATTTCATCAATATTACCTAAATTCTTTTTTAAAGCATCTAATAACATACCATCAACAATTGAACCAATTAAGTAAGATGGAAAATAGCCAAAATCTCCTTCAGCCCAATGTACATCTTGAAGAATGCCTTCACTATCATTTGTAACTTGAACACCTAAATATTCCTTCATTTTTCTATTCCAAACTTCAGGTAAATCATCAACACTCAAATTACCATTAAACAAATCTCTTTCAATTTCATATCTTAAAATAATATGCATACAATATGTAAGTTCATCAGCTTCAGTACGTACCAAACTAGGCATCGCACAATTTAATCCTTTTGCAAACTTCTCTAAACTAATATCAAGACCAAGCATGTTTTTAACTTCATCATATATTGGATACCAAAAATTAATATTTCTCCCTAAAATATTTTCATAAAATCTTGATTGGCTTTCATGTAAAGCATTTATACCATCACAAGTTGCACATTCATATTTAGTTAAGGAACTATCAACATTTTGTTCTAAAATACCATGACCACCCTCATGTACAATGGTTGTCACAAAATCAAATGGATTATCTGTAAACTTAAAAGCAATTCTAATATCATTATTACCTACTTTTTCCGTAAAACCATGTGGATAAATTCCGAGAACACCTTTATTCATGTCAAATCCCATATAACTTAAAATATATTCAGCGCACTTTATTAACACATCTTTACTTACATTTATTTTGATATTTACTTTTTTATTATTAAGTTTACTTATCAAAGGAACAAGTTTTTCTTTTAGTTCATTAAATAATACATCTATTACATCACAAGTTAATCCTTCTTCATAACTATTAAGCATAGTATCATATAAATTCTCGCCATTATTTAAATAACCATAATATTTTTTAGTATATTCAATTACATCCTTTAAATAAGGTTTAAAAGCCTCATAATCATTATTTTCTTTGGCTTCTTCCCACACTGCAGTACTTTTATGCAAAAGCTCGGTATATTTTACGTAAAATTCATGTGGTACCTTAACACTTTTCAAATAATTCTTATACATCATCTTTACATAACGTTTTTCAGCATCAGTCAATTTATCAAAATCATCACTATTTGTAAACTCTTCTAAAACTTCACCATGTTTACTACTAGTTTCTAAACTAAATAATTTACTTTCTAAATTTCCAAGTAAAGAAATTACACTATTCTTCTCATCCTTCGGAGTTGAAACAAGCAAATCCCAATTAATTATATTTATAGTATGTTCTAAATCCAATATTTCTTTTTGATATTCTAATAATCTATTCACATTAATCACCTTACAATAATATTAACATAAAATTATAAAAATAGCACTAAAAAACTCCGAACAAAGTCGGAGTAATTAACTAAATGGTGCCCAAGGCCGGACTTGAACCGGCACGAGCTTTAACACTCGCAGGATTTTCGTACTACTATAACTTTCGTTACCAAACACATTTGTTTGTAGTCTGGACTTTCTCTTTACCATATTATTACTAACTTAGGTATTGCCCGTCAAGTCTCTACACCTTACTTACGATTTCTATAATTAGAAGTTAAAGCATGACAATTTGGACATAATAACTGAAGATTTTCTAAAGAATTATCTTTATTATTACCATTGACATGATGCAACTCTAATGGAATTACTTGACCATTCCAAGTTTCCAAATTACAAATTTCACATTTTAAAGGTTTTAATTTTTCCTTTAAAATCCTATTTTTCAACTTATAACTTGTAATAGGAATTTCATTATTAAAGTATTTATCTATAGGCTTAATATCAGCTGGAGAGTTATTAACATTCCAACCTTGACCTAAAAAATGACTAACATCAATATGATAATACTCCAAGTATCTATCCAATACTCGATAATTACCACCATAAGGTTTCAAATTCAATTTCAATAAACATTCACGTTTACTAATAGAACCTTTAACAACCCTAGCAATATCATCTTTAGAATACTTTAATTTCAAAATCCCCTCCGTAAGTCTTGGCTCGGGATTGCCATCAGCGTTATCTGTAAGGTTTCCCCGAATTTGAGCAAATTCACATAACCGATTTCTCAAGTTAGTGCTCAAGGCCTTCCAATCTCTAGTAAGAGGCCTTAAGTCCTGTGCGTCTACCTATTCCGCCACTTGGGCAAGGCACTGTCTTAATTAATAAGACTTCTTAAGTATAATATAAAAAAATACTAATTTCAAGTGTTTTTATCAAATTTCTTAATTTTTTTCATAAAATATAGTTGACAACAGGTATTTTAATTTGTTATAATCAATATGCATTCAGAAAAGTGCATGGAGGAATACCCAAGTCCGGTTGAAGGGATCGGTCTTGAAAACCGACAGGTCGTGAAAGCGGCGCAGGGGTTCGAATCCCTTTTCCTCCGCCAATTTAAAAAGTTATCGCGGGATGGTAGCAGTCTGGTAGCTCGTCGGGCTCATAACCCGAAGGTCGTAGGTTCAAATCCTACTCCCGCAACCATGGTTCGTTAGTGTAGAGGCCTATCACGTTTGCCTGTCACGCAAAAGATCACGGGTTCAAATCCCGTACGAACCGCCATGATGGCTCCATAGCTCAGTCGGTAGAGCAGAGGACTGAAAATCCTTGTGTCGCTGGTTCAATTCCCGCTGGAGCCACCAGAAAAACAAAAACAAGCCATAATGGCTTTTACGCCCGATTAGCTCAGTCGGTAGAGCGCACGGCTGTTAACCGTTAGGTCGTAGGTTCGAGTCCTACATCGGGCGCCATTTGAAAAGTTAAAAGAAGTATTGTAATAAATACTTCTTTTTTTAATTAATATTATATTCTTTAACTTTCTCATCAATCCAAACAGGTAGCATCTCTTTAAGGGGTAAAAATCCTTTTCTTGTTTCTCTAATTCTATTTTTATCTTCATAATTTTTATAATTAATATCTTTAATAGACACTTTAAGGTGTTTATTTTTTTCATCAACATCCAATATTAAAACATACACATTTTCTCCAACACTAACAAAATCATTTATATCTTCTATAAAATTATATGATACTTCCGAAATATGACACAATCCCACAAACTGATCTTTTTCTATAAAAAAACCATATTGAGATATACCTGTAACTTTAACTAAAACAATGTCCCCTACTTTCACATATTTCACCTTCTCTTAAGTTAAGTATAACAAAAATAACTAGACAGAGCAACCATTTAAGTTTATAATATCACTAGGTGATTAAAATGAACAAAGAAGAATTAGAAAATAAAATAAAAAAAATGGTTGAAGAATTAAGACCATATTTAAATATGGATGGCGGAGACATTGAATTTATAAAATACGAAGATAACTATCTTTATGTAAAACTAACCGGGGCATGCCAACACTGCATGTTTCAAGACAATACTTTAAATGAAGGCGTGCTTTCTTTCTTTCAAGCTCAACTACCAGAACTTGAAGGAGTAATTAATGTTGATTTATAATCCACTCTATTTTATCAATTCTAGCATATTTAGAAATTTCTAAGTATGCTTTTTTCAAAAATTGTTCATAATCGTTACATTTTTTTATGATCTCAACTAACAAATTTTCATCAGCATCTTTATTCATAACATTTTCATAAACATCAAAATAATATGTAGGATACAAAAGTCTAGCATAAAGCATTTGATATTCATATAAACTTAAATGTCTAATTTTTAAATAACTAGAAAGTTCTTCTAAACAAAAATTTATATTTTTTTTAAAAAAAATAGCTTTTAAATATTCAGCGATATCCCTAACTTCTAAATCAAACACAAAAGAAAGTGGATTTAAATAATTTAGCTTATAATTAGGATAAAACACACGACGATGCGACAAAACAATTTTAGAAATACCTCCCCCATATTTAAGATTAGTATTATTTACATAACTAATAGCATTTTCCGCCAAACCGACATAATAACTAAAAGAATTTTTAATAACATTTTTCTCTACCGAAAGTTCTCTAACTTGATACTCAAAATAATCTATTTTTTCACTCCATAATGCCCCCCAGTTATTACGATACAAATTAGATTTACTATTATTAAGTACTAACTTATCACTAATTTTAACCATATCAAATATATCATATTCTTCACTAATATTACTAACAGCAAAAAGTATGTAATTATATTCACCAACTTTAGTTAAAAAGCTATTATTTATATTAATATATATTTTATGAACATTTATACCTTTTTTTAACATTTCATTACTGACATTAATTATATCTTCAAGTTCTTCTACACCACGATTATAAAAAACAAAAAAGAAATCCTGATTATCAAGTCTAAAATGATATTTTCCATCAGCTTCTTCCAAAGTATCAATATCTAGTCCATAATAATATTCGATCGTTTCTTTCATACTAAATTATATAAAAAAAATAGGCTTTTAGACCTATTTATTATTAAATTTAGCAACTAATGCATCAAACATATTTTCACATGCTTTTAAAAATGCTTCTTTATCAGCAGTAAAATCAATAGGTGTATCATTCACAGGTTCTGGTATTGGTTCGACACTTGGCATAGGTGTTACTTCAACTTCTGGCATAACGGGTGCAACAACTTGACTTTCTACTGGTGCATTTGGCATAACAGGAGAACTTGGAGCTGGATTAACATATTGCATTTCCATTGAGTTAGCCATGGTATTTTGAACATGAGTAACATCAGGTGTTACAGGTCCAGCCATTGGTGTTACTTCTGGAGCACCCATAACTTCAGGTCCAACTGATGCAACATTCATAGATGCTTGAACTTGAGGTTCAACTTGAGCCACACTACTTAATACTACTGGTTTATAACTACTCTTTAAAGCTTCAAAAGATGCAACAGGTAAAGTTAATTGTTTAAAAAACATATCCTGAGCACTAATAACCTCAGGCACACTTATATAATCCACTTGATTACCAGAAATAATTAATCTTAAAACTTCCTTTACACTATTCCATTCATTATCAGGAATTAAACTTAATGTATTATTAACAAGTTTAGAAACCAAAATTATTGGAAGTCCCATTGTACCATTCATTTCATTATCAACTACTACATATTCACCACTACCACTTTTAAATGCAGTAACAAGTGGTTTTTCTAAAACTCCACCAGACATAGTATTTATTTTTAATTTTTCCATATTATCTATTCCCTTCTTTTTATTCTTACTAAATTATATCAAATTATTTTTTAATTTTCAATATAAAATATTTACAACCATAAGCACAATAATTTTCAATATATTCATCAACTTTTGCAATATCATTTACAGATTTAAAATATTTATTATCTTTATCATTAAAACCTTTAAGTCTTACTTTACCATATGCATAATCTCCCAAAATATAATCAAAATTATCATAATAATCCGTTATTTTACCTTCCAAATCTTCTAAATTGAAAGCATCTTTCTCATTTTTAATAATTTCATATTTTTTTTCATCAATTACAACTTCCATAAACCCTCCCTAAATAACAATAAACCAAAAAATTCCAAGCAACATAAGAGCAGTACAAATAATACTAATAACCAAAAGTATATCTACATAACCATTTCCACTAGTTACTCGATTATTTTCTCTATTCAATGTTTCTATAGCTTTTTCAAGCAAATATTCCTTATTAATAGCATTTTCTCTTATTTTGAAATAATCATAAACTTGTGAATTAACCTTATCAACATCACTACTATTCATATTTTTAATATCATCAAAACTATAATTTAAAATTTCATAAGCTTTTGCACTTAAATAATGTTTCTCTTTAGGCAAAACAACTTTTACATTATTTTTCATCTGAATTTTAAAATATCTATCAACTTCTAAAACATCACTAGCTTGTAAAAAATTATATGATACTCTCAGTGGATTTTTGCAATAAGGTGTATAAAGTAAATCATAAAACTCAATTACTTCAGCTTCAGTCAAATAAAAATTTAACTTTTTCTTTATTAACATATCAACTAATTCTTTTTGAATAATAATAAAATATGGATTTTTATTTTTTATGTTTCTTTTTTCATTTTCTTTTTCAAAATCTAAAAAAAGTTGCATATTTGATAAAAAAACTTCTACATCAGATTTATCATAACCAAACTTACTTAGATTATCCTTCAAAAGATCAGCATCATCCATAACTTTAGGATTAATAATATCAAGTTCGCTATAAATGGATATAAGGCTTCTTAAAGCCACTACTAAGAAAGAGTTATATGTAACTCCTTGAATATTATCGCTACTATTTAAGTAATCGTTAATAGCCTTAGTAATTGCTTCATTAATAAACACTTTATCCACTATATCTTCACCCTATAATAAATTATAACACAGAAATTATTGAATGGGAATAGATAAACCACTACTTTTACTTTGAATTAACCCACCATATACATTCGGTATTCTTCCATTAATAACAGTTGAAGCTATTAAAACATCATAATCTATTTTCTTAGTTTTTTCAGATACAGGACTTATTAAATCTGTTTGTAAAGCAATGGTAACATAAATTTCCACTAAAGCATTATTAATTCCATAATCAGTAATTTTAGTTTTAATATTTGTAAGAACTGAACCAACAAAGTTAACAGGAACATAAATATTTGGCCCTAAATTTGCTAGAAATACACTAGAACTTCCTGTTAAAAATGGTAATTTTAAAGCCATTCCTTTTTTCCCTACTACTATATTTCTAGACTTTACACTATTACTACCATTTTCTAAATCACTAATCGCAGTTTCTAGTTCCTGGGTTACAACTTCCAAAGCATAATATGCTTGATCCATATCATATGAAACATAAAGAATTTCACCATCTTTATTTTTATTAATAACTATTATATCTTTCATAACATCATCTTTTAATAAATCAAAATTAATATTATTACTCAAAAAACTTTCCATAAACTCATTTAATTTAATAAAAGCAACATCTACCAATTTATTACTTGTCATTTTACTATAAAAATTAAAAAGAAAAAAAGTAAAAAAAAATATCAAAGCTAATATCAAATATATAACTTTAGATATTTTAATATGTTTTCTTTTTTTAAATCTTTTCATACTTAATAATATGATTATAAAAACGATTTTATAAACAAAAATAAACCAACTAAAAATACAATCACAATAAGAACTATTAATATTTTAATTCCTATACCAACTTTTTCATCTTCCACAAAATCATTTTCATCTTCAAAATCTTTTTTATCAAACAAATTACTTGTATAAAATGAATTATCTAATGTTTCTTTATTACTTATTTCATTCTTATTAGAATTATCTTTTTCTTTTTCTTTTATTTCAGTAATTGTCCTAACACTAGTTTCCATACTTTCATAGACTTGAGTATCATCATCACCTTTTAAATCAGTAAGAATATCCAACGGATTAACATCATCATTATCTTCTCTTTTTTTGGCTTCATTAATTGTAATCGTATTAATTAAGTTCATTAAATTTTCTTCTGGATCAACTTTTTTTTCTTCTGATTCATCATTTGATTCTTTTTCAATATTCAAATTATTTAAAATATTATACTGAGTATTTCTCAACTTTTTAGCTCTATTTTCTTCATAAGTTTCAACCTTTTCATCTTTAGCTTTTTCCAAAACTTTAGTTAAATCATATTCTTTAGTATCTTCTTTTTCAAGCCTACTTACTTCCTCCCTAGGTTCAACTCTTATACTTCTTCTCTGAGGTCTTTCATTATATCTTTTATCAAGAATTTTTTTTATTTGTTCAACATCAATTTCTCTTTCTTGATTACCAATAACAGTAGCGTTACTATGCACATTAAAATTATCAAGTTCACTATTATTTATTTTTTGATATAGCTCAGTATTCTTAGATACCCTTGACATTTTATCACTTTCATTATATTTATTAATTCTTGTGTCCATATACACTACCTCTACAATCATGATATCATATTTAAATCTTTTTTTAAAGGTTAATAATTGATTTTTTTAAAACTTTTTATTATAATTAAAAAAGGAGGATACATGAAAACGTTAAACGTAAATGAAAACTGCATTGGCTGCGGAATGTGTGTTGCTATTGATCCAGAACACTTTGAAATAGTTGATGGTTTATCTAAAGCCACAAATAATGATAATTTAGATAGCAAAGATTTAGAAAATGCTATTGCTTCTTGCCCAGTTGCAGCAATTGAAACAACTGAAGAAAACTAAAAAATGCTAAGTAATCAAACTTAACATTTTTTTAATGCATATAATTTTTTTATTTCCTTTATACTAAGTTGTCTATATTCTCCAGACTTAAGTCCATCTAATGTTAAAAAAGCATAACCTACTCTAGATAATTTCATTACATCAATATGCATACTTTCAAATATTCTCTTTACTATATGATTTCTACCTTCTACAATAGTAAGCTCTATCATTGATGTATTCTTTTCAATATCCTTTTTTCTTACTTTAAATCTTTTTATTACAACTTTTCTATTATCAATAATAATACCTTTTTTTAACTTATTTATATCTTCTTTATCAAGTATCTTATTTAATTTAGCAACATATGTTTTCTCTATTTCATAACTTGGATGCATTAACATATTAGCAAAATCTCCATCATTAGTTAAAATAATTAATCCAGTAGTATCATAATCAAGTCTTCCCACCGGATATATTCTTGCATCAGTATTAATTAAATCAGTTACGGTTATTCTACCTTCCTTATCTGTAACACTACTTATTACTTGTCTAGGTTTGTTAAGTAAGTAATATTCATGTTTTACATCTTTATTAATTATTACCCCATCTATGCTTATTATATCATTTGCTTCAACTTTAGTACCTAGTTCAGTTATCACTTTACCATTTACTAAAACTTTTCCATGTCTAATTAAATCCTCAGCTTTTCTTCTAGATGCATACCCATAAGATGCTATAACTTTTTGTAATCTTTCCATATTGGTCTCCTTCAAATAGAATTATATCATTTTTTTGCTTAAAATAAAAGAAAAAGTAGTTTTCCCAATTAAAAGAAAACTACTTAAATACTACATTAGGTCTAGACTGTGTTTTGAGGGCAGCCTGTGTCGGTTTACTGGATATTAATGTCCACCAGCCTGGATTAACGCCAACCTCTAGCACTAACAGCATTATCTGTCAATAAAAATGTACAACAAGTTCACACAACCGTCAATAATTTTCAGCAATAATTTTTAACAATTTTTAAAAGAACATAGCTGTCAAAATAAAGGCAATCACAATACCAATTAAGTCAGCAATAAGGCCAACAACCAAAGAATATCTTATTTTTTTTACTCCGATTGACCCAAAATATAAAGCAAGAACGTAGATAGTTGTATCCGTACATCCTTGAAGTACACTAGCAAGTCTTCCCGCATAGGAATCAGGGCCGAAAGTTTTAAATATATCATTCATAATAGCAAGCGTAGCAGTTCCCGAAATAGGTCTTAAAATAGCCATAGGTAAAATATCAAGTGGTATTCCAAACTTCATTAAAAGACCTTCAAAAACACTTAATATTTCATAAACAAAATTACTATCTAAAAAAATATTAATTGCAAAAACCATAGCAATAATATTTGGAAAAATATTAAAAGATATTTGTAAACCTTCTTTAGCACCATCCAAAAAGACATCATAAATATTAACCTTTTTAATAAAACCATAAAAGACTACTAAAACAACAAAAAGAGGTATAACTATTTTAGATAAAATATTCAATTTTTCCCTCTCTTTCTAATAAAATAATCAATAGTAACAGCACCAATACAAGAGCAAAATGTTGCAATAGTACCTGGCACAATTATTTCTGAAGGATTTGCTGAACCATGAGCTATTCTAAGAGCTAAAACTGTCGTAGGAACAATTGTAACTCCTGCAGTATTTAAAACTAAAAAAGTAATCATTGGTACACTAGCAGTATCTTTTTTATCATTTATTTTTTGCAGTTCTGTCATAGCTTTAAGTCCAAAAGGTGTTGCTGCACTACCAAGTCCCATCATATTAGCAGCTATATTAGAAGCAATAAAACCTAATGCTGGATTATCTTTTGGAACACTTGGAAAGAGCTTAGATAAAATTGGTTCAAGGATTTTAGCAAATTTTTTAAGCATTCCCGCTTCTTCTGCAATTTTCATAATTCCACTCCATAAAACAATAACAGGAAATATAGATAGCATTAACTCTAAAGCATCTGCACCATTGGTTAAAATACTTTCATTTATAACAGAAACATTTCCCGTTACAAAGGAATAACCTATACCAATAACAATTAAGAAAAACCAAATATAACTTACCACCCAAACCACCTCTTCACTTTATCCCAAAAACTTAAATGTTCCTCGCTTTTCTTTACTTCAACATATATTTTTTCTTTCCTTACCATTTTTCCATTTAATTTAACATTAACAAAACCTGCAACATCACCTGAAGAATATTTTTGTTCATCATAAAGTTCATAACTAATATCTATCTTATCGCTTCTATTTTTAACACTTATATAAATATCTTCATCTAAATACAAAGTATCATCTTTATAAATTTTTTCATCTTTTATTTTTATATTGTTTTTATCAAGAACTTTTATAGCTTCATAATTTCTAAATATTTCTTCATACATACTCCGGTGATCCCCAAAATCATTTCCATCATTTAAAGTAACAACTACTATATTAGTATTATTTCTTGAACCTGTCGTAACCAGTGTCCGTCTTGCTTTTTCTGTAAAACCAGTTTTACCACCAGTAATATAATCTTCACTATGTAAAAGTTTATTTTTATTTGTCCAACTATAAGTTTTTTCACTTGACTTAGCAACATATTTTTTAGTACCAAATATTTTTCTAAAAGTTTCATTATTCATTGCATATTTAGTTAAAATTGCCATATCTCTAGCAGTTGACTCATTAGCATTTCCATCATTTTCTTCAAGGCCATGACTATTAACAAAATGACTATTTTTCATGCCTATCCTACTTGCCATTTCATTCATTAAATTAGCAAAACCAGCCATAGAACCAGCCACATTCTTAGCAATAACAACTGCAGCATCGTTTCCACTTCTAAGCATAAGACCATAAAGTAAATCTTCAATTGTTATTTTTTCACCAACATTAATATATATAGCACTTCCATAAGCTTTCAAAACTTCTTCTCCAACCGTAACTTCTTTTTGAATATCAACATTTTCTATGGTTACAATAGCAGTCATAATTTTAGTTATACTAGCGATAAGTCGTTTATCATCAGCATTATATTCATAATAAGTAATATCATTATCTAAATCAAGTGCTATCATACTAGATGCACTCATTCCAACAACTTTCATAGGAATTAAAACGAGCACCAAAAACAATAGTTTTTTCATAATCATCCCTCTATAAAGATTATGAATAAATATATTAAATTACTACTAATTTTACATTGTAAATTAAAAACATCCATGATACAATAAGCTTGTTAAGAAGTTGGGTGGTTTTTATGGCAGTAACATATAATTATTATTTAGAAAAACTAAAATATGATATTACAAAAGCTATCAAAGAAAATAATAATGAATATATAGACCCAATATTAGTAACTGAATTTAAAAAAGCTATCAAAAGTATTACGCCAGAATATTGGGAACAAATAAAAGATTTATTTATACAAAATATAGAATTTACATTTTCATATGATGAACAAATGTCTTTTACCATATTAGCCTCACAACTTGGACTTGATTTTTTATCGAAAAATCCTGAATTTTGTGGAGAACTAGCAAGTATTCTACCAGCTATGCAAAAATCGCCTTTAAACTATAGTAAATATGCCCAAATATTTTTAGTTAGTCCCTTACATGAACTAATAAATAACACTGTTGAAAATAGCATGATTATCAGTTATTTTGAAATATTCAGAGCCATTTTATCCAAAATTGAAACTCCAAAACCCACAGAAGAAGATTACAACTATATTTTTAAACATTTATACAGACTTAATGAAAAAACTTATACCATATTAATAGATGAAAAAGATTCATTAAGTGAAATTTACTTTAAATTATACACTAAAATGAAAGAAGAAAATAAAAAAGGTCTACTTTATAGTTATAGTGATTTTAAAAGATTAACTACAATATTAAATATAATTAAAGAAAACAATAATGAAAAATGTGAAGAATTAAAAAAAATAATAATAGAAATAGAAAAAGAAAATTATAGTTCCAAAACTATAATTCATGACATATTAAATGAATTAAAAAACTTTAAAAAAATAATATTTTTTACAAGGAGGAAACAAAATGGCTCACGTTAAAGAATTTTCCAATTTTAGTGCCAATATTATTAGATTAAAAAATTATATCAATAAAAATTTTATTATTGATAAAGATAATGAACTTACATTAATAATGTTTAATTCAGTAATAAATAGTTATCCAAATAAATATTGGTTAAAAATAGAAAATAAATTTTTTGAAAAAATACCCAAAGATGATATAAACAAAACTTTAGTATTTACAATACTTGCATATAAACTTGGAGAATCCTTTATAAATTTACCCGAAATTATTCAAAGTGATTTAATTGATGCTCTTTTAATCTATAAAATAAGTGCCTATAAATATACTAAGCATACAACATTTTTAATTAACGACGAACTTTTAAAACAAACTTTATATGCTTATGAACATCATTTAATAAAACCTAGACATATTTACAAAATTATATATGATAATTATGATTTAACTAATTTAGATAACCATAAATTAGAAGACATTTTGTATATAATAAACAAATTTATTAAAGAACACGAAATAAAAATATTTAATGGAAATTATTATTTTTTCAACATATACAAATGTTTAAGTAAATTAATAACATTAGAATTTTACCCAGACGACACATCAGTTATTGATTTAATTCCATTATTTAACACAATAAGTGATGAAAAATTAAAAGAAAAAATAGCCAAAGATTTTGAAAATATTGAAAAAAGTGATAAAACATTAATTGAAAAAATAGAAGATTCAATAATTGTTGCTCACCATTACAGTTATGATTTACCAATAGCCCAAAAGAAAAGAGACAAATAAGTCTCTTAATCATTTTCATAATTATAAACACCATGTATTTTTTCTAAATCAGAATTACTAACATCAACAACTTTATAATTGCCTTTTTCATCCTTAGTAACATTAAAAGTAATATTGTATTCTATAGTATTCGTAGCTTTTTTCATCTTATCTAATTTATAATCCATAAATAGATCATTACTAAATACACCATTTTCTTTAAATTCGTCACCATTATTAGTTAAATAATCATTAGCATCTTTTTGAACTTTATACAAATCATAAACTGTAATTTTTACTTCAACTGTAGCATTATCTCCATCATATTTTTCAGAAACAATATCATATTTTAAATCTTGGTATTGTTTTTTTAATACATCTCTATACTTTTCTTTTTGAGAATCCGTTAAGTTTTCATCATCAATAACATTATCCATATCACTAATTACATTACTACTTAAATTTTTATATTGATTCAAATAATCTTGAACAGCCCCTTTTGCAGTCTTTTTCATACAACCACATCCAGCCAAAGAAAAACAAAAAACCACTACTAACAATATTTTATAAATTTTTTTCAAATCTATATCCTCCTTCTACCTTTATATTAACCATTAATTACATTTTTATACTTTATTATAGCTAAGTTTTATTAAATCAAAAATTCTTTTTTCATCATTACCAATTTCTTTACTAAGTTTCTCATTCATAATTTCAAACATATTAACATTATCACTAGGAATTTTATTAAACCATTCCATATACAAATATTTAAGCTTAATAAATTGTTTATTCTTTTCTAAATTGCTTAATTCCGTTTTAATAATTAATTTTATTTTATCTTCATCCCTAAGATTTCTATTATAATCTAATTTATTCACAATTTCATAATCCATTTTTATATTATCGATAGTATATAAAACTTCTGCAATATTTAAATCATCATTAACTTCCAAAAAGCTTCTAGAAATACTTTTTCCTTCATAATCAAACTCTAAAGCTATACTACCATTCCTATCTGCAAAAATAGCAACATAAGCAGGACAATCTCCCTTTTTCTTTGCTTTATTTTCAATAGCATTTAAAAATTCTTTACTAACTAACACATTATTATTAATAAAATCACTCAAAGTTTTACTATCCACCCCCACCAAGGGAATTCTTTTATAATATTCTAAATTATCCATATTATCCCATTCATAAAATTGGACATTCATATCTAAAAAATTAAGCAAAACATCATAATAATAGTTCATTTTATCTCCCCATTCCTTTATATATTAAAAATGCACCTAGTAAAAAAAATAATATAATACCCTTTCTAATAATAAAATAAACAAAATCGAAAAAACTATACCCAATATAAAACATATTTAAATAAATTATTACCCAGAATAAACCAATACTAATTAAAAAACTACCACTTATTATTTTTAATGTATTCATATTTTATTATATGTTATACTTGTTAAATTATTTAGAAAATGATAAAATTACTATGGTGATAAAATTGAAAAAAATAATAATTATTTTACTAAGTATACTTTGCTTAACAGGATGTGGAAAAAAAGAATATGATAATCCAGTAGTAACCATGAATATCAAAAATTACGGTACTATAAAAATTGAATTATATCCAAAATATGCCCCTAATACTGTAGCAAATTTTGTTAATTTAGTTGAAGAAGGATTCTATAACAACAATTCATTTCATCGATTAGTACCAGGTTTTGTACTTCAAGGTGGAGACCCAAATGGTAATGGAACTGGTGGTCCTGGTTATAGCATAAAGGGAGAATTTAAAGAAAATGGTTATACTAAAAATACTTTAAAACATACAACAGGTATTATCTCAATGGCTAGAAGTTCAGAACCAAACAGTGCAGGTTCTCAATTCTTCATTGTTCTAGCAGATTCACAAATGGTAAGTAACTCACTTGATAATAAATATGCTGCATTTGGTAAAGTAATCGAAGGTATGGACATAATTAAAAATATTGAAGATAATGAGAGAGTTGAAAATGAACAAACTGGAAAACTAAAAGAAAATATAACAATTGAAAGCGCAACCGTAGAAGCATATGGACAAAGTTATAAAGTTAATAAATCATAATTAAGTAAGAAAAAAATATTATATAATAAGGAGAAAAAAATGAATAACATAATAACATATTTAATACTAGGAATAATACAAGGTTTAACAGAACCATTACCGATATCGAGTTCTGGGCACATATTTTTATTTAAAAATCTATTTAACACAAACATGTTTAATAGTTTAAACTTTGAAATAATTTCTAACTTTGGTTCTTTTATAGCAATATTTATTATATTCTGGAAAAGTATCAAAGAATTAGTATCAAGCTTCTTTATATACATTTTCAATAAAGAAAAAAGAAAAGAAACAAAAAATAAATTTAAGTATTGTTGGTACGTTGTAGTAAGCACTATACCGGTAGGAATTGTTGGTTTTCTATTTAAAGACAAATTAGAAAGTTTATATTCAATAAAAGGCTTAGCATTTGCTTTTTTAATTACAGCTTTAGCGCTATTTATAGTAAGAAACATTAAAGGAGAAAAAGGAGATTATGACATAACTTTAAAAGATGCCATAATCATTGGACTATTTCAAATGGTAACTATAATTCCTGGTATAAGTAGAAGTGGAACAGTTTTAGTAGCATGTCTACTTTGCCATTTAAAAAGAGACACAGCTTTAAAATATACATTTATTCTATATTTTCCAGTTAGTGTTGCTACCATGATACTTGGCATTGGTGATTTAGCAAACACAGCAGAATTAAATACACTTTTAATTCCTTATCTAGTTGGTATGGTAGCAGCAGGATTAATAACATACATTTCATATAAATGGCTAAGTAATTGGGTTAAACAAGGAAAGCTTTGGAAATTCTCTATATATTGTTTAGCATTAGCAATATTCATATTTATATATTTTAGATAAAATTGAAAACAGATATTCTTTATTCTCATAATGATATGAACCCCGTTTCTTGGACACAAGAAGCGAGGTTTTTATATGAGCAAATTAACTTATGAAGATAAAATAAATTTATATGTCGACAGAAAATCAGGGATGGCAGTACATTCAGTTTCAAAAAAATATAATATAACTGTTAATGGAGTAAATTATTTAGTTAGACTAATAGATAGGCATGGTTATGATATATTAAGAAAAAGTAAAAATAGAGAATATCCTAGATACATTAAGGAACAAGCAATAAATAGAGTTCTAATAAATAATGAGTCAGTTTGGTCTGTAGCAATAGATATAGGATTACCAAGTAATGGAATGTTAGTAAATTGGGTTAAAAAATATAAAGAAAACGGTTATAATATAGTTGAACGGAAGCGAGGTCGTCCAACTATGAATAAAAAAGAAATAAAGTCTAAAAAGAACGAAACACTTGAAGAAGAAAATGAGCGTTTAAAAAAAGAAAATTTATATTTAAAAGCGGAGCTTGAATACTCAAAAAAATTGAGAGCCGTTGTTCAAGCAAGGAAGAATCAACAACAGAAGAAAAAGTAAATGTTGTAAGTGAACTTCGGCTAATATATCCATTAATGATTCTTCTACAAGTATCTGGTTTAGCTAAATCAGTATATTATTATACATTATCTAAAATAGATAAAGATGATAAAAATAAAGAAATAATAGATAAAATAAAAGAAATATTTATTAATAATAAAGAAAGATATGGTTATCGCAGAATTACGTTAGAATTAAGAAATCAAGGTTATAATGTTAATCATAAAAAAGTTTATAGAATAATGGTTAAATTAGGTTTAAAACCACTAAAAAGAAATAAAAGAAAATATTCATCTTATAAAGGAACCATCGGTAAAATTGCTGATAATTTAATCGAAAGAGATTTTAATGCAGAAAAGCCTAATCAAAAATGGTATACTGATGTAACTGAATTTAATCTTCGAGGAGAAAAATGTTATTTATCACCAATATTAGATGGATTTAACGGTGAAGTAATATCATATAACACTTCTAAATCACCAAATCTAGAGCAGATAAATGATATGCTTAATAAAGCATTTGATGGTAAAAATCTAGAAGGATTAATATTTCATTCAGATCAGGGATGGCAATATCAACATCAATCATATCAACAAAGATTAAAAAATAATGGTATTAAACAAAGTATGTCCAGAAAAGGAAATAGTATGGATAATGGAATGATGGAAAACTTCTTTGGTATACTTAAAACAGAAATGTTTTATGACCAAGAAGATAATTATAAAACATTAGATGATTTAATAAAAGCAATTGATGACTATATTTATTATTACAATTATGATAGAATTAAAGTAAAATTAAAAGGACTGTCACCCGTAAATTACAGGTTACAATCCTCTAATTAGAAACTATTCATAAACTGTCCAACTTTTGGGGTTCAGTTCAATAATCAATATCTGTTTTTTTAATCAAAATTAATTTGTCCCCTTTAAACTAAGGTCAACATGAAAAATAAGAATAGAAAATTATTTATAATACTAATAGGTATATTTTTTATAATCATATTTTTAATAAGATTCAATATCACTTATGCTTATAAAAATACAACAAATGTAATATTGTTATCAAAATATATTATAACAAGTACAGAAATAGTTACACAAAAAGATGGCCTAGAAAAAGAAAACAGTACATACATTTTTAAAGGAGAAATAACTAACAACTACGTACTATATAACAATATAATATGGAGAATTATAAAAATTAACAATGACAATACCATTGAATTAATAATGGATGATTATATAAATATGTTACCCAAAAGCTTAATTTCCAACTTTTTTAATAATCTAAAAAATAACTTAGATTTAAATTACTTAAATAAAAACATTATATGCAAAGACCAATTAAACAATGAAAATAACATTACATGTCAAAATTTAGAGGAAGATGATTATGTTTCTCTATTAACCGTCTATGACTATATGAATTCATTTTATAATAACAAAACATACATAACAAGTGACAATGAAATAATGTGGCTTTACAATGATAAAGCACATACCAATGGAGATAATTTAAGCATATCAGATAAAAATAACTTTTATGAAATAAGACCAATAATTACAATAAAAAGTGACATATTATATAAAGCAGGAAATGGAACTAAAAATAGTCCATATCAAATTGGTAACAATGATTTTTCTCTAGGAGCAAAGGTAAAAATAAATAATGATAACTATATTGTATATGATTACCAAGAAGATATAAAATTAATGAGTTTAAAGACTATTAAGCAAATATACAAAGGCAATATATTAAATTTTTTAAATAATAATTTATTTTCAAAATTAGAATATAAAGAAATATTAAAAGATACTACAATATATAATGGAAAATTTATCAATGATGAAAATGACATATTAAAAACATCAATAAGAAAAAAAATTGGTATTCCAAGTATACTAGATATAAAATTTAATAGTAATATAAAAGACTACTATTTATCAAACAAAGTTAGTAATTTTGATTTAGTTTATAGTAATCCCATTATTTATGGAGATTCCAATACAATTCATGAAGCAAGATACACTATAACACTAAACAAAAACGAAATAACTAATTTTATTAAAGAAAACAATATATATGTTTATAAAAAAGGTGAAAAATGAAAAAAGTAAAAATAACACTAATACAGATTATGAACCAATTACTTTTAATAATAATCTAATAATTAAAACAAATGAAGAAAAAAAATATGATAATAAATATGAAGCTGAAATTTTAAATAAAAATAATGATAATGATAAATATAAAATTATCAAGATGAAGATTGCCAATTATGATGCATGGTTAGTAGTAGTTTATGATCCAAGTAATGTTAAAATAATGAATTGTAAAGCATTTAATACATTAAATAATAATGGAAAAGAAAGTATTAAAGATATGACAGCAAGATATGGAGCCATAATTGGTGTTAATGGTGGGGGATTTTACGATGATGGCAAAATAAGCAAAGATACTCCACGAGGATATATAATAGAAAATGGCAAAATAATATATCAATCTCATAATCAAAAATCGTATTTAATTGGTATGAACAATGATAATAAATTAAAATTAATTTATGCAACAGGAGATGAAGCTATCCAAATGGGAATAAGAGATGCATTAGAGTTTGGTCCATTTTTAATAATAGATGGTAAAAGACAAACTAATTTAAAAACTACTAGAGCTGCAAGAAACATGATAGCCCAAAGAGATGATGGCATTATATTATTTTTAATAACAGATGGAGCTTCATTTTCTGGAATAACATTAGATGAAGGAATAGATGTTTTAGAAAAATATGGAGCCACTACAGCAGCTAATTTAGATGGTGGTGCAAGTACAACTTTAGTTGAAAATGGTAATCTTATAAACTCACCCAAAAATGGATCAGGCAATCCAATTCCAAATGGTAGAACTGTAGTTAATGGTTGGGGAGTATTTTAATATCTAAAGCAAAAAGAGGTAAATTGTTAAACATTAATCAAACAATATACCTCTTCTTTAATAATCTATGATAAAATTATTGGATCACTTTGTGTTCCTGTTCCAGATTTATAAATTGTAGAAGATTCTAAATAAAATGTAGGCCTTACACTATAACCAAAACTAATAGCTGCTTGACGTACAAATGCCATACCAGTTTTGTCAAAATAAAATAAATGATATGTATGATCGGAAAAACGAGAAATCGACCATTCATTTGCTCCACTATAACTCCAATTTGACGCTCTGGCCGCTCTATAATCTGTTGAACCATCACCATTAATACTTTTCATATCTGCACCAGGATATGTCCAATATGTTGGACTTGCAGCATATTCATAATCACTAACATACATTAATCCAATTTTGGCATTATATTCTGCTAGGTTATCTGTACTATTCGTTGGATCTGGATTTATTATTTCATTTTGATATGTTGTTGCTGGTGCTCCATATAGAATATTTTCAGCAGTATTTCCTCCAACTTTCCATGTTGTCATTATTATTTTATTTGCCCATTCTGTTCCTATATTATTAACAAAATTTGTATTTAAATTAACTTTATTTAACAAACTTGTGCTCCACGTATTTGAACCCTTTCCGTCATTAATTGTAATATCATTTTTATAATTCCAATAATAGGTATCTAGAGATGTCAGACTGCCTTTATAGTATGATGTATCAGGTGTTGCTGTTCCACAATAATCGCCATCTGTTCCAAGTAAGCTACTAGTTGCATAATCATATTTAACCAATTTTACACTATTTCCAAATACTCCGATTATTCTATACAAGTTATCTGTTGGACATGGACTTGCACTACTTCCAAAACACACATAATTATTTGGATTTGCCCCAGCATATCTATAACTATTATCACCAGCCCCATTTGTTAGACTATTATCATGATAATAAATATCATTATCCCCTTGAGTTCCGGTATATAGTGATTTTACATAATCTACAATTGTTGGAGCATAAACATCAAAATACACATAGCATTTATCAGTTACTCTTGTTTTCATAACTATGGTTTTATTTACACTATCCCAGGCTAGTTCTCCACCATTTTCACATCTTGAAAGTGAGCTATTAAAAACATAACCATCAGTTGGCCAATCACTTCTTGTTGTCATTTCATACTTACCAGAACCAGCTTCAGTTTCTAGCATCATAGATAATGTATTATCTTTTTTTATAACTTTAGATTCAGTATCATCTAATATATTATTTTTATCATAATTATGATATATAACTACAACACCAATTAATAAAACAAACACTGATAGAATAAATATTTTCTTTTTCATGTAACCTCCATTTATAACAATATCACACTTAATATTTTTCCTATTATATAGTTATTTTACATCAAAAAAAAAAAAAAAAAAAAGCCACTTTTTCTGTTTTTGTATATAATTAAATACATGATAAAAGAAGCCTATCTAAGGCTTCCTTAAAAAGTGTGAGTTTTGAGTTTATATGTTAATTGTGTATAGTTTATATATTTGTATTATAAACCGATTTTTTATCTTATATAACATCCCTCCTTTGTTACAATATAATAATAACAAAGAAATATGAAATATTTATGTTGAAATTATGAAAGTTTATATTCTAATTTTAAAATAAAATGTAGAACCTTTTTTTAAAGTGCTTTTAACTCCATATTCATATCCATGAAGTTCTAAAATTTCTTTTACTATAGAAAGGCCTAAGCCAGTAGAAACTACATTTCTTTGATGATTTTTATCATTTTTATAATACTTATTCCATATATATGGAATTTCACTTTCTTTAATCCCCTTACCAGTATCAATTATTTCTACTAAATAATATTTTTTATGCTTAGTAATTCTTACTGTAACAGTTTTGTCTTCACCAGTGTAATTAATAGCATTATTTATTAAATTATATATAACTTGATTAAGCTTCTTTTTATCCGCCTTTATCATAATACTATCAGGCATTTCCACATTAATAATATATTTTTCTGTTTCTTTAATAATTTGATATCTATTAACAATAGTTTTTATATCTTCAGCCAAATCAAATTTTTCAATACTTAATGTGTCCGCATTTGATTGCATCCTTGATAGATCTAAAATATCATTAACTAAAACAGTAAGTCTATCCGTTTCATCTACAATTATACCCAAATGTTCATTCATTTTCTCTGGATCTTTATAGGAAATATCCCTAATCATCTCTGCATAAGCTTTTATCATCGTAAGAGGTGTCTTCAAATCATGAGAAACATTAGCCATTAAATCTCTTCGTAACTCATCAGTTTTTACCATTTCTTCCTGAGCTTGCGTTAAAGTTTCAGACAATTCATCAATTTCTTTAATACCGGAATCATCGAAAGAAACTTCAGTATCTCCACTACCCAATTTTTTAGCTTTTTTAGTTATTTTGGTAATAGGTTCAGTAATTTTATTTGATAAGAAAATTGACATAATTATAGCAATAAATATTCCAATAACACATACATACATAAGTTGTCGTTTAATAATTAATGTAAAATCAGATATATCTTCCAAATTTGAATAAATAAAAATATCACTATCATCAATTTTAACCCCATACATTAAGGCAGAAATATGCTTATCATCATTAACAAATCTATAAGACTTAAAAGACGATTCCGATTGAACAAAATTATACATAAGTTCCTTAACCTTAGTATTATTTGATTTTAAAGCACAACCATTCATATTAATGTTATACGTACCAGCAACATTAAGCCCATTTGAAAGAACAATACAAACATCATTATCATAAGCAATATCCAATAAAGCCGCAGACAAATCACTAGTATTTGTATTTTTCAAATCATTAACAATGTTATCCATATTAACAATTTGTTCTTTTTCATAATAAATATCAAGTATTTTAATTTGACAAACCCAAAGAAGAACAATTATAACTATATTATAGGTAAGCAAAAAAAACAAAGTTTTTGCTTGAATACTTGTTTTTTTCTTAGTCTTCATACACAAATTTATATCCCACTGCACGAACTGTAACAATCATATCCTTATATTTTCCCAAATGTTTTCTCAAAGTTTTAACATGTGTGTCAACAGTTCTGTCATCACCATAAAAATCATAACCCCAAATATGACTAAGTAAATTTTCTCTAGATAAGGCAATATTTTTATTATCTATAAAATATTTAAGTAAATCATATTCCTTCGGAGTTAAGTAAACCTTTTTATTGTCAACATAAACATCATGTGCCAAATCATCAAGTTTAATACCCTTAATTTCAAATATATTACTAACTACATCTTTTCTTTTAGTAACAGCTTTAATTCTTGCTACTAATTCTTTGGGACTAAATGGTTTAGTAACATAATCGTCAATACCTAAATCAAAACCTATAAGTTTATCGTATTCTTCACCACGTGCAGAAAGCATTATAAAAGGTATATCTTTTAATTTTTTTATTTCTCTACATGCAGTATATCCATCCATCTTAGGCATCATAATATCCATAATTATAATATCAAAGTCACCATGTTTAACTTTCTCTACTGCTTCAATTCCATTTGAAGCCTCATCAACTTCTATATTTTCTAAAATCAAATATTCTTTAATAACATCTCTAATTAATTTTTCATCATCGACTACTAAAACGCGCATTTAAATCACCCACTCACCAGTATATATAATATATGTGAAAAATGTATGAAATTATCTATTTTCTTGTAAAAGACTCCTCAGAATAATCTATTTTTTTTACAACTTTATCACCATTTTCAACTTCACTAATAACTCTAATATTCTTTTCTTCAAATAAAAATCCATCTACGCTATAATAATCTTTATGTTTAAGTACTTCTTCAATAACACTAAATATTTTATAACCATAAGGTGTCTTATACACATAACTTTCAAAAGTTTTATTACCATCATCACTTGCAAACATTCCATTTCCATAAACATATTCACCATTATTTTGCAAAGCCATCTGTACAACTTCCCCATTTTTAAAAGTATCCATATTTCTTATTAAATATCTTATTTTTCTAGATTCTTCTAAACTTATATACATATAAGGAAAATATTCTTCTTCAAAAGTGTTATCAAATTCCATAGATAATCAATCTCCTCAGTTAGATTATATCAAATAAAGAAGAAAGTAGCAAATTTAAAAAAAACAATCAAATAGAGTAAATTTTTCAATAAATTATTACTTTTGATATGATACCCTATCATAATTTCATATTCAGTGGTTCGTTAAATCTAATCCCATGCCTTTACTGTATTGGCTAGTGATTCCTACTACCAAACCCACAGGCAACTTTCATACCCTAGTTTTAACACATATGTGTCACACCACAAAAAAAACTCCACATCAGGAGCTTATTTTTAATTATTTTGTTTTTTTATCTTCTTCTTCAAGTTTAGCAACAATTTTCTTTAAAGCATCTGCAGTAGCTTGTTTTAATTCACTAACACTTTTTTCTAAAATTGGTGTTCCCTTTTCTACAGCTAAATTATATAATTCATCAGCTTTTTTTTGAATTTTAGTTGCTTTTTGTTTAGCGATTTTTAAAACTTTTTCCTTGTCTAAATCTTTTAATTCTTTTTGAAGTTCATTAACTTTTTTTACAATACTATCTTTCACATCTTCAGCCTTAATAGACTTAACTTGTTCTAAAACTTCATCAAACTTCTTCTTTAAGATTTTTCTAGTTTCTTTTCCAGTATTCGGAGCAAATAGAAGTCCAAGTCCTGCTCCAACAGCTGCTCCAGCAATAAATTTTCCAAATTCTTTTCTTTTCATATTATTCTTCCTCATTATCCTTTCTTTTCTTTCTAAATAATATTTTACTGAATAAATTTCCTGTTACTTCCACTACCTTATCTGTAAAAGAAGCAATTTTATCAGTAGTAAAATCAATAATACTAAATATTGAATTTAACGATTCTACTTTTTCATTTACATTATCAACAACTTTTTCTAATTTATTCATAGTTATTATAGTCTTAATTCCAAGAATTATTCCTATAGTAAGAAGTGCAATTAACAATAAATAAATAACAATAGGTAAAAAGTTTAACCAAAAATCCATTAAATATCACCATCCTCTCTATTATCATACATTGAATCTATTAAATCAAATAAATCATTTTCTAAAGTATCATCATCTTCCACTTTTTCTTTATGAGTTTTCATAGGTTCCTCTTTTTGAGTTAATTCTTCTAAATCATCATCAACTTTTTCATAAACTGAGGAATTATCCATTATTTCAGGTTCTATCACTGGTTCATCTAATGTTTCTAGTTTATTTTTAACATCATCTTTTACATCTATAATCATATCAGACGTATCTTCCAAAAGCTCATCAATTGTTTTAACTTTTTGTTTCTTTTCTTCGTCATTTTCTTTCAATTTTACAGTAACAGTTTCTTCATAATAAGAACTTGTCGGCTCTTCCTTTTTTATCTCTCCAAAAGCTTTTTTACGCACACTGTTAAAATCCAAATTACTAGATTCAGGAACAGTTTCCTTTGATTTGATATCCTCCGGTTTATAATCTTCATTAAGAATGCCATATACCGGTGAAATAATCGGAGATGGTCTAAATTTTTTCTTTTCTACAACCTCAGTTCTTTCAATCCTTTCATATCTTCCTAAATCGTATTTTTTTTCAACTTTTCTCTTTTTTTCATATTCAAGTACATTTGTAGTTGGTTTTGGTTTTTGAACTCTACTCATATTAGAAAATTCTTCTTCATCAAAATCAGGAAAAGAAAAACTTTTATCATTTTTAAATAAGTCTCTGTCACTTAATGGTTCTTTTTTTTCTTCCTTTTTTGGCATCTGTACTGAAACTTTAGGAACATCTGTTACCACAGGTTCTTTCTTTTGAGGTTCTATTCTTTCTGCTATTGGTTTTTTTTCACTATAACTAGCTTCTTTCTTGCTTATATTTTCTACTTCATCTTCCTCAACTTCTTCAAACAATATACCTTTAATTTTATTAAATAATCCCATGATATCCACCTTTCTAGTTAATTAAATCTGGGTCAGGAATTTTTATATCTTCCTCTCCTTTGTCTGTTTTATCAACAGTCAAATAATTATTTTCACTACCCTTTGTATTGAATATATTAAATTCTTCTTCACTAAAATTAAGGATGTCATCCCCCATTAAATTAGCAATTATACTATCATTATACTCAATACTTTTTAATATGTTTATAATAGATAACATAGTTTCATTCAAATTACTTTTATCTACTATCACTTCTATTTTAGCATAATTATACATAATTTCAACTAAATATTTATTATTTTTCAACAAATTTACTTCAACATACCCAAATTTACCATTATATTCTATCTTTTTAGATACCACAGCATTATCATTAATTTGATACTCTTCTTCTACTTTTTTATAATAACTTACCATATCTACATATAAAAAGTATTTATAATTGGCATCAGTTATAGCCTCATTATAAAGTGTACTATTACTAACTTGCATTCCTCTAGGAAGGTAATAATTATAACCAGTTCTATAAACATTACACTTATTAGCTCGGACTGTTATATTATTAATTATATCTTCAAAACTTTGTTTTCTTATATCACTGCAACCAGTAATTAGTAACAAACATATTATTATTAATACTTTTTTCATATCTAACCTCTAAACATAATTATAACAAAAAAATTTCAACTAATAAAGTCAAAATTTTATTTCAAAACATCAAAACTGCAATTTTCACCAAAAACTTTTGTCGAACGTTGTCGATACGCTTGCAATATAATTTTTTATGTGTATAATAGCTCACTGTTACCCAAAATAATATATCTATTACCACTTCCAACCGTTTAATTAAGGGTAACAATCCACGCTAATTATATTCTTTTATAGAAAATATAATTAGCCCCACAATCTCAAAGTTTACCTTTGAGATTTTTTATTTACTTACATCCACATATTTTATTTTAATTCCCATATTACTAAATCTTTCTTCATATTCTGTCATAATATTAGGAATATTCTCCTTATGTAAATCATAACTTATTTTATTAATTTTATATCCATATTCTTTATATTGTTCTAAGCTATATTCAAATAAATTATCATTATCGGTTTTTTGTATAATATGAGGTTTTCCTTTAAATAACTTATCATAAACTTTTAAATAATTAATTGAAGTAAGTCTTCTTTTAGCATGCCTATCTTTAGGCCAAGGATCAGAAAAATTAAGATAAATTGTATCAATTTTACCATCAAGTAAATCATGAGTATTAGCAATATCACCAACTAATATTTTCAAATTACTAGGCTTATACTGATTTATTTTCTTAATAGCAACACTTGCAACACTACTAAACTTTTCAATTCCAATAAAATTTATATCTGGATTACTAAGAGCCATATTAAGTATAAATTGACCTTTGCCCATACCTATTTCTAAGTGCACTGGATTATCATTATCAAACATACCTTCATAATAATAATCACAACCATTTAATAATTCATCTTTATCTTTAGGATTTCTCATTCTCATATTATCAACTTCTTTCCACTTAACATATATTAATTGTAGGGAGGATACTCATGAGAAAAAATAGAAACTCATTTTTTACTGAATCAAATATGAATTATTCAAATTTTCAAGCACAAGCTCCAATAAACGGAGCAATGCCTTATGCACAAGGTACCAACTACAATTCATTTTATCAAGGACAAGTGCCTAACAATATTGGAATGCCATACGTAGATAATTCAGACTCTATTGAAAACAGACTTGCAAAACTAGAGCGTCAAATAAATCGTCTAAATGCCAGAGTAAATAAACTAGAAAGTTTAAATACAACATTTATAGATGACAATATTGACACAACAGGTAATATGTACATGCTTTAATTATAAATAATCATTGCACTAAAACAATATATCTGTTCTTCACCACATACGGCAATTGCCACTTGATACTTGATATCTATTATATCAAAATCTCCAGAATTTAGAAAGCCATTTACAGCACTTTCTAAATCTTTTTCATGTCCTTCATCAATAACTTTAACTTTCATTTATTCATCACCAGTTATATTTTACAACATTTATAGTAAATAATTTGTCAAATTATAGGCCTAACAATAAAATAATATTGTGTAAAATTAAACTTGACTTTAAAGCAATAAATTTGCACAATATATATACAGATTTGAATTTAACGCCATGTGACTTTACTTCAAGTATAATTAGGGAGAACTACAAATGAAAGATAATAAAAATAATGTTAGTTTTCAAGATGAAGAATTACAAAAAAAAGTCAAAAAATTAATTCAAAAAGCTCAAAAGTTAAACAAAATTAAACCGCTTTCTGAAGCTTTCAAAAAAAATTCTGTAAAAGAAGAAGAACACAAAGGAAAAATCAATTCATATCGGTAAGTGTTAATATGAAAATGGAAAAGATGGAAATAATCATTTATTTGTAATTATATCTGATGATAATGAATACATACCTATAAAATATTTTGGAATGATAGTATCATCACGAATTGAAAAAGCAAAATATAAAACAAATATAAAAATTAACAAAAATGATAAAAATGGCCTTCATCAGGATAGTATTGTAAAATGTGATTATATTTATAAAATTCCAGCCAAAAATATAGTAATGAAAATAGGTAGAGTTGATATTGATGACTATCTAAAATTTATAATGATATATTAGACAAAGTAAGCAAAAAAATTAATGAAAAAATAAATTCATAAATAATCACTAAAAGAGTATTGGTTTTAATACTCTTTTTATTTTATGTTCATTTTCTCAATGAAAAAGAATTGTTATTTTACAACAATATTAACAATTCTTCCTTTAATAACTATTATTTTAACAATTTCTTTACCATCAATATGGCGAATAACATTTTCATTACTTAATGCTTTTTCTTTTATCACATCATCAGAATCATTTACATGAACATTAATTGAACCTCTAAGTTTACCATTTACTTGAACACCTATTTCTTTTTCTTCAAGTACGGTTTTAGCTTCATCATATTCTGGCCAAGAGCCTTCACATATTGGCTTTTCACCTAAAGACTCATTTAGTTCTTCAGTAATATGAGGTGCAATTGGATTTAATAATGTTAAAAGTAATATATAATCTTTCTTAGTAATACTTTCACATTCTTCATACTTATTAAGTAATATCATAAGGGTTGAAACTGCAGTATTATAAGCAATATGACTTAAATCATAAGTAACCTTTTTAATACTTTGATGAATAATTGTTTCTAAGTTTTTAGAATATTCAGCACCATCTACAACTTTATCTTTTAAACGAATAATTCTATCAATAAATCTTTTACATCCTTTTAAAGAATCTGTTGACCATGGAGCATCTTGTTCATAATCCCCCATAAACATTTCATAAACTCTTAAAGTATCAGCACCATATTCTTTAACAATATCATCAGGATTTATAACATTTCCTTTACTCTTACTCATTTTTTCATTATTGGCACCTAAAACCATACCATGACTTACACGAGTCCAAATCATTTCTTTATGAGGAACAAGACCAATATTATATAAGAATTGTACCCAGAATCTTGCATAAAGTAAGTGTCTTGCAGTATGTTCCATACCACCATTATACCAATCTACTCTATTCCAATATTTCATAGCATCTATACTAGCAAACTCATGATCATTGTGAGCATCCATAAATCTTAAGAAATACCAACTTGAACCAGCCCAGTTAGGCATTGTATCAGTTTCACGACGAGCAGCGCCTCCACATTTTGGACAAGTAGTATTAACCCAATCAGTTATTTTAGCAAGTGGACTTTCACCATCATCAGTTGGTTCATATTCTGCAACATCTGGTAAAACTAAAGGTAAATCTTCTTCATTTAAAGGTACCCAACCACAAGTATCACAATGAACCATGGGTATTGGTTCTCCCCAGAATCTTTGTCTTGAGAAAACCCAATCCCTCATTTTATAATTAGCTTTTCTTTTTCCTAAATTTCTTTCTTCAAGATAATCTAGCATTTTATTTATAGCATCTTCTTTATTAAGGCCATCTAAGAAACCTGAATTAATATGAAGTCCATCTTCTGTATAAGCTTCAGTCTCAACATTTCCACCATCCAAAACAGGAATTATTTTTAAACCAAATTTTTTAGCAAATTCATAATCTCTTGTGTCATGAGCAGGAACAGCCATAATAGCACCAGTACCATAAGAAGCTAAAACATAATCACTTATCCAAATAGAAATTTCCATGCCATTAACAGGATTAATAGCATAAGCCCCAGTAAATACACCAGTCTTATCTTTATTAAGTTCTGTTCTTTCCATATCATTTTTAAGTTTACAAGCCTCTTTATATTCATTAACTTTTTCTCTTTGTTCATCTGTAGTTATAATATCCACAAGTTTATGTTCCGGAGCCATAACACAATATGTTGCCCCAAATAAAGTATCACATCTTGTAGTAAACACTGTAAATTTCAAATCAGTATCTTTAACTTTAAAATCAACTTCAGCTCCAATAGATTTGCCAATCCAATTAATTTGTCCAAGTTTTACTTTTTCAGCAAAATTAGTATCATCTAATCCTTTAAGTAAATCTTCAGAATACTCACTCATTCTAAGCATCCATTGACTCTTTTCTTTTTGAACTACCTTAGAACCACATCTTTCACATACTCCACCCGCAGCATCTTCATTAGATAAAACACTCTTACAAGTTGGACACCAATTAACAGGAACAGTATCTTTATAAGCCATACCATGTTTATAAAATTGTAGGAATTGCCATTGTGTCCATTTATAATATTCAGGATCCGTTGTACTAAATTCTCTCTTCCAATCAAATGAAAAACCTAAATCCATCATTTGTCTTTTAAAATTATGAATATTTTCTTTAACAGCTTCCTTGGGATGAATATGATTTTTTATTGCATATTGTTCTGCCGGAGCCCCAAAAGCATCCCAGCCCATCGGATACAAAACATTATACCCTTGCATTCTCATCATTCTAGCAATAGCATCTTGAGCAGTATAACTTCTAACATGTCCAACATGAAGTCCAGCTCCAGATGGATAAGGAAACTCAACTAAAATATAATAAGGTTTCTTCTTATCACCAGTAATAGCTTCAAAACTATTATTGTCTTCCCAATATTTTTGCCATTTTTTTTCTACCATTTCATGATTATACATTTTTATTCCAACCTTTCTTAACTAAACTACGACCTAACAATTCATATAGAGAATAAATAAGGCCAAAAAGAAGCACAAATCCTAAGAGCATACTAAAACCAATACTCCATGGGATACTATTAATTACTAAGAATACGAACGATATAATAAAAGCATCAATAAGTGACACCATAACAAACACATAATTTAAATTCATCTTATTAATATCTAAATTAAACTTAGGTATCAAATATGAAAAACCAATAAAATCTTCTAATTTTTTATTTTTCTTCTTTTTCTTCTGCTTCTTAATATTTTCATAACTTCTTTTAAAAATCCACAGGTAATTAACTAAAAATATTAAAATAAAGAGCACAAAAGTCCAAATTAAATTAATTAAAAATTCACTCATAAAAACCTCCAAATAAAAAGGTAGTAACCAAAGGACGTAAATTACGTGGTACCACCTTAATTGCTTCTTTAATAATTGATACGGAAATTACCCCATTTACATCCAAAAGCAAGTTCAACTATAATTTTTTATTAGTTTCCATCGAGCCACTAACTTTCTCTAAAAAAACATATAATTTACTACTCTTTTTTCATCTGCATGTCTCTATTATATTAAATTTCTGCAATATATTCAAGTAATTTTATAAACATTCTTATAAATCTTTTATCCAATTCTTTAATTTTCTTAATTTGAATTCTTTTTAATTTAATATCCATATCACTAAATATAATACTTGCTATTAATTCTTTAATTTTAGTTTCAATAGGCAAATCAGTAATGATAGAATTAATATCTTCATTAATAATTCTTACAGCTTCGATCTCAATATCTCTACCTTTACAATTAATAGTTAATTGTTTACTTGTATCAACATCCTTAACTTCAACCACAAAATTATTATCATCCTCATAAGTTTTTATTTCGTTAAGTGCTTTATTTCCATTTATATAAACATCAACACTATCAGCTTCCTTAGCATTTCTAAATTTTATTTTATAATCTCTAGTTCTTGGTATAATACCAATTTTTCCATCAATTGGCCTTATTATAACAGTATAATTATCTTGCATGTAATTATAATCTATAGCAGTAACCATATAATAGCCATCTTGATACATTTTACTAACGCCATCATCTTCATACAATTTATAAGAATTACTTTCCCCTGGAAATACATCTATTTCCAGCGATTTTGGTGCACTAATATCATTTAAATTTTCATCTAAATTAGCCATTGGAATTATAGCACCAGCCTTAGCAAAAATTGGATACTCATCATCTTTATAAAAAGCAATATATCTTTTATCACCTAAAAACTTTTTTCCATTTCTAAAATCATACCAAGTCCCTTTAGGTAAGTATAACCTTTCAATTGATCTATTCATGATTTTATCCATAGCTTTAGTTATCGGGGCCACAAATAGTTCTTTACCAAAATAATATTCATTTCTATAATTTGGTTCATCATATATTTCTGGATAAGAATAATAAATTGGTTGTATTAAAGGTTTACCAAGTTTACTATAATTACATGCTTCAGTATATATATATGGTATTAATCTTTGACGAAGAAGTGTATATTCACGTGCTATTGTATATGTTTTAACATCCCAAGCCCATGGCTCTCTTTTATAATATACTCCCCGTTCTGCACTAAACCTAAATATTGGACTAAAACATGCAAACTGAATATATCTTAAATAAAGTTCAGAATCCTCACTTCCACCCTTATAACCTCCAACATCATGGCTCCACCAAGTAACACCTTTATTAGCAGCCATGCTATTATAAAATGGCAAAAACTTAAGGGTATCCCAAGAAACATAAGTTTCTCCAGAATATAAAATGCCATATTTATGAGGTGCCACCAAAGGACTTCTGGTTAAAGTCAAAAGCCTTTTATTCTTATATTTTTTAAAAGCCATATTAAAATAATAACTTAAAGTACTAATTCCCAATAAATCTTTTTTATAATCTAGCCAAAACATATCAATATTAAAATTAACTAAATTGTCTATAATATGATTAACAAACAATTGCATAAACTTTTTATCCATAACATTAAACGGTATAGTTACACCATCAGCAATATTAAGTTCTCTTGCAAAATTAAGATATCTTTCCTCTTCTTTCCTTACTCCTTCTGAAGGATCAATATTAACCCCAACACTTATTCCTAAATTATGCATTTCATTAATAAATTCTTCAGGATTTGGAAATAATTCTCTGTTAAACGAAAATCCCGTCTTATACAAATTATAATTGTTTTTATCTTTAATATGCCAAAATTCACTTAAAAGTAACACTGATAAAGGAATTCCATTTCTATTAAAAGTTTTTACTAAATTTTTAGTATCATCAAAATTATATATTCTTTCTCTATTCCACCATATTCCTAAAGCATATCTAGGAATAAGTTCTGGATAACCAGTTAATGTAAAATAATCTTTTAAACAAAGACCAAAATCCCTTTTATACATAAAGAGATAAATATCAACTTTATTAGGATTTGGAGCCACCAAAAAACCATCAGTTCCAATTTCTAAATTATTAGAATCATCTAAACTAACAAACCCGTCAGTAGAATAAAGGCCTTTATCAAGAGTTATTTTTCCCTTATAATCATCCAAACTTATAGCTCCACCTCTAAAATTACGTGCTTCTGCTTGACCATAAAACCATACTTTATCAGTACCATTAAGAGATACTCTTAAGTTATTATCAGGTGCAAACTTAGGACCTACAAAAGGCTTATTTTTAAGATATTGAAAATTAAAATAATTGGTTGTTATAACTAAATACTTTTCATCTTGTTCAACTTTAAAAGTTGGAACTCTAAAGTTTCTATTACTTACCAGGGTTGTTAAATTATCAGAAAAATGACCATCTACACTATATTCCATTCTAATTAAACGCTCACTTAAAACACTAATTCTATAATTAGCACCTCTAAAAACAGCTTGTTCGTTCGTTTTAGCTTTTGTTAAATCCGGAATAAAACATGCATCTAGCATAGCTATATCAACCCTTTTCCACTCTTATTTATATTATCATTTTTCTTCGTATTTATCAATTGTTTCTTTCAAAAATTCATCATTTTTAAAATAATCAATTTTCATAGCGGCTTTAACTTTATCTAATGTTTTACTTGCTTTATTTCTAGCTTTTTTAGTTCCTTCTTCAAGTATTTTAACTACTAAATCTAAATGTTTTTCATAATATTTTCTTTTTTCTCTAATCGGAGCAAGTTCATCTTGTAAAATGTTATTTAAGAATTTCTTTATTACAACATCACCTAAGCCACCTTGTTTATATTTTTCCTTAAGTTCATCTAAATTTTTATATTCAGGTAAATATTTTACAAAATATTCATCATTTGCAAATACATCTAAATAAGTAAATACTACATTACCTTCAACATTGCCTGGATCTTCAACTCTTATATGATTTGGATCAGTATACATACCCATTACCTTTTTCTTAACTTCTTCTGGAGTATCAGAAAGATAAATCGTATTACCTAAAGATTTGCTCATCTTAGCTTTACCATCAGTTCCTGGCAATCTTCTTTCATATTCATTTTCAGGCAAATATATTTCAGGCATAACTAAAGTTTCTCCATATATATTGTTAAAAGACCTAACTATTTCCTTAGCTTGTTCTAACATTGGCAATTGATCTTCACCAACTGGAACACAAGTAGCTTCAAATGCTGTAATATCTGCAGTTTGACTAATCGGATAATTTAAAAATCCTACAGGTATACTAGTTTCAAAACCTCTAAGTTTAATTTCATTTTTAATCGTTGGATTTCTCTGAAGTCTACTTAAAGTAACCAAATTCATATAATAGAATGTTAATTCTGTAAGTTCACTTACTTCAGATTGAATTAATATATTTGTTTTTTTAGGATCCAAACCAACGGATAAATAGTCCAAAGCCACTTCGATTACGTTATCTCTGACTTTTTTAGGATTATCAAAATTATCCGTTAAAGCTTGCGCATCAGCAATCATTATATAGATTTCATCAAATTTTTCACTATTTTGTAGTTTTACTCTATTTTTAAGTGAACCAACATAGTGACCTATATGAAGTCTACCTGTTGGTCTATCACCTGTTAAAATTATATTTTTCATTTAAAATCACATCCACTATAATTATATCAATAAGGTATATAATTATCAAGATTTATGTGTTAAAACAAACAATTTGTATATTTATCCAACCAAATTATACCAACATATTGTATGTTAATACCAGGTGAAAATATGAAAATTAAAGCAAATGATTACAGAGCCAACGAAATAATTAAAATTGTTCGTGAATGGTCTGGAAAAACACAAGAAGAATTTGGAAAAGAAATTAATAGAACTAAAAACTCAATTCAACTATATGAATATGGACAAAGAAACTATGACTTTGAACTATTATTAATGATTGCAAAAAAAGAAAAGCTAATAATTACTATTGAAAAAAGATAATTAATTTACATGTAAACTTCTTTAAAAACTATTGTAAATATTCAAAATCTGTTATAATAGACTTATATCAAGGAGATGATTTATTTTGAATTATGTAGTAGATTCAAGAAAAGTAAAACCAGGTCAAATTTTCGTAGCCTTAAAAGGACATACAGTAGATGGCCATGATTACATACCTGATGCAATCAAAAATGGAGCATCAAAAATAGTAGCGGAAAAAGAAGTTGAATGCAGTGTTCCACTTGAAATAGTACCTAACACTGAAGATTACTTAAAAGAAGCATTAAAAAAAGAATATGCAAGTAAAATAAATGAATTAAAAATAATTGGTATAACTGGAACAAATGGAAAAACCACTACAGCATATTTAACCTATCAATTATTAAACGATCTAGGTGAAAAAGCAGCATATATTGGTACCATTGGTTTTAAAGCTCTAAACGAAGAAATAGAAACCGAAAACACAACACCAGACATTTTAACAATATATACTCTACTTCTTCACAGTTTAGAAATTGGTTGTAAAACTGTAGTAATGGAAATAAGTTCACATGCATTATCATATGAAAGAATATATGGTCTTCATATAGACATAGCAGCATTCACAAATCTTACTGAAGATCATTTAGATTATCACAAAACAATGGAAAATTATCTAAATGCTAAACTAAAAATTATAGAATATATGAATAGTAATAGTAAATTAATTGTAAATAGTGATGATGAAGCAAGCAAATCTTTTGTAAATAAGTTTGGAACTGGCATTAAATTAGGTTATAACAATAAAGAGTACGATTACAACATCATAAAAGCAGATATTAATCCTGCAGAAACAACAATAAAGTTTACAAATAACAATAAAGAATATAGTGTTACAACTAACTTAACTAGTAAATTCAATGTATACAATTACATAACTGCATTAGCAATTTTACATGAATATGGTTACAGTATAGATGAAATAATTGCCAAAACAAAAGATATAAAAGCCCCAAAGGGCAGATGTGAAACTCATAAAGTAAATAATGGCTATGCAGTAATTGATTATGCACACACACCAGATGCCGTTGAAAAAGTAATCACAGCTTACAATGAACTAAAAAAAGGCAAAGTTATAACAATAGTTGGTTGTGGTGGAGATAGAGATCCAATAAAAAGACCTATCATGGGTAATATTGCAACATCTTTAAGTGATTATACAATTTTAACCAGTGATAATCCTCGTACAGAAGACCCAGTCAAAATAATGGATGATATCCTAAAAGGAGTTGAATCTACCAATTATGAGGTTGAACTTGACAGAAAAACAGCTATCAAAAAAGGAATAGAAATGCTGAAGCCTGAAGACATTTTACTTATTCTTGGCAAAGGACATGAAGATTATCAAATAATTGGACACACGAAAATTCATTTAGACGATGCTGAAGAAGTAGAAAAATGGAAAAAAGAACATTAAAAACTGCAATTGCAGTTTTTTTATTCACACGTTTAAAATTTAATAAAACAAAATAAAGGAGAAAAAAATGAAAAAAAGAATAATGGTAGATATGGACGATGTAATAACAACCGGAGGATTTTTATATTTAATTAACCAGTATCTAGGAACAAATTACAAAGAAGATGATTTTAACAGTTTTTACATGCAAGACATAATACCAGACAAAGATGAATTTTTTAACTGGTTTAAAAAGCACAACATGTATGATTATTGCACACTTGTACCAAATGTTTACGAAACCTTGAAAAAACTAAGTCATAAATATGAAATCTTTATTGGCACATCTTATATAATCAGAGATATTGTCAATGATACAGCATTTTTATTACCACAAAAGTACAATTTTCTAATAAAAAACTTTCCATTTATTAATCCAAATAATTTTGTATTTTTAGGAAATAAAAGCGTCCTTAATTGCGACATTAAAATAGATGACAGAATAGATAATTTACAAAGCGCAAAAACAAAAATTCTATTTACAGCATGGCATAATAAAAATATACCAAGAGAAAAACTACGGGAACAAAACATTAAAAGAGCAAATGACTGGATAGAAATAGAAAATATGCTTTTAAAAGAAAAAATAAATATAAAAGATTAAAAATAAAGTTTTTTACACAAATTATTCACTTTTTAAAAAAACTTCTTTGGAAGACTTGCATTATGCTACTAAATTTGCTATAATTTATCTTGTCAAGAGAAATGCAGGTGTAGTTTAATGGTAGAATAAGAGCCTTCCAAGCTCCTGACGTGAGTTCGATTCTCATCACCTGCTCCATTGACGAATCTGTTCGAACTATTTAGTTTGAACTTGATATATAGAATCAATCGAAAGATTGATTTTTTTGTGTCTTACAAAGAAATCATCCTAAAGAAAGGATGGTGTTTATGATTAATATTATCAAACAAGAAATACCTATTGATGAATCGCTTAAAAAGAAATTAGAGTTTATTTGTGATTTTTGTAATACTACTCCTACATTTATAAATGGAAGTATTAGAAAAATTGATAAATCTAATTTGGCTTATGTTGAACCTCACAAAGTAATTATCAATAATATAATGTTTCTTGTTTTTAATTATTCTAATGATGTTTATATCAAAAACTTTGGTAATAAAATTAAAATCAATGAATTAGAAGATTATTTAAAGCGTATCAACTAGTAAATTTGCCCTAAATAGTTTATAATTAGATTAGAAAAACTTATATCTGATTTATTTATGGGCGAAGTAGTACAAATAAGCCTAGTTGTACTGCTTCGCTCTTTTTTAGTAAAGGAGATGATGATAATTAGATGATGTAAAAAAAGTTTGTGGTCTATATATGAGAGTTCTTGTGTAACACATAGACAGTCACATTATCTTCTTTTATTTCTAGTGCTTGCTTATTTATACTAAAACCATAATGTCCCATATCACTACCAATTTTTAATTTATTATTTGGTAGATTAACTTTAATCATTTCACCAGTTTCAAGTATAAACTTAATTTTATATAAATCATATTTACCATTATCTAATACTTCACTAATTATTATTCTATCTACTAAATTATAAAATATATCTTCATTAAATTTAGTAAGACCAGGATATTCTTTTAATGTTTTAGAGATATTATTAATTTGTTCTAATTTTTGCTTTCTAGTTAATTCTAAATCTTTATTAGATATAAGTTTATTTCCTAACTCATTTATTTGATTAGTAATATCAAGTTCTTTTCTTTCTAATATTTCTTTAGATATTTTATTATCTAGTTTTAAATCAATAAGATTAGATAATCTGTTTTGTAATTTAGATATTTCTAATTTAATTTTATTGGAGTCATTATAATCATCATTATTTAAAAGAGTATCATTAACTTTCTTAATAAATGAATTTATATATTGTTCTTTGTTTTTAATAAGTTTGTTATAAACTTTAACAAATATATCTTCTAATTTTTCTTGTCTATAGTGAAGTAAATTAGAGCATTCAATTTTATTTCTATGACTTCTACATATCCAGTAAGCAACTTCTTTATTATTACTTCTTATTTTATAAGAACGTCTTATAAATCTTTCACCACCAATACCACAATAGATTTTACTACTAAAAGAATACTTTCTACTAAACTTATCTCTATTACCATCAGGTTTAACTATTTTACTTCTTTTTTCTAATATTGTTTGGCATTTATTCCATAGTTCACGAGATATAATTGGTTCGTGATGATTAGAAGTAAAAAATTGTTCTTTCTCGCCATAATTAATCTTTCTTTTATGAGATATTACATTATCAGAATAGTATTTTGACACCATTTAACACCAGTAGGACTAGGCACACCATTTGCATTAAGATTAATTGCAATAGTTCTAAAGCCAACACCTTTAGAGTATTCTTCAAAGATATAAATAATAATATCTTTTTTACTTTCATCTATGACTAGTTTATTTAATTCTTTGTCATATAAAAACCCGCATGGTGCATACTTACCAATTAACTCACCCCGTTTCATTTTCATTCTAACACCTGCTTTAACATTTTCTGATATTGATTCACTTTCTGCTTGAGCAAAAGCGCTATATAAAGTTAAAAATAATTCATTTGGTAGTCCTAAAGTGTGAATATTTTCTTTTTCAAAATAGACATCTACATTATGTTCTCTTAAAGTTCTAACACAATTTAAAGTATCAACTGTATTTCTTGCAAATCTAGAAATAGATTTAGCAATTATCAAATCTATCTTACCATTTAAAGCATCACTCATCATAGAATTAAATTGTTCTCTCTTTTTAGTTTGAGTACCAGTTATACCTTCATCTGCATACATTCCTACAAATTCATAATTTGGATTTTCTTCAATATAATTTTTATAATGTATTCTTTGTGAGTCATAACTAGTTTTCTGATCTTCATTATCAGTACTAACACGACAATAAGCACAAGCACGTATTAATTTATTATCATTTAATTTAGTTAAGTTATTTAAGCACTTTGTTGGTGCTATTACTTCAACATTTTTTTCATTAATTCCTTTCCATAATTGTTGAGTCAATAGCATATTTCAAATAGTATTTATGCAAAACTATAATCTGAATTGTTTAGTGTTTTATACTTTGCATATTCAAGTTCAATTTTATTTTTTATAATTTTATATTCATCATTAGTAATTAAATTATTATCAAAAATATATTCTAACATAGCAAGTTCTGCTATGTATGATTTGAGTTTTTCATTACATTTATCACATCTTCCCGGCATAAATTATTACCCCCTTTAATTCTTAAACAATTCATTTCATAGTCAGCACCAACTTTCATTTTTTAATTACTTAAATAAATTATAACGCGCTTTAGCTTGCATTACAGCCCATAAAAAAATAGCTAGTGGTATAGCTATAAATATTAGAAAATCTTCGACCATAACTTCGGCCCTTTTTACGGCCATAGTTTTTCTAAAATACAGCAATACATATAAAGCAGGATAAACCTGTTTACAAACAACTAGCCAGTGGCTAGTTTCCCCTTATTTCATAATGATTTAGCAAAAGCACCAGTGTTTACACTTACAAATATTGTTATACAATCGTTTACTTTAGAACCCTTATATTATAAGGAGTGTTATACAAACGTACACACTTTTTTGACATGTTTTTTTGCCATTTTCGACACAATTTTAATACTTTTTTTAGAAACTTATGGTCGAATTTATGTCCTAGTTAAGACATAAATTTATAAATTTAAGAGGGTTATTGAATATGAAAAAAGTACCAATCACGACACAAGATTAGTACCATTAACTACAATTATTTCATATTCTACTATATTGTATCACATCATTGTTCATAGTCAATAAGTAATAAATGTCATATAAAAATAGCCAAAAATGTTATATAAAATCTTCGTAAACACTTGTAGACACTAAGATTTTTAAAATAGATACTTTGATAGATATTTAGCTATTGACTGATATATTTAATTTTTTAAGAAAAAAATACAAATTAAATAACTTGTATTTTTTTAATATTTGGTGTATAGTAAAGAGCAAGAAAGGAGAGCTATGGAAGAAAACGAAAAACTGAATTTAAATTTTTCAAGGAATTTGAATTATGTATTATTAAATCTGGAAAAAGCTATAAATGAGGCAATTAATTTAGAAGATAAGATATATCTAGAATTATCCAAAGATCAAATTATTGAATATTTAAATTATGCTCATACCAATATGAAATGTTGGCAAGATAATTATAAATCCAAAAAATATGAAACAATTATAAGGCAATATAAAAAGATAGAATCTATTATTTCACAATTAGAACTATGTTTAGCAGATTATGATAGCAAATTTCATATGGATGGTATATCATATTCTGTATTCCAAATTGGCAAAATTTTATCTAATATAACGAAAGAGAGTGATAAAAATGGCAGATGATAAACCAATAATAAAAGCAACTACTCCAAACAGTAATAAATATGATACTAAAATAGATGTGTATACATCAGATCCTAAGGGTCCTCATGAATCAATTCATATTGCAGTTGATAGTGATTCAAAATCAGCACATATTATAGACACAACAAATGGTAGCACAGAACATACAGATGTTAAATGTTATTTAACTTCGGCTTGTATGAAGTATTTTCAAGAAAATTTTGATGATAATTGTTATGAATTAACTGTATTAAGATGGTTTAGGGATAATTTTGTATCAAAAGAAGATATAGAACATTATTATGAAGTAGCACCAATTATTGTCGAAACTATTAATAAAGAGGAAAAATCTGATGTTATTTATAATTATATTTATGATAATATAGTTGATTACTGTGTTGAACAAATTGAACAAGGGAATTATGATAAAGCATATAATAGATACAAAAATAGTGTTCTAACACTGGAAGAACAATTTGCAAAACCATATTTACAACAAAGATTTATAAAAGTATTAAAAAGAACTACTATATAAAAAATTACTGGCATTATGTCAGTAATTTTTTTCATTCAACAATTATATTTTAATTTGAAATATACTATTTTAAAGTCCTAATGATAAAGTTATGACCATCTTATCAATATAGACTTTTTGTTGTTTTATACCAGTACCAATAGTGATACTGGTATTTATTTTATAATCAAAATTTATTAAATTTAATGTTTTAAAATAATATGGTATATGTGTTCCATAAGAGTATCAACAGAAGATCAAGATCGTGAAGGATTTTCATTAGGAGAACAAGAAGAAAGATTAAGAGAGTTTTGTAAGTTTAAACGATATGAAACATTTAAAGTTTATAAAGATGCAAGAATTAGTGCTAAAAGTGATAAACGACCAGCATATCAAGAAATGCTTGAGGACATAAAAAGCAAGAATATTAATGTAATTGTAGCATTTAAACTTGATAGACTTACTAGAAGTGTTTATGATATTGAAAAACTAATGAAAATAGTTAATGATTTAGATTGTGATATTGATTGTCTAGCTGATGAATCTAACACTACTACTTCAAATGGTAGAATGGTTATGAGAATTATGACTAGTGTAAGTCAAAATGAAATAGAAAAATGTTCTGAAAGAACTAAAGTCGGATTAGCTGGTGCAGTTAAACAAGGACATTTACCAAGTAGAACTACACTAGGTTATAAAAGAGAAAACAAAAAGTTAGTTCCCAATCCGCTTACAAAAGATATTGTAGTAAGAGTATTTGATTTATATTTAGAAGGTAAAAGCCACCAAAAAATAGCAAACATCTACAATAAAGAAAATGTTTTAGGTAAAACTTGGAGAGATTCAACAATACAAAAGATATTATCAAATGAAATATATAAAGGTGATTATATTCATGGTAAAAGAACTAAACATCCAACATATTATGAAAATGTTGTTGAACCTTTAGTTAATAAAGATAAATGGGAATCTTGCCAATATCAAAAATTAAGAAATGCTAGACACTATGAAAGAACTTCAACATATCTTTTTACTAATAAATTAAAATGTTCTAAATGTGGTAATTATTTTGGTGGTAAAGCTAGTGTTAAAAAGAAACTTAATAAAAAGTATTACTATTATAAATGTAATCATTGTAAAATTAATTTAAAAGAAGATTCTATTGAAGATTTAATATTATTAGAACTATTAGCACTTGTTTATATAGATGACCTATATAACGACTATTATACGCCTTTTATAAAGTCTAAACTTGATTATAATAAAATAGATTATAAAAAAGAATTAAAAGAACTAGATAAGGAAAAAGATAGGATTAAAACAGCATACATTAAAGGCATAGTTAAACTTGATGAGTTTGATAACGAATTAAAACAAATAGAATATAAAAAACAAGTATTAGAAAAACAAGAGCAAGATAGTAAACAGTATGAAAATTTAAACTTTACTGTAGATGACTTATTGCTTATTAAAGACAAAAAAGAAATTGAAGATTATCTTCACCCTGAAAATATAATTGATTTGTTTGTTCGTTGGAATCATTTAGATAAAACCAATAAACAAAAACTGATTTCTAAATATATTGATGACATAGAAATAGAAAAGTTAGGTACAAAAATAGAAATTAAAAAATTAAATTTAAGAAACTCATTTTATTATGATTTAATTGATTATCATAATAATTATGACACTCCGGTTGATTTATTTATGTTTATGGATGAGGATAAATTTCCTATACCTGTAGCACATAATGGTTTTAGAACTAGAATTGAAATAGAAAATTATGTTAATAAATAAAAAGAAATGTATGATGTTAATTATTATGAAATTAAACCAAATAAAGACTTTACTAATTTATCATTTACACCTAAAAATCATATAGAAAAAATAATAAGAATAATACCTATAAAAGATAATGATAAATTTAAAAGTAACAAATTAGAACTCGGAGTAATTACTATTAATTTATCAAATATAAGAAGTACAGATGGAACACAACTATATAAAAATATTTTTAAAACAAGTAAAAGTACCAACTTAATAGGTTTTTAATATAAATATTTATACTAATTTAAATTATTATTTATACTCTTGTTATATTAATTCTTTATATTATATTATTATATTATGTGTGACAAAATCATCACCCCTAGATGGACAAAATCATCACACTGTGACATTTGTTATTATTCTTTCTTCAAAATAAAAAGACTAGTTATATTTCAAACTAATCTCACCAATAAATTGTAATTTATTATTTATTATTTATTTCTTTTAACAAATATTATTCCAAGTATTGCTGTTATAACAATAACCATAAGTGGAGCTACTTTGAAATATACCCATTCAAACGAATGCCATAAAGTTCCAATTACTGACCACTCTGGATCACTATAATCCCATGATTGATATGGACTTCCTAATATTGCTAATAAGATAAATAATATTATTAAACATACATCAGCAACTATTAATGTATTAACTAACATTTTTCTTTTTTGCTTTTGTTTCATTGCTAATTGTTCATTAATGACTTCTAACTTTTCTGATATTACTTTTAAATCATTTTTTTCTTTTTCTTCTATACTTTCACCTAGAATTTCACTAACGGGTGTTTCTAATATTTCTGATATAGTCATTAACATTTCAGCATCTGGTACAGATAAACCTGATTCCCATTTTGAAACTGTTTGTCTAACAACATGTAATTTGATGCTTAATTCTTCTTGTGAAAGTCCTTTATTTTTTCTTAATATTTTTAAATTATCTTTTAACATAATACACTTTCTCCTTTCATCAAATTCAGTTTATTATAAAAATACCCGTTGCCGCAAGCAATGCTTTTTAACATAACGATAAATTGTAATTTGTAATTATTCACAAGTTCCATTATTATTTTTAAAATAATTTTCTATATTTATCATTGAATTGTCAATATTGTTAAAATCTACAATCTCATTTATTTCATCTGACATTTTTTTAGAACAATTATTACATTTAAAATAATTGTTTGTTCCAAATTCTATTTGATATTTTTTATTATCAATAGAACATATTGTTGTCGCACTACTTTCCACATTAGCATTATCTTTTTTTACAACTGTATAAGTTCCTAGTCCAATCACTGCAATTATCATAAATATAATATATCCAATGAATACAAATCCTATTACTTTTAATATTTTGATTATTATTCCTGCTAGTCGTTCTGTATTACTTATTTTGTTCATTAAAAACTCCTTTGAATCATTATCCAAGATTTCATCAACACTAACATTAAATGCTTTTGACATTTTTTTTAATTGCTCTGGATTAGGTGTTGTTTCACCTAATTCCCAATTAGAAATAGTTTGTCTTGTAACATCTACTTTTTCACCTAATTGTTCTTGCGAAAATCCATTTTTCTTTCTTAATTGTAAAATTTTATCTCCTAAATTCATTCTTTTTCTCCTTTCACAAAAATTATATACTAT
>CAKOHR010000006.1 GCA_934085825.1 uncultured Bacilli bacterium | reverse complement strand
AATGCTACCAAACAAGATAATTCTCTGTTATAGAATAATAAGTCAATAAAGAAATCATGATTTCCAACTTGAACTCTGTATTCGTCTCCTATAAAAGTAAAATCTTTACCAACTTCTAATATAAAATCTTTTAAGTTCTTTATAATTGCATTTTTTAAATCCTTTTCAGAAAATTCATTTGGTAAATCCAAGAACTCTAAACTATAAGTATCTAAAATTCTAGTATTTGGATAATCATCCTCATCTACAGTTTTATTTACTGTTGGTAATTGTTTTCCATCTGAAAGCATATATCTTTCATAATATGCTGATGATATTTGTCTATCTAATTCTCTTTTTGAATAATTATTTTTAATAGACAATTTTAAATAAAAATGTTTTTCTTCTTTATTTTTAGCTCCACTTAATATGAGTAAATTGTTTGTCCAAGACAATTGCGTCACCAGTGGTGTCGCAATCTCATCATCTTTATAAGTACTATAAAATTGAATCATACGTTCTATATTTCTTTTAGTAAAACCCTTTATGTTAGGATAATTATTTTTCATAAAATCTGAGGCTTTTGTTGTTATTTTATCACCATAATTACTGTTTTCTTTTAGTTCATATAGGAATTTACCAACTTCTAAATACAATAAAATTATTTCTTCATTTACTTTTCTGTAAGCATTATTTTTTCGTTTTTCAATCATTCCAATAATTTGATTAAAATTAATATCTAACATATATAATCACATCCTTAAAATAAATTATTTGCAATTTTAAACAAATTATATCATTTAATTTAAAAACTTTATATACTTTCATTGAAATTTAATAATAATTCATATATAATATTTCTAGAAAGAGAACAAAGTTCGTAACTTGTATGTGATTCGCTCCATAAGGTAAAATCGTCGCCCCAATGTGACGTTATTGATTAAATCAATCTGAAAAGATTGATTTTTTTGTCGTTTAAGAAAGGTGTTGATGATATTATGCAAATAAGAAATGGTTTTAGTATCTTCTCCAATGAAAAGATAGCAAGTAAATAAATATTTAGATTATTTAAGAGAATATTTTAAAATTGTATATCGTGAAGATAAAGGATATAGAACAGAAAATGGTATGGCAGTATTTGACTGTCCAATACCAGATAATTATGAACTACTAAAAGTAATATCAATAATAGATATTAACTTATTTAAAGGTAAAGATATTACATTTGGATTAGTATTTAGACCTACTATTAAAAAGATAATTAATGAAAAATAAGTAAGTAAATAATAAGCTGGATAAAGAAAATGATAGCACTATCCTAATTTATTCTATATAAATAAAGGAATTATAGTGTTATCATTTCTTATTTTGCACTTGCAAAATTGAGTTAAAAACATGGAAGAACTCTACCATGCTTTTTATTTAAATCAGTTAATTAAAGGGTTTGCGAGGTTTTATTTTACTTCCAAATGTTGGATGAATCTTGGATGTTTTAATTTAGTAATAAAATTTACCAAAATGATGGTATAATTATATATAGAAGTGTCAGATAAATAGTAATTTGTTGAAACAGAGATACCATTATGAATGAAGAAATAAATAAATAAATGACATGATAAAATTGTAAAACTGGTTTTCTGATCAACAAGGAGCTGGAAAAACAGTAAAGGTATTCTTTTAAAGATGAAGATAACATAAAATATATATTTTTTAAATATAAGAAAATATAAACAAAAAATAAGAATTAAAATGCAAAATAAAGATTATTTGATACAGAAAATGCATTCGAAATTCAGAAATGTAGGTAAAAAGGAGCAATATAATGTATTCTAAAAATGAAAAGGAAATATTTAAAATTTTAAATAGTAATATTGATGGATTAGATAGTAAAGAAACTGAGAAAAGATTAAAAGATTATGGACAAAATATTATTCTAAATAAAAAGAAAAAGATTTGGATTTTAAGATTTTTAAAACAATTTAACGATACCATGATCATCATATTATTAGTGGTTGCACTACTTTTATATTTTTATGGATATTTTTATTCTCACGAGTATACTGATACTATTGTCATACTTTTTGTAGTTTTTATAAATGCTATTGTTGGATTTATACAAGAAGAAAAAGCTACTTTAGTATTAAGAGATTTAAAAAAATATGAAACCAGCACTTGTAAAGTTAAAAGAGATGGTAAAATAATAGTAATAAACACTAAAGAATTAGTTCCAGGAGATATAATATACTTAGAATCCGGAGAAACTGTTCCTGCTGATATTAGAATACTTTCATGTGAAAGTTTAAAAGTAGATGAATCAGCCCTAACTGGAGAAAGTGTTCCAGTTCAAAAAAGTTCAGGTGTTTTAAAAAATAACTTAATTCTTCAAGAACAAAAAAATATGTTATTTTTAGGAACAAGCATTACTAATGGAAAAAGTACTGGTATAGTTGTAAGTACAGGAAAAAATACTGAGATAGGTAAGATTGCATTATCACTAAATGAAATTGATAGAATAGAAACACCATTACAATTAAAAATAAAAGAACTTTCTAAAAAAATTACATTTATAGTATTTATTATTTTAATTTTTATATTTATTTTAGCTTTAATTAATAAATACACAATACTTGAAATTATAATGCTATGCTCATCACTCGCAGTGGCTGCTATTCCAGAGGGATTGCCAGCTGTAATTACAATAACATTATCCGTTGGAATATCTGATTTAGCAAAGAAGAAAACAGTAGTAAAACAAATGCAAGCTGTAGAAACACTTGGAGCAATAGATATTATTTGTTCTGATAAGACAGGTACTATAACTCAAAATAAAATGACTGTTAAAGAAGAATATGTAATAGATGAGAATATGCTTAATTATATATGTGCTCTTTGTAATGATGGCCTTATTTATGAAGATAAATATGTAGGTGATCCTACAGAAACTTGTTTATATGAATATCTATATAATAAAAAAATCGATTCTCTTAAATTGAGAAAAAAATGCGAGAGAATATTAGATATACCTTTTGATAGTGATAGAAAGATGTTTACTACTTTAAATAAAATTGATAATGATGTATATATATTATGCAAAGGTAGTATGGATTCTTTAATTGAAAAAGTAAATCTATCTAAGATTGAAAAACAACAAATTTTAGATAAAGTTAAGAATTTTTCTAAAAATGCTTTAAGAATTTTAGGGTTTGCTTATAAAAAGTTAGATTATATACCAAAAGATATTAAAGAATTAGAAAAAGAGGAAAATGATTTATCTTTTGCTGGTATTTTAGGAATAATAGATCCACCAAGAGAAAGTGTTAAAAAAAGTGTTATTTTATGCAAAAATGCTGGTATTAGGCCAATAATGATTACAGGAGATTCTATAGATACTGCAACTGCTATTGCAAAAAATGTTGGAATTATAGATAATGATAATGAAGCAATACTTGGGAGTGAACTTGATAAATATAATGATGAAGAACTAAAAAATATCGTTAAAAGGTATTCTGTGTATGCAAGAGTAAATCCAGTTCATAAAGAAAGAATTGTTTTTGCGCTTCAAAATAGCGGAAAAATTGTAGCAATGACTGGAGATGGAGTAAATGATGCTCCAGCTATTAAAGATGCTCATGTTGGTATTGGAATGGGTATTACTGGTACTGATGTTACAAAGTCTGCATCAGACATAGTTTTAATGGACGATTCTTTTTCAACAATAGTTGTAGCAGTTGAAGAAGGAAGAAGAATATATAATAATATTAGAAATAATATAGTGTTTTCATTATCAAGTAATTTTGCTGAAATATTTACTATTATTATAGGACTACTTACTAAAACAACAATTTTATTACCAATTTATATTTTATTTATTGATTTGGTAACTGATTCTATTCCTAGTATATGTTTATCTTTTGAAAAGAGTGAAGATAGCATAATGAATAAAAAACCAAGAGGCATTAATAAACCATTATTTACACCATTTATAAAATCATGTATCGCATCTTCAGCTATCATTGAAACTATATTTGTAGTTCTCACTTACTTTATTAGTTTAAAAATGTATGGGCAAGAAACAGCTATGTCTTTAGCACTTCTTTCAATGGTAGTACAGGAGATAGTTTATTCTATATCTTGTAGAAACTTGAAAGAGTCAGTTGTTAAACAGGGATTATTTTCTAATAAAGCAATGAACTACGGATTACTATTGATACTTTTAATTGAACTCATAGTGTTTGTTACACCTATTGGTAAATTAATAAGCATAACATCAATAGATATTAGTTTGATATTAATAGTATTCATAATAAACTTTATGGCAATATTTATTTACGAATTAATTAAACCATTTTTAGTAAAATGGTTTAAAGATTAGAATATATAAAATTGTAAGTATGTATTTGAAGTTATAATTACTACTTGTCTTTATAAATAGTAATTTATTATTTTATTATTTATTAGGAGGTGTAGAAAAATTGTACAAAACTGTCGTTATAGAGTATTTTCCAAAGGCGAACACCATGGCAAAAAAGTAGAAAAAATATCTAATGAGATGCTGGAAGATGGGTATGAATTAGTAACAATGTCTATAACTATTTCTGCAAAAGCAATATTAATATTCAAAAAAATTTTAAAAAAGTAAATGAAAGTGACGTATTTTATGAGAAAATTAAAAACAGGAACATCATTAATTATATTAGGAAATTTATTATATTTATCTTATATATATTTATATGGGAATGAAACGAATGACTTTGGAGATTTCAATAGTGGTCTTTTATTAGGTCTATCTATTGGATGCAACCTTGTTGGAGATTGATTTAATCAATTACTTGTTTCTATTTTTCGCAAATGACCCATGCCATTGCTCCAGATTGATAGGAAACTCGGAAAATTTACTTCTGAGAGTAATAAATGCTAACTAGAAATAGTTAGTTTTTTTGTTATATAAAGAAGCCCCTTTTATGTTAAATATAGAAACAAAAAGAATTAAAAATATAACAAGTACAAATATTGCTTATGTAAATACCTTTAATATAATAGCAGGTATTTATTTTCATTTATCAAAACAAGATACCAAATAAATTTACTTTCAAAAAAAAGACTAGTTATATTTCAAACTAATCTCAATAGCAAATTGTAATTTATTTAACAATATAATTATTTACAAAATCTTAATACTTGATATTGATAATAATCATTGTTATCTAAATAACAAGCAGAGATACCTTTTCCATTGTATGCAGTTATACCAGAAGTTGATTTAGTTTTTGCTTTCTTTAATAACTCACCATCACCATACTTGCTAGTTTTATGTACATGAATAACTATATATACTATTCAACATTCTTTAAAGATTCAACCATATCAATATTTTTTAAATTAAAATGGGTCACAACAATAACAATAACAGTAAAAATAATAGTAATTAAAGCTGAAAAAACATAACTTAAAAGAAACACTTCTCTATCAAACATTAAATAATCAGGTTCACAAGTAGAAATAATATAATGACATAAATAAGAGCCAGATGAAAGACCAATTAATATGCCAAGTATTGTCAATATAATAGTTTCTCTATTTATATATTTATCTACTTCTTTAACATAAAAACCTAATACTTTAAGTGTTGCTATTTCCCTTTTTCTTTCACTAATATTTATATTAGACAAATTATATAAAACCACAAAAGCTAACATTGCTGCTGCAATAATTAAAATAGCCACTATAGAATCAATAGATGATAACATATCATTTAGTACATCTTTTACATCACTATTATTAATAATAGAAACAGCATCCTTACTAGCAATATACTTCATATCAAAATCATTACTATCATCTGAAGTACACTCATTTAAATCTATTAGAAAAGAATTTACTTTATAATTACCAAACAAACTATTATAAGTATTCTTATTTACATACATATACTGATTAATATAATTTTTAACAATATAAGATACTCTTATAGTATAACTATTATTTTCATTATCAAGTAAAGTAATATCATCTCCGATAGATACATTTAAAAGTTTCGCAGTTTTTTCACTAATTACACAACTATCATCTAATATATCATCATAAATTTTATCTTCATTCTTATAATCAATTAAAGAAACAACCTCATTAAACCTATTAAAATCACTTGGTACTATCAAAGATACATCTTGTTTTATATCACCATTTAAAACACTAATACTTTGATAATTAACATCTACTGCTTTATTAACAATTTTTTCATTATTAATTTTATTAAGTAACTTTTCATAATCACCATTTTCATTAATAATCATCATTTTATCATATTTAAATATTTTACTATATTGATAATCATTTATATTTTTAATAGAATCTTTTAAACCAAAGCCTGCCAAAATAAGTGCTGTACATCCAGCAATTCCAAAAATAGTTGTTAAAACTCTAGATTTATATCTAAAAATATTTCTAATAGTTATTTTATCAGAAAATTTAAGTCTTTTCCAAATAAATGATATTTTTTCAAGTAATATTTTTCTACCAGATTTAGGTACTTTAGGTCTCATTAAATTGGCAGGAACATCTTTTAAATTATAAATACATATAAAACATGCTGTACCACAAATACATAATATACATATCCAAAAACCAATCATATTATATGCACTATTAATTGAATATATAAATATCGGTATATTAAATAATTTTCTATAAATATTCCAAATAACATAAGGAATTAAATAAGAACCAATAAAAACACCTAAAATACACCCAATAACAGTTGCTAAAAGTGAATAAATAACATATTTTAAAGTAATATAAAAATTATTATAACCCAAAGACTTTAATGTACCATTTTCAGTTCTATCTTCTTCAATCATCCTCATCATTGAAATAAGACTAACTAAAACAGCAATTACAAAAAATATTAAAGGAAAAACATTTCCTAAATTCTTTATATTATCACTTGCATTAATTAATTCTTTATATGAATTATTATCTAACCTATCATAAAGATACCAATGTGGTTTAACAAGTTCATTTTCATTTATACTTATGCTATATAACTCATTATATTTTTCATCTTCTCTTTCTTTTTTTATAACATCAATCTTATTAATAGCATCATCAATAACATTTTTATATTCTTTACTATTAGTTAGCATATTTTTAGTATTATTTAAAGTTATATAAATAGCACTATAATAATCACTTTTTAATACATCTTCCAAAGTATAAGCATAATAATTAACTTTACCACTACCTAAATTAGTACTAGGTTTTTCAGAAGAAAAATACATAGGACTTATAACAGTTCCTACTATTTTTTTATTACTCCCCAAAATATTAATAGAATCTCCAATACTTAAATTATTATCTAAAAGCATCTTTTTTTCAACAACAATTTCATTATTACCATTAGGTAAACTACCATTTTCTAAATAAACTTTATTAATACTATTATTTAACCCCATTACTTTAACAACATATTGTTCATTATTTAACTTTAAATAAGTATCTGTTTCATATGAACCAATTACTTTATCAAATCCACCTATTTTAGATAAACTATTTATATCTTTATCATCAAGTCCAAGATTAGAAACAACTTTTATATCATAAACATTATTATCATCATAAAACTTATCTAAAGTTTTAAGTATATCTGGACTGCAAGCTTCAATCCCTGCATAAAAACCAATTCCAAGAAGGGCCATAGATAATAAAGATAAAAACCTTTTATAATTTTGCTTTATTTTCATAAATATATGTTTAAATAACATAGTTTTCATTTTACCACTCAATATCCTTTATATCCATAGGTTTTTCATTAATAATGATATCACTAACAGAACCATTTTTAAACTTTATAACTTTATCAGCCATTGGACTAATCGCAGAGTTATGTGTAATAATTACAACCGTCATATGTTCTAATCTACATGTATCTTGAAGCAATTTAAGTATTTGTTTACCGGTTTTATAATCTAAGGCCCCAGTAGGTTCATCACATAACAAAAGTTTAGGATTTTTACAAATAGCTCTAGCAATTGCAACCCTTTGTTGTTCTCCCCCACTAAGTTGAGCTGGAAAATTATTAATTCTACCTCCAAGTCCAACTTTATTTAATATTTCCTCAGGTTTTAAAGAATTTTTACAAAGCTGAGTGGCAAGTTCTACATTTTCAATAACAGTTAAATTTTGTATTAAATTATAAAATTGAAAAACAAAACCTATATCATTTCTTCGATATTTTATTAAATTCTTACCAGTTAATTTGTTAACACATTTACCATCAACATAAACATTTCCACTTGTTAAAGTATCCATACCTCCCAAAATATTTAAACAAGTTGTTTTACCAGCCCCAGAAGGCCCCAAAATACAAACAAGTTCTCCTTGTTCAATTTCAAAAGAAGTATTAGATAAAGCTTTTATTTCAACTTCACCCATTTTATATACTTTATTTACATTCTTAAACTCTATATAAGCCATAATAACCCTCCATTTTACTTATTTAAACTATTTTTAACAGATTCAGCCATTTTTCTTTTTTCTTTCGTAGGAACAAACTTTTTAACAACTGAACTTTTTCTATTGTTTTTAAGTCCTATATAAGCAAAAATGCTAAAACAAACAGCTCCGATAAAATTAACAAATAAATCCTTCATCGTATCATTTAAACCAATATCTAAATAACCATCATTAACAGTATAAAGTAAATTACCATCAGTATCATATATTAAAGTTTTACCAATATTATCTAAAATAATAGGTTTATTTTCACCACTAGGATTCATTGCAACCGAAGATACACTTGTAATAATAGTATCTTTTTGCATATCAAACTTTAAAAATTTATCTCCCCCATATTCAAAAAACTCCCATAAAATACCAATAGTCATTGAAAAACAAAAAGCAACTAAACACAGATAAAATGGGGATAAATTAATATCTTTACTATTTTTATTAAGTAAATCAACTAATGAAAAGCCAACCGCAGTGGCTAAAAAGCCATTAATAGTGTGCAAACAAGTATCCCAATGAGGAATTATACCATAAAAATTATTTATTTCCCCCAATATTTCTGCAGAAAAAATAAACAAATATATACTAATCTCTAAACCATCAGGTAATGTTATTTCATATTTATTTTGAATAAATAATGGAGCAAATAATAAGACAAGTGATAATAAGCACAATAAAGCATTATTTAAATCTCCTCTTAGTATTTGTAAAATCATACATAATATAACTAAAAATCTTAATATTAAATATATAGCTAAAGAACTTCTTTTAGTTTCTTTATAAGCCATTTTTATTAATTTTTGTACATTTAATCTTTTCTTCATAATAATACTTTCCTTTTATTTAGCACATATACTTTGGGTTTCGAGTGGTACTTTATAAGTAGTTATATTTTTACTATCATCAGTTGCATTTATTAATAAATACAACTCATTTTCAGAATAATCAACACAAGTTTTTTTATAATCATCGACAGTAAAAGTAACATCTTCTAAAAACTTTTCTAATTTTATTTTCTTCCCATTATTATATTCATAAGAACTAATTTTCTTTTCTATATCACCATGTGATTCATATAACACACATTCTATTTTTTCATACTCCTTAGTATCATCTCCCCCACAATATTTAATATTAGTAATATAAATAGCACTTTTCTTATCATTATAAGCAATACTACCAGATATATTAAAGGCATCACAAGTACTAGATATTGTTTTAAAACTAAAATCTCCATTATTCTTAATTATAAATACTAATAATAACAAAATTACTAAACATACAATACTTATAATTATATATTTTTTATTATTTTTTTTACTTTTTATTTCCCCATCAAATAATTCTTCTAAACTTACATTAAAGTCATTACTCATTTCTTTAAGTAAACTTAAATCAGGCATATTTTTACCATTTTCCCATTTACTAACAGCTTGATAAGTAACATTATATTTATCAGCAAGTTCTTTCTGAGTTAAATTATTCTTTTTTCTTAAATCCTTAATAAACTTACCAATTCTTTCTTGGTTCATTTTAACACTTCACTTTCTATAATCCATTTAATATCTTCTATAGATTTATCCATATTAAATATTCCATTTCCAACCGGATAATAAACAGAATATACTTTATATTTATTTTTACCTATCTTAAGTTCATGACACACTTTCCTATTTTCACTTACAGATATTTTCTTATTTAAAACAATTGAACTAACTTGATTACCAAAAGTAATAATAACTTTAGGTTTTATAATCTCAATTTCTTTAAAAAGTAATAAAAGATACTTTTTTAAAACTTCATCAGATAGTGCTCTAGCATCTACCTGAGTACATTTACCAAGATTAGTAACAAATACTTTATTATTAGTAAGCTCCTCATATACAAAATCACTAAATTCATAATCCCAATCTTTAGGCTTCTTACTATGAATTACTTCAAATGTATCATTACTTATTAAATTTACTTCTTTAAATAACTTCCATATATTCTTAGTACCAATCCACGGAGATTTCCTTCCCGTCCAACTCTTCAGACTTGCCACATTCCTACCCGTCGGGTTCATAAATACAAAACATATATCAGGATTATTTTCACAACCACCATTATATATAGAATCCAATTCTTTAGCACCATATTTTATTTGCAATTTATCATATTCTTTCTTTAAATCTTCTAACATCATATGACCACCAATTTCAATTTATTATAACATTACTTAATAACCTTACTCAAGTTATTTCACAAAAATTTTTCAAAAAAAATATTAAGAATTTTTCATACTCTTAATATCTTGTAATTCAAATCTATATTTCTGTTTTACATCTGGATACTTTACATGGTCAACTTCACTTAAAAACATATCATAATCTCTGACATATAAAATATTTTTACCATATAAAGCCCTATATACAACCATTTTTTTATCAGTCTCACTATTTATAGCAACATCCAAAACTAAATATAAATCTCCTTTAAAATGTTTATATACTCTATTTAATTCTAATTCTCTCATAAATTATGCTGCTGTAAATCCTCCATCTATTGGCACTATTGCCCCCGTAATAAACGTAGCGTTATCACTAAGTAAATAACAAATTAAATTAGCAATTTCCAAATCTTCACCAAGTCTACCAACAGGTAACTGATTTGCCATAGCATCTTTTGCTTCTTTTGGAACTTCTGCAAGGATCGGTGTATCAACATAACCAGGTGCTACAGCATTCACTCTGATATTATCACGAGCATAAGTTAAAGCCAAAGATCTAGTCATTTGATTTATAGCACCTTTACTAGCTGAATATGCAAAACTCATCGTAGTACCCACTAAACCATACATTGATGAAGTATTAACAATAGCACCTCCACCAGTTTTAAGCATTTCACTAATAACATACTTATTCATTAAAAATACACCAGTTTGATTAACCCCAATAACTTTATTCCATTCATCAACACTAACTTCATGAGCTTTATTAGGACCACCGCCAATACCAGCATTAGCAACAAGCAAATCGATACGGCCAAATTTTTCTATAACCTCATTTACACATTTTTGTACATCTGTATCACTAGAAACATCACATCTAATGCCTATCGCATCATTGTTTAGTGTTTTAGCTATATCACTTACATCTTCATTCCAATCCACTAAAACAACTTTTGCACCTTCACTTAATAATTTTTTAGCTGTAGCAAGACCAATACCACTTGCTCCACCAGTAATTACTGCCACTTTTCCATTAAACATATTTTAATCACTCCTTCATTTATTATGTCTAAATTTTATTTTTTTAAACTACTATCTCCTGTTTTATAATCAATTTCTATACCATTTTGAATATTATAAACAAATACATTAAATAAAATACTTTCCCCATTATCTTCAACCGATTTAGCTTCCATAATAACACCTGTTGCTAGTAAATTATCACCCTTATATACGGGTGTAACCCTATAAAGCACATGATTATTAGTACTTTTAATATATTCAGCAACTTTATTTTCAAAATCTAGCATTCCTTTTGTATTCATTTGTCTTGTACAAGTAATTAAATTTTTTTCATTTGCATTTTCTCCAGTTAACTGATATCCAATTAAATGGCACCTATTATATAAATATTTTCCATCTACAATATCATACTTAATAGTATGCCATCCTGTAGGTTTAATCATTCCAATTGAACCTCTTTTTTCCGTAGGCATTAAATCTACCCCAATATTAGCAAAAGCACTACCTGTTCTTCCTAAACTATCAAGTTCACTATATTTTTCAAATGACTTAGATGTATCAACATCCTCAAACTCAGGTATATTACCATTAAGCTCAATATAATTATAACCCGTAAATTTATCTATATCAGATACATCATATTTATATACTTGAGTATTTTCATTACTTACATTAGCAGAAGTTTCATTTGTACCATAATTATAAATACCTACAATCAAAGCCATAACTAAACTAGTAAGGATCATACCTATATTTCTTTTTTTTCTTCTCATAATATACCCTCTAAAATAATTATATAGCTTTTTGCCCTATTTTCAAGAAAAATAATACCTATTTTTGTCAAAATGTGTCCAATAGTGGCTTGTAAAATTTATTTATTATGGGATAATATATCCGAGGTGTAAAGTATGGCTGTTTATAGTTATCAAGAATTACAAGAAAAAATTGCTAAATGCAACAATGATGACCTATATTATAGAATATGTAAAAATATTAAAAAAATAAGAAAAGAAAAGTACAGAGAATTTAAAAAATTAGGTTCAAACAGTACAATTAATCCTTATACTACAGAAAATATTGCAGCATTATTAGATTATAATCATACACATTACAAAAGATTTGAAAGTGAAAATGATTCTACTAAGAAAATGCCATTAAAGAAAATAGTTTTACTATCTGTAATATTAGAAACTTCTATTGAAGATTTGATGAAATAACGTTCCCAAAAGAACGTTTTTTATTTGTAATATTCTTCTAAAGAAACATCATTATCAAAGAGTTTTTTTGCTAAATCAAGCCCAACAAATCTATAGTGCCAAGGTTCAAAATTAAACCCAGTAATACTTTCTTTACCCTTAGGATATCTAAGTATAAAACCATACTTCCAAGCATTCTCTTTAAGCCAGATAGCTTCCTTATCATCTTCTTTTATATTATCATTATAAATCCCATTTTCATATATAGCAAAATCAACAGCAAGACCAGTTTGATGTTCAGAAGCTCCAGGTAATGCCACTAATTTAAAAGCTTCATTTCCTTTTTCTAAAATTAAATTATTTAAAACTTTTTCTTGATATTTTCCACTTCTATAAGCACTATCTACTATTATATAAATTCCAACTCTATTAGCATCAGCAATAAGATTTTCAAGGTAAGGCTTAACTTCCTCCCTTAGCATCGGTTTTATATTTGGATCGATATAATTATGAAAATTATTTTCATTATCATCAACAATATACATATTTTTGGGAACATAATCAATATCTAACAAATTATCTTTATTTACTAAAACATCAACATTTAAATCTTTCATAAAACACTCCCTATCTATTATATGATTTAGAAAAACCTAACGTTAAAGTTAGGTTCTACTCATTTATTAGGATCAACAATTATTTTAACAGCACTATCATTACCACTTGTTAGTCTTTCATAAGCTTTTTGTACACCTTCCAAAGGTACAATATCATCAACAAATTTCATAACATTTATTTTTTTATTAGCAATTAAATCAATACAAGCCTTAAACTCATCATATGTATAAGCAATCGCACCTTGAACCACAAGTTCTTTCATAACAGCCATTATTGTGTAAGTAGGAACAGCATCAGTAGCAACACCAACTAAAACGACAATTCCACCTGGTTTGACCATTGTAAGAGCACTATTAACAGCACTACTATTACCGCAACATTCTATAACAACATCAAACCCACCATTTGTTTTAGCCATCATATCAGATACTAACTCAGGATCTAAAGCGTTACGAAATTCATCAGCAACACCAAGTTTTATTGCTTTTTTGCCTCTTTCTTCATTAGTTTCAGTAACAACTACTCTACTTGCTCCCTCAAGTTTTGCAAACATAGCAGATACTAAACCAATAATACCTCCGCCAATAATTAAAACATCATCACCAACAGCAATTCTTCCTAAATGAGCTGCATGAAGTCCAACAGCTGTTGGTTCAACCATTGCTACTTCTTCATCACGCATATCATCAGGCACTTTTATTACCATATCACTTCTAACAGCAATGCGACCAGTAAGCCCACCAGGGTTATCTATTGAAAGTCCAACAGCATGTTTCCAAGTTTCACTACAAAATTGAACTTCACCTTTACGACAGGGCTCACATTTTCCACATGGTGAAATAGGAAGTGCAGTAACCCTATCTCCTACCTCTAAATCAAGTCTATCTCCTGGGTCAACAACTCTGCCACAAAATTCATGTCCCATTACAAGTCCTTTAGGTTCACCACCAACCCAATAATGAATATCTGAACCACAAATACCAGTTTTTAAAACATCAATTATAACTTTTTTGCCATCTGATCTAGGTTCTTCTATTTCTCTAATTTCAAATTGTTTTACATCTTTAATTGCACATGCTTTCATTACTATTCTCCTTACTATAACTATAGTATAACACCTTTTTTTTTAAAAAAATACTATCAAAAAAAATAGTTTACAAATTAATGTAAACTATTTTTTTAAAGTTACAATATGAGGATAAGGTATTTCTATACCTTCTTCATCAAATCTTTTCTTAACAATATAATTAAGATCATACATATTATCAAATGTTTGAGAATTATCTTTTCCCCAAACCCAAGCCCTAATGCTTATTGAAGAATCATTCCAACTAGCAACTCTAACTCTTGGAAATTCTACATCTTTGTTTTTTCCTTTAGGATTAGGATGATACATCTTACTCATTTCTTCTTTAACAATATCCATAGCTCTATCAACATCAGACTCATAAGATATAGTAAAATCCACCAATTTCATAGTTTCATTATCAGCATAATTAAAGTTTTCGATTAAAAAGGAATTCATTTGACTATTAGGAATAATAACTCGACGATTGTTAATAGTTTTAATAATTGTATGTCTCATAGTAATATCTTCTACAGTACCACTAACATTTTGATTTGGACATTCTATAAAATCACCAACTTGAAAGGCATCTCCAATAACTAAAGCAAAACTTCCAAAAAAATCCTTCAAACTTTCTTGTGCAGCTAGTCCTATAACAACTGAACTTATTCCTAGACCTGATAAAAGAGTTACCGAAAATTTATGAAATGTATCAAATTGCCCCAAAGCTAAAAGTACCATCAAAGAATATAAAACAAGTTTTTTTATTCTTTTAATAAACATTAAAAGAGTAGTAACATTTTTCTTTCTCTTTCTTCTGATTGTTCTATCAATTAATTTGTCTAGAATATTATTAATTAAAACAATTGATACTGCAACGAGAACTACAGCAATAAACTTATCAATATACTTGTCAAAAAATTCCTTCATTCTATTCACCAATATAATCATATCAAATATTAAAAGAATTTGCAATTAAAAAAAAATATGTTATAATATAAATCACCAAATGGGGGATTTTTATGAATTATTTAAGTGTTGGTACAAATAAATTATCATCAGAACTATTTTTGGATATTAAAAATACAACTGGAGTTAAACCTACCGGAGGCTTATGGGCGACAATTTACGATATGAATTATTTAAACTACAATGAATGGGTAGATTATCTATGTGAAAATCCACATGTTTTATTTTATCGTAACTTTGACGATCCTTATAATTTACCAGCTGTACTATTTGAACTTAAAGAAAATACCAACATTCTAAAAGTAGACAGCATAGAAAAAGCGCTTTTCCTAATGGCGAAATATCCATATAACAACTGGATTGATTATGAAAAAATATCAAAAGATTATGATGGCATATATATAGACATCAATTGTTTTTCTAGAATAAATGAAGATATTTACCAAAAAGTTGTATCTGCCTTTTCAGTTAGAACATTAATATTATTTAACTTAAATTGTATCAAAGATTATCAAAAAGCAACTATAAACCTATCATACATAGACTTAGAAAATCATTATGAATTTCCAGAATATGAAATTATTATTAATGAAAAAAAGAATAAAATAGATACCCAAAATATTGAAGTACAAACGTTAATTGAAATAATAAAAAAATATATACTAGACAACAATATTGAAATAAATATTGAAAACTATAAAACAATTAAAAATATCTTTCAAGATGCCATCGATGAGGCATTAAAAGAATGCAATATACATCAGAAAGATACCTTATTAATTAGAAAAGTGTTTAATCAATTTTAAGCATTTTTTTTATTATTACACTAAAAATATATGCCACCGCCATCATAACAATTACAGTTATAATACTTGTTGGATTATGCAAACTTTCAAGTAAACCAGTACCAACAACACCCCAGAAATAGACTAAAAAGATTTTACTTATTAATATCGCCGTCATATATTTTTTTAAATCCATATTACATAAACCAGCAGCTATATTTATCATAAAAGCTGGAGTAAAGGGAATAGATAAAATAACTGTTACTTTACTTAACGATAAATTTTCAATATAATTCATACATTTTGTAAGTAAATTAATATTTTTAATTTTATCCACTATCCAATTTCTAAGAAACCTTTTAACCAAATAATAAGAAAGCATACAACCAATACAAGTACATACCCAAGAAATAATAAAACCTAATATTTTGCCAAATGCCACAAAATTAATTGTTATAAAAACAAAAAGTGGAAGTGGTGGTATAATACTTTCCAATATAATAAACACACAACCAAGCAGAGGTCCATAAACTCCTAAAGCATCAATTGTACTCATAATAAATTCATAAAAAACATTAAATAATTCACTCATAAATACCACAATACATATTATACCACAATTTTCCAAATTTACTAAACTAATGTAAAACCTGTGTCACGTTATAACCTAAATATTCTAAATATGTTACAACCCTACGACTTAAAAATCCCTTATTACAAATAATAAAATATCTTTTACCAAAATCAAGATAAGCTTTACTATTCATAAGTAATTTATCAGCATAAATATTAATACTCCCTTGAGTTGGATTTTTCTTATAATCTAATGGATGCTGAACATCAATTAAAATTCCCATTCCTGGATTATAATCACTAAGATTTATTCTTTTCATATAGTATCACATTATATAGTATGAAAATATAAATTTAAAACTAATTACAAACACCTAAAAAGCTTGCAAATTGCAAGCTTATTCTTCACCAAAAAAATCATCAAAAAATTCATCATCGGAAATAACATTATCTGCTATAACCGTACTATCTTTATCAACGTTTATTTTTGGATTTTCATCAACTACTACATCAGTTTTTAAAGTAGGCTTAGCCTCTTCTTTAATTTCAATAATTGGCTCAACTTTTTCTTCCTTCTTAGCATCCAATTTAGGAAGCTCCATTCTTTCACTAACCATAGCTTTATTTCTTTCAGCTTCTTGACGATCTAATTCTTTAAACTTCTCATCTAAGTCCTTAAGCATACTATCTATATCCATACTACTAAGAGGATTTGCTTTATTTTGTGTTGGCATAGGCCCAAATGGATTAAAAGAAGGCATTCCTATATCTGTAGATCTAAACGGATTGCTACCACCAAAAGAATTATCATTTTGAGCCATCCTTTTACTTCTTTCTTCCGTAACAAATTTCTTTAAATCAAACATTTCAACTTCATGTTTCATTCTTGTAGGATAATCTTCTTCTTTTCTTTCAATACCCCATTCCATTTTAAAATCAGGTTCTAATTTAGTTCTAAAAGGACTAGTTCTAAGTCTTATAATGATTGCTTCAAATAACTTCATCTTTTGTAAATCAGTTATTGTTATAAGGGGTCTAGTAGCATTTTTATCTTTTTCATCAGTTACTTTGACTTCTCCACACATTTTACTAATTTCTTCCAAGGCCTTCATTTCAGTACTAATCAAATAAACTAGATTACCACAGTTACCTTTAATTATTTCTGCTACGTTATCTCCATAAACATCATTAAGTTGAGCAAAATTTTGAATAATAAATGTAAATCTAATATCACGACTTCTAGCAGCAGACACCATAGCATCAACATCTTTAAGTGGTGGCATATTAGCAAATTCATCTAATATAAAATTAGTTCTAACTGGAAGTTTTCCCCCATTTTCTTGAGCAACATCAATTAATGTTTCATAACATTGTTTAATAAATATTGTCATCAATGGATGGTAAGTTTTCTTTTCATCATGAATAATCATAAATACTGCAGTTTTACCCTTACCAATATCCTTCATATTAAAATCACTATATGAAAGCATTTCACTTAAAGCTTCACCAGTAGAAAAGTTTCTTATTTTTTGTCTAAATGTAGCAAGTAAACCACCCTTAGTATCATTCGGAGCATTTATAGTACTTGAAGCAAACATATAAGCATTAGATTTTTCACCTTTCATACCAAAGTATTCTTTAATATAATTACTAGTTGCATATCTTTCTTCACCAACCGTACTCATTACATTTATACTATTAAGATTAACTTCTTCTTCTTTAGCATCTTGAAATAAACCTAAAGCTAGTCCTGAAAAATAGTCTGCTGCTGATTTTTCCCAGAAATCAGATTCACTTTTATTAGAAGGATCATATAAGATATTTAAAGCAACATCGTTTAAAAGTTCAATAGCTTTGTCTTGATTTCCTTCTCTATAATATTGATTAGGAAGAGACAAAGGGTTCCAAGAATTACCTCGATTAGGTTCCCTAAAATTTAAAACAATAATTCGATAACCTTTTTCCTTTAAATAGGAAGCACTATATTTATAGATTTCCCCTTTAGGGTCAGTAATAATCATTGATTCGCCTTTTTTAGCAAGCAAATTAACCATTGGTTTAACTATGGTTTGTGTTTTACCACTACCAGTAGAACCTATAACTAAGTTATGATATTCACCATTATCAACCCAAATTTCTTTACCATTATTAATAAGGGGAATTCCTGCTGCACTAACGGTTTCATCTAAAGGATTCACACATTCAACATCAGATTGTTCTTTAATGTCTTTGTCTTTTGCCCAACTGGAATACCCATCACTTGATTTTTTCTTTAAAATTAGACCAATTCCACCATCTTTATCTTTTTTAAATATATAAGAAGAAACACTTGAAAATATTCCAACCAATGCAACAATAAACAAAACCATTGTAGCAGGAAAAAATCTCGGAGTGAAAGCTTTAAAAGGAAGTAATCCATAAAAAGTTCCATCAGCTGAAAGTGATGCAAAATTCAAAACAGCTATTGCACACAAATACAAAAGCAAAACACAATATAATACAAAAAGAAAAAAATCCTTTGGCTCAACTTTAAATTTCATATACTTTTCCTCATTTCAATATATATTATACAACTTTTTTTCCTAATCTTCCACAACTAATTCAAATTTTCCATTACTTAAACTATACATAATATTCCCAGTATCTCCCACTTCAGAAAAATATCCTTTTTTCACAATCAAATTAACATTATTTTTAAGAGTTATCAAATTTCCTAAAATGTAAATCGGCGCAATATAATAATCCCTAGGTTCATAAAATTCCTTAATTAATACCTGAATATCACCATTAATATTAGTGTAAAGTAAATTAAAATATTTATCTTTATCATCATATCCTAAATTAGAAACATAAATAACACTATCTTCTATACCATCACCATTAAGATCCACGACCATTTTTGTAGCATTAGAAAAATCATTTTCCACATAAGTACCTTGTAAGAGATCGTTAATAATATTATAATCCGTATAATTTAAAGTTTTATTTTCAAAATCTATAAGATCACCTAAATTAGGTGACATAGCTAATAAATCTCCTTCATAACTTACAAATTTATCATTTGAAAATAAATTCCATCCTTTATGATATTTCAAAAGATACTCCCCTTGATATGAACCGTCTATATAAACATTTAAAGTTTTATTATTAATTTCACCATAAGAACATTTTTGCCAACCATCATCGTATTTCCAAGTGCTTTCATCCCCAATAACTAAATAATCATATACAGGTTCTTTTTTTTTGTTATTACTATTTTTAAATACTAACAATACAACACCCATAATTAATGCTAAAATAATTATTAAAATAATTGAAATTTTTTTATTCATAACAAGCCCCTTTCTTAACTAGAATAAGCAAGAATTTGATCTACATCACTAACTGAAATAGTAGAAACAACTCCACCAGCTGGATCTTTTGTCACCAAATTATTTCCTGAAACGCTAGTAACAACAACATAATGACCACGTGGATGATTACCATTAACAAAATGTACTAAAACAAATTGATTACCTACATTATACTGATTGATAATTGCAATTTTTTCATTATTTGAACCAAAGCCAGTATGATTATAAATATTATGTACATTCGGAGCTAAAGTTCTTATCGCATCACAATCCCAGTATATTCCACCACCGGAAGTAAAACAACTACCAGACTTATTTAATGTTTTAATAAGCACACCGGCATCAAAATTAGAAACAGTAAGTTTAGTTCCTGAACAAGAAATACCAATCGCAAGAGATGTAACAGCACAACCAGATCCATGCATCGTTGAACTGGAAGTTCCCAAATTAATATTACCCCATCTACTATCACCTTGAGCAAATATTGTACAATTTGCAGAATTTGTGGCACTTGTATTTTCACAACTTACTTTTTGACTCATAACACCTTCAGAATCATAATTATCATAATTATCTAAACTTCTAGAATAAAATCTATTTTGATCTGTATAATCTCCAGTAACAAATAAATAAAATTCAGCCTTACGACGTTTCTTCAAAGCATCTAAAACTGCACCATTTTCAGATCTAACATAAAGTTTAAGTTTACTCCAAAGGCCTTCGTATCCACCCTTAGCATAAGCTTCCATTAGACTATTTATATACGCTGTACCTAAATTATAGTTAAAATCAATTAATGCATCCCTTTGAAAAGGTGTTAAAGTGACACCATATTTTTCCGCCGCCGCATCAATCGAAGGAGTATAATCTTTTTCAATAGTTAATTCTTGTATTTTATCAATTATATCTATTGGTACACAAGCACCAGAGTAAACTGTATAACCAGATCCACTTTTAGAAAAGTAACTACCATAATTATTAGCATTAATATACTCAACTACTGATGGATAAGAAAAGTCACCAGCAATAAGCCCATGTCCAATTGTTATTTGATAATCAGCACCGTTATTTGCAGCAAGATAACCTTTTCCGTTATTACAAAGACCTTCATGACCTTCAAATTCATTAAGAAAACTTATTAAGTTTGCTCCATCACCACTCGTAGAACAATATTCACCACTATCTTGATTTTCAATAAACTCACAGTAAGTTGCTAAATCATATAATTTATATTTCTTACCAGAAGCTTTAACACTTCCAAACATACTATTATAAATTGCTTTATAATCTGCATCGCTATAATGAAGTCCCATAGAATCATAATTAGTAATATTATAGCTTACATTATAGTATTTTAAATTACTTAAATTTTGACTAGATACTAAACTAGCTATACTTTGATTATATTGATTAATTTTTTCATTGGTTATTTCAGACTTGCTTTCATCTACTGGTCCTACACTCATTACATAAATATTATTTTTACTCCATGCTCCTTTTGCAAGTTCTGCATATTTTGCTACATAATCTGTTGAAAAATCATTTATCCCAAGCCAAATATATATATCATAACCTTCGGATGCATTCATTATTTTACTTGCACTTTCTATCGCCGTATTTACAAACCATGTATACCCTTGTCCATCTTCATAAACACTTTCACCAACGTCTATAACTCCCGCATTTTTCATTCCATGTACACGTGAATCTCCGATAAATATTTTCTTATTATTTGTCTGACTAACCATTTTACCACTATAAATATCACCAAGTAATGATGAGAACGATCCATTTTTAACTGAACTTAAATAATTAAGCATATTTTGATTTATTGGTAGATAAACATCACTAGTTACATCAGTTACCACATCTTTATAATCTGCTGGTAAATATAAATAGTTTTCAATGTCCTCATACACTTCACTTAATTTGTTTTTATCATCACTTACATTTTCATAATTATATGTACAAGTATCTAAATTAATATTTTTTGAAGTACTATTATAACCACCTAAAGCAAGAGCATTAGTTTTCACCATTATCATTAATGCCTTTAATGCTTCATTTGAATATTCTCCATCTTTAGTAAGTAGATTAGTAACTCCAATAACATAATCCTTCAAACTAACACTAGTACTATCCTCAGAATTACAGGTTTTTAAATTAATTGTTGTTTGATTATAATTACATTTTTCATCAAAATGTCCTTCTCCATTACCTGAGGCTGATATAAAAAGAATCAAAAAAAACAATAGAATCAATACTCCACCTACGGCTAAAATCCATGGATTTGCAGCAATAACCGTTGCAATTTTTGCACTTGCCTTAGTAGCCACAGCTTTTGCTTCTTTTCCAGCCTTTTTTCCTAACAAACCAGCAGATGAACTAACATTTCCTTCTTCAGATTCTTTAGGCTCATCTAAGGGATTTGAAGAAGGCAAAGAATCATCATTAACACTGTTATCCAAACCATTATTACTTTCTAATTCTTCATTCGTTTCATCATCTAAATCTTCATCTGTACTAAAATTTTGAGTATTAGAAAAAGCACCTAATCTTCTTAAATACGCTTGATTAGGATCATATAATAATTTATTTTTATTACCATTGCTTCTTCTGTTATTCACTTTCTAAAAACCTCCACCTGAGCCAAATGAATCAAGTTCTTCTTGTGTAACTACTATCTGAATTTTCATTCTCTTGTTACCACATATAAACAAAGCTTCACCTTGATTATAATACTTAATAGTTTCCTTTTCACTCTCATTTAAGTCAATTAATTTTGATAAATCTTCAACAGCTTGTTTTCTAAGCCCCATAACTATATAATAAGAAGCATTATCAAATATTGCTTTTCCATGTGTAATGATATTCGGAGCTGCAAAGTCAGTTGGTTGTTGAGTTATTATAATTGTACCAGTATTATACTTTCTACTTCTTCTTTGCATTTGAGCCAAGAATTCTGCCCCAAGTTCATTATGACCTGCAAGCAAAACATGAGCTTCGTCAACCATCATGACTGTATTGATATTTTTATCAAGACATAATCCCCATGCGTACTTCAATATATTAAAGAATAAAGCATTCTTAATATTTTCGTCACTATTCATAAGTTCTTTTATATTAAATACAATAAAATCGCTTTCTATATTTAAAGTAGTTTTTCCAGTAAAATAATACCTTAATTCTTTAACTAAAGGCCTAATTTTAAGTTCTAGTCTTTCAAGTACATCCCTTTCATGCGTAGCATCGGTCATACCAATTAAATGTCCCTTTATGGTAGCATAAACATCATCAAATGTTGGATAATCTTGACTAGTTAATTTAGTAAAATCAGTACTATAATCTATTCTAAATCTTTTATAAGTTTCTTGTAAAACATCACTAAACATAGTAAGAACATCATCTTCAATACTTGGAGAATAATACTTCATAAATGCTTTAACTTGTTGCAATGTTCTAGTAAGAACTGTATAACCAAGCCCTTGTGCAATTTCTTCTTCATCGGCATCGATAACAATTTCAAGAGGATTTATCATACCAAATTCTCCGCCTTTACCAAGGTCTAGAAAATCGCCACCTAAACTGGTACACATTTCTCCAAGTTCACCTTCTGGATCAACACAAACAACTTTAAATCCATTTCTTATATGTGTTCTAAGAAGAACTTTAGCAGCGGTAGACTTACCACTACCACTCATACCAAGAAGAATTATATTAGCATTATTTCTATTATTTTCTTTTCTAATTTGATATAAAAATTGATTAAATAAAATAACACCACCAGAAAAATCAACACCAAGTAAAGTAGCACTACCAGGATCTTTGATACTATCAAATACAAATGGATACATAGCTGCCATAGTAACTGATGGTATCGGAGTCCCAATTCTGTTTTCTATATCTTGCGGAGGAAAAATTGGAAGAATTGACTTTAATGCTTTTTCCTGTTCGAACATTAAAGATATTGCTCTCATTCCCATTGCATCTAAATAACTTCTAACTTGAATTTTTCTAAGTTCTAGTTCTTCTTTATTATCAGCTGAAACCATCAAATGCATTTGAAAATCAAATATTCTAGCTTGTGTTGCAGCCAACATTTGAATAAACTGTTCCAAAGATTCATAATCTTGTCTTATTCTTTCTTGCATTGTTTGATCTTTTTCACTTTGATATCTAGTTTTTAAATCTGCAATTTCTTTATTAAGCATTTTTTGAAGTACACTAAATTGGATAGGTATATGCTTAATAGCTATCTTAACACCTTGAATATTTGTTATATCAGATAAAAAACCAGGTGCTATATTCTTAGGAAAACTAATAACAGTCATTATTGTTGAATATTTACCACCCAAAACAAATTCTGTAGGTTTAAACTCCATTCCTTTTGGAGCTATTTCACTCTTTATTTTTGACATATTACATCACCGCCCCAAAATTAGTAGTTTCTCCACCATTTAAGAAGTTATCAAGTACTACTCTTAAATCATTATTACTAGTTTGAATAGATTGAAGTCCAGCACTTGCAAGACCACTAATTAAATTATGAAGTTTCTTTTGAACAAGTTCTAATCTTTTTTCTTTAAATAAAATATAATATTCAGTATCAACAACGTTATATTCACTACTCATAAATAAATTTGCTTTATTTATATCTTGCATTATTAATTTTCTAGTTGTATTAGTTTGAGCATTATTATACATAAGTTGAAGTTGAGACAAATAAACATCTATATCAACAGGTCTATCAGCTATAAGAAGCCAAAATTCATAATCAATACTATTATAAAAGTTTCTAAGTTGATAGATTGTATTTTGTTGAGTACCAGGATCCATAATGAATATATTTTTAGGCATAACCTTAACCCCAGTTACATAATAACCATTATCAAGTTGTATCATACCATTTAATATTTGTTTAACAGGTAACCAATCTTCAGTAAAATTAACACCGCCTTGTGAATTATTTAGTTTCGAACTCATCCTTAACACACCAACCTTTCCAATAATATCTTTGTGGATTAAATATAAAATTACATATATTTGTAATAAATTGCAATACATTATGATAGTGCATTACAGGTGTAACCAAGAAACCCGTAACAAGTGCAGGCATTAAAATTAGTATCATTTCTGATAAGCTAGCATTTTGCACTATCATAAGAAGTAAAATTGTAAGCCCGCATCCAAATCCAAAAAGTATAATATCAGTTAATGTAAAAAAGCCTAAAATAAGTTGTGACTTTTTAGAGTTTGCAGGTATTATAAAATTATTCATCCCATTTCATTCCTTTCTATATTTATGGTCTTGGACCAGGTCCTCCAGGTCCTCCAGGACCTCCCGGACCATTAGGGCCTCCTGGACCACGACCTCCTGGGCCAAATGGTGGGAACATTGAATTTACAAATTTTGTATCATTTTTTCTGTTTTGATCCTTTTGTTCTTGTTCTCTTTGCAATTTAGCATATTCAGTAGCAACGCGTACTTTAGCATCTTCAGCAGCACTTATCACTGCATCTGCATTTTCATATGTTAAAACTGAATTAATTGGTTCAGTACTATTAGCATTGACTACAGCAGCAAAAGATGGATTTTCCCTATACAAATCATCAAGTTGTCGGCCTGCTTCATAAATTGAGTTTGCTTTTAAAAATTCTCCACTGCCAGGCTTCATTTCTATTCCAAGATCATCTTCAAATGATTTAAAATTACCACTATATGATTGCGTTTTAATATATTTTTTCAATGCTCTTTCAGCATTATCTAATTGATTTTGCATGTCAACTTTATATTTAGCGTAATCAACTTCATCCTTAATTCTCATAACAGATCCATCAAGTAACTGTTTGTCTTTGCCTTTCATACTATTAGTAAATTCGCCCATCGAAGAAACTCTTGCCTTCATAACAGCATATGACTGATCATAATTTGATCCCAAAACTTTACTTGTAAGTTTGTTATTATTAGCAAAGGATGCTCTATTAAGTAAATCTGATGCCTTACCATCCATTTGATCATCAAGATTTTTTATACTACTATACAGTTTGTCTTGTTCTTTTAAATAAGTTAAGTCATTTCCAAATCCTAACCAGCCTGATACAGCACCAGCAGCATCTGCAGCATGCGCCATAAGTACTCCGCCATCATTTTGATGTTCATATTTATATGCTGCACGTCTATTTCTAGCAATTGTTGCACCGGCGATAGATTTTCCAGTTATATCTCTTACATCTCTATAATTTTTAGCCCGCACTCCACCTCGAAGTCCACGTGCTCCGCCTGATAATGTACCAGCAACAGTTGAACCAATACCGCCAAATGCTGCTTTGGCTTTATTTCCAAATCCCTTTGCTTGTCTAAAATTATGTATACCCATAGCTCCATTTCTTAGCATCATACCGCCAGCACCGCCAAGTGTTGCAGCAGCAGCTAAACCGCCACCCATAGCAAGTTTATCCATAAGACCAAGTTTCATATCACCAATATCAAGATGGAAAATATCTCCAAGTAACTTAGGAGCTTGTCTAATAAATACTACAACACCCATTAATACCAAACCTTGAACTAAAGATCTTTGTGCAAAATTAAGACCAGAACCTTCAGTTATACTAGTCCAATTGTCAACAATATTATTTATAATAAATACACCAATAAAAATAATAAATATACGTAAAAATGAGTCAATGAATGTGCTTATAGTTTTCTTAAGCCACGTAGAAAAAACATCTTTCATTTTTCCTCCCGGAATAACTCTACAAACAACAGGAATCGGAGCAATTATTTGGAAAAACATAAGTTTAACCAGACGAACTGCCATATCAAAGCAAAAATTAACTAATACATAAAGCAAAAATAAACCACAAAGTGTTGAAATAATAAAAGTATAAGAAATTTTACCATCTCTAACAGCTTCAGAAAACATATCGAAATTTGCCATAGAAATATCCCCTTTGTCAACAGACGCTTTTATATCAGCAAATGTTGGAGCAGTTTCATCACCAAGCCACAAATTATAAAAATGGGGATTCCCAGCATTTGAATCAATAGTTTTTGCACATTCTTCTTGAGCAGTTTCAGTCAATGATTCTCCAGCTTCAACTGAACATGCAACTTCTTCATTAATATGAAAAAAAGCATAAAACACACTCGTAGATAATTTTCTTCCACCGGATTCTAAAGTACTATCAGTTTCTGTGAATTTATCACCCAAAATAAGTTTAGGAATAACATTATAATTTAATATAGAATTTTGAATATTAAAGGCAACAGTAAAGACCGTTGGTAATATTGCTATAATAGCAAGAGAAGTTACAACATTTTTTATAAGGTTTGGAAAAGAACTTTCACCTTTAGAAAAGTCATCTGGATTAATAACAGCTTTTAAAAGAGAATATGCTAAGACAAACATCATAACCATACCCAAAATGATATAAATTCTCTTTACAATATCAGAATATAGTTCATTACTAAAAAGATTAGTTCCAACCAAAAATTCAAATATACTAAACATTCCAGATACTAAATCATATATAAGTCCATCTATTAACAACAAGATGGAAAAAACAAAAGACTTAAGATTATCTATCATATTCCTCACCTACCCTAAACAATTGCCATAGACACCAAACCAACTCATTATTATTTTAACGAATATTGGCACAAAAAACAAAATAACACAATATATAAATCTTCTAATAGCTTTATTTCCTGCTTTTTTCATTGCATCTTTATCGTTCTCAGTCATAGCTTTAAAAAAGTCTGAAATTACTAATACTAATAAAGCAATAATAGCAATATATTTCATTAAGTCTAAAATCCATTGAAACCAATATGCCGGAGATTTCATATCACTAGGATCACCCAACAAAGAATCACATGTAATATCAGCACTAGAAACCACTCTGACAAAATCATTTTTATTATTAATATTACTTAGCACGCTTGCCTTAACATTCATGGTAAACACAAATAAGAATAGAAAAGTGATGCCAAAAAAGATTATTTTTGAAATTTTATTTTTCATTTAAATCACTCCTATTCCCAAGCAACCCTTGACAATTAAATTTTACCATAATTTCAAAATATCGTCAATTTGTTTACATAAATTTATCACTAATATTCAGATAAAATTACTCTAAAAGTTTTATCTCCCCTTTTTAAAGCATCCGTAATTCCAAAATCAAATATTCCTGAATAACTTCCTCTCCTAAAAGAACCTCCTCTCTTAATCCACGGATAATTTGCAGTAGCCAAATAAGCATTATTTCCGTTCCAAGTCTTGGTAGGATTCGAAATTGAAATTACTTCCCCCATCATATCTCCAACAATAGAACGACTATAATCATACATATTACTAGCTCTATAAAAATTATAAAAACGTTTATTATCAGGCAATACTCCATTATAACCACCTAGATAGTCTCTAATTGGATATCCACTAACAATTCCCATAACACATTCCCACGAACCACCAGCAAGGTCATAAATGCCATAAATCGTTCCAGTTGATGAAGCTCCAGTTCCATAATAAGGATAATCATAACTGTATGGGCACCTATAAGAAGCACCATCAACAGATTTTCCCGCAGAACATCCAGTCAAAACTTTATCCCAGTCAGAATTTCCCATTGCAGTATTTAAAAACACCAATTTTTCCAAGCCAATATATTCGCTGTTATTTTTCTTTCCATATTGTGAATAAGTCAAAACTGCTATAGCACCATACTCCATATTAGTTATAATTCTTGAAGGTACAGAAAGTCCATAATTAGCACTAATATTTATCGCATAATTCCACATTTCTGTCATATTCAAATTAACTAAAGTTTCCTTACTCGAAAGAATTTCTATTACACCATCATTTAATGAAGGCTCAAATTTTGCAATCCAAAATCCATTTAATTCTCCAGCTTCAGTACTAAATGCAGGATGAGTATAATATAGTCCATTCTTAATAGAGTTTTTCTTAGCTTCATTTATATTTACAAATTTAACTTCTATCATTTGTTCTTGAACAGGTTTAAACTCCACATTAAAAAGTTTATATTCAAATCTTGGAATCCACACAAAGAACCCCAAAACATCTTTCTTAGATATTTGAGTTCCACTTAAAGCTTTTTTATAAAATTCTTTTTTATCATCCCTTACTACAACACAATTTGCCCAATTAAAATTTTCATAACTATACCATTCATTTTGGACATCCGCTTTTACCCAAGCACCAGCTTCATACTTAACACCAATCATATTTTCATATAAAATAGGATCAGCGCCATTTAATATTTCTTCTCTATAAAAATTATAATTAATAGGCTTTCCAACAATAGATTTAGAATAAGTTTCATTAATATTAATCTTAAAATCTTTTTTAGATATTATATATCCCACAAATAATCAACTAATTATTATAATTATCAGTATTCTTACTATACACTTCATAAAACTTTTATCTACTCAATTCATTTTCTATATATCTGTTATTATCATTTATTTCAATAATCATATCTTTTTTACTATATTGTGGTCTTAAAACTTTATTATTTTCCTTATCTATAATTAAGCCACTAAACATAGTTTCTCCATCTTCATTAATAAGACCTCCCTTTAGACAATCATCATAACTTTCTTCATCATAACCTACTATAGCATGTTCTTCAAAATTTATAATATAATTTTTATCATTATCAGCACTTTTTATAAGAGTAGGTTCATCCATTAAAATAGCATAAAAATAATTCTTATCATCAAGATTATTCATACTAACTATTTTTTCTTTAAAAAGATCATTATCTAATAAGAAAAGCATAACTAAATCATTATCCATAGCTCTACTATATTTTAATTCATAAAATTCCTTTATTTCTGCTTTTATTTTATTTTCAAAATAAGATAAGTTATTACTTAAATCTTGTGTTGAAGTATTACTTGCATAAAAACACTTTTGATAAGCATCCAATAATTCAATAAAATTTTCAGCTCTAATACTATCAATGCCAATTTCAGACATAGCACTATAAAAACATTCTAAATTACTGCTATTATAAATTTTTTTTATGACATCTTTTCCCAAAACTTCTCCAAGAGCTTTTATAATAGAACTTTGCACCCCATAGGCACAATCATAAGAATTAGAATTATTACCATAATATTCATTATTAGCAATAACATTTGTGCCTTCAAGTAAAAATGAACCACACTCATAATCACCTTTATTTGTCCTTTGAATTAAATGTGAAAACTCATGAGTAAAAACAGAAGTTCGCACTTCTTCAAAATTTGATGCATTATAAAACTTAATTTCATTTGTAGTACTATAATATTCTCCCGCTATACCCAATTTACTTTCTGGAACATATTCAATTTTTAATGTTTTAAGTTTATTAAGCAAAACATCAAAATCAGAATAACCATAGTTATCTTCAAATATCTCTTTACTAGATAAAATTGCATTTTTTTCTTCTTGACCAATATTAGGATTACTATTAACAGTTTCTATTATTTTATTAAAATCAAACTTTTTATTAGATTCTACACTTTTCTCAATTTGCGCTAATTCTATATCAGAATGAACATTTTCATCATTTTCTTTTAAAACTTCATTCGATTGATCATTCTTCTCTTCTTCAAATTCATTTGACTTTTTTTCATTAACTTTTTTTGTTTGTATTTCTTCCTTAATAACCTGATTATCAAAATCTTCTTGAATTTTTTCCACAGTTTCCGTAGGCAACTCATCATTTTCTACAACTTCTGTTTTTTCAATCTCAATTTCTGGTTCATCAATAATTGTTATTAACTTGTCATCATCTGTTTTTGGAACTTCACTAATAATAACATTTTCATTATTAAATTGTTCTTTAATATCATTTTTTAGACTTGATGTCATGCTAAGTAGCATAGTTGAGCTAAGAAGTACAACAATAGTTCTTCTACCAATTTTAACAAACCTTTTTATAAAATTTTCGTTTTTATTTTGATTATATCCTAAATAAACACATTCACTTTGGTTATTAAATATATTATTTAATATTTTTAAATCAACAATATTTGGTTCAGGATTAAATAGATAAATATTATTACTAACACTAAGATCATAAACATTTCCATTCAATTCAAATGGTAACAATTTAATATCATTATTCCCAGGTAACAACCCATCAATAACAATTGTTATCAATGCTTTTTCTTCACTATCTAAATTATAATTTACCAAATTATTATTAAATCTACCAACTTTATATTTACCATTTTTTATAGTGATAATATACATCGTTTTTCCTAATTTAAATTTACCAACAACATTCAACTTAATCACCCTATCTAAGACAATTATAGCACAATTAAATTCGTACAACAATCAAATACGAATTTAGTTGACACTAAAAAAATTGCCTAAAAGAAATTCAGACAATTTTACATATTTCTATTTTTTTACTATTTGAGTTTCTTCCCAATACCAATTATCGTTACTATCTTTATTAAATACTAACTTATAAACTCCAGTTTTGTCTTTATATTTTTCAAATAATTCATTTTTACTATTTATTAGATTATCTTCAGTATACATAGTATCATCAATTACATTATTACCAGCATAATCACTACATAATTTTCCTTCACCAGGAGAATTAATTCCTAAGTAATTAACATAAACATATAATTTATCATTTTTTAATTCTGAATAATCATAATCAAAAATGTTCCCTATGTCAACACCATCACCACCCCAGAAAATATAACAAACATATTCATTATCTTCTTTTCTGCATCCTAAAGGATTACTAACTTCATCAATCCATATTATAGTGGAAAAGTCATTGAAAATATCACTTCCAGAATCGTGATTTATGGAACTTAAAGATGTATATGTATAATCAATTACCTTATCTCGACCAAATAATTCCTTATATGATTTTTCCAAATCAGCTATATTAATTTTCATATAATAATCTAATATAATTCCACCATCACTTGATAAATTTTTACTATTAATGTCAAAATCCTTATTATATATAATAGTATCTGAATTTAACAATGCCATTTCTAACTTTACAGAATTACCTAAATTATTATAATCTAAATTTTCATTTGAATAAACATAATTACCATATTTTTCAAATAATTGTTTACCAATTTTATCAACATCCACATTACTATCTGTTTCATTTTCTTTTTTAGTTTCCACTGAATTATTATCATCTTTCTTATTACTTAACACTTTATCATATACAATATAACCTGTCAGTAAAATTACTAATGAAACTAATATTATATTAATTACAGCAAAACCTGTATTATTTTTTTTATTTTCCATCAAAGTCTTACCTTTCTATTTTAGCTTAATTCTTTATTATTATGAGTCAAGTAAATCATCTCTTATTTCAAAGGATTCATAATACACATGATTATCTCTAATAGATAATTTAAGTTCAGCTCTTGCAACCAAACAACCAAGCATATTATTTTCAAACAAATCGATAATAACGCTATAAATCCCATTATTTTCAGTTATTCCTTTTTCATTAAGTTGAAAATCATATGGTCTAACAGCAAATCCATCACCATCAACATATGCAACATAATAAGTTTTACCACCAATTATTTCCTTTTTGTTTAAGCTTGAAGAAAAATAATTTTTAAATTTCTTGTACATACCTTCATCCATCAAATTTGTAGTACCTATTGGGCTTAAATCATCATCTTCTATATAATTCATACCAAATTTACATGACATTAAGTATGGTGCAATAACACTTAACATATCTTCTTTTTGATTAACTAAATTTAAATCTATCCCAAAATAATCACAACTATTTGATGGATGTTCAGTATAATCAGTATTTAACAATTTAATTAAAGAATCGATCTCATTTTGAATTAATTTATCTTTCTCATCCTTAGTCAAAGATACTGTATTTTCTTTTTCTTTACCCGTATTTTTTTCATTATTCTTAGTTTCCACAGAATTATTATCATCTTTCTTATTACTTAACACTTTATCATATACAATATAACCTGTCAGTAAAATGACTAATGAAACTAATATTATAACCACTACTGCAAACCTCGTATTACTCTTTTTATTTTTCATCACTATTCTCCTTCTCTATTTTAATGTTAACATACTATACTAAATTTTTCAATTAAATTGTTTATTTATTTTACAGTTGAATGCTATCAAAAAAAGGTTTATTTTTTAACCTTTTTCATTAATCTATAGCCTTTTAAAGCTAATTTATAGCCATAATAAACAGCTGGATTTATAACATAATCAAATTCACCAACTAATTCAGTTATTTCAGGATTAAAACCTTTTTTTAATTCATAAATTCCATAATAAGGACCATTTTTATTCATATCAAGAGATATTCCATAAAAATTAACATATTTTAAATGTTTCTTAATTGAGTCTTCAATATGTTGTCTATAAAAGGCATACTTAGGACTAAATCCTTTATAACTAGAAGAAGTACCACTCATAAAAGTAATTCCTTCATCACCCGTAAATACACTCATCAATGCTCCAATATTAATTTCTTTATTGGTTTTACGCAAATTAGCCGCTTCATCTAGTTCTCTTGTTAATTTACTTATTTTATTTGAAAGTTCTTCATGATGTCTTTTAACTTTATCCCCAATATTTATTTTCTTCATTTGCTTTTCTAAAATTTCTAATTCTTTTTTAGTATTTTCTAAAGAATTCCAAACATAATCATAATAAAGGTTAGTATCAATATAAGCAATATAAAGTGTAATATAATCCTTCATTAAATCAACCATTTTTTTATAATATGATGCTGGTCTAATGATAAAATTTTTGTTTATTGCCGTGTCTTCCAATAACTTAACAAACTCATCCATTTTACTTGTATCAATAGTTTTTACTCTAACACCCATATCATAAGTTTTAGCTATATTCTTCCTAGTACTCTTACTAAAGCTTTTTAAAGTATCGTTATAATTTTCTTTTAGTTCTATTCTACATAAGATTCTAGGTTGCAAATCCTCAAAATTTTGACTAAATCCCATATGTTTAAATCCCAACTTTTTAAAATTAAAGTACACATTTTCCCCACATTTTTCTTTCAAATTACCTTCACTATCTCTAGTAGCATATATTACATTTGGATCAACTTTTAACATAAATCCATGATTATTTTTTATATATCCTATTACTTCATCATTAAATCTTTTTAAAAGTTCATAGTTATTCACATCAATTAAATACCCACGTGGTGAATAATACAAGCTTAAATTAAGGGGCATCTTCTTTTCAAGAAGCATTGTTACGCCAACCAAAATATCATTTTCATAATATCCAAGTAAGTGTCTTACCCAACCAGTATCACTTTTTAAAGTTCCCCACTGAGGTAATTGATAAATTGAAAAATAAGGATTTTTTAAAGCAAATTCTTTAAATTCATTTTCATCTATTACTTTAAGCATTATTTTCTCCTTAGTTTTCTATAAACTTTTAACATAGTTGGTAACATTTTATATAATAATTTATTATTAACTAAATCAAATTCACCAGTAAATTCAATATATTCATCGCCAAACTTTCTTTTAAAATCATGAAGTTTAGCCAAGTTCTTATACTTCGTATTCGGATCTCCTGGTGTACCAAACAAGTCAAAAAACTCATAACCATTATTATAGGCTTCTTTAATAGCTTCATAATAACTTCTCGTAACTGCAAAAGTAAAATTAGCTAAATCATCACTACCAATATATAAACTCCATGCATGGGTTTTAGTATAAGTACATATCAAAGAACAAATACACACTTCATCTTTATTAATTTTACTAAATACTTCTTTTTCTTTTTCTAATCGAGATATTTTATTTTTAATATCTGCTTCTTTCTTCTTACTTACTTCAAGTTCTTTATTTAAAGCATCTATTTCCTTATCAATATTTTCAAGTAATTCCTTAGGTCTAATACTAATATTAAAATACTTCATATTATTATCCTTAGACATTTCTTCACTAAATATTTTATAGTATTCCAAACTATGAGGATCAAAATCATCTTTAGAACTATTACTTTGAATTAATCTATAAAAATCATCTACTTTTACATCATTATCAACAATTAAATTATAACTATAGCTTCTTTTAACTGATTTCATAAATGATTTATTAAACTTAGCTTCTACCTCTTCCCAAGGCTTTTTCAAATCAATTCTAAAAGTATATCTTGGTTGATTACCTTCATAAAGTCTATAAAAACCAGTATGTTTATAGCCCAAAGAAAGCATATAATCATATAGTTCATAATTATTTTCGCCACCATCAATTTTATTTCCATTTTCATCAATATCTTGATATTTAATATCTGGGTCAAACTTAATATATATAACCTTATTATCTTTCATATACTTTTTTAAGTAAGTAGTAAATTCTTTTATAATATCTTTATTACTATAATCCAAAACAAAACCACGAGGGGCATAACCATAACTAAAACCAAATGGAGTCTTTCTAAGTAAAATTAAACAAGTAGCAACTAAATTACCATTTTCATCTTCCATCCCTACATAACACGGAACTTGTCCTTTAGCTCTTTTACAAAACAATCCCCATTCATAACTTTGTAAAAAATGAGACTTTTTATGATTACTTTCAAATTTTCTATATCTATTTACTTCAACATTTTCTATAAATTTCATATTTTCCTCACTATCTATACATTTAGTTTACCACAATAGCTTTATTTTAACAAGAAAAAAACACCTATTTAAAGATAGATGTAATTACATATTTCCTAATATTCTCTTAAGCATTAAATTAACATTAGAAAATTCAACGTTAGATAAATTATTATCTCCAAGAATTAAAGCATTAACACTTAATTTTGTATCATTTTCAAATCTAAGTAATGTAGTTTGATAAAATTGAGCATATTTACCACTACCTTGAGGAAAATAAAAAGATAAAGCTTTTATTTCTGAATTATTTTCATCTTGTAAATAAAACTGTCCTCCATGCTCATCATCTGTACCAGTAATTAAACCCGATAAAGTTATTTCATAAATGCCAGGTTTTACTAACACTTCATTTTCACTAACAATTTGAAAATAGGAAGAAGGATTAGAAATTAACCATGGTAATGAAAAAGTAAGTAGTCCTTCATTTTTAGTATCTACAAAACTAGTATAAAACATATCTTCGACACTTGCAGGAAAGCTAGGACCAGCATCTCCTTTATCCCCCACATCACCCTTGGGTCCCGCAGGTCCAGTTGGTCCCATAATTGTACATATTAACCCTAAATCCATCATTTCTTTTCTAAGTTTTTGCTTTTCCAATATTTTATCACAAATATTTTTCAAGAAAACCACCTCATATACTCAATATATGAATAACTAATAAACATGTAAACTTTATATAACCATATTTACTTTAAAAGTATCATTTGGTACAATATAAATGGTGATAGTAATGAATTTATTCGAAATAATGTTACTTATAATTATAATAACAGGTATACTAGCAATAATATATGCCACTATATATAATAACTTAGTTAGTTATAAACTTAAAATAGAAAAAGCTGAAGGAATTATTGATGAATCCCTAAGACAAAAATACGACATTATTTCTAAACTCAATATAGCAATTAAAAAAATAGTAACGAAAAAAGACTATTTAAAAGAATATATAGATTTAAAAGATAAAAGAATTAGTAATTATGAACTAGATCGAAAACTTACGGAAGCTTATAACATTATTCTTGAGGTGAAAAATGATCACGAAGAATTAAATACTAAAGAATTTAATAAAGATTTAAAAGAAATTGATAAATTAAATGAAACATTAACATCATGTAAAAGTTATTACAATAGTAACACTAGTGAACTAAACAAATTAATTAGAAAAGTACCAACAAACTTAGTAGCAAAAATCCATGGCTATAAGATAAAACCATTCTTTGATGGTAAAAACATGCAAGATGCTGTTATAGATGACTTTAAACTATAACAGTTTTTAATTTCTTTAAAAGTAAATTAACATCATTTATTACAACTTTAGAAGATTCTGCATCACCTATAATACCAGCCATTATTTGAAGAGTAACATCATTATCAAACTTAATTAATACATTCTGAGAAAAATGCATCTGAGAAATTACGCCACCAGGTAATTTAAATGATAAGTCCATAACAACTTTTCCTGTATCATCTTTGACATAAAATATACCACCATGCATATTATCAACCTCTTCAATAGCACCAGAAAAAGCAATTTCATAAACTCCTTGAGTTAACTTAATATCTGTTTTACCAACAATATTAAAATATTTTGCATTTTGGGGTATCAAATATTTATCTTGAATAGTCATAAGACCAGAGATATTTGTTTCAGCAAAGCTTACAAATAGTATTTCTTCCGTAGAACCTTCCGTAATTGGGCCTTCTGGTCCAATTTCTCCAGCATCTCCCTTTTCTCCTTTAGGAATTGAAATAGTTAAATGATGAGTATTATCATAAAAATTATCATCAACCCGAGCCTCTTCACCTGCATCCAAAGTTTGGGTACCCACGATATCAATTATTTCACATTCTCCGTCTTCACCATTTTCTCCCTTAGGTCCAACTTCTCCAGTATCACCTTTATCTCCTTTTTCTCCCTTTTCTCCTTTAATCGAACCAGCATCTTTCCAAATCCCATCTTTTTCGCTCCAGATAAAAATATGAGAATTAACTAAATATGCATCACCAGTTTTACCAAGTGGATGATTATCAAGTAGTTCATCTTCAGTTTTATAAGCATCTATTATATTAATTCCTTCACCACGAGGTCCAGTAGGTCCAATAATACTACAGCATAAACCTAAATCCAATAATTCCTTCCTTCTTTTTTGTAAATCACAAACAGCCTTACATTTATCCATAAAAGATCACTCCATTCATAATAAGATATGAAATATTACATAATTTGTTCAAAAATGGACAAGTATCATGAGCATGTCCATTTTTATAACATAAACTATTATTGAAAGGAGAAAAAATGAATAATAATATAAAAAAAGCAAGACAATTAATAGATTGCTTTAATAAAGAAAATCCCAATATAACATATACTTGTTTTGGTCCAACAGGACCTACTGGACCCACTGGACCTGCCGGTGCTACTATTACTGTAGGAAGAACAACAACGACAGAACCTGGAACAAATGCAAGTGTCACAAATGTTGGAACACCATCAAATGCCATTTTAGATTTTAATATTCCTGCTGGTGCTACTGGACCAATTGGACCTCAAGGAATTCAAGGACCTGCCGGGCCAACCGGACCTGCTGGACCAATCGGGCCAACTGGACCTGCTGGACCTGCCGGACCTCAAGGTAATACAGGACCTGCTGGACCATCTGGAACAACTGAAACAAACACCTATGGTCGTAAATATGATACATCACAAACTCCCATTACCCTAACAGAAAACACTCCGCAAGACGTACCACTTGCCAGTAATGGACTTGCAAGTGGTATAACTCAAGAAACAGCCAATAAATTAACAATTCCTTCAAGTGGAATATATAAAATTGACTATTATTTTTCAGGCCAATCAAATACAGCAACAGATGTTACCTTAACTTTAAATCAAAATGCAACTACTGTAAGTAATGCAACAATAAGCAAAAATCTAGCAGCCAATGCAGATACAGCACTCATAGGAAGTACTATAAATAATTTTAACGCAAATGACAAAATAGGACTTCAAATAGAAGCCACAAATAATGCAACAATCACTCCTTCATCAGATACTAGTGCATATTTAAATATTGTTAAAATCGCATAAAAGCTAAATTAAAATTATATCGTATTTATGTGTTACCTCATGGTAACACATTTTATTTTTCCAAAGTTTAACTATAAAGAAAAAAGTGTTACCATAAGGTAACACAACAACTTTAATTTAGTCCATTAATCTTCAAGAATAATTTGTCCATCAATAATAGGAATATTTGCATAACTTGCATCCATCAAAGTAAAGTTTCTTACTGGTGCATTAGGATTAGTTACTTGAACAGTTTGATTTTCTTCAGTCATAACGATTGATTTAACTGTATCATCAAATGTATGCCCACCATCACCAGCAATTTGTTTATAATATATTGCATTACTTCCAGACGGCGCAAAAGGTACATTATTAAATATTGCATTACCGTCCTGATTACTAATAACTTCATTTCCAATTATATTACCAGTACTATCAGTTCTTACAAATTTAGCACCAACCACAGCAATTCCAGAATCTGGATTTCCTGTATCAGTAACATGTAAAGTTAAAGTTCCATTTGCTCCAATAGTAAAAGCATAAGTATCAGTCCCAGAAACAATAGTAACACTTTTAGGACTAAATGTTGATGCATCATAACCACCAGCAACACCTTGTGCCTTATATGTTCCATCAACAAGTTCAATACTTCCTTTCCCATTTGTTATTTGTATTGTATGTCTTGCCAAAGTATAATCTTACCCCCTTCTATTTTTATATTCGGATAATTTTTATCCACCAATAGTAATGTAACAAGATGTCTTTTATTTTTAAAACTATCCATATTTATAAAATAAGTTTTATTTTTCCTAGCAATCAAAGAAATAACAATAGTTTCCAAAACAGAATATATAACTAATTTATATACTTCACCATCACATATTGGTAATTTAACAAATCCAAAGCCATCAGTTACTCCTTCAAAAACAACCTCATTACAACTATTTTTCAAATATACTTTTAAATTACTAAATCCAAAACCCAAATTACTACAAAGTTTAAGAGCAATATAATCTTCCAATAAACATCACCTCATCACATTATATTTTATGAACAAGTCCTAAACCTTGTAAAGGCTTATTCCTCTACACTCCATATAATTAACGTAGAATAATCCTCATCTTCCAATAAACTACTACTAGGTTTTAAATAAAGTCCTTTATCCGGTGAAAAAGTAACATTACTGACACTTACATTTCCACCATTATCACTAGCTTCAAAAATAAGTTTCTTCCCAGTCTTTAAATCAATACTATCATTATCAAACTTTTTAAAAAACAAAGAATCCAACAATACTTTTCCACTTTTTTCTATCATAGGATTAACATAATTTACATAAAGTTTCCATTTAGTACTAACCTGCCTACTATCAACAATAGTTACAATAGTATTATTTTTCTTAGGTATAATAATAGGATTTGTAGTTATATTATCTACATCAAAAGGTATATTTTCAGTTACTTTCAATAAAGTAAGTTCTCCTTGAAAAGGAGTAGTAACAATTCTTTCATTAAAAACGCCATTCAAAACACTAGTTATCTTAATTCTTTTATTATCAATTAAATTAGAACCAATATTTACTTCAAAATAACCATTTTCATCACTAGTAGCAGAATAACTTTTATCATCATACTCTATTTTCAAATTAGTATCTTTAATAGTATGACCAGATATAGTATTTACAGAACTATTTAAAGGATGAACATTAATTTTAAGTAAACCTAAAGTAAATATTTTCTTATTTTGAAAAGAAAAATTACTCAAATCACTATCACTAAGATTATGAGAAGTAATAGTTGTAATATCTTTATCAAAAACTCCTTTTACCTCAGATAAATAATTATTTTTACTAAAAAAGTAAGCTGGTGTATCATCTATATTACAAGCCAAATTATAATCAAGAGCATATATCCACATATTAATTCTACTAAATTTAAAATCAAAATTTACTGGATTATTTGTATAAAATATATTAGCATTCTTAGTATAAATATTTACATATTTAGGATTATCTAATATAAAATTCTGATTATTACCTTTAAAATAAATATTATAATTATCTGATGGGGTATTCATATAAGTATTAAGTACAGATAAACTAGCTCCAGTTTTGACAACAAAATCTCCAAAAACAACCCACATTGGTACTCTTTGATGATTTTTTTCAATAAATGTAAATGAAGCCATCTCTTCAACAGTAACATTTCTAGCTCCATGTGTAGTAGTTATAGCAAAACCATTTCCTGTAGTAAGTAAAAATTCAGAGCCATGACCAACAATTAAATCAAGTCTATTAGTACCATTCATAAATTCCTTATCAGTTGTAATATTTACTTTACTATTAGGAACAATTTTTACATAAGAAGGAATTACATCATTAAAGAAAAACACTTGATTAGTGGTAGAATTACTTGTAATTGAAGTATTTCCTCCGATTATAATTCTATTAGAATTACACACTCTTTGAGCATTAACATTATTTGTATCTTTTACAGTTATAACAGAATCAGTTATTTTAGTCAAGCCATAATAATTACATGATAATTCTATACCATTAAAATTAATATTTTTATATTCAACTAAAACATTACTATAATTAGGATGTGATGGAACATAAATAACACCATAAGGATTAGATAATTCAATATTCATATTTTGCAATATTATTTTCTTATTACCAGTACTAGCTTTAATAACTTCTTCTTCCAAAGTTAAATAATTTGTATAAGTATATTTTACTCCATTATATGTTCCATCAATAATAACTTTACTTTTATTACTATTTATAATAAAACCACTATTAGCTTCAATATTATCTCCTAAGTATATATAATTATAAGTATTATTTTCACTTAAAACACTTTTTAATTCATCATTATCATTTACAACAACTGTAGTATCATTAATTATTTGCATATTTAACAACTCCCTTTTATAAATTATGCACTAATAAAACATAAGAATAATTAATTTGTATAAATTAATTAATGTATTTTAATTACACTAAGTTTAGCACTAGTGCTTCCATTAAATGTCATATTAACATCCATAGATGCTTTTACATTTAAAGTAACAATATCATTTACATCAAGAGAAACAATTGTAAATCCATTTATACAATTAATTATTTGTGCTTGAAATTCTGTTGTAGTATCTGTAGCAGGTTGCAATAAATCATTAACTCTAACAGAAGTAGTTAAAGAACAATCTTCATTCGTAGCACCACATAAAGAATAATTTATTAAATAAACTCCATTTTCTTTAATCTTAATTGCGTTATTATTAATATATTCAGTAAATAAAGATGGACCATCTAAAGGTAACATAATTATAGTATCAACACCCTGAGAAATAGCAATCGGAGTAGTAGAAGTAGAATATCTAAGACCATATGCAGATACAAAAGATGTGCCAGCTTCTCCTTTTGGACCCGGAACTCCTTGTGGTATTGAAAAAGCTAAATGATGAACCCAATTTTCAAAAGTGTCAGTAACTAAAGCAGGTTCTCCAGCATCCAAAGTTTCAGTTTCATCTATAGCAATATGTTCAGTACGACCAATTTCACCTGGAAGCCCTCGTGGTCCTTCATCTCCCTTTTCACCCTTATCTCCTTTTTTCCCTTTAGGTATTTTAAAATTAAGCACAACATCTACCGGAGTTCCTGAATTAACAACTTCAGCATCACTATCAGCATCAACAGTTTCAACTTTACCAATTACAATATTTGCAGGTCCAGAATCCCCTTTATCACCTTTTTCACCTTTAGGTATTAAAAAATCAAGCACTAAATCTTCATCAGTACCAGAATTTATAATATTAGCATCATCAAATGATGAAACACTTGTAACTTTACCAATCTTAATAGTTGTAGGACCAGCTTTACCTCTAGGACCTTCAACACAACAATATTTATACTTTTTTTCCTCTTCCAAAACCCTTTTCCTTATTTCTTCAAACTTTTTACAATTCACATAAGTACCTCCCTTATAATAATATACCTATAATTTAGTTTATGAAGGCATACAAAAATTGACAAAACTATGACATCAAAAAAAGCCACAAACATCTAAATTTATGACTTTTATTAATTTATATCAATCTCTAAATCTTATTTTGACCAATCAATTGGTACAAGTCCATTTTTAGATAAAAAATCATTAGTTTTAGAAAATGGCTTACTACCAAAGAAACCTGAATAAGCCGAAAATGGTGATGGATGTGGACTCATTATAATATAGTGATGAGGATTAGTAATAAGCTTTGCCTTTTCCTTAGCAAAGTTTCCCCACAAAATAAATACTACTGGTTCATCTTTCAAATTAAGAAGTTTAATTATATAATCAGTCATTGGTTCCCATCCCAAATTTCTATGACTAGCAGCCTTATCTTTTTCTACGGTTAGTACAGCATTTAAAAGCAGAACTCCTTGTTTAGCCCAATTTGTTAAATCTCCATTATCCTTCGGAGGAATTCCTAAATCATCATTTAACTCTTTATAAATATTTTGAAGAGATGGAGGTATTCTTACACCCTTTTGCACAGAAAATGAAAGCCCATGAGCTTCTCCCTTACCATGATATGGATCTTGCCCCACAATAACAACTTTAGTATTTTCATAACTAGTAAGTTTTAAAGCATTAAATATATAATCCTTCGGAGGATAAATTTCCTTAACATCATATTCATGCATAATTTTTTTGTAAAAATTTTTAAAACCTTCACTATTCCAGATAACTTTTAACTTTTCATCCCAATCATTACCAATCATTTTAAGGCCTCCCAAGTAGCATGCATAATTTCTTTAAAGCTATCTGCAGCTATTAAAAACCTACTTGTATGACAAAATCTTAAATAAGGTGGAAGACTTTTTACCCAGCCTTCAGGAAAATCCTTCTTAAGTTCATTTGTATCTGGACTTATGGTTACTCCTTGTGCAGCAAATCCACCTCTATTAGATGGATACACAACATAAATAGCTTCTGTAAACGGTAAATAATCTTTATAAAAAAGTGGTTCATCAAAAACAATTATTCTTTTATCTTTCGCTTTTTCATAATAATCTTTTACTTTCACTAAATCTCTTTCACATCTCTTTTGTTTATCTACCATATTTATAAGTATTTTTCTAGCAAACCCTACTGCTTCAAAAAATTCATTATTATTATTTTTAACATCCTCAGAATTAAAAGTATCTATAGCAATTGCTAAAGCATTATAACTTCCCGTATTATCTGATAAATCTAAATCTTGAATTAATTTCCTATCAATACTTTCATAAACATAATTTCCATATAAAGATGGAGCAAATTCTCTCCATAATTTTCCAAAAGCTGCATAGGGAATACCACATTCACGGACTTCATTATCAGCCATATGATGATCAAACTTTCCCATTCCTATATCAAAAACTATTCCTTCAAAATCATTTGGAACACTATTACTTCTTATAATTTTTATATCCGGATTTATAATTTTTAAAAAAGCAGCTCCAAAAACATCATCTGCATGAAACTTGCCTGCATGTGTTAAAGCTACTTTAATATTTTTAACTCTTTCTATTTCCATAATAACCTCACTTATGATACATTTCATGATTATTAATCTTACAAACTCTATAAATTTGTTCAAGTAAAATACCTCGAAATAAACCATGGGGAAAAGTCATTTTTGAAAAACTAATTAGTTCATTACAAAGACTTCTAACCTCATCATTAAGGCCTAAAGAACCACCAATAATGAACGTAATATTACTATTTCTAGGTAAAACTTTATCTATTTTTTCAGCAAATTCTACACTTGTAAGCATATTTCCACTTAAATCAAGTCCAATATTATAATCACTTTTCTTAATATTTTTTGCTAAATTGCTGATTTCTTTATCATAATCAACAAAATCTTTAAGTTCAACTATTTCTATTTTTATATATTTACCAATTCTTTTTTTATAATCATTTATTAATTTTTCTAAATAATCTTCTTTTATCTTTCCAACACAAAGTATTTTAATCATATGTCAATTACTTCCGTTTTCTCATTTTGTCTAGCACATTCAATATTTTTAAAATCAATGCCATATTCTTTAAAAGTATTATTTATAGTATCCATTGCTACACTTTCTGTATTATTAGTTTCACTTAAGTGAATAAGAATTATTTTCTTAGTTCTATCACCGATTAACTTAGTTAGATAAATGGAAGACGCTTTATTAGAAAGGTGACCTTCATCAGAAAGTACCCTTCTCTTAAGCCACTCTGGATAAGGTCCATGAGTAAGAAGTTCAATATCATGATTACTTTCAAAAAGATAAACATCTAAATTTTTTAAATACTTAAAATTCTTATTATTAACATAACCTGTATCAGTCACATAACATATTTTTTTACCATTTTCTTCAAAAACATAATTTCTAGAATCAGGTGCATCATGACTAGATTTAAACGAAGTAATATGTACTCCATCTAAATCCACTTCATCTTCAAGCACAATAATATGTTTATATTCCTTTACATCCTCAATTGAATAAAATAATTTTTCACTAACAATTAAGGTTGCCCCTGTTTTATTCAAAACCGTTTTAAGCCCTGCAATATGGTCCGAATGATTATGTGTTACAACAACATAATCTATATCTTTAATATCCACTCCAATATCCTTTAAATTTTCACTTATATATTTACAATTTCTACCCGCATCTAACAAAAACTTTTTATTTTTGGTTTCTAAATAGGTTACATTCCCTTTAGAACCACTTGATAATACTACAACTTTCATTAGAACCTTATATATTTAGTTGGATTTTGGAATGAATATGATCCATGGAATGGCCATCCAATTGAAACCCCAAAATGAAGATGGGTTCCAGCTGTAGGATTTGCTTTAGTTGGTGCAGGCACAACATAACCAGAATTTCCCATTTCACCAATTTGATCACCTTTTTTAACAGTTTGACCTTCTTTAACAGTAGCAGTATACATGTGGGCATATTGTGTATAAATATTTCCATCATGAGCTATTATAACAAAATTTCCATCTAAGGTTCTATTACTTACTTCAACAACAGTACCATCAGCAACTGCAAAAACCCTAGATCTATAACCAGTACCAGAAATATCGATGCCATCGTGGTGTTTTCCCCATCGCCATTGGAAAGGACTTGTAACAACATAAGGATATTCTGTAGGATACCCCCAACCTGCTGTATTGTAGTAATAACCGCCTGTTTTCTTACCTATAGTATATTGTTCTTGAACCATTTCTGTAATAACCTTACGGTCTTTAATTTCAACACCGGTTGATCTTTCTCCATTAATAACTTGATATGAACTATGAACCAAAGTAATACCATTAACCCCAGATGTTGTAAGCTCTTTATAACTAGAGTCTTTCGTTTCATCAACAATTGGATTTGCCGTTGTATATGGTGTAATATTTTCACTTATTTCATACACATCATAAGTAAGAGTTATAATAGGGGCGATAATAGTAATATTAACGTCACTACCAACAGCAAGCATAGAACTTTCACTTTTATACTTAGGATTTGCAATTAAAAATTCCTGTGAATTCATCTTATTATCTTCACTTATACTTGCAATACTATCTCCAGTCTTAACAGTATAAGTATCCATTTTAACATCTGGCCCAAATAATAAATATTGACTTAAACTCTCAACATCAGTATATATCTTTTCTTTAACACTTATATAACTTTCCTTTATAGTAATAGTTTCATCAAACCCCATATTTTCAATAACAGAACCAATATCTGTAATGGTTCTATCACCATTGTTATAATTATCTAATTCTTCTTCGGTAATAAATGACAAAACATATTTTCTTAAAGATTCCTCAAAAATACTTTTATCTAACACATTAATGACAATGTTTTCTTTTGTTTTAGCTTTAGGCTTTATTGTTACAACATAACCTTTAATTGTAAAATCATCTGCATTTTCTATTTTTTTATAAATATCATTTACCCCCGTGTAGTTTTCATCATATGTCTTTACTTCCACTATATCAATACCATCCGGAGGATAAACATAATCTACATCATATTCATCTTTTATATTTTGTTGTTCTTTATTTATCAAACTATATAATTCATTTTTATCTTGAATTAGACCAATTTCTGTACCATTTAAATATATTTGATAACCTTTTTTAGCTTCTTCAAAACTATAATTATATTTTTCACTCATTATATATAAAATAACAATCAATATTGATAAAATAGCAGTTATAACTTTACTTTTATTATTCATTTTCATCTCCAGCTGCCTTTAATTGACTTTTAAAACTACTCATATTAAGTTCAAATAATAGGTTAACTGTTCCAAGTCCTCCTTTTCTGTGCTTAGCAATAATTAATTCTGCTGGCACTATTTTTTGATTAAAATCTTTAGCTTTATCATAATAATCTTTACGATTTATAAAAAGTACCATATCGGCATCTTGTTCCAAAGATCCAGATTCACGTAAATCCGCAAGCATTGGTTGATTACTTTCCCTTTTTTCCGCACTTCTTGATAATTGTGATAGTGCAATAACAGGTACACCAAGCTCTAAGGCCATAGTTTTAAGGGAACGGGATATTTCTGATACTTCCACTTGACGTGACTCAACTCTTCTTGAACCACTACTTACAAGTTGAAGGTAGTCAATTACAACTAAACCCAAACCATCTTCACTATTTGCAAGTCTTCTACATTTAGCTCTAATTTCTTGTGCTGTAACACCAGCATTATCTTCAATATATATATTTGTATCTGCTAGTTGTGATAACGCTTCATTATATCTTTTCCAATCCTTTTCTTGCATATTACCAGTTTGGAGTTTATATGCATCAATTTGTCCAATCGAAGAAATCATACGATTAATAAGCATTTCTGCTGACATTTCTAAGTTAAAAATCGCAACTGCTTTTTTAGTATGCGTTGCAGCATAAGCAGCCATATTTAAAGCCAGTGCAGTTTTTCCCATCCCAGGTCTAGCAGCAAGAATTATCATTTCTCCGCCTTGAAACCCGGTAGTTATTTTATCAAAATCTGGAAAACCGGTTTCAATACCAGTAATACTTCTCTTATTTTTAGCAAGCTCTTCAAGTTTTGCTTGTGCCCTTCTAAGTATTTCACTAATTGGCACAAAATCTCCAACACTTCTTGCTCTAACAACATTCAATATATTTTTCTCAGCACTATCTAGTAATCTGTTTACATCTTCTTCATCATATGTTGTTGTAATAATATCATTAGCAGTTTCAATTAAATTTCTTCTAACTGCATAATCCTTAATAATTTTAATATAAAAATCTAAATTAGCACTTGTAACTACACTATCAATTACTTCAGTAATGTAATCAAGTCCAACAGCATTAAACTTTTTATCTTTATCTAATTCATTTCTAAGAGTAGTAACATCAATCGGAGTTTTGCTTTCATGCAAGCTTTTAATCGCATTAAATATATATCTATTTCTCTCATCAAAAAACATATCACTTGTTACTTCTTCAACAATCTTACTTACTTCATTATTATTTAAAAAAGCAACACCTAAGACACTCATCTCAGCTTCTTGATTCTGAGGCATACTTCTTGCCATAACCCCTCCTATTTTACTAATTCAACATTTAAGTCAAACTTAACTTTCTTATGAAGTTCAATTACTACTTTTGTAACCCCTAAACTACTAATGGCAATATCACTTTTTATACATTTTTTATCTATTTTATATCCCATATCTTTTAATTTTTCAGATATTTGTTTATTAGATATCGTACCAAAAACCCTATCCGCTTCACCAGTTTTTACTTTAAAAGTTATAGTTTTACCATCTAATTTTTTCTTTATTTCATTTAAACTAGCTACTAAAGCATCTTCATTTTTTTGTCTTTCATCTAATTCTTCACTTAGTATTTCACTACTTCTTTTTGTATAAGGAACAGCCAAATTATTCTTAATTAAAAAATTATTAGCATAACCATCACTTACATTAATTATACTATCTTTTTTACCTTTTCCTTTTACATCACACAATAAAATTACTTTCATTTAAAAGACCTCCTTAAGTAAATAATATTATATCATTTTTATAGAAAAAAAACAATTTCAAAGTGCAAATTTTGCACTTTGAAACTAAAACCTAAAATATATAAATGGATTATAACTTGATGCTAAAATACTTATAATACTAAGTAAAAACATTATCATTATAATTACATCACTCATTTTATTTTTTTTATCTAGCATATTTTTAAATATTGGTGTGCAAGCAAATATAGCTAAAACAAATATAATTATTGTTCTTACCTTTATTATTTGAAAGTGGGTAAAAACACTTAAGTTACCAAAACCATGGGCACCAAATAAAGTTTTAATTGCTTCCATCAAAGTACTTGTATCAGTAAAATAAAATATTATAAAACCAAAAGTAACTAAGCTAAATGTATAAATATGGCCCAAAAATTTAGGTAGTTTATCAATATTTTTAAATACAAATTTTTCTATAACTAGTAAAACAAAATAGAAAAGACCCCAGAAAACAAAGTTCCAACTAGCACCATGCCAAAGTCCAGTCAAAGCCCACACCACAAATAAATTAAATATATGGCGCATCCTTTTACATCTATTACCACCTAAAGGAATATAAACATAATCTCTAAAGAATGTAGATAATGAAATATGCCATCTTCTCCAAAAATCAGTTATACTGCGAGCAATATATGGATAATTAAAGTTTTCTAAATAATTAAATCCAAGCATTTTACCAAGTCCAATTGCCATATCACTATAACCACTAAAGTCAAAATATATTTGGAAAGTAAATGCTATTCCACCAACGATCATACCCAAAACACCTAACTCTGCAATATTAGATGCAAATAAAGTATCAGCAACATAAGCCATTTCATTAGCAATTACAACCTTTTTAAATAATCCAATAACAAATCTTCTTATTCCAGTTGCAAAATTTTCTACATTTTCACATCTTTCATCAAGCTCTCTGTTAACAGTTTCATATCTAACAATAGGTCCCGCAATAAGCTGAGGAAAAGCACTAATATAGCATCCTAAATTAATAATACTTTTTTGAACATCGACTTTTCCCTTATAAACATCAATAACATAAGTAAGTATTTGAAATGTATAAAAACTAATTCCTATAGGTAAACTTATACTTAAAAATTTAATATTTAAATTAAACAAATTATTTATATTATCCAAAAAGAAATTAGTATATTTAAATACAAAAAGCAAGCCCAGATTAAATATTAGACTGGTTATTAACCATTTCTTTTTACTATTACTTTTATCCATTGCTATAGCCATATAATAATTAACTAAAATAGATAGTATCATTAAGAGAACATAAATTGGTTCTCCATAACCATAAAACAATAATGAAAATATAAGAAGGACAATATTTCTTGTCTTTCTTTTTTTAGATACAAAATAACAAATTAAAAATATTGGAAGAAAACAAAATAAGAAAATTAAACTAGAAAATACCATTATTTTACTCTCCCTTCAAAATCATAATTATATTGATCAAATATACTTGAACCACCATCATATAAAAACAATACTTTAGAAATATTATTATCGCTAACATACTTACTTAAATTAAACTCTTTATTTTTATATTCATCATATCTTAAGTTAATAACATGTGTTTTATTAAAAGAACTAGCTATTAAATAATCAATTTGCCAAGAATAAGAGTCACCAACAATAAGCAAGTTTTCTTTATTATCATCATGATAATCATAAACTACATTTCCATATTGTCCATTAAAATATTGAACATAATAATCATAATATTTATAATCTCTATCAAGTCTTATTTCTCTAGGTTTAAATAATTTATCAGCTTCTTTACCATTTACATATACATCATAATCTAGTTTTATATCTACATCACTAATATAATCATTTATGTTATCAACCAAAGCAGTTTTAGCAAGGGAACCATAATACATTCTTTCTTTATGTTCCAGGGCATTTAAATCATTTAATTTTTGAATACCTAACATATCACAAATATTTTCATAACCATCTAAAGCCCCATAAATTGTCCAATGATGATCAGTTTTATAAAAATATTTCTTGTATTCATTTATACTTGTAACATTCATAACTCTAGCATTTATACTACTATCAAGTTTATTTAGAAATTCATCAACATACTCACTTAAATTATTTTCTTTTAGTTTAGTAAATTCATATCTCGTAGGTATATAGACATTCACATTTATTCCTTTACTACTCAACTCATTAAAAAACTTAACTTGTTTTTCTAATCTTGCATCTAACTCTTCATCACTATACTTATTTGTTAAATAATAAAATTCATTTACTTTATCATAAAATATATATTCACCATCACTATTTGTTTTTACAGGTACATCCTTAAACAATAGCTTATTACTTGCAAAATTTACTCTTTGATACAATGTATTTAAATTACTATACAAAGGAAAATAATTAGTAACTCTATTTTCAAGTGTTTTTTCTATTTTACCAATAATATTATTTAACTTATCAACTACATTTTTTTCATCTTTTTCTTTATATTCAACGAAATTATCCATATTCATACTCATTATTCCCATTTTAACAACTATAAAATTACATGGTATACATAAAAATATACCAAATATTATTGCCAAAAATATTACTACTAATCTTTTATCTTTTTGCATACGATTCACCTATAAACATTTTATCACAATAAGTATTTTAAGTATAGAAAAACTCACCCAAAGGTGAGTTAAATTATTTAACAAATGGTATTAAAGCCATAAATCTTGCATATTTAACTTGTTCAGCAATATGTCTTTGATGTTTAGCACAAGCACCAGTCATTCTTCTTGGTAAAATCTTGCCTTTATCATTAATATATTTATTGATAATCATAACATCTTTATAATCTACGCTTTTTCCAGCACACATTTGACATATTTTCTTTTTCTTACGATAAAATTCTGCCACTTTCCTTATCCTCCTTTAATTAAAATGGTAAATCATCACTACTTAAAGTAAATTCATCTCCAAAGTCTTTATAAGGATCTTCACTAATATCAGTTGTTTCAACAGCACTAGGTGTAGCTGGAGCCCCAGGACTATATGCTACACTATTATTACTAGCTGGAGCATTATATCCTGCACCTGCTGGAGCACTTGCACCATCATTTCTACTTCCTAAGAATTCAAAATTATCTACTACAACATCTGTTGTATATCTCTTAGTACCATCTTGTGCATCATAACTACTATTTCTAATCCTACCTTGAACTAAAATCATTTGTCCTTTACGGCAATATCTATTAATAGTTTGAGCACTTCTATTAAAAGCTACACAATTAATAAATTCAGTTTCTCTTTCACCATCACGGCTAACAAAGTCACTTTGACAAGCTAGTGAAAATCTTGATATTTCCATATTACTTTGAGTCATTCTTGATTCGGGATCTCTTGTTAATCTCCCAGTTAATATTACTTTGTTCATTACTATTCTCCTTCAATTTTGATAATTAAATGTCTTAAAACATTTTCATTAATAGAAACTTTTCTATCAAATTCTTGAAGGGTTTCATGTGTTACTTCAACAGTCATAACATAGTAGTATCCACTAACTTCTTTTTTTATTGGATAAGCTAATTTCTTTCTACCCATTTCTTTGAATTCGATAACCTTAGATGGTTTATTGTTTATTAATTTTTGTAAATCTTCACTAGTCTTTTTAATAGTTTCTTCGTCTAATGTAGACTTAACAATAAACATAATTTCATACTTAGTCATCAACATCCACCTCCTTACGGTCTTTTCGGCTTCCTTAGAAGCAAGGAGTAATTTCTTTACTCGCAAATATTATAACAAATATATATTCGGATTACAAGCAAAATTGTATACTTTTGCACAAAAAAGCAAGCTTTTTACAGCTTACTTTCTAGTTATCAATTGTCTTCCACTCCGTATTTCCACACTTAGTACAAATTCTAGGTGCAAGAACCTTTTTTCCTTTTGGAAGCTCCATACCAGTATCTATTTTACTACAAAGTAAACCAGACTCCGGATCAATATATGCTACACCAAACTTAGCATCGCTACAACAATTACATTCTTTATCTTTCATATTTTTCCTCCACTTATATTATGGATGAAACAAAATTTAATATACTTATTTTTAAAAAGTTTTGCGACTGCAACCGCAAAACTATCGTTATATTTAATTTTTAAGTGCAGTTATTGGCACAACAACAATAACACCATCAGGACGTTTATAGATAGCATTTGATAAACCGCAAATAACACAAAGTACTTTTGGTTCTATGCTGCCTTCATTCTTTATTGACTCTTTCAGTCATATTTTAGAGTTTTATCCGATCACATTTAAATTTTTAATCATTTATACTTTAACAAAAAAACAACTAACCATTAAGTTAATTGTTTTCCTCTAATTAAACTAATTCTAGTTTTACTTCTAAAGCATCGTCTCCACGACGTTCTTTAAGTTTAATAATTCTAGTATATCCACCATTTCTAGTTTCATAAGTTTTAGCTAGTTCATTAAATACTTTAGATACAACTTCATTATCATTATGTAAGAAAGCAAGTGCTTTTCTACGAGCAACAAGTGAACCATCTTTTCCATAAGTAATCATTTTATCAACAAATTTTCTTACTTCTTTAGCTCTAGCTTCAGTAGTTACAACATAACCATTCATGATTACATCTTTAGTAAGTCCAGCTAAAATACTTCTTCTAATTCTAGTTTCTCTTCCTAATTTTCTATATTTCATATTCTACTCCTTAAATGTAAGTCCTAATTCTTCAACTTTATCAAGAACTTCCTTTAATGATTTCTTTCCTAAGTTTCTGATCTTAGTAACTTCTACTTCTTTTTTGTTAACTAAATCTTGAACGGTATGAATACCAGCTCTCTTTAAACAATTATAAGCTCTTACTGAGAATTCAACTTCTTCAATTGGTGTTTCAAGTGTCTTAGTCATTGTATCAATTTTCTTTTCTTGCATTATATTAGCAATATTACTAATTGAATTTAAATCAGAGATTATTGTAAAGTGTTCAATTAATATCTTAGCACCAAGTGCCATAGCTTCTTCTGGAGTCATAGATGCATCAGTAGTAATTTCCATAACTAATTTATCATAAGTTTCATCTTGACCAACACGAGTATCTAATACTTCATATTTAACAACTTCGATTGGTGAGTAATTTGAATCTATTGCAATAACACCTGCAACGTTTTGGTCCATATTAGCCTTATTAACAGCAGCTGGTGTAAATCCACGACCATTATTAACAGTCATTTCAATATTAATTTTCCCTCCAGCTACTAAATTACAAATAACTAGATCAGGATTCATAACTTCAATATCAGCATCATTTTCAATATCTCCAGCAAGTACTGGTCCTTCTTCTGATTTCGTAATTCTTATAACTTTTTCTCCAGTTGAATGATTTTTTACAACTAATTTTTTAATATTTAATACTATAGTTGTAACATCTTCAACAACACCTTCAATTTTTTGAAATTCATGCATTACACCATCAATTTTAATAGAAGTAACAGCACTACCAGGTAAACTTGATAGAAGTACTCTTCTCATAGCATTTCCTATTGTAGTACCAAAACCTCTTTCTAATGGTTCAATTTCAAACTTAGCATAATGATTGCTTTCTTGATATTCAGTAATTTTATAGTCTGGTTTTTCAAATTTTATCATAGTACACGTTCCTTTCCCTTATTAGTTTCTTGGTCTTTTTGGTGGACGACATCCATTATGAGGAATTGGTGTTTCATCAGTTATACTTGTAATTTCAAGTCCTGCAGTTTGAAGTGATCTAATTGCATTTTCTCTTCCAGGTCCAAGACCTTTAACAAATACATCAACTTTTTTAACTCCAGCTTCAACAGCAGCAGCTGCAGCAGCTTCACTAGTAAGTCCAGCAGCAAATGGAGTTTTCTTTTTACTTCCTTTATAACCAATTCTACCAGCTGATGACCAACTAATAGCGTTACCTTCTTTATCACTTATAGTAACAATAGTATTATTATAAGTTGAATGAATGTGAGCAACAGCTTCAGGAATATTCTTCTTTACTTTTCTTTTTCTTCTATTATATGCCATATATTAACACCCTACTTTCCGACCTTTTTCTTATTAGCTACAACTTTTCCTCTACCTTTACGAGTTTTAGCATTTCTACTAGTTCTTTGTCCTCTTACAGGTAATCCTTTTTTGTGTCTAATACCTTCATAACAATTTATTTCCATTTTGTTCTTTATACTCATTTGAACGTCACGTCTAAGGTCACCTTCAACTGTGTATTTATCGATTTCACGACGAAGTTTAGCAATTTCTTCTTCAGTTAAATCTTTAATTTTTTTAGTTGGTTCAACATTTGCATCTGCACATATTGTTTTTGCTAAATTTCTACCAATACCATAAATTGCTGTAAGTCCAATACAAGTATGTTTTTCATTTGGTAATTCAATATTTTTAATTCTTGCCATTTATATTTCCTCCTTAACCTTGTACTTGTTTATGTTTAGGATTTTCACAAATAACCCTAACTTTTCCTTTTCTTCTAATGATTTTACATTTTTTGCAAATCTTTTTTACTGATGGTCTAACTTTCATAATTTCACTCCTTATCTATTATTCCATTTTATAATCCCACGTGTTAAATCGTATGGTGAAAGTTCCACTGTAACTTTATCACCTGGTAGAATACGAATCATGTTCATACGCATTTTACCAGAAACGTAGGCTTTTACAGTGTGTCCATTACTAAGTTCAACTAAGTAATCACTACCTTTTAAAACTTCAGTAACTTTTCCTTCTACTTCAATTTTATCTTTTTTTCCCATATTTTAATCTCCTGTTAATATTTCATATCCATCTTTTGTAACTAATACTGTATTTTCATAGTGACATGATGGCTCTCCATCCATAGTTTTAACTGTCCAGTCATCATCACATAGATATACTTTTTTACTACCTAAATTAAGCATAGGTTCAATAGCAATAACCATACCAGCTTTGAGTCTGGTCATATTGCCATCATCAAAGTTACAAACATCAGGTTCTTCATGCATTTCAAGTCCAATACCATGTCCACATAATTCTTCAACTACTGATAAACCATGACTATGAGCATAATCTTCAATTGCACGACTTATATCCCTAACTCTTGCACCTTCTTTAACCTTTGCTACACCTGCATAAAATGCATCTTTAGTATCTTTTACTAAATTTTTAACTTTCTCACTTACATTACCAACAATATAAGTTCTAGTAGCATCAGCATGATAACCTTTATAACTTAAAACTAAATCTATTGAAACAATATCGCCGTTCTTGATTTTACGTTCTCCAGGTATACCATGAACAACTTCATCATTAATTGATATACAGCTTGTAGCAGGATAACCTTCATAACCTAAACAAGAAGGAACACATCCAATACTTACTATATAATCATGAATTAATGCATCTAATTTCATAGTGGTAACACCAGTTTCTACATACTTTTCTATATATTTAAAAGTATCACAAAGATATTTACCGGCTTGTCTCATTAATTCAATTTCTCTATCACTCTTAATACTAATCATTACAAATTTCCTCGATATCCTCAAAGATATCATCTACACTTCTATTAACATCTATTTTATGAAGTTTGCCTTTAGCTTCATAGTAATTTATTAAAGGTTTTGTATTATCTATAAAAGATTTATATCTAACCTTAGATGCTTCTGCATTATCATCTCCTCTTTTTACAAGAGAATTTCCACATCCATCACAAATACCTTCTTTTTTTGGCTTTAACGCATCAACATTTAGATTATATGACTTTCCACAACTACAAGTAAGTCTACTTAAAATCCTAGAAACAGCTTTTTCTTCACTCAAATCTAAATATATTACTTCATAATCTCTATCAAGTAAATCTTCCAAAGATTTTGCTTGATTAAGAGTTCGAGGGAAACCATCTAATATAAATGGTTTCCCATTTAAATTAGTAAGTCTGTCTTTTATTAAATTTATCATAATTTCATCACTTACTAATTTACCTTCATCAATAATATTTTTAAGCATTAACCCAAATTCACTACCAGAAGCAATTGCTTCTCTTAGCATATCACCTGTAGACAAATGATAGTAATTATATTTTTCTTTTAGCTTTGTACTTTGAGTCCCTTTTCCCGCAGCGGGAGGAGCTATAAATATTATATTTTTCATACTATCTTAATCTCTTTCTCTTAGCAGTATAACTTCTACTCACTAAACTGCTTTCCATTTGTTTATAAGTTTCAATTGCAACACCTACAACAATTAACATTCCTGTTCCCCCGATAGTTACCGAACTAGATAACTTAAATATCAAAGAGAATAAAACAGGTATAGCTGCAAGTATTACCAAGAAAATACTTCCTACAAGAGTAAGTTTACCCATTGAATTACTAATGTAATTACTAGTATCTTCACCAGGCCTTATTCCAGGAATATATCCTCCACGTTCATTCAAATTCTTACTCATTTCTTCTGGATTCATTACCATAAATGTATAAAAATATCCAAAGAATAATATTAGTATAACATATAACACAAAACCAGTCGGAGTATCATACACAATGTACTTGTTAACAAAATTTATTGCAGCATCATTCTTAGTTAAAGCAACTATTGTTGCAGGTATTGTTGTAAGAATTGATGCAAATATTACTGGCATAACTCCGGCAGAGTTAAGTTTTATTGGTAAGAAACTATTTTGAGCACCATAAGCACTTGTTGACTTATTAGCATATTGAATTTGTATTCTTCGCTCAGCAAGTTGTATCCATATAATACCTACAATAATAAGGATATAAGTAAGGATAAATAAGCTAAAGAATAAAATACCTAACGCTGATTCATATGTTCCACTTGTAATAAATCCATCATAAGCACCTATAAATATACGAGGCATACTAAGGATTATACCAGCCATAATTAGCATAGATTGACCATTACCAATACCTTTATTAGTAATTTGGTCACCCATCCATAAACAGAAAGCTGTACCAGCTGTCATTACTAATGCAGTTTTAAGCTCTACAAAAGTACTAGCACTACCCATATAAGCAATACATAATACATAAGCTTGGAAGAAACCAATAAGAATACCTAAATAACGATTAATTTTATTGATTTTTTGTCTTCCAACATAACCTTGCTCTTTTAAATCTTTAAAATATGGAATAATATCCATTTGCAACAATTGAGTAATTATTGATGCTGTGATGTACGGAGAAACTCCTAAAGCAAATATAGAAAAGCTTCTAAGTCCACCACCACTCATGATATTAAATATTTCTAAGAAACCTAGGTCCTCATAAATTTGACTCGCCCAAGGGATCGTAACAGATGATCCTAGAGCAAAAAGACCTAAACAGAATAATGTAAAATATATTCTTTTTCTTAAATCTTTGTTAGCTTTATTAAATAATTGCGAAAAGCCACGAAACATCTAAATCACCTCAGCTTTGCCACCAATATTTTCAATTTTTGTAACAGCTTTTGCAGAGAATCTATTAGCTTTAACAGTAAGCTTTTTAGTAAGTTCACCACTACCTAATACTTTAACTCCGTCAAGTTGTTTCTTTATTATTTTTCTTTCTTTAAGTACTTCTGGAGTAACAACATCACCATCATTAAAGAATTTATCTAAATCACTCAAGTTAATAACAGCAAATTTAGTTTCAAAATTCTTATTATTAAACCCTCTGATAGGAATTCTTCTATATAAAGGTGTTTGTCCACCTTGGAACCAAGCTTTAATTGAAGCACCACTTCTTGATTTTTGACCATTTTCTCCACGAGTAGATGTTTTACCCATTCCAGATCCTGGTCCTCTACCAACTCTTTTAGATGCTTTCATTTCTTTAGTTTTTGGTAAATTTTCTAATCTCATATTATAATTCCTCAACTTTCTTACCACGAAGTTCAGCTATATGTTCTGGAGTTCTTTGGCTCTTTAACGCTTCTAAAGTAGCTTTAGCAACATTAACTTGAGTATTAGCTCCAAGGCTTTTAGCAACTATGTCTTTAACACCAGCTAGTTCTAAAACTGCACGAGCAGCACCACCAGCGATGATTCCACGTCCTTCTTTAGCAGGTTTAACTAGAACTACAGCTCTACCCACTTTTGCTTCAGCTTCATGAGGAATAGTTCTTCCTTCACTTAGTGCAACTTTACATACGTTTTTATTAGCAGCTTGTAAAGCTTTTTTGATAGCTTCTGGAACTTCATTAGCTTTTCCACTACCAATACCAACTAAACCTTTACGGTTTCCAACTGCAACAGTAGCACAGAAACGGAAATGTCTACCGCCTTGAGTAACTTTAGTAACTCTAGTAATAGAAATAACTTTTTCTTCTAATAAATTTTTCTTATCTTGTTTTTTATCTTCTTTTCTCATGCTACCCTCCTTAAAACTCTAATCCAGCTTCTCTAGCAGCATCTGCTAAAGCTTCAACTCTACCATGATATTGGTAACCACCACGGTCAAATACCACAGTTTTAATTTTTAATTTTTTACATTTTTCAGCAATATCTTTTCCAACAGCTTTAGCTGCTTCGATATTACCACCATTAGCTATTTTTAATTCTAAATTTGAAGAACTAGCAAGGGTAGTCTTAGTTACATCATCTATAACTTGAGCATAAATACCTTTATTAGATCTAAATACATTTAATCTAGGACGCATTGCAGTACCACTAATAGTTTTACGTACTCTTTCATGACGTCTTACACGAGCTTTATTACTTGCTTCTTTTTTAATCATACTTTAACTCCTCCCTATGCCGCTTTCTTTCCTTCTTTACGACGAACATGTTCACCTTTGTAACGAATACCTTTACCTTTATAAGGTTCTGGTTGTCTTACTTTACGAACATTTGCCGCAAATTCAGATACTTTTTGTTTATCAATACCATGAATAGTAATTTCAGTATTACTTTCACTAGTAACTGTTAAACCTTCTGGTGCTTCTATAATAACTGGATGAGAATAACCAGCATTAATAGTAATTTTATTACCACTTACTTGGAATCTATATCCAACACCGACTGCTTCTAATCCTTTATCATAACCTTTAGAAACACCTGTTATCATATTACTAATTAATGAATTAGTAGTTCCTTGCATCATATTAGCTTCTTTACTTGGTTTAATTTGTTTAGTTAAAACAACACCATCTTCTACTACAACACTTACAAGTTTACTAAATTCAAATGTAAGTTCACCTTTAGGTCCCTTAACATCAACTACGTTTCCATTAACGCTAACTGTAACGCCGTCAGGAATGCTTAATTTTCTTTCACCTATTCTACTCATAATAATCTACTTACCATATATAGGCAAGAACTTCGCCTCCTAACCCTTTACTTCTTGCTTCTTTATCAGTCATTAAACCTTCAGAAGTTGAGATTATAGCAATACCTAGTCCGTTTAGAACTCGAGGAATTTCATCCACTTTAGCATAAACTCTTAAACCAGATTTACTAATTCTTTTAAGTCCAACAATAACTCTTTCTTTTTTAGGACCATATTTAAGTGTTAAAGTTAATTTATCACCATTTGTATTCTTTTCGTATACATAATCAGCTATATAACCTTCATCCTTAAGTATTTGTGCAATACCTAAAGTCATTTTAGTACCAATAACTTCAACAGTTGCATATCTCATTTGATTAGCATTACGAATACGAGTTAACATATCTGCTATTTTATCTTGTACAAACATAATTTTCCTCCTTCTACCAACTAGATTTCTTAACACCTGGTAATTTACCTTCATTTGCTAGTTCTCTAAAACAAATTCTGCAAATTCCATATTTTCTTAGTACTCCATGAGGTCTTCCACAACGATTACATCTTGTGTAAGCACGAGTTGAAAATTTAGGTGTTCTTTGATTTTTAACAATCATACTTTTCTTTGCCATAGTGCCTCCTTAATTCTTGAAAGGCATTCCAAAGCCTTTTAATAAACTTTTAGCTTCTTCATTGCTCTTTGCAGTGGTAACGAATATAATATCCATACCACGTACTTTCAACACTTCATCATATTCAATTTCTGGGAATATTAATTGTTCTTTAATACCAATTGTATAATTTCCTTTTCCATCAAAAGCATGTCCTGAAACTCCACGGAAATCTCTAACACGAGGAAGTCCAATTCTTACTAATTTTTCAAAGAAGTTATACATATTTTCACCTCTAAGTGTTACTTTAACACCAACAGGTTGACCTTCTCTTAATTTGAAACCAGCAATTGATTTACGAGCTTTTGTTACAATAGGTTTTTGACCACTAATAGCTTCTAGATCTTTTACAGCTGCAGTAATGTATTTTTCGTCTTTACTTCCTTCTCCAACACCCATATTAATAACAATTTTTTCAAGTTTTGGAACAGCCATAACAGTAGTATAATTATGTTCTTTCATTAATTCTGGAACAATTTTTTCATCATATAATTTTCTAAAATTACTCATAATTACTTACTCACTTTCTTAGAAGTCTTGGCTTTTTTTTCAGCCTTTTCTTCTACTTTTTCGCTTTTTTTAGAAGCTTTAGCTTCTTTTTCATCAATTACCTTTACATTAGAAACATGTATAGGAGCTTCAATTTCAAATATTCCACCTTTATCATTCATACTTGTAGGTTTACTATGTTTTTTAACAATATGTACACCTTCTACAATTACTCTAGATTCAGTTTTTAATGTTTTAATAACTTTGCCAGTTTTACCTTTATCGGCACCAGCAATTATTTTAACAGTATCTCCAACTTTTACTTTCATTTTGCCTCCTATAACACTTCTGAAGCAAGAGAAACAATCTTCATATAATCTTTTTCTCTTAACTCTCTAGCAACAGGTCCTAAAACACGAGTACCAATTGGTGATTTATCATCTTTAATAAGTACACATGCATTATCATCAAATTTGATATAAGAACCATCATTTCTTCTAACGCCTTCAACGCTTCTAACGATTACGGCTTTAACAACTTTACCTTTTTTTACTGGACTGTTAGGAATAGCTTTTTTAACTGTTCCAACAACAACATCCCCGATATTACCATATTTAACTTTAGAACCTCCAAGAACTCTAATAACTAATAGTTCTCTAGCTCCTGAGTTATCGGCAACTTTAAGTCTACTTTCTTGCATTACCATAATAATACCTCCTAAAGGATAACAGCTTTAGTTAAAACTTCTACTAATTCATATCTTTTAGTTTTAGATAATGGTCTAGTCATTCTAATCTTTACTGTATCTCCTACTTTTGCTTCATTATTTTCATCATGAGCAGCATATTTCTTTGAATATTTAACATTTTTCTTATACAAAGGATGTCTTTTTGATGTTTCAACATTAACAGTTATTGTTTTGTTATTAGATGCACTAACAACTTTACCAATTAATTCTTGTTTCTTTTCTGTCATTATTTATTACCTCCATCAATTTCTCTTTCTTTAAGAATAGTTTTCATTCTTGCAACATCTCTTCTTAACATTTTAAGTTCAACTGGTTTTTCAAGTGTACCATTTGCATGTTGCATTCTCTTTGTAAATAATTCTTCCTTTGTATCTTTGATTTTTTTAGCTAAATCTTCTGTAGACAATTTTCTAAGTTCCTTAATTTCCAAGAGAATCACCATCCTTCACTGTTTCTTTTTTTACAAATTTTGATTTTACAGATAATTTGTGAGAAGCAAGTCTTAAAGCTTCACGCGCAACAGCTTCTTCAACACCTGTAATTTCAAACATAATTTTTCCATTTTTAACAACTGCTACCCATTCATCTACTGAACCTTTACCTTTACCTTGTCTAGTTTCTAGAGGTTTTTTAGTTCTAGGCATATGTGGGAATATGTTAATAAATACTTTTCCACCACGTTTCATATAACGTGTCATTGCAATACGAGCTGCTTCAATTTGACGAGCTGAAATCCATCCGCCTTCAACAGCTTGTAAACCGTATTCACCAAAGTGTAATTCTGTATTACCTTTAGCTTTTCCATCATAGCTTACTCTATGACTTTTACGATATTTAGTTCTTTTTGGCATCAACATTTTTATCAGCTCCCTTCAAAGTCTTTTTAGCAGGAAGTATTTCATTTTTATAAATCCAAACTTTAACTCCGATTTTACCATAAGTTGTATCAGCTTCAGCTATAGCATAATCGACATCAGCTCTGATAGTATGTAGTGGCACAGTACCTTCAGTGTAACCTTCAGTTCTAGCCATTTCTGCTCCACCAAGTCTTCCTGATACAGCAGTTTTACATCCTTTAGCTCCAGCTTTCATTACATTTCTAATAGCTCTTTTTTGAGCTGATCTAAATGGTGCTCTAGCAGCTATTTGATTAGCTATATTTTGAGCAACTAATGAAGCATTTAAATCTGGATTTTTTTCTTCAACTATATTAACAAATACTTCTTCATTAACTAATTTAGATAATTTCTTTCTTAATTTTTCTATATCTTCGCCACCACGTCCGATGATAACACCAGGTTTAGCAGTATAGATACTAACTTCACACTTATTGTTTTTTCTTTCTACAATAACACTTGCAATAGCGGCTTCTTTAAGATTCTTTTCTAAATATTCTCTAATTTTAATATCATTTATTAAATATTCTTGATAATTATCTTTAGAATACCATTTACTTTGCCAAGTTTTATTAACACCAAGTCTGTATCCTATAGGATTTACTTTTTGTCCCATTATTACTTAACTCCCTTCGCTTCATCAGTTACTTTAACAGTAATATGACTACTTCTCTTATCATGGCGATCTACATTTCCACGACTTGCAAATTTAATTCTTTTATAAACAGGTCCTGGATTAATGTAACACTCACTAATTCTTAGTTCAGATTCATTTGCACCATTATTGTTAACAGCATTTGCAACAGCTGAATTTAAAACTTTAAGAATTAATCTACTAGCTTTAGTATTAGTATTTTCTAATATTCCCCTAGCAGTTTCAACATCTTTTCCTCTAATTAAGTCCATTGTCATTCTAGCAAGTCTAGGCTTAATTAAAGCATTTTTATGAATTGCGTATGCTTCCATGTTACCTCCTACTTATTACCTGCATGGCCTGTAAATTTACGAGTTTGTGAAAATTCTCCTAATTTATGTCCAACCATGTCTTCAGTTATATAAACTGGAATAAAATCTTTTCCATTATGAACAGCTATAGTATGACCAACAAAGTCAGGAAAAATAGTAGATCTTCTTGACCAAGTCTTAATAACTGTCTTTTTATTACTTTTATTCATTTCTTGAACCTTTTTCATAAGTGATTCTTCAACATAAGGTCCTTTTTTTAAACTTCTTGCCATTTTTCCTCCTATTATTTAGCCTTTCTACTAACTATAAGCTTTTCGCTTTTCTTTTTACTCTTACGAGTCTTAACTCCAAGTGCAGGTTTACCCCATGGAGTCATTGGGTTCTTACGTCCGATAGGAGCACGTCCTTCTCCACCACCATGTGGGTGATCGTTAGGGTTCATAACAGAACCACGGTTTGTAGGTCTAACACCCATATGACGTTTTCTACCAGCTTTACCTAAGTTTACTAGTTTGTAATCTTCATTTCCAACAACACCGATAGTTGCAATACATGTTCCAAGAACAAGTCTTGTTTCACCAGATTGTAAACGAAGCATTACATATTTGCCTTCTCTACCTAGTATTTGAGCTCCAGCTCCAGCACTTCTACACATTTCAGCGCCTTTACCTGGTTGAAGTTCAATACAATGAACCATTGTACCAACTGGAATATTTTTAAGTGGTAATGCGTTACCAACTTTGATATCAGCAGCCTCACCATTTTCGATAATCATATTAACTTTTAATCCATTTGGTGCAATAATATATCTTTTTTCTCCATCTCTATAATTAATTAGAGCAATGTTAGCATTTCTATTTGGATCGTATTCAATGCTCGCAACGCGTCCAGTAACACCAACTTTATTTCTTTTATAATCAATAACACGGTATTTTCTTTTAGCTCCACCACCAATGTGACGAACTGTCATTTTACCTTGATTATTTCTTCCACCAGTTTTACTCTTACTAGCTAAAAGTGATTTAGTAGGAGTAGAAGTTGTAATTTCTTCATTTGCTAGTGTACTCATTCCACGACGACCATTAGTCGTTGGTTTATAATGTTTTATAGCCATATTCTTTTCCTCCCTACTATATTTCTATTACAGAGCCTTCTGCTAAAGTAACAATAGCTTTTTTATAAGTTTTAGTTCTTCCAGCATATTTTCCAACTCTTCTTCTTTTTGATTTTGTATTTAATGTATTAACACTAACTACACTAACTTTAAAAGCTTCTTCAACTGCTCTTTTGATTTCAGTTTTGTCAGCATCTTTAACTACTTTAAATGTATAAACACCATTTTGTCTTTCAGCCATAGATTTTTCTGTAATAACTGGTGCAATAATAATATCAGAATAATGTCTCATTATTTAAGCACCTCCTCTAATTTGTTTACTGCAACTTCATCCATAACAACAACATCGGCATTTACTAAATCATATACATTTACTTCTTCAGCATATATTACTAAACAATTTGGTAAATTTCTTGTTGCTAAATAAAGATTTGCAGCGTCATCACTTGTAACAAATAATACTTTATCTTCAAGTTTTAATGCATCTAACATTTTTAACGCATCTTTAGTTTTAGTACTTTCCATATTGAAGTTATCAACAACCACTAAAGCTTTTTCTAATACTTTTTCAGATAAAGCACTCTTTAATGCAAGTACTCTTTCTTTCTTATTAATTTTGAAACTAAAGTCACGGTTACCAACTCCAAAAGGTACTCCGCCACCAACCCATTGAGTAGCTCTTATACTACCTTGACGAGCTCTACCAGTTCCTTTTTGTTTCCATGGTTTTCTTCCACCACCAGAAACTTCACTTCTATTTTTAGTTTTTCTTGTTCCTTGACGAGTAGCATCTAATTGTAAACGAATCATTTTCTTTAAAGCATCATCATTTACTTCAATTTTAAAGATACTATCATTTAATGTTAAATCTTTTACTTTTTCACCACTTAGGTTCTTAACACTTATCTTTGTCATTTTAATTCCTTTCTAAGCAAGTATTACTTACTTTCTTCTTCCTTAGCCTCTTCTTTAGTATCCACTACTTCACTTGCAGTAACTTCTTCTGTTACTTCTGGAGTTTCAACAACTTCATCAACAACAGTTTCTTCTACGTAAGCAAGAATTTCTTTTGGATCTTCCTTTCTGCTATTTTTAACAGCAGTCTTAATTAATACTAAAGAATTTTTTGCGCCTGGAACATTTCCGCTAACTAAAATATAGTTTTCTGCATCATTTACTTCGATGATCTCAAGATTTTGAATAGTAACTGTATCAACACCCATGTGTCCAGCTAATTTTTTACCTTTCAAAACTCTCTTTGGTAACATAGTACCAAGTGATCCTGGTCTTCTGTGATAATGAGAACCATGAGTCATTGGTCCACGAGATTGGTTATGACGTTTAATAACACCTTGGAAACCTTTCCCTTTACTTGTACCTGTTACATCAACAACTTCTCCAACGCTAAATACTGAAGCAGAAATTGTATCACCAATATTATAAGTTGATTCTACATCTCTTATTTCTTTTAAGTAGCGCTTAGGAGTAGTATTTGCTTTTTTAGCATTTCCCATTTCTGGTCTGTTTGCTTGTTTTTCTTTCTTTTCGAATACACCAAGTTGAATTGCATTATAACCGTTCTTTTCCACAGTTTTAACTTGCATTACTACGTTAGGTTCAGTTTCAATAACTGTAACAGGAATTAACTTACCTTCCTTAGTAAATACTTGAGTCATTCCAACTTTGCGTCCTAAGATTCCTTTCATAATTTCTTTCCTTCCTTTTCTTATAATTTGATATTTACATCAACACCACTAGGTATGTCTAGGTGTTGTAATGCATCAACAGTTTCTTTGCTTGGGTTTTTAATATCGATTAATCTCTTATGAGTTCTTCTTTCAAATTGTTCCCTTGCATCTTTATATTTGTGAACTGCTCTAAGTACTGTAACTTTTTCAATTTCTGTTGGTAGTGGAACAGGTCCAGAAATTTCGCCACCAGTTCTTTTAACAGTTTCAACAATTTTTCCAGCAGCAACATCAAGTAATTGATGATCATATGCTTTCAAATTAATTCTAACTTTATCTTTTGACATTCTTTCATGTTCTCCTTTCGCCTATATCTAGTATAGACATACTCCGCACAAGTTCTCCGTTTTCACTTTTTTACTACCAACTCATCCTAGTGTATCGGTAACCTCGCACATCCACGCAGCCATACGACTACAATTATAACATTAAAATCTATGAAAAATCAAGTAAAAATAAACGTTTTTTTAAAATTTCACAAAAAAAGTTCATTAACAGATTTTACTTCTATTAAGAACTAAATTAATAATATTTTCATCGTGTACTTCATTTTTACCAATAAATTCTTGAACCATATTATATAAATTAATATTTATTTTATCCACAAGAGTTACACCAAACATATGTTGAAACCTATCAAAATAATAATCTATATTTTTCAAATCAAGATTTTCTTCTCTTAAAGTAATTTTTTTAGAAAAAAGTTTTTGCAATGCTGCAACATCTCCACAAATTATTTTTTGAATTAAGTAATAAAGCTTTGGTTTTACAATTTCTACAACATTAACCTCATAAATTTCCCAAACACCATAAAAATCTTCTTTTGCCTCATTTTTTGACAATCAAATTTCTTATATTCTATATCTTTATTTTTATGAGGAATTCTATATGTAGTATATTTATAACTTTTTTCTATACTACAGTCTCTAACTAATTCTTCCTGTAACTTTTTTAAACGTTTCAATATCAAAACTAATTTCATATTTAAGAATTTCATCGTCTTTAATTTAAAATAAAACATAACAGACTCCAAAACTACACTATTCTATTATTAAGGATTCTGTTCCTTCCATCTCTTTAGGTATAGCAATATCCATATAATCAAGTATTGTTGGTGCTACATTAACCAAAGACCCTTTTTCTTTTATTTTAATTTTATCATCACATATAATAAAAGGTACAAGACTAGTTGTATGTGTTGTACATATACTTCCATCTTCATTAATCATTGTATCAGCGTTACCATGATCAGCAAGTATAATAACTCTATAAAAGTTTTCATCCGCTTTTTCCAATATTTTAGCTAAACACATATCAACCGCTATACAAGCATTCGTCGCAGCATCCATATTACCAGTATGACCAACCATATCTGGATTAGCAAAATTAACCAATATAAAATCATAATCATTTTTCATTGATAAAATAACTCTCTTAGTAACTTCAACACAACTCATTTCTGGTTTTAAATCATAAGTAGCTACACTTGGTGATGGAATATGAAACTTATCACAACCCTTAATTTTGCCATCAACACCGCCATCAAAAAAGTAAGTAACATGTGGAAACTTTTCGCTTTCAGCAATTCTAGCTTGTGTAAAATCAAGTTCACTTAAATAAAGCCCCAAAGAATTCTTAACAGTTAAAGGTTCAATTAAATTAAAAGTTTTTATTTTCTTATCCACAGGTAAAAAACTAAACACCAAAGTATCACTCATATCTGTAACAGGAAAAGCATCAAAAGTACCTGAATTAACAATTGAAGACAAAATTTGCTTAGCTCTATCAGCTCTATAATTCATCCACATTATTATGTCACCATTTTTGATAATATTATTGCTACAAATAATAGGTTTTATAAATTCATCAGTAATCCCCTTATCATAACTACTTTGGATACTTTTTTCAATATTTATAGAACTAGTACCACGGCCATTAACAATTAAATCATAATAGGCCTTAGTTCTATCATAGTTTTCATCTCTATCCATAGCATAATATCTTCCAGCAACACTAGTAATATCACCAATATTATACTTGCTTATTACAGTTTTAATCATATCAATATATTTATTAGCATCTTTTACTCCAGTATCTCTACCATCAGTTATTAAATGAAAATGTATTTTTGTAAAACCATTATTAACCAAAAATTCATACATCTTTAAAAAATCATCTACTCCAGCATGAATATTTCCATCACTACAAAGTCCCATTATATGTATATCCTTATCTTTATTGTTTAATAGTTTAACAACATTTTTATTTTCCATATCAGGTGATTCAAAAAAATCATCTACTAATATTTCATTTTGTTTTAAAAGTCTACCAGCCCCAATAGTCATATGACCAACTTCACTATTGCCAGCTTGACCATGAGCAAGGCCAACATACTCTTCACTAGCACCAAGTAGAGCATGAGGATATTTATTCCAAAGTTCATGAAAAGTGCTCATATGAGCTGCTTTAATGGCATTTCCCTTTTCTTCTTCCCTATAACCAAAACCATCCAATATAATAGTTAATATTTTTTTCATTTTTCCACCTTCACTATCAAAATCATATCACAAACAAAATTAAAATACAACAAAAAAGCCTTGGTAAACAAAGCTTACATAACTAGTTCTTTAGTATCGATTCTAAATCTATCTGCTATAGTTGATAAAAATTCAGCGTTAGTAGGTCTACTTCTATCAAAATCAATACTATTACCAAATAAGTCTTCCATAAGTTTTATATCTCCTCTACTCCAACTTATTTCTATAGCATGTCTAATGGCTCTCTCAACTCTTGAAGATGTTGTTTGATATTTATTAGCAATCTTTGGATATAGTTCTTTAGTAACAAGTGTTGCCATACCATCTTCAGCATATAAAAGCATAACACCTTCTCTAATATATTGATACCCCCTTACATGTGAAGGAATACCTAAGTCATGTAAAAGTGAACTAACCTTCATTTCAATTTTACCAGAACCTACAATACTCATTTCTTCTTTATGAGTAACCAAATCCATAATTCTACTATTAACAACATCCATATCTACAGGTTTTAGCATAAAATAACTACCACCTAAAGCTTGAACTCTTCTAATAGTAAAATCATCTTTAAAACTTGATAGAACCATTATTTTTTTATTTAATTTTTTATGATTCATTTCTTCAATAATCTTAATGCCATCAATACCCGTTAAAATTAAATCAAGCATTAATAAATCATATGCTTCTGGACAAGATAATAAATAGTTTAAAGCATCTTTTCCGTTTGTAAAACCTCCAACAACACTCACTATCTCACTATTTTTAAAGTACTCTCTAACACTCCTTATCACTGCCTCATTGTCGTCTACTACAACTACTCTAACTGTTTTCTTCATGTGTTTTTTCCTTTCAAAATATATCTTATTCTTCCACCCACAACTTCATTATAAGATATAATATTTCAAAAAGCTACAAAAATTTTTGTAATGTCATGTCAAGTGTCGTAAACATTTGACATTTTATGTCGAATGTTGTCACAAGCCAAAGAAAAAAGATAAAACTAGTCTATCTTTAATAATATAACTATGGTTTTAATGACGTTATTGGTAATACATATATTCCATCTGGTCTTTTTATAACAGCACCATATTCACCCATCATGGCATCAACCTCTACATCAGCATCATTTTCTCTATAATGATACAGTTAGCACCAATACTTCAGCATATATTTTTAAATCTCTTTCGCATTACACTTCAAAATATAATCATTTTGTACAATTTTTGACTTACATTAAAAAAGAAGTATTATTATACTACTTCTCCATTTCTATTAACATACCTTTAACTTTATTTGTATCTAAAGATGCCCCACCAACAAGAAAGCCACTTAATCCCTTAATGTTACATAGATCCCCAATATTAGTATCATTTACACTGCCCCCATATAAAATATCTAACTTTTCTTCATAATTTTCCATTATAATATCATTTATAAACTTAATGTTTTCCTTTATCTCATTAACTTCAGGAACTTTACCAGTACCAATCGCCCACACTGGTTCATAAGCAATCATCATATTTTTAATTTCTACATTATTTAAAACTTCACTTATTTGTTTTTCTAAAACTTCATAAGTTCTTCCATCTTCTTTTTCACTCAGTGTTTCTCCAACACAATAAATTATATTAAGCCCATTTTCTATAGCATTATTTATCTTATTTATAAAATCAATATTTATTTCATGTTTATATATTCTTCTTTCACTATGACCCACTATTACGTATTTAGCACCCAAACTCTTTACTTGACTAGCTTCTATTTCCCCAGTAATAGTTTTATCCATAAAAGAACTAATATCTTGCACACCTAATTCATAACCACTTTTATCAAACATGCCAAGATATATTGAAGGTGGGCATAAAACTAATTTAGTTTTTGTTTCTATGTCACCAATATTCCTATTATATATTAATACATCATCTTTAAGTAATTTATTTTTAAAATTACAAACTAAATACTTCATTTTACTCCATCCATTCTAAAGCTTTTAGGTTTCCATCAGCAATATACTCAAGTGTTGCACCACCACCACTAGAAACATAATAAAATTTATTATCAAAACCAAATTTACTACATGCACTTGCAGTATCTCCACCACCAATAATTACTTTTCCTGTAATATTGGTTAAAGCCTTAAACAAGTTTTCTGTTCCTTCTGTAAACCTTTCATCTTCAAATTTTCCACAAGTACCATTAACAAATATTATTTTACTATTATCAATATACTTCTTATACAAATCAATAGTTTTATTACCCAAATCATATATAACACCGTCATCAATAGTAAAATCAACTGGTAAAACAATTTTACCTTTATTCTTATCCATAAGTTCCCTTAGTTCATCTAAGACATTAGCATCACTAGTAGCTAAACTATTACCAATATCAGCTCCTTTAGCTTTTAAAAATGAGTTAGCAATACCACCACCTAGAAGTAAATAATCACATCTATCAATTAATGATTTAATTATAGGCAGCTTATCATCAACTTTAGCACCCCCCATAAAAACAGTAAAAGGATGTGGAGTTCCATGAACAAGAACATTTAAATGATTAAGTTCATCAATTACTAAAAAACCAATTGCATGAGGTAAAAACTTAGCAATACCAGCAGTTGATGCATGAGCTCTATGCATTGAACCAAAAGCATCATTAATATATACATCACCTAAACTTGCAAAGTATTTAGCAAGTTCCAAATCATTTCCACTTTCTTTTTTTACGGGAACATCCATAAATCTAGTATTTTCTAAAAGTATTACTTCACCTAAACTAGCTTCATCAACAATATTTTTCACTTTGTCACCATAGCAATTATCTAAAAATTTAACGTCCTTTTTTAATAAATTAGCAAGTTCTTTTCCAACAACTTTCAAACTATTTTTAAGTTTATCTTCTTCACTTTTTATTCTTCCAAAATGACTAAGTATAATAACCTTACAATTATTTTCAAGTAAATAATTAATAGTTTTTAAACTTTTAACAATTTTAGAATTATCTTTAATAACACCATTTTCTACTGGTACATTAAAATCAAGTCTTAATACTACCCTTTTATTCTTAACATCAATATCATTAATTGTTTTCATAACTTATCCTCCAGTATTATTTTAGCATAAGCAATAATTAATATTCAATTTTAAAATTATAAAAATTGACAAACAAGTGTCAAAATATTGTTTTTATAACATTTTTATATGATTTTAGCACTAAAAGGACTCAAAAAAAGAAGCAAATCGTTCAAGGTTGGTTGAACTTTTTACCTCATTTATGTTAGGTTTCACCAATTTTTTAAATCTATCCGTCAATTAGTAGCATTTACTCAAATCCCAAATAAATAGGATCATCTTTTGTGCCTTTTCCAGATATATAACCCCCATCGAAAAAATAAACTACTGGACGAACAGAATAAGAATTTACAACACTAAAAGAATCAATTTTACCAGCAGCCGTAACAGCAAATGAATTTTCTGAACTATCAGCATCACGGGAAAGAAGCCACTCTGTAGATCCCAAATAAAGCCAATTTTCTGTAGTTATCTTCACGCCATTAAAATCATTGCCATCATAATTATTAAGTATTGTTGTCCATGCATTTGGTGATGCCGCATACGCATAGTCTGATGCATACATTAAGCCTATATATGCTTTATATTCAGTAGCATTGTCTGTACTATTGCTTGCATCTGGATTTACTATTTCATTTTGATATACAATTGAAGGAGTAGTTTGCTTAATTAAATTACCAATATTTCCTCCAACTTTCCAAGAATTATTATCCGGTTCACCGTGATAAGTTTTTGGAAAATTCTCATTTAAATATGTTTTTAAACTTGCTGTTGACCACGTATTTGATCCATTAGTATCCCATGCAAGTTCTCCAGTTGGAGTAACTTTAACAAGTTTTACAGCTTTCCAAGTTTCTATTTGAAATACACCAATAATCCTATACAAATTATCTTCTGGACAAGGAATTCCTTTACGATTAAAACATACATAATTATTTGGATTTGCTCCGGCATATCTATAACTATTGTCTCCAGCTCCATTTGTTAAGCTTGCATCATGGTAATATAATTGATCATCAATTCCATACATAGCCATTATACAAGATCCTATGTCCACCCCATTTCTACATATATTAGCAACTGTTTGAACTATCTTTTCCTTTTGTACCACAACTTTGGCACTCATACTTTTGCCAGCATTGTTATTTTGGCTTGCATCATAGTTTACAAATGTTACGGTTATATTCCACTTTTCTTCTTTACTTGGTGTTGCTGTTATTTCTCTATTATTAAATAGTGTTATTAATCCCTTTTTATTTGTTATGTCATATCCAGAGATACTTGTACCACTTGCATCTTTTACAGAAGTATGTGTTAAACCAGCAATATCTGTTATTTCTGTTCCTGTGCTATCAGTTACTGTCATTATTATTTCTGGAGTATTTTCATCTATTGAATATTTAAATGTATTATTTTCAATATTTAAATAAACATAATAATGTTCTGTTGCGGTATTAGTCTTGTTATTGGCTGTTAAATTTACTTTAGCAAAAGTGTTTCCAACTCGATTTCCTTTTCCGTTTGCAAAATTATCTTGATCTAGTGTAAAGGAAATATGATTACCTACCGAAAATGTAAATGTATCAACGGTGTTCGCATTTATTTTAACATCCGCAGCTGCGGGATTTCCACTTTGAGCTTTAAAATATGCATATGTTGCCCCAATCACCAATACTACTAAAGTCATAACTGCAATAATTGTTAAAACCATTTTCTTTTTTTTATTTTTTTTCATAAACTACTACTTCTCCATTCTTTTATTATTATGCTTCTTTCAAGTTGAATTATTATCTATATTACATATTTTACTACAAATCAATAATTCAGTAAATATCAAAATGATATTATTTTGACATCACTTTTTTATTATTCTAAAATAGATTATAATTCTATTTTAACATTCATATATAAATAATTCATTGGGCCATACGCCCATAAAAAACGCATAATTTTTTAGATAAAATATATTTATGGAGTTATTACTTATGGCGAAAATCCATCCAAGTGACTATTACTATGATATAGTTAGAAAAAATATAAAGAAATATAGAAAAGAAAAAGGACATACCTTACAAAGCTTATCAGAAGCTGCAGATATGTCCATGGATTATCTAGCAGAAATAGAAAGTGAAAAAAGAAAGAAAAGTTTTAGCATTGCTATTTTAGGTAGAATAGCAGATGCTTTAGAAATTGATATAAAAGAATTCTTTAATGAATAATTACTTTTTTATACAAAATACTGCGTATAATGGCACTGATTTAATATTATTTTCAAATCCAAAGTTTTTAGAACTTATTCTGATAGCATACTTTGGATTATTTTTAATAATATATTTATTTAAGCTAGTACTTTTAACCCTTTTCATAAGTTATCACCACCATAAATATACTATATTTTATTAGTTATTGCCAACAAATTTCACAAAAAATGTGAAATTTCAATTATTATTTTCACGTTTTTTGTGAAATTTCCAGCCTTATTTTCACATTTTTCTGATTTTACACCATTCCTAGATTTTTGTATAAAATCCTCAAAAAAAATACCCACAATTATGTGAGTATTTAGATTATTATACAAGTAAGCTAAATAAGCTTAGTACAAACATATTAAGTAGTCCTATAACTATTACAAGTTTAATAGCCCATTTAAACCAAGTTGAATATTCTACTTTAGCAAGTGCAAGACCACCCATAATAGCACCACAAGTTGGAGTAATTAAATTAACTAAACCATTTGCAGCAACCATAGTCATAATTGAAACTTCAACATTATAACCAAGTTCTGCAGCCAGCGGAGCAATAATTGGTGTAGAAAGTGTTGCAAGCCCACTACTAGATGGAACTAAGAATGAAAGTACAACATGAAGTAAATAATTAAGGGGAACAAATGCAAGTTCAGGAAGTTTGCGTAAGAAATCAGCAGCATTAAAGATAATATAATTATCTAAATGAGTTTCTGCCATAAGTACACTAGCACCCCTAGCAATTGCAATAACCATTATAACACCAATCATATCATCAGCACCATCAACAAATGTGTCTACAAAACCTTTTTCACCAAGCTTATTAACAATTGCAATAATTATTGACATAATTAAGAACCATAAAGCAGCTTCATAGAACCACCAATTACCAAGTGATGAACCAGTTAACCATCCGGTAAATTTATCAAAAATAGTAATATTAAATTCACCCCATGGAATAAATCCAACAATCATTACAAGGAATGTTAAAGCAAATAGTATTAATGTAATTTTCTGAGTAGTTGATAACTTAACTTCTTTTTTATCATCTTCAAATCTACCATAAGCTTTTTCTGCATTTTTTTGTTCTCTTAAAGATAAGAATGTTGATCCTTTATCTTTTTGAACCTTTTTAGCATAGTTCATAACAAATAAAATTGAAACAATTAATGTGGTAAGCCATAAGAATGTTGCAATTAGAATAACAAAACCATTATCAGCAGTTATTCCCTCTGGAAGAGCACTTAAAGCAACACCAGTTGCAAATGGGTTAATAGTTGAACCCAAACATCCACTACCTGCACCAAGAAGTATAACTGCAGACCCAACAAGTGGATCCATACCAGCAGCCATCATAGTAGCAGATAATAAAACATAAAATCCAACAGTTTCTTCAAGCATACCATATGTAGTACCACAAACTGAGAATATTGTCATAAGAATTGGAATCAACCAAATTTCTTTACCTTTTAGTTTATGAACTAAAACTTTGATACCAGTTTCTAACGCACCAGTTTTATTAATAACTGCAAGCATACCACCTAGCATCATAATGAAAATACTAACATCTATAGCATTTTCAAAGCCTTGAATCGGAGCCATCAAAACTTGAGAAAGAGTTGCTCCAACAGTACCACTTCCATCAACTAAAGTATCACCAACAAACTTAGCATTTGGAAGTAAATGAGATAATATTCCAAGACCAAATATTAAAATCATTATTATTGAAAAAGACGATAACATTTGTTTAGCCTTTTTCTTAGCCTTTGCCATTTTATTTTTCCTCCTTTATAATTGTGCCAGAATCACCATTTATAGCATCAACTGCTTTTTCTAATGAACCTATAATTGCTTCATTTTTAGTACCACTTACAAAATCTAAACAAGCTTCTATTTTAGGAAGCATACTTCCTTTAGCAAATTCACCCTTAGAAATATATTTTAATGCTTCATTTACACTTAATACATCAAAATCAATTTGAAAATCAGTATTATAATGAATAGATACTTTATCTACACTAGTTAAAATAAGTAGTGTATCAGCATCAATTAATTTAGCAAGAAGTGCAGCAGTTTTATCTTTATCAATAACAGCTTCTACACCTTTTAAGTTATCCCCGTCTTTTATAACAGGAATACCTCCACCACCAGCAGCAATTACAAGTGTCCCATTTTGAAAAAGTTCTTTAACACTATCTTTTTCAATGATATCTATTGGCATCGGAGATGGCACAACTCTTCGATACCCACGTCCAGCATCTTCTACAAAAACATAACCTTTTTCATTTTCCTGCTTTTTAGCCTCTTCCTTACTATAAAACATTCCAATTGGTTTAGTTGGATTAGAAAAAGCATTATCCTTTGCATCAACTAGAACTTGTGTTATTAAGGTTACGCATTTTTTTTGAATGTTTTCCTTTTTCATCTCATTTAAAAGGCATTGCTCTAAACCATAACCAATATAACCTTGACTCATACTCCCACACTCAGGAAATGGCATGTAAGGAGTACCAGCTCCATTTGAAGCCGCATACTCCATAGCAAGTGCTATTTGTCCTACTTGAGGACCATTCCCATGTGTTATAACAACATCATTACCATCTTTAACAAGTTTCACAATTATTTTAGAAACATTTTGAAGTAACTTCATTTGTTCTTCGGGAAGTTTACCTAAGGCATTACCACCTAAGGCAATAACTATTTTACTCATTTAATCTTCCCTCATAGTTGCATAAACCACAGCTTTAATAGTATGTAATCTATTTTCAGCTTGATCAAATACTTTAGAACAAGGTAAGTTAAAGACTTCATCAGTTACTTCCATTTCTTTTAAACCAAATTTTTCATATATATCTTTACCAATAGTAGTTTTCAAATCATGGAATGATGGAAGACAATGTAAGAATATAGCATCAGGTCTTGCATTATTCATAACATCCATATTTACTTGATAAGGTTTAAGTAAATTAATTCTTTCATTCCATACATCATCAGCCTCTCCCATAGAAACCCAAACATCAGTATATATAACATCGGCATCACGAGTAGCTTCTAAAACGTTTTCATTCATTTCGATTAAGCCACCAGTTTCCTTACAAATTTCCATGCATTCTTCTACTAATTCTTCATTTGGCCACAAATCTTTAGGTCCACAAGCAACAAAATGCATTCCCATCTTACTACATACAACCATAAGTGAATTAGCAACATTATTTCTAGCATCACCCATAAATACAAGTTTAATACCTTTTAAATGTCCAAAATTTTCTTCAACAGTTAAAACATCAGCAAGCATTTGTGTTGGATGGAATTCAGTAGTTAAACCATTCCAAACAGGAACACCAGCATTTTCTGCAAGTTCTTCAACAATAGCTTGATCATATCCACGATATTCAATACCATCATACATTCTACCAAGAACTTTTGCAGTATCACTAATAGATTCTTTTTTACCCATTTGAGAAGCTCCAGGGTCTAAGTAAGTAACACCCATACCTAAATCCATACCAGCAACTTCAAAAGCGCATCTAGTTCTAGTTGAAGTTTTTTCAAACAGTAAAACAATATTTTTACCACTTAGGTATCTATGTTCTATTCCCCTTCTCTTTTTATCTTTTAAGTCTTTAGATAAATCAAGCAAATATCTTATTTCTTCTGGTGTATAATCAAGAAGTTTCAAGAAATTTCTACCTCTTAAATCAGGTTTATTTATATTTTGAACCTTTATAAAGTCAGAAAGTTTTATAGTTTCTAGCATTTCTTCTTTTTTAGGTTCTAACTCTTCAATATCTTCACGAATAAGTGGCATACTCATACATCTAGGTCCACCTCTACCACGAGAAAGTTCCGCACTACTAACTTCAATTACTTTAATACCATGTTCTCTTAAAATATTATTAGTAATATTATTTCTATCATAAACAACAACTACGCCTGGAGCAATACATAAAGTATTAGTTCCATCATTCCATTGTTCTCTTTCAGATGAAATCTTTTCAGCCCCAGCACATGGAATAAGTTCAATTTCTCTTCCTAAATATTTTTCAAGAATTTCTTCCAAACTACCATTTATTTCAGTGACATTTAAATCTTCATCAGAATCAGGAATATCGCCTTCTGTTATTTCAAAAACTTGAAGCGTATCCATAATACCTGGATGATATGTAAATTTATCATAATCAATTTGAGTAAATACAGTATCTAAGTGCATAAAAGCTCTTGACTCCGGTATATTAAATGCAAGTATCGTATCAATCTTACAATTAGAATCTCTAAAACAATTCTTAGCAAGTTCATCTATTGCAGGTGCTTCAGTTCTTTGAGAAATACCAACAGCCAAAATATGACTATTTAAATTAAGTACATCCCCGCCTTCAATATGATATGGTAAATATCTATCATAATATTTATCTAACTTACCTTTAAAATCTGGATGATAATTAAAGATATATTCTGCATAAATAGTTTCTCTACTTCTAGTAACAGAATACATTTTATTTAAAATAACTCCATTACCAGCACTAGCAAATGGATCTCTTGTAAAATAAAGGTTCGGCATCGGATCTGCTAAAAAATCCGATTCTTCACTAACTAAGTCAACTAAAGACTTTTCAACATCTCTCTTAGCCCTACTTATTTCTTCAAGCTTTATACCTTCCATTGTCTTTAAAACAAGTTCTTTTTTATTATTAAAACTCTTTAAATAATCAAACACTAAATTTTTATATTTTGGAGTAGTTATCCCCGCTTCATAGATAAATTGCCTAATAAATTTATCTTCAATATCATCACTTATTTCAAGTACACTAGCCATTAAATCTTCAAGATATACTACTTCAATTCCATTTTCTTTCAAAACTCTTGCAAATTCATCATGTTCAGCTTGAGCATCGGGTAAAAATGGTATATCATCAAAAAGCAATCTACTTAAAGAATCCGGTGTCAAATTTAAAAGTTCGCTACCAGGTCTATGCAAAAGTACTTTTTTAAGTGGTCCAATTTCACTTCTTACATTAATTGCATTCATTCAATCCTCTCCTTATTCTACCCTAATTATAACAGACTAATTTTATATTTTCAATCAATTATTAACTTTATCTAGAAATTCTTTTATATCTTTATTTTTGCTAGCAAAAAATTCTTTATTACTTCCATAAAATTTAACTTTTCCTTCATCCAAGAATAAAACTTTACTTGCAATATTTTTAACGAAATTAAGTTCATGAGATACAATAATCATTGTTTTATTATCGTTTGCAAGTCTTTTTATTAAATCAAGTACCTCTCCAACCATCAATGGATCTAACGCACTCGTAGGTTCATCAAAAAGTATAATATCTGTATTCATCATAAGTGTTCTAATAATTGCAATTCTTTGTTTTTGCCCTCCCGATAAAGAACTTGGATAACTATTTGCTTTATCGTATAAATCAATCATTTTCAAAAGTTCAGTTGCCTTTCTTTTACTACTGCCTTCACCCATAACCTTAAGTTTAATCGGAGCTAAAGTAAGATTTTCCATAACTGTTAAATGATTGAACAAATTAAATTGTTGAAAAACCATTCCCATTTTTTCTCTTACTAAAGGTAAATTAGCATCATTACTTGTTAGATTAACGCCTTCAAAAACAATTTTTCCACTCGTTGGTGTTTCTAACATATTTAAACATCTAAGAAGTGTACTTTTTCCACTTCCTGAAGGTCCAACTATTGCTAAAATATCCCCTTTTTCTACATCAAAACTTATATCTTTTAATACACTTATTTTACCAAATTTTTTCTTTAAATGTTTAACACTTAGCATTAGAAAGATTCACCTCCATTTTATTTACCAGATTAGTAAGTCCCAAAGTAATAAGTAAATAAATACAAGCAATCACAATTAATGGAAAAAAATAGTCATAAGTTCTTGATGCTATAATATCACTAGCTTTGGTAAGTTCCATAATACCAATATAAGCCCCCGTAGAAGTTTCTTTAATTAAAGTAATAAATTCATTACCAAGTGCTGGCAAAACATTTCTTACCCCTTGAGGCATAATAATATATCTCATAGTTTTTGCATAATTAAATCCAAGTGCAAGTCCGGCCTCCATTTGTCCTTTATCTATTGCATTTAAACCAGACCTAATAATTTCAGATACGTAAGCCCCAGAATTAAGACCAAAGGCAAGAATGCCTACAATAACGACACTAATATTACTAGATTTAAAAATAACATAATAAATAATCATAAGTTGAAGTAAAACTGGTGTACCTCTTATAATGTTCACATACCAAACAACAATTTTATTAAGAATCTTTGGTTTACCATTTGTATCATGATTATGACGAATAATAGCAATAATTATGCCAATAATAAAGCCAATAAAAACCGCAAATAAAGCAATAATTAAAGTATTAAATAAACCTTCTAAAATAAACTTATATCTATTATCATAAATAACACTATCATAAAAACTATTATAAATATCTTTAAACATTTAAAACCTCTACTTTTCTGTATGTTTTATAATAAACTCATCAATTTTGCCTTCATCTTTTAATTTTTGTAAAACAACATTAATCGCATCCAATAATTCTTTATTACCTTTTTTAACAACCATTCCATAAGAATCATTAGTTAAGCTACCATCAAGTATCTTAATGCCTTCATTTTTAGAAACTATTTCTTGAGCTGGAAGCTCATCCATAACAACACAATCCACTTTTCCAGTTTTCAAATCTTCAATCGCTGCCAAATACTTCTTTTGTCTTACCACATTTGCATTTTTAAACCTTTCAGTAACAAAAGTATCCGCAATACTACCAAGTTGAACAGCAATTTTTTTATTACCTATCTCATTTACATTAGCAATACTACTATTATTATTTACAATTACCACTTGTTTACTAACAGCATAATTAATAGAAAAATCAACATTCTTAGCTCTATTCTCACTATAACTAATACCAGCAGCACCAAAATCAGCTTTACCAGTTTTAACTTCATTAATAATTGAATCAAAAGCAATATCTTTTACAACTAGTGTCTTACCTAAATATTTTGCAATTTCCCTAGCAATATCAACATCAACACCCACCACTTCTCCATTTTCATAATATTCATACGGAGCAAAACCAGCTTCAGTAACCATAACTAATTGATTTTCATCTTTTTTGCTACATCCACACATTAAAATCATAATAAATAAAATTAAGCCTAATCTTTTCATATCACACCTCATCTATTTTCTTAATTATATCATTATTTTAAATTAATGAAAAGAAAATAAACATCAATAACATATTTTTAAACTTTTATCTATTAAAAATTTAACCATCTTAAAATATTCACATAAAATATATTAGGTGATATTATGCTTTTTGCTTATACAGATAGAGAACTTGATTTACTTGCTAGAATAATGAGAGCTGAAGCTTTAGGGGAAGGAAATCTTGGTATGCTAATGGTAGGCAATGTCGTAGCTAATCGAGTTTTAGCCGATTGTCTAACATTTAAGAATGTAAACAACATCTATGATGTAATTTATCAACCAAATCAATTTACCGGTGCTACTTCATCACTTTTTAATGCTCAGTCAACAACACTTGAAAAACAATTAGCCCAAAGAATAGTTCGTGGTGAATATTATCATCCAGCAACAAACTCACTATGGTTTTACTCACCAACTAAAGGAGCATCTTGCAAACAAACCTGGTACGATCAAGATTTAGCAGGAAGCTATAAAAGTCATTGTTTCTACAACCCAGATCCTGGTGTTTGCACAAAAATTCATTAATACTAGGCATATTTTCACAAATAATGTATAATAAGTATCAAGGAGGATATTATGTTCTATACTTATTCTATATTATTTTTTATTTACTCTTTTTTAGGGTGGTTTATGGAAGTCCTTTTAAGTTTTTACACTGAGCATAAATTCATAAATCGTGGTTTTCTTCTTGGGCCTTGCTGTCCAATATATGGATGTGGTTCATTACTTCTATACTTTCTTTTAAAAAGCTATACCAACAAGTTCATAGTATTATTTATTTTAACAATGTTTGTTTGTTCTTTACTAGAATATACTACAAGCTACATTATGGAAAAAATATTTAAATTAAGATGGTGGGATTATACAAATATGAAATATAACCTAAATGGCAGAATATGTTTAGAAACTATGACTCCATTTTCAATCCTTGGTGCATTAGCTATTAAATACATAACACTTTATTTTTTAAAAATTATAAACTCTTTTACCCCTAGAATAATATTAACAATATCAATAATTTTAATTACAATATTTACAATAGATTTAATAATTTCATTAACCATAGTATTTAAACTAAAACTAGTAGCTAAAAATAAAAAAGACTCAACAATTGACATTAAAAAAGCCATTTCTAAATTTATAAAAAATGACTTATATGTTTATGAAAGAATACTAAAAGCTTTTCCAAATTTAAACAAAAAGAAAAACGTGAAATAATTGCATAATTTCACCAGAAAATACCGTTTAATGGTATTTTCTGGTGAAAATCTAGCATTTATTTACTAAAAACTATTGTTATGGTAACAATAGTTTTTGTCCTATACTAAGAGTATTAGATGTTATATTATTAAGTTTTTTTATTGCATCAACAGTAGTTCCATATTCTCTTGCAATACTATAAAGACTATCTCCTTTTTTTACAGTATATACAACTTTTTCGCTTGCATTACTGCTCGGTAGCTTAAGAACTTGCCCAATAGCTAAAGCATTTGAAGTTAAATTATTAATTTCTTTTAATTTATCAACACTTGTATTATAAGTTTTTGCAATACTATATAAACTATCTCCTTTTTTTACAATATATGTATCACTAGCAGTACTACTTGTTGATGGTAACTTAATTATTTGACCAATTGCAAGTGAATCAGTTGTAATATTGTTGATAGATTTAAGGTTATCAACACTCGTATTATATTTTCTAGCTATACTATATAAACTATCTCCTTTTTTAACAACATATTCACCATTAGTAGCTTGAGCTTCTTTTCCAGGAATAATTAAATTTTGACCAATACTTAACAAATTACTAGATAAATTATTGGCATTTTTAAGTTCATCAACAGTAATACCAAATTTTCTAGAAATACTCCATAAACTATCACCACTTTTAACAGTATAATAATTAGAATCAATCGGAGCAACATATTTTCCACCTGCATATTCCACAATAGCTTTAGTTACAGCCTCTGCTAATTTTTCCCAATTATTTTTAAGTTGGGAAATATCATCACCTGTAGAATCAGCAAAACCATATTCCACAATAACAGTTTCATTATTTGGAGTATCACGCATTATATAATAATAATCTTTTGCAGGATTACTAGGAAGTCTTCTTTGATAATATTTTCTAACATTTTGACCAGCATTTTCAAATTCATTTGCTATTTTTCTAGCAAATGTATCATTATTTCTAAGGGCATAAATAATTTCAGCACCATCACCACCACCTGCATTTATATGATTAGACACAACAATTACATCACTGCCATTACCATAGAAACTTTGTACCTTCTTAGGCCTTTCACTAGGTGTTAATGTAACATCACTAGTTCTAGTCATTTTATTTGGCACACCCATTTCATCCAATCTTTTATGAATATATTCACTAATCTTAAGAGTATAATCTTTTTCAGTTATTCCATTAGCTATAGTACCTGGATCTTCCCCACCATGACCACTATCCAAAACCACCTTTTTTATAGCTCTTTCATCCATGTTTATCACCTAAAATATATTATGAAATATATAATAATAAGTGATTAATTTACATATTTTTATAATTTAAATTATTTTATGCCATGACTACATTAAAATAATAAATCTTTCAAACTAATTTATTACGCCACGATGTAATTTTGTTCTAAAAAAGCACATTTATTACGATGATAATTCATCAAAAAAATTTCTTATCAATTACTGACAAGAAATTTGTGAAAACATGTGAGAATAAAACATCTCTTTTTCATATACCAAAATAACTATACAACAAATTATCTTAATAAATATTAGTACTACTTATACTTTTACTTAGTATTTTTTGTTCATATTTTTCATAGGCTTTATTCCAACCATCATATTTAGCATCACCTTTATGATTTGGAAGTATATTTAAATCATATAAATATTTACCCATAAATTCCGTAACTTTAACAGCACCATAATAATTTAAATGGTCCCCACCATCACGAGAATCCTGATTCCAATCTATCCCCAGTTCATTAACCAATAAATTTAAATCTAAATATTCAATATTTTTACTTTTGGCATATTTTGTAACTTCTTCGTCTCTTTTTTCATTCCAATTAAGGGTACTAGGAACAGTGTATAAAATTATTTTTATATCATTTTGATGACATTTATCAATTATTTTATCTAAATAGTATTTATTAATAGAACTTATACCAGTTCTTTTTTTATTATTTTTCATGTAATTATCTACACTTTTTGGTGGAACAACACTTATATTATAATAAAAACCTTTTAATTCATCAGTCCATGTATATTTTATTTTTTTAGTAAAATCATTACTTGTCATACTCTTCCATCTATCATGATATTGAAAAATTGGTACAATGCTTTGACTTTTTGTTGATAACACGTTATTAACATTCATTTTTCTATAAATAGCATTTGCTTCAAGAAGTACAACCTTTGGACTTTGATTTTTTAAAACTTTATTTAAATAATCATATGTATCAACCAAATATTGTCTTGAAACACCACCATTATACATAGTAAAACCATATTTATTCCAAATAGGTAATGGAGAAATACTTGTAAAAGACTCACTATCTCCAATTACTAAAACATCAATGGTATCTTTTGCTTCACCAAAAACACCATTTGCACGAGCTTCATGAATACCATTACCTTTAGCATTACTTTTAGGAACAAAAAAATGTGAAATTCCAAGCAGTATAAAAAATAGAATAATAACGAAAACTATTGGTTTATAACATTCTTTCATAATACCTCCCTAAAAATTAGCATATATTGGGTCAACTGGTGCATAACCAAACCCATAAGCTCCAAAAATTACAATAGCAATAATTAGCAAATAATACAAAGTCCATCTAACAAATATATTTTGCTTTGCAATCAATTCCCTTACATTAAAGCCTTTTTCTTTAAGTAATCCAACCATAAATATAATAACTAAAGCAAGTAAAATAATTGTAAAATCAGCTCTATCACATCCAAGTTTAAAAATTGAACCAGTTTTTAATGAATTAAAACTAAAATCAGCAAATATTTTTTTGAACATTGCAAAACCACTTGATAAAGTAGTCGCTCTAAAGAAAAGCTCTCCAAATACAACTAAAATACTAGTTTTAATTATTTGCATAAACACATATGGCTTACTAGTTCTAGTAATATGACATCTTTTGCAAACATTAATAATAAGTGGTGTAAAAATATTCCCTAAAACAATAAGTACAAAATGATATATGCCAAAAAAAACATAAGTCCATGCTGCTCCATGCCATAAGCCATTTGAAAGCCAAACACATAAAAGTGCTACACTTCCCGCAACTAACGGGCCAAAATGATTACCAAGAATTTTCCTTAAATTAAGAGTCATTTTTTTCATCGGTTTAGAAAGTGAAACTGGATAAAAAATATAATCTCTAAACCAAGTTCCTAAGGTAATATGCCATCTTGTCCAAAAATCAGATATATTTTTACTAAAGAATGGTTGTCTAAAATTTTCAGGCAAAGATATTCCAAACAGTTCACCAGAACCTATTACAACATCAATTGTACCAGAAAAATCTGCATAAAGTTGAATTGTATAAAATATTGCCCCCAAAAGTATTACTCCACCATCTAAAGAATTATATTCGCAAAATATTTTTTCTATAAATGGGTTAAGTCTATCAGCAATAATCATTTTCTTAAATAATCCCCATAGTATTCTTTGAGCGCCAAAAGCCAAATTTTTGTAAGTTAAATCTTCACCATTATAAAGTTTAGTTGCAGTATCGCTATATCTACAAATTGGCCCTTCCATAATACATGGAAAAAATGACATAAATAAAGCAAGTCTACCTAAATTAAAATCAGCATCAATTTTCCCTTTGTAAACATCAAATATATAAGAAAGTCCTTGCAAAGTATAAAAAGATATACCAATAGGTATTAATATTTTAGGTATCTTAAATCTAAAATCAAAATTTAAAATTTCTAATAAATTATTAATATTTTCACCAAAAAAGCCTGTATATTTTAAACATACTAACAAACCAATATGAATAATTACAGAAAGTAACACTACTCTTCCCATTTTTTTCTTATATAATTCTTTAATTTCTTTTTTATTATCTTTATTTAATTCTACTTCTTTATCTCTATCTTTATTTAATCTATCAAGCCATAACCCAAAATGATGAATTGAAAGCGTAGAGAATAATAAATACACAATTAACCTACCACTTAAAGATAAGAAGAAAATATAGCTTGCTATAAGTAAAACAAGCCATCTTTTCTTCTTATTAGTTAAAGCATATATTAATAATGTAAGTGGCAAAAATATTGCCAAATAAACTAAACTACAATATTGCATACTAATCTTCTTCCTTTAATCTTTCAATTAGAGCCCATAAGCTTTGAGCAGAGTTAAAATTACCAGGAATTATTTCAACTGTTGGAATTACAACATCAAATTCTTCTTCAATTTCTGCAACTAGTGATAAAATTGCAAGTGAATCTAAATAATGTCCATCTATTAAATTAATGCAAGTGTTATAATCAACTTCTGGATTTAAATCTTCTAATATTTCTATTAATTTTTCCATTAATTTTCACCTCCTTTAAATGGCATATTTAACTTATATGTATGAATATTATTTCTAACTATTTCTATTTTACCATCTTTAATAAATACAACTTTAGGTAAATCACGGCTTAAAAATAAACTAATTCCTTCAGTCATTGCATAAGCCCCAGTATTTTTAAAAACAAATATATCACCAAGTTCTAAACTACTGACAGGTAATCCTTTAACAATTAAATCATTAATTGTACATAAGGCCCCAACTAAATTCCAATTTTCCACGTTACCACTTCTTTTAGGAATTACATCTAACATTGGCTTTTTCATTGCCATCATCTGACCATAATACACAATATGGTTCATTCCACCATCTAAAACAGCAAAATTTCCTTCTTTATTTGTTTTTTTATCAACTACTTTAGTATAATAACTTCCGCAAGATGCAGAAATACTCCTACCAAGTTCCATTGTAATATGACCTTGATATTTTAAATTTTTTATCTTATCAGCAATTTCCATTAAATATGTATTTTCATCAAAATCAGTTTCTGCTTCAAAATACATAACTGGAAAACCAGGACCAAACTCTAATTCTTCAGTTACAAAACCTAATTCATTTTTTAATTTTTGAACGAAGTCATCAACATATTCAAGTTCTTTTATAATTCTTCTTGATAATTTTTTTTGAGTTCCCGAAAAATATTGAATACCCATAATATTTAACATATTATATTTTGATCTATTTTCCAAAATAGATATTATTTCTTCTTCACTCATACCAAATTGATTACCACTTGTAAGTCTTAAAATTACATCCACGACAACATTTTTATCTTTAGTTATTTTATCAACTAATTTTATTTGATTTATCGATTCAATTGTAATGACTTCACCATGTTTATAATGATTAATTATATCTATCATGCTAGTTTCATCTTTATAAACACCTGAAATAACCATTTTTTCATGTGTAACCCCAAGCTCATTTGCAATATTCCATTCACCATAAGAACATATTTCATACTTTTCTATAGTGTCCTCTATTTCTTTAACTACAAAAGGATTAGCTTTCATTGCAAAACATAAATGTACATTTTCTGGCAACATATTTTTAAGATAATTTATTCTGTTTTTCAAAACATCAATATCAAATACATAAAATGGTGTGCCAATATTTTCAATAGTTTTACTATCCATCATATTAATTCCTCCAACTTTTTTCTATCAATTTTACCATTCTTTGAAAGAGGCATTTCATTTAATTTAACAAATTTACTCGGTATCATAAATACTGGTAATTCTTTAGATAACTTTTCATGTAATTCTTTTTTTTCTATATCACCAACATAAAATGCATAAAGTTTACTTTTTTCTTCTTTAAATATTGAAGCAACCCTATCAACACCAGAAAAACCACCAATTGCTTTATCAATTTCTTCGAGTTCAATTCTATGCCCCATATATTTTATTTGAAAATCTTTTCTTCCTCCAAAATACAACTCATTATTTTCATAATAACCTAAATCTCCAGTTCTATAAATATATTCTATATACTTATTATTTAATGGATTTCTAACAAATGCTTTCTCAGTTTGTTCTTTATTTTTATAGTAACCAAGTGCAAGAGCACTACCTCTAACGCATATTTCTCCCTTAATTCCACCACTTTCAATTAATTTATTATTTTCATCTAATAAGAAAACATCTTCATTATTAAATGGAACCCCAACTGGGATTTTTTCATATTCACGATTTCTATCAATAATATGATACGTACAATTACATGTAATTTCTGTTGGTCCATACAAATTAACAAAAGTTGCATTTGGTAAGTGTTTCATCCATTCTTTCAAATGTTTCATTGGCATAACTTCACCACTAAACATAACCCTTTTAACGGTTTCAGGTACTTTATAATCCAAACCATGGAATGTCGTAATTAAACAAAGTGCAGATACAGCCCAAGTCATCGTAGTAACTTTGTGTTCTGCTAAAAAGTCTAAAAGAGCCGCAGGTTTTGAAAATAATTCTTTAGGAACAATAACAAGTGTTGCTCCTGTTTTCAAAGCCGGATAAATATCTTTAACAGAAACATCAAAATCAAATGGAGCTTGATTAGCAATAATATCTGTTTCATTAATTCCAAATGTACTTGTAAAATTATCTACAAAATCAATAATTGAACGATTTCCAACCACAACGCCTTTAGGAACTCCCGTTGAACCACTAGTAAAGTTTGCATAAACTGGGTCAACATCAAGCTTTTTAGCTCTAATACTACCAAGCAATTTTTCATCCACTTTACTATTAATTAAATCTTCATAAAGTATTAACTTCTTATTAGAAAAAAACTCTTTAGCATTTTCCAAATGTTCTTTATCAGTTACTACATAATCTACATCTAAAACACTAATTATTTGCTCAAGTCTCATTTTTGGAAGACCAGCATTAAGTAAACTATAAAAACCACCAGCATATAAACTTCCCATAAAAACTTCAAGACATGAAATTCCTTTTTCCATATAAACTGGAACAGGATCATTATTTTTAACATACTCTGCAAGCCCACTACCTATTTTTTTACTAACTAGTTGAAGTTCTTTATAAGTTATACTACCATTTTTATCAATTACTTTATTATCATTACTAATATTTTCTAGATATTCTAATACGATTTTCATTATATTTTTACCTCAAAACAATTATACATTAATATAATAAATTATTTCTTAACCAAATCTTAATTTTTATTAAGAAATTGAATTTGAATTTTAGCCACATTTATGATATCATGTATTTAGCAAAGAAAATTTGCATATAATAAAAGAAACATCCAGTTTTTGTCGAGATTGGATGCTATCAATTTAGATGCTTTTCTTAGTTTACAATTAACGCCAAAATGGCAAATAATTGTAATAAAATAATTATCAAAAGAAGTTTTAATAAGTTTTCTCTGGCCTTCATAGGCATCACCTCTCTTTCGGTTCAAAAACTTTAAAAGAGGCAGCATCCAATCAAACTGGATATTCCATAAATTAATTATATTACAAATAAGGTTTAAAAGTAAGAAATTTAATCTACTTTATAAAATTTATTTATTACAGCATAAAAACAAGTATATACATGTATATACTTGTTTTATTTTAGCAACAAATTACTTATTAAATTTTAAATTTCATTAAAAATTCTGTCTTCATTTTTCTATGTGTTTTACTTACTAAAACTATTTCACCGTCATGAAGTTCCACAAAGTTTTTAACAATTGCAAGACCAAGTCCAGTACCCTCACCAGATGTCCTAGCTTTATTACTTGTTACAAAAGGTTCAAATAATTTATCCTTTATTTCTTTATCAATTCCAATACCATCATCACCGATTAATATATTTAATGTTTTATCCTTCCACATTTTAAAATATATCTTAATACCTTTTTTATTGTATTTAATAGAATTATTTATTATATTTTCATAAATTCTTCTGAAAGCCTTTTTATCAACATCAAACATTATTTTATTCTCTTCAATCTCAACTTCTAAAGACATACCAGCCGACTCAATTTCATTATATTTTTCCGCTAAATATTCCTTCGTAAATGTTACTATATCTATTTTTTCTCTACACAAATTATACTCAGAATTATTCATGTGTGTATATAAAAACAATGAGTCAATTGCATCTGTTGCAACACACGCTTTTTTATTAATACTTTCCATGTATTGTCTTTTCTTATTTTCAGGAACTAAACCATCTAGAAAAGCTTTAGAATACCCACTAATAACTGTAAGAGGTGTTTTTAAATCATGAGATAAGTTAGCAATAGATTTTTGTTTATCCTCATAAATCTTATTTTTTTCTTCATCGGATTTTTTTAATTTTTCCATCAAGTTTTCAAAGCTACAGGCAACTTCTTCAAATTCTTTAGGCAAATCACCATCTCTTTTAAATGATTCACCCTCCGCATAAGAAGAAATTACCCCACTTAAGACACTTAAACTTTTCTTAATCTTTCTATTAAATACGTATGTTTCGATTCCAATAAGCATAAATAAGAAAGGAATTGCAAAAAACCAGATTTTATTAGAGCCAGCAACTATAGCATCGTAACTTTCAGTATTAAATGTTGGTGACATAAAAAGTAAAGTCCTCTTAGAAGTAGATGCAGATAAAAATTCATATTTTTCAACCATTTGTTCATCATTATAATAACCATTTAGTAATTCCAATTCTCTTTCAGTGATATTAGTTTTTTTTCCAAAAAGATCACCTTCCAGCACTTCTAAATCTTCATTAAGTTCAGCATTATCTACGACAATTTCTTCTTCTAATTCCTTATCATAAGTAGTTTTATAAATCTTATAAATCTTATCATGGTTTTGTTCTTTATAATTAAATATATTAAAATAATATGTTCCACTATAGTCACTTATAAATTCCAAATCTTCACCACTAACAGCATCTTGAGTATCTCCATCAGTAGTATAAATAAGTTCATTATTTTCATCATATACAGCAAACTCACACCCAGGAAATTTAGCCATTGGTATACCGTCATAATCTTCATATTTCAACTTATCCTCATATTTCAAAAAATCATCTAATACCAAAAAACTATTATTAAGACGCCAATTAATCAAGAGATAGGTTGCTAGAGTTACACTCAAAATAATTAAAGTATAAACCGCAAATTGAATAATAATATATTTACTAAAACTATAATTCTTCTTTGTTTTCAAGTTTATAACCTAACCCCCTAACCGTTTTAATATACACAGGCTTTGCAGGATTATCCTCTATTTTACCTCTTATATTAGAAATATGAACCATCATAGTATTATCATCAGTATCATAAAAGTCACCATTAATACACTCATATATTTGACTTCTTGTAAATACTTTGCCAGGTGACTTCATCATCATTGCAAGTATTTTAATTTCAGTAGATGTAAGAGGCACAATTTTATTATTCTTTTTAAAGATGTATTTACTTAAATCTAACGAAAGTTCCCCAACACTTAACGTATTAAATTTATTATTAGTACTCTTAAATTCATAATATCTACGAAGTAATGCTTTAACATAAGCAACCAACTCCAAAGGATTAAAAGGCTTAGTTATATAAGCATCAGCACCAATATCAAGGCCCAGAATCTTATCACTATCCATATTTTTAGCTGAGACAATAACTATAGGAATATTACTTGTTTCCCTTATGATTTTAATAAGTTCATAACCATTTAAACCAGGCATCATTAAATCTGCAATTATAATATCATAATTATTTTTTTCAAATTTTTTTATAGCTTCAAGTCCATCATATGTTGATGTTACTTCAAAGCCATTACTTTCTAAATAAAGTTTAAGAAGTTCTACTATATCTTTATCATTTTCAGCTATTAAAATCTTATTATGCAAAAAGGTCACCTCCCAAATTAGAAACTATTATAACATTTATATTTATGGTTTTAAAGTATTAATTGTTACAACATATATACCAGTTTCTTTATCAACAAAAGTTCCACTCAAATTTTCAACAATAATACATAAAAAGTCAGGCTTCTTTTTAACATTTTCTTTAAAATTTAGCAAACTTTTTTTTAGCATCAGTCATTAATTTTCCAAGATCAGTATATCACTAAATTATTACATTTTCAAATATTTTATTATTACATTTTCAAAAAAAGAATGCCTAAGCACTCTTTATAATTTAAATTGTGAATTATACAAATCTGCATAAAAGCCTTTTTGTTTCATAAGTTCTTCATGATTTCCTTGTTCAATTATATTACCATTATTCATAACAAGTATTAAATCAGCATTTTTTATTGTGGATAATCTGTGAGCAATAATAAATGAAGTTTTACCATGCGTTAGTTTATCCATAGCTTTTTGCACTAATTCTTCAGTTCTAGTATCAACATTGCTAGTTGCTTCATCCAAAATTAAGAATGGAGCATCTTGCAACATACCACGAGCTATTGTTAAAAGCTGTCTTTGACCCGCTGAAACAGAATCATTATCACTCAAAATAGTATTATATCCGTCTGGCAAAGTTTTAATAAAATGATCTAATCCAACCGTTCTACAAACATCTTCAACTTCTTTATCAGTAATACCCTTTGTATTATAAACAATATTATCTTTAACAGTACCATTGAACACCCAAGTATCTTGAAGTACCATTGTAAACAAACTATGAATATTATCTCTAGTTAACTCTTTAGTAGATACACCATCAATAAGTATTTCTCCCTTATTAATGTCATAAAACTTCATAAGTAAATTAACCATTGTAGTTTTACCAGCACCAGTTGGTCCAACAATAGCAATTTTTTGTCCAGCTTTAGCTTTGGCACTAAAGTTTTTTATAGTTGGAGTTTCGTTACCATCATACTTAAATTCAACATTTTTAAATTCGATATTACCTTTAACTTCTTTCTTATTTAGTGTTTTAGTGAAATGACTTTCATCAGGCATCTCTTTTTCATCTAAAAATTCAAATACTCTCTCACTAGCTGCAGCGGTTGATTGTAAACTAGTCATAGCTTGTGCAATTTGAGAAAGCGGAGATACAAACAATCTAACATAAACAATAAATGCCACAATTACGCCAAAACTAATATGGCCATTTAAAGCAAGAAGTGCTCCAACAACACAAACGGCAACATAACCAAAATTACCTATAAAACTCATCATTGGCATCATAAGACCAGATAAAAACTGACTTTTCCAATTAGCCTTATAAAGCTTATCATTTAATTCATCAAATTTTCCATTTGAAATCTTTTGCCCATTATAGGCTTTAACAACATTTAAACCAGAATATACTTCTTCAATATGTCCATTAAGATCTCCAAGTTCCTTTTGCTTAGCAACAAAGTATTTTTGAGATTTTCCAAGTACTAAAGCCATAAAAACAAAACCAAATAAACTAGCAAGTATAGCTGTTATTGCCATAACCCAGTTAGTGACAAACATCATAATTGTAGTTCCTAAAAATAAAGTAACAGCACTAACAAGAGTAGACAAAGATTGATTCATAGATTGAGCTATAGTATCAACGTCATTAGTAACTCTTGACAACGTATCACCAATTGCATGTCCATCAAAATATTTAAGTGGTAATCTATTTATTTTACTAGATATACTACCACGTAATTTTCTAGCAAAATTATTTGAAACATCACACATAAGTATAGATTCAAAATATGTAAAAATAGCACTTATCAAATAAATTGTAACCAAAACTATTGCAATATTTTTAATTTTATCAATATTCATATAAGGTTCAACCACTTTTTTAACAGAACTAGGCATCTTATCAACTAAAGAATATACCCTAGAAGCATCTGCGGTCTCATCAAGCCCACTAATAATAGTTAAAAAATCTCTTTGGTCACATGGACTAATTTTAGTTCCATCAATTTCAATTTCTTCGAAAAGATTGTTAGCAATACTATTAGGTATTTGAACATTACCCTCTAAACTTTTAATAAATTTAATTGTGTCTTCCTTATTACTTAATATCACTTTATTTAAAATACTATCAGGAATACTTGAAAATAGCTTCATTTGATTCTCAGAATTATTTTGCATTTTTTCAAGAATCACTTGAAAATTTTGCTTATCTTCTAAAGAAATTTTAGTATCCATCATTATATTTGTAATATTTTTTTCACTAAAATCTAATTTTATAACTTTACTAATATTTTCTTCATTTAATTTACCAGTAACTTCAGTAGTAATTTTTTCAAAATTATCTTTATTTAAAACTAATCCATTTGATATTTCATCAGTTAAGTTAGACAATATATTAGGTGTTACTATCGTAAGAATAGCTCCTAAAGCTGCAAGTAATAAAGCAACTGTAATTGTTTTCTTAAAACCTGATAATTCATTAAATAATCTCTTCAAAGCCCCTTTAAAATCTTTAGCTTTTTCATTTTCTCTATTTGGTCTTGGCATTATCTAATTCCTCCTTCGAAAGTTGTGATAAAGCAATTTCTTTATAAACTTCACAACCTCTTAATAATTCTTCATGTGTTCCAACACCTACAGATGTACCATTATCGAGAACTATTATTTTATCAGCATTCATTATAGTACCAATTCTTTGGGCAACAATTAAACTAGTTGCATCCTTTGTATATTTTTTTAATTCTTCACGAAGTACAGCATCGGTTTTATAGTCGAGCGCAGAAAATGAATCATCAAATATATATATTTCAGGATTTTTAGCAATAGCACGGGCAATGGCAAGTCTTTGTTTTTGACCTCCAGAGACATTGATACCACCTTGAGCTATATGAGATTCATATTTATCATCCATCTTTGACACAAAATCATCAGCTTGAGCAACTTTTGCTGCTTCTAGTATCTTTTTATTATTAATTTCTTCCTTAGCATCCCCATAAGCAATATTAAAATTAACAGTACCATTAAACATAACAGCCTTTTGAGGAACATAACCAATTAATTTATACAAATAATCAAGTTTATAATCTTTGATATTTACGCCATCAACAAGTATTTCTCCTTCGGTTACGTCATAAAATCTTACAACTAAATTAACTAAGGTTGATTTACCAGAACCAGTTGAACCAATAAATGCAATAGTATCACCTTTATTTGCTTTAAATGATATATTTCTTAAAACATATTCTTCAGCATCTGGATATTTAAATGATACATTTCTAAATTCAATTGTACCTATTTCGTCCTTTGTTTCTAACTTACCATCTTTAACATTAACATCAGTATCAAGTACTTCATTAATTCTTGAAGCAGAAACCTCTGCTCTTGGCAAAATCATAAATATCATAGCAAGCATTAAAAATGACATAATAATTTGCATTGCATATGATGAAAATACAACCATATCACCAAATAAAGCAATTTTATCAACCATCATAGCCTCTTTAATAAGATATGCCCCTATAAAATATATTATTAATGTTAACATATACATTATCAAATACATAACCGGAGACATAATTGACATTGATTTTTGATTAAATAATTGTAAATTAGTTAAATCATCATTTACATTTTTAAATTTATTTTCTTGATAATCTTCAGCATTAAAAGCTCTAACAACCCTAATACCGGTTAAATTTTCTCTAGTAACTTCATTCAATTTATCAGTTAATTTTTGTACAATTTTAAATTTAGGAAGTACAATAATTGTTAAAATCCCAATAACTATTAACAAGATAACAACAGCAACAGCTGTTACCACACTCCATTCCCAGCTTTTATTAAGTATTTTTGTTATTGCCCATATCGCCGTAATCGGAGCTTTTATCAAAAGTTGTAAACCAAATCCAACAAACATTTCTACTTGTGTAATATCATTTGTGGTTCTTGTAATTAAACTGTTAGTTGAAAATTTTTTTACTTCGCTCATTGACATTTCTTCAACTTTTCTAAATAGTTTACCTCTAAGTTTTTTAGAAAAACCAGCAGAAAGTAATGCAATTAAATAGCCCACTATAACAGCTCCAACTAAACTACTAAAAGCACATAAAAGCATATATCCACCATTAACTAAAATATCGGACATTTTGCTACCTTCAGTTTGAACTAAAACAGTAACTTTTGACATATAATCAGGCATTTTAAGTTCAAGCCATACTTGCATAACTATCAAACATACACTAATTAAAGCAATTAACCATTCTTTTTTCTTAAAGTTCTTTAATAATTTAAACATAATTAATCCTTTCTTCTCTTTCCATATTCGTTTATATTATTTTGCATACTTTTTATTATATGACAAAATAATTTAATTTCTTCTTCACTTAAGCCCTTTTTTATAATTTTTTCCATTTTATAAAATTCTTCTCTTCTCGCATCAAACATAATCTTAGCTTTTTCTTTTAAAATAATTTTTTTACATCTAACATCTTCTTCACACAAAACTCTCTCAACTAATCCATGTTTCTCCATAGTTTGAAGAACACCAGAAACCGTGGCTCTCCTTAAGTGAAGTATTTCCTCTAAATCTCTTTGATAAATATTTTTATTTTGGTGATTCAATATATAATCCATTATAAACATTTGAGTAGCACTTGGCTCTCCAGAAAATAATTTTTTATTATTAAATATAAATTCTCTACCAATAAGTTTATTTAACAAATTAAGATTATAAAGCAAATTATCATCCATATTTACCACCGCCATATAATACTAATACATTCAAAATAATTTGTCAAGAGCCTTACAAATAAAGCTTGACAAAAAATTAATTATGATTATAATATTCTATACATTGAAAAGGGAGAAATTAAAAATGATTAATTATTGTGGAGATTGTGTAAAGTTTGATAGGAATCAAAAAGAATATTGGGGAAACAGATATTACTGTACGGAAAAATGTAAATATAAAGAACCAAACGATAAAGCCTGTTACAGTTTTATAAAAAAATCTGAAGCTGGATATAAACCATCTGGCTGTTTCATTACAACCGTAATATGTGAAATGCTTGGATATCAAGATAACTGTGATATTTTAGAGACTTTAAGAGGCTTTAGAGACCATTATCTAAAAAACACAAATGAAGGTCGAAAACTACTTCAAGAGTATGATATAATTGGTCCTGTTATAAGTAAAGAGTTAGCGCAATGTACAAAGATAGATGCCCTAATGATAGTGCAAAAATATATTTTACCATGTTATGACTATATTAAACACAATTATTATTACGATGCTATATTTACTTATATAAATATGGTAAAGGAACTAAAAATAAGATTTAGTTACGCTTTTGATAATAGTCAAATAGATTACAATCTAATATCATCAGAAGAAGATCTTGGAAAAGGAAGAATAAGATTAAACCCAGCAAATGATTAAGATTTGCTGGGCTTTTATTTAATCAGTTAACTATAATATCTTTAGCTTCCAAATGACTCATTTTTCACATTTACTACTTTTGTACCACCTATTAAATCATGTAAACCATTATTATCCCGTTTAAATAATATCATCAAATAATCAGTATAAGTAATTAAATATCCACTCAAACTAACAAACATAGACAACATTAGAAAAGTTTTTCCATTAAAATAAAATGCAATACATAATCCCAAAATTTTAGAAAATAAATTATATGCAAATATTGTTCTTATAACATATTGCCAAATACTTACATTATCACTGCCATCTTTATTAACTACCTTAATTTTCATAAGTTTCTTCCCAACAGTTTGATTTTTATTCCATTTTTGAAAGCCTACAAAATAAAGTAAATAACAAGAAACAGAAATAATAGATGCACATGCTCCATATTTTAAAACATTCTTATATTGATCAATAAACGAATTACTTGTAAGAGTATCTACAATATTACTATCATCTACATTTTCTAAAGTATCATTAAACTTATCATAAGCATCAAGATAGTCATTATAATAAGGATTTAAAAGATCAATACTTGCAAGTGCTGATGCAATAAAGCCCACTAACAAAATATCAACCAAATATGCCACAAATCTTTTTAATTTCATAAACACTCCAATAAGTAAATAAGCAAACTATGTTGTTTGCTTATTTGTTCCTAAAGTAACACTAAGTTCTTTAGCTTTTCCATCTCTATACACAGTAACTTTTATAGTATCTCCAACTTTATATTGATACAAATAATATCTCAAATATGCTAAATTTTTAACATCATGATCATCAATTTTTGTTATAATATCATTTACTTCAAATTTTGCTTTATTTGCAGGGCTTCCCTTTTCTACACTAGCAACAATAACACCACTAGTAATACCAGAAGATTTAATTAAATCTGCATATTGATAAGTATTATAAACTGTTGCAATGTCAAGCATTGATATACCAATATAAGGATACTCAGATGTTTCTCCATTAATAATTTGTTCTGCCTTTGCAGTAGCAAACTCGATTGGAATAGCAAATCCCATACCTTCAACTCCACTACTTACAAGTTTAAGTGATGTAATACCAATTACTTCCCCATTACTGTTACATAAAGGTCCACCACTATTGCCTGAATTAATAGCAGCATCAGTTTGTAAAACTTTCATAACATAATCATTACTATTATTTCTATTATTACTTAAAGAAACCTCAACCATTCTATCTTTACCAGATAAAATACCTCTTGTAACTGTCCACGAATAAACACTATCAAGTGGTGCACCAACTGCGAATGCTGTATCGCCCACTCTTGAATCTTCACTCTTACCAAGTGATGCAACAGTTAAATCATTTGTGTTTTCAAAACTTAAAACTGCAATATCAGCATATTGATCTGAACCAACAACTTTAGTTTCTACAATACTACCATCAGTAAATGTAACAGTCACTTTATTACCACCATCAATAACATGATGATTAGTCAAAATATAATACTTATTACCATCTTTCTTGTAAACAAATCCTGTACCTGATGCTGTATATGTTTCATCCGTATATGTAGAAACAACAACTACTGAGTCATATACTTTTTCAACGGCATCAGCAATACCTGTATCTGTAACTGTAACATCTTTTTCAAGTTTGGTAACATTTTCTGTTATACTAGTTGGAAAAAAATATACAACTGCATACATTGCTAAACATCCCACAAAAAATGCAATTAAATAATAAACTATTTTTTTTCTTTGTTTGTTTTGTTCTTCATTCATTTTTCTAACCTCACTATTTCTTTAAAATTATTTGGAAATCCCATTTCATGTAATACTTTTTCTATTTTAATTACCTTCAACTTACCTGATAATCTATCAAGTTCATAACTTATTTCACTAATAAATAAATTAAAATTGTCTTCATCAAGTAACTGTTTTAAAATAATTATGAGTGCAAATAAATCATTCTTTCCATATATATATTCTTCATTTATCTTAGGAATATACAATAGTTTATGATATTTCGTATCATCAATGACTTTTTGAGTCCTATTAATATAACAGACATCTTCATGTGCACACAAATTTCTATAATTTGCAACAATTGGCAAATAATCAACCATACTATCAATACTAACACCAAAAACTTCAGCAATTTCCTTTTGATCTTGATATTGAAGCACGGTATAAAGTTCACCAACTATCCCAAACGATAATACTTTAACAACAACCCAAAGTGGTATATATCCATAATTAATTATATAATGCGCTGTAGCACTATGTTGTTTGCCATTAACACTTATCTGCCTTTTCATTTTTCTAATTAAATCATTAATTTGTCTGCTTCTTCTTGAATCTCTCACAAAGTTATTTGGATTTAAATAATTATTTTCTTTAAATCCATGATTCTTACTCATGATATAAGCAAGTATACTCTTTAAATTATTTTCTACAATCAATATATTTTTAAAAAGTATATTCCTTATTTGTCGGTCAAAAAGAAACATTGAATATAACTCATTAAATGTCGTTCCCTCAAGATAACTTTTATTATCATCTGGCCTCATAAATAAATGACGGTAACCACTCAAGAAAAAATAATTTTCCCGTAACAAAACAGTTTTAGCAGTATCGATATCTTCAACTACTAAACCTTTTTTAGTAAGTATGTCAATTTGTTCATCTAATGTTTTAAATGTTTTCGATTTCACACTATACCGCCTTTACTTTAAACATTATATCACAACTGACAAAATAAATATATACCAAATTAGTGGATATAATGTAAAAAAATTGTGAAGAAAAAGTGAAAAATCAATTTTTTTACTTTTAATATTTATTACCTTTTTTAAATAATTACAGTTTAGTTATAATAATGACTTATAGCATCTGCAAGTATCTTAGCAAATTTCATTTGATATTCTTTAGTTACAAGTTTACTTCTTTCCATAGAATTTGATAGAAAACCACATTCAACTAAAATACCTTTAGTTTTTAGTTTATCATACATATATGTTGATGTTGGAATTTTTTTTATTTCTCTATCACTATTAGTATTTTTATTTAAATACAACTGAACACTACTAGCTAATTCTTTATTATTTTTATTATAAAATACTTGAGCTCCATAATACTTTGAATCCGTTAAATAATTCAAATGAACAGAAACATACATATCAGCAATTTTTTGATTTATAATTTTAATTCTTTCATCAAAATCAGCTTTTTTTCGATGATTTTTAACTCCCCTACTTAAATCGTTATCATCATCCCTAGTCATAATAACAGTAGCACCCATTTTATTTAAGGATTTTTCTAAATATTTACCAATCGCAAGGGTTATATCTTTTTCATAAATATCTTTATAAAGAGCTCCAGGATCCAAACCACCATGACCACTATCAACAACAATGACTTTTCCTTGAAGGGGTAAATCTGCCCTAACGGGATATCCATACATAAAAACAAATAAAATTAAAAATAAAGATATAATTTTAAAATAATATTTTTTCATAATAAATTATATTACAAAAAAACAGAATTATTTATCATAATCCCGCATTAACAATTTTCATAACAAGTATTGGTTTTTGTAAAAAAATCATCAAAAATGCTTTCTTCTTCTTTTATTACATCTTCAGTTAAAGTTGAATTAAAATTTTCTTGTTTACTTGAAATACCTTGAACTATTTTTTTTGCAACCCCATCTTTCACAAAAACAAAATCCGGTGCAAATATTCTTTTTTCATTTACTTTAACTTCTTTATCTTTTTCATCAGTTAATATATAATCATCCAATAAGTCATCAAAATATTCTAATAATCTATAATAAGCATCAGTACCTTTACTTTTAATCGAAGTTTTTCCATTTTGCAACTCATATACATCTCTTAATATTTCATTATGAAAGCCATCCCATATACGCACATAGTAAATTTTTCCTATATTATTTTTATTAGCAGATTCTATTGCTTGCTCTATTACACTTCTACACCACGGACATTCAGGATCGCCAAAATATACAATAAAAGTTTCTTTATTTTCTATTTTTTCAACAATATCTTCAGCAGTTGTATAAACAAAAGGGTTATTTTCATCTATAAATAAATTTCGATATTCAAAATAATCATTTTTTTGTCCATTAAAACTTTCATATTCTTCTTTAAACTTTTTACTATCGTTTAATACAATTTCTTTTTTATTACAAGCAGTTATACTAACAACTCCAATAATTAACAATAAAATAATAAACATTTTCTTTTTCATGTTTTTCCTCCTTTCTAAAATTATTATACACATTTTTATTATTAAATAAATAACTACGAGGTTGAGTAAACTAAAGATTAAGTTGAGTTAGTATTTTAAAAATTTAAAAAAGGATTATTTATCATAATCCTCCATAAAACTTTTATGAATACCATCTTTTCTAATACCAAGGACACAATTCAAATTAACATTATCAAGTGATTTAAATATATTATAATCAATATCTGGATTAATTTTTCTAAGTTGATTTATAAGATCTTTCATTTCTTTTCTTTTACTAATGTGATCCTCACTTTTACTTACCTTATCCGTAAATTTACATGCACAATTAATAAAAGTTAATTCATTATATTTGCACCAAGCTAGTACACTTGACTCTTTTACCAAATAAAGGGGTCTAATTAATTCTAATCCTTCAAAATTTTCGCTATGTAGCTTAGGAAGCATAGTTTTTACTTCACTGCCATAAAACATAGATAAAAGAGTTGTTTCAATAACATCATCAAAATGATGTCCCAAAGCTATTTTATTACACCCAAATTCTTGAGCTTTATTATAAAGATTACCTCTTCGCATTCTAGCACACATATAACAAGGACTTTTTTCATTCAAAGTATTAGCAACATCAAATATATCACTTTCAAACATTTTTAGATCAACATTTAAAATATTCGCGTTTTTAAATATCATTTGCTTATTTACTTCATTATATCCGGGATTCATAGAAACATAACAAGCATCAAAATTTACTCCGCCATGTCTCTTTAATTCTTCAATACATTTAGCAAGTAAAAAAGAATCTTTTCCACCAGAAATACAAACCATAATCTTATCACCTTCATTAATAAGTTGATAATCCTTAACAGCTTTTACAAACTTTGCCCATATTTCTTTTCTAAATCTTTTTATAATGCTTCTCTCTATTTCTTTATATCTTTCCACTACATTTCTCCTTCAAATAATTTTTAACAACCATATAATATGGTTCAATTATTTTTTTGTTTTTAACCCTTTCATAAATACTTTGTAAATATTTATTAACTAAAACACAATTCAAACTATATTCAAAATTCAAATCAAAAACTAAAGCCAATCTTAATAAAATTTTATCAGTACTATTTTTCAAATATTTTCCTTCAATACTTTTCTTCTCTAAAAATTCTTTATTTACCTCTTTACTTACTTCGGCATCTGATTGTTCAACAGCAACTAACCCACTTGCAACCATATAAAGAATATCAAGTTTATCTGCATCTCGCAAAATTTTAGCCATTAACAAGCTTACTTCATCAACTTTAGAATTAAGCATATATTCATTATGATTTTTTACAGCATTATAAATAACATTATTCCATTTAGAATCAATAATAAATTCACTAATAATATGATCTTCAAATAAAATTTTAACCCCTAAAGAAGCATGGTCTTCACTATCAAAATCAACATAAGTACCATAATTCTTCCATTGTGTAAATCTACCAATATCATGAACTAAACCAATAAATGTAGCTAATTTTACTAAATCTTCATCTAAATTTAACGATAAAGCAATTTTTTTAGAAATTTCACTTACTCTAAAACTATGGTATAATTTTCTGTTTATAGGTGGACAAGAAATATCGAAAGTACCCACATATTTTTTAAATATTTCTTCATTTATCATTAATAACATCTCCAAACAAGTTCCAAGGATATTCATTTATTGGTGGTAAACATTTAAAATTCATTAGTTCTTCACGTACTGGGTGCTTAAACTTAAGTTCATACGCCCACAAAGAAATTTGCTCACCAACTAATGCTTCAGAATTATATTTTTGATCTCCCCATAAAACATACCCACGAGAAGAAAATTGAACTCTAATTTGATGGGATCTACCTGTATCAAGTTTTATCTTAACAAGACTAAGTCCTTCTTTAAAATCAAGTAATTTATAAGAAAGTTTAGAATATTTACCATTTTTATTAACAACAGTTTTATTCTCACTTTCAAGTTTTAATAAATAATCCTCAAATACCCCTTCACTTGGAACCTTACCTTGAACCACAGCTAAATAAGTTTTTTCAAAATCATGCAACCTTATCATATTACTAAGCCTTGATGCAGATTTACTAGTTCTTGCAAAAACCATGACGCCACCAACAGGTCTATCAAGTCTATGTACCAGCCCTAAATAAACTTCACCAGGTTTATTATACTTTACTTTGATATATTTTTTTAAACTAGTAAGCAAATCCAAATCCTTAGTATTATCAGACTGTACAAGCATATTTCGAGGCTTTTCCACTACTAATAAATGATTATCTTCATAAATAATTTTATTCATCTTGCCATCTACCATAAATACCACATGGAAGCACTAAATCATTCTTATTTATTGGAAGACCAATTTCTCCAGCATCGACATTTCCACCATAAGTTTTAGCAACAGTTAGTTTTAAAACATTATATAATACTGTACTGGAAACACCCGTTGTATAAGCATTAATAAGGAAAAATAACGGTTTATCACTTAAAAGAAGAGTACATCTACTAACAAGTTCTTCTAAGTTTTTTTCAAGTTTCCAAACTTCACCACTAGGACCTCTTCCATATGATGGAGGATCCATAACAATAGCATCATATTTATTACCACGTCTTATTTCTCTTTCAACAAATTTTAAACAATCATCTACTAAAAATCTAATATAATTGCCTCCTACTCCAGAAAGTTTAGCATTTTCCTTAGCCCATTCAACCATACCACGAGCAGCATCGACATGAACAACTAATTCTGCACCAGCTTTACTACAAGCAACAGTTGCACCACCAGTATAGCCAAATAAATTAAGAACTTTAATAGGTCTATTAGCATTTTTAATTTTATCCATCATAAAATTCCAATTACAAGCTTGTTCAGGAAATAAACCAGTGTGTTTAAAATTTGTTGGACTAACTTTAAACTTTAAATCTTTATAATTTATAATCCAAAAATCAGGTAATTTTTTATTAAATTCCCAGTGTCCTCCCCCATCAACAAATCTATAATAAACTCCATCTACTTTTTTCCAATTATAATCCATTTCAATTGGCCACATAGCAAGTGGTTCTGGCCTTCTAAGAATAACATTACCCCAACGTTCTAACTTTTCACCATTACCAGCATCCAAACATTCATAATCTTTCCATTCATTACTAATTCTCATAACTAACCACCCATCTCAGTCATTTCATAAATATTTTACCAAATTTCTAAATAAATGTCATCAAAAAACCTCACAAACCAAAAGTTCATGAGGATTAAAATCAAAATATCTACTAACGTTTTGAGAATTGTGGAGCTCTTCTTGCTTTTTTAAGACCATATTTCTTACGTTCTTTAACTCTTGGATCTCTAGTAATAAATCCAGCATTTTTAAGAATATGTCTATAACTATCTTCTCTAGTTTGATCAGTATTAGCATCAAATGCAAGTAATGCTCTAGTAATACCTAAACGGATTGCTCCAGTTTGTCCTGAAAATCCACCACCAGTTACATTAACATCGATATCAAATCTGTTTTCATTACCTGTAGCAACTAATGGTTGTTTTAAATCCATTACAAGTGTTGCAAATGGCATATATTCATTAACATCAACACCATTAACAGTAATATTACCAGTACCACCAACAAGTCTAACTCTTGCTACACTTCTTTTTCTTCTACCAGTTGCTGTCCATTCTTGTTTCTTAGCCATAATTCCTCCTATTTAACTTCCAAAGCTTTTGGCTTTTGAGCTTCATGTTTATGATCAGGTCCGCTATAAACAAATAATTTCTTACCCATAGCTCTTCCTAATCTATTATGAGGAAGCATTCCTTTAACAGCTCTTTCAACCATTTCTTCTGGATAATTATTAATCATTTCTTTAGCAGTTCTTTCTCTAAGTCCTCCTGGGAAACCACTATGATTATAATATTTCTTATCTTCTAGCTTATTTCCAGTTAAAACAACCTTTTCAGCATTTACAATAATTACATAATCACCACAATCAACATGAGGAGTATATGTAACTTTGTGTTTTCCACGTAAAACGTGAGCAGCTTTAGTAGCTAAACGACCTAAAGTTTGACCTTCAGCATCAATAACATACCAATTTCTTTCGATATTTTCTTTTTTTTGCATAAATGTTTTCATATACTAAATCCTTTCATTATGTTCACTGTTCAATTTTCCCACAACCAAACAAATCACATAAATAAAATGTACCGATTAAAATTATATGAAAAAAATGACCAAAAGTCAAATATTTTCAGTCATTTTCTCTGTTTTTTTACAATTTTTCTAAAATTTTATTGTTTTATAATAATTATTTTCTTAAATCTGATATTCTATCAAGATCTAAATCTTCTTGTAATTTATTCGATCTATCATGCAAAGTTGTTTGTTTAACCATTGCATCAAAGAAATTTAACAATCCATACATTGCCACACTAGTAAGTGCAACATCATATTTTCCAAATGAACTAAGCAACAATAAAGAAAGTGATGCTACAAGATGTGCAGATCCTAGAATACAATTTTCCTTTTGTTTTCCTTTAACTTCGTCAATTTTTTCTTTTAGCCAATTTTCTGCCATTTCATATGTAGCGGCATTTTGAATTTTCAACTCAGTATGTAATTCATCAATTTTATTTTCTTTATTAAATCGATTATACGCAAATAACAAATCAAACCCAACAAGAGCAGCAGATAGCGCCATCTTACTAACAGTTTTATCATAAGTTGTCAAAAATTTAGCCATAAACAACCCGCTTAATTCAAGTTGAAGCAAAGTAACAATTTTAACAAAAAATCTCATCACTTTGTCTCTTGGTAATTCTTCATTATATTTTTTAATTTTTAATACACGATATTCTTTTGTATTTTTCATAACCTTATCCCCTATTATTTATTATTTTCTTTAATTTCTTTTAACAAGTTTGCACTTTCTTTCAAAACTTGCAACCTTAATTTTTCAATTATTATTTCATCACTTACTTCTTTCAAAATGATTTCTCCATCTTTCAATGTTTCCTCAAGTAATTTAAAATCATTTTGATCATTTTGGCCAACCAATGATACATAATTTATATCATTTAATTTAGTAACGTTCAAAACAATATAATCTTTATTATTATCAAGCGTTACAACATCTAGTACACCTAGCATATAATCCCCCCTCATTTAGGGCATATTATACAACTATTTGTTCAACTTGTCAAATTTAATTGTTTCCGACAAATTTTTTTCTGAAGTGCAACAAAGTTGACATTGAAAAAGACATATAAATATATTACACTTATTATAAGCAAA
>CAKOHR010000005.1 GCA_934085825.1 uncultured Bacilli bacterium | reverse complement strand
CCACTAATACCTAATTTAGTAAAATATTTAATAGAATCACACGGATAAGCTATTCCATCAAATCCAATTATCATTATTTCATCAGCTATAATACAAGGTGTATTTTCAATACCAAGTATATTCCAAGGAGTTCCTAATCTAATTTTATCTTTATCATTTGAATTTAAATAAAGGTTTTTAATTGCTAATAATTCTTCTTTTGATAAGTCCATATCAGTTGTTCCTTTACCATGTGGAACAAACCTTAATAAACTAACTCTATCAAAATAACTTCTACTTTTAAATGTTTCAATAGTTTCGGTTACTACTGATTCTAATATAGAAAAAGAATCTTTTGAAACTGTATAATGAAACCCTAATCTTGCATTATTGTTTTCAAATACTTTATCAAAGAATTCAGTTTTATCATAAACTGAAATATCTTCTTCATCAGATAGTGAATCAGCAAGTGAATAAACTATTTTATTTAATCCTAAATCAATTAATTGTCTATATTTATTTAAAGTATCATCGGTTCTATATGCAAATGTATAAATAGTTGATTTCATTCCTAATTTTGAAGTTAATTCAACTAGTTCTGGTAGTCTATCATACATTAAAGGCTCTCCACCAGTAAAAACAATAGTATCAGCACCCATTAACTTTGCTTCTTTAATTATTCTAGATACATCTTCAAAATCTAAAATCTTTAAATTACCAATACTACTAGTAGCATTACTAGAACAATGTTTACAATTTCTAGAACATTTATTAGTTAATTCAATTTTTACTTCTTTAAGCATACTATCATCCCCTGAATGAATTTCTAAATATATTATACCATTTATTTACTCAAATTTCTTTAAATCTATTTAATATTTTAGAAAAACATGTTATTATTATTATTATTTTAGTGATTAGTTGTTTATCAACTTTTACTATTAGGAGTTTCAAATAACCTTTGTTATCGCTCCAGATTGATAGGAAACTCGAACTTTTCGAGTTTAAGTAATAAATACTAACTAGAAATAGTTAGTTTTTTTGTTGTGTAAAGGTGTTTGTTTTATGTTAAACATAGAAATAAAAGGTTAAAAATCAGTCATCTTTGACTGATTCTTTATTATATATTAATCTTTCAAATATACATAAGATTGGGGATAGTAATTAATTCCAATATCTTTTAACATTTTTGGTTGCTTATAAATAGTGATTTTTCCAAGTTCATATGCAAAAGCAATTTCAGTATTTTCAAAATATTTCATATACTTATCTTTTGAAATTCCTGAATATTTTTTTGTTTCGTTCCATAATTTACTAGGAGTATTTGAAAGTACTGATTTAACCTCAACTTCAGCAATTACTTTTTTTACCGGAGAAGTACTATAAATAACGATTTTTTCTATTTTTCTTTTACAAATTTTTTTTCTATATTCATATAACTTAGTTTGTTCAATAATTTTATTGGCGTATTCTGGTTTTATAGGTAATAATATAGTACACATTTTAACCTCCTGCTTACTTTAACGATTATATCACAAAATCATTAATTTTTAATTATATTTTGGGTTAAATGGTTGTCAACTTGATCAAAACATTTTTTTACAAAAACTAGTTCTTGTTCAAAATTTCCATCAGTCTTTTCCGTCATTTTTGTAGTTTTTTGCTTAAATCCATATTCCAAAAACAATTTAATTAATGCCTCTTGTTTTTTAAAAACTGTAACATATATTTCATCAACCCTATTCTTTATTGCTTCACTTATAATTATTTTAATATAGCTTTCACCAATTTTATTGCCTGTATTTGCTACTTTAAAAGTTGCTACTTTTAATCTTCTACCTTTTTTAAATGGTTTCTTAAATTCTGAGTAATCTTCATTTTCATCTTCCGTTTTTAACATTAAAAATGAACCAATTTTGTTATTAGCATGCCTTGTAATAAAAGCTTTATTTCCATCAAGAGTTTTTTTCTTATACCAATTTTCAAAATCTTTATAATCTGTTTTTAATGAGTCAAAAAACTCATCTTCTAAATCTATATTATATAAAAATTCATAATTTATAAAAGCTTGGTTTCTTGTTTCTTTTTCTTCAAGTGATTTAAATAAATTTATAGCATCGTCAATTCTTAAAACTCTTTTGCTTAAATTTATTTTTTTAGCCTTGTTTTTTAGTTTTTTATCATTAGTAATTAAATAACTAACATAATCTGTATATATAGCATATAATAAATTATTATTAATCATGTCATTTGAAGTTTTTGAACATCTTACTACATTGTTAAAGCTTTCACTAGCTTTAGGAACATTTTCAATAAGAGAATATGCTTTAATTTTATGAAAAAATATTTCTCTTTCATTTGGATTTTTGATGTTACTTAAATTTTTTAATGCCATCGGATGAATTACTATTCTATAATTATTTGAATCATAAAGTATTTTTGTAAGTTCCAATACTTTCTTATCAATATCATTTTGATTTTTACTACATATTAATAAGTTTGTATCTAATAAAATTTTTTGCATTATTAGCCTTTGTTCCTTTCAAAATTTATCTCTGTAATATCACAGCAAATTTAAAAATTAATTATACAATAATATTCCCATTTTTGTACATAGTTATTTTTCCTTTTTTGTGCAAAATTATATTGACATTAACAATTCACTACGCTATCATAGACCTCTACTTCATAATGTTGCATACTTAAATATATTCTTTTTTGATTTTAGTAGTCTTCTACTTTATTTTATATAGTATTTATTTTTTTAGTTTTGTTAATATTCTTCTCAATATTTTTCCTTTAGTTAAAGAATCTGATAGTGTATTATACTTTTCTATCATTTCTTCTTGATTATTACATGGAAACAATTTTAATTCACCATTAAAATATAAATTTTTCTTATCATTAAAACAGCAAGTTACTGTTTTATTATCACCATATATATCTTCAACTGACATTGGTCCTACATTCCATTCATATCTGTCATATATTATAATTTGTGGATTTACAAATGTATTGTTCATAAACTTTGTACATTTCGCAATTATTATAAGATTAAAATCTTTCATGGCTGGACTTGACAATTGTTCTAATAAAAAATCATCTACTTTACTTGTAGTAATCGGAGAATAACTATCACTGTTATATATTTGCAATTCGTAATATTCCTTTCTCTCACTATTAATCATTCTACTTCCTCCCTTTTAATATTGCATATTATACTACAAAATTTCTAAATGTCAAATTTTAAAAATAGTTTAGATCAACAATTAATTATTCAGTTTTAGTATTATCATCTTATAACATTTTTACTAAATTTTTTGTCAAAAAAAAGCAATAGCTATATAACTATCGCAATTAATGTGTTTGAACCTTTATTTACTATTTTAGAAACTGTATCTTTAAGTTTGTATCTTGTATTGTCCGGCATCATGCTAAGTTTTGCTTGTATACCTTCTTGCACAATTGCTTCAAGACTTCTACCAAATATCTCACTTTTCCAGATACTCGATGCATCATTTTCATAATCCTTCATTAATCTATCAATTAATTCTTTAGATTGAAGCTCACTACCTATAATAGGTTCAAAAGTTGACTCTACGTCTACTTTTAACATATGTATACTTGATGCAACTGCTTTAAGTTTTACCCCATATCTGCTTCCTTGCTTAACAAGTTCAGGAGTTTGAAGTTTTAATTCTTTTATTCCGGGATATACTATTCCATAACCAGTACTCTTAGCCATTTTGATAGCACCTCGTAGTGAATCCATTTCTTCTTTATCTTCTTTATAATTAGCAAATATTTTTAAAAGTCCGGCCTTAGTGGTTACCATGTCACCCATTAAAGACTTTAGTGTTTGTGTATAAAGTTCATTTGAACTTTCGAGTGTTATTGTAACAGTTCCAGTTGAGGCATCTAATTCAGATATAAAGGAGTTTGAAATATATTCTGAATCGTTGAAATGTTCCAATATAAAATCGACATCTTTAACTTTTTCAACACTAATTACACTTTCTTTAATTTTTTCCAAATAATGTATTTTAATTTCATTATTGCTTGGTAACACACTAACCCACTCTGGCACCTTAACTTTAATATCTAGTACTGGAAATTCATAAAGTGCTGCTTTAAGTATTTCCATTATCTCTTTTTCATTCATTAGTTCAGCACTTATTGGCATTACCGGTACATCATAGATATCACTTAAATTTTTTGCTAGTTCCCTAGTCTCTGTATTAGTTGGGTGAATACTGTTTAATATAACTAAGAATGGTTTTCCAATAGTTTTTAATTCACTTACAACTTTTTCTTCAGCTTCAAGATAGGATTCCCTTTTGATTTCGCCGAATGAACCATCTGTTGTGACAACAATCCCTATTGTTGCATGATCTTTGATAACCTTCTCTGTTCCTATTTCAGCCGCTTCAACGAATGGAATCGCATCTTCGAACCATGGACTTTTTACCATCCGTGGATTTCCTTCTTCATCAACAAAGCCATTAGCTTCAGGAATGACATAACCTACACAATCAACTAACTTGATGCTTGTTTCGAATTCGCCGACTTTGATTGAGGCCCCATTGCTTGGAACAAACTTAGGTTCTGTAGTCATGATAGTTTTTCCTTGCGCACTTTGTGGAATTTCATCTAAACATCTTTTCTTTTCATATTCATCTGTTATATTTGGTACAACTAGATTTTCTATGAATCGTTTAATAAATGTCGATTTACCTGTACGAACAGCTCCAACTACGCCTAAGTAGATTTCACCATCCCCGCGCCTTGCTATTGATGATATAATTTTTTCTTTTTCCATTAATCCACCATCTTTCATTTTTCTATTCTAATCGTATGATGTGTGGACGGAATTTATTCCTACAATTAAAATACTGGTGAATTAATGAATCGCTGTTATATTCTATGCTGAATTTTAATACTACAAAAGCTTATAATAATATGTTTATATGTAATCACATACCTCTTTATAGTTCCTACACCATTAATTGACTGTTGTTGAATACCACTTAAAACCTCTACTAATTGTATACGCTTTTATAGAATACTTGTATGATAGCACTCCAGAGTTCATACTATGCTGTGTATCCCAATGCGATTGATACTCCTTGCATGTTATCATAATCGTTTTGAACAGCTGTGGCAAAATTGATAACTTTACCATAACCATTGTGACTTATTGTGTATGATTTAGATTGTGCTAATGTAACTGCTGTCATTGCATGTTGATAGCTACCATAAACTGTAGCCCATTGAGATGTTGAGTTAACAGTAGCTTCGATGCTACATTCAAATTTTGTTGCTGAATCTACTAAATTCATTGATATTCCAAATCCATTAGAACTCAAAACCATATTTGTGCCATTATAAGTATAGTTTACCAAACTAGAATTTGCACCACTTATATAGGACTGAGTACCCTCTTGTGTTCCAGTTATAACTGAAACGTCATCAAATCTCATTGCTATAACATCATAAGATTTTACGCGTGGTGTTATTAGCCAACTATTTACTAATTGAATAAAATATCTATTTCCTGTAATTTTTGTTGATGAAATCTGAATATTCTTGTATGATGTTGTATACACACTACCTCTTGTAACTGTACTTTCTTTTGCTGCATTTGTTGCTTCCTCTTTGCTGACCTCTGTTGTAATTGTTCCGTTTGTTGTTTCTGTTACTTTAAAGTACTTACTTACTTTGTTGCTGTGATCTAAATCATAACTTAAATATCTTTTTGCATCTTCATCAGTCATTAATGATATACGTTGGTCTGAAAATACATTTTTAAGTCTATTATATTCCTCATCTGTTAGTGTTGCTGCTTTTACATTAATTGAAATAATCATAACAAATAAAATTGAAATAGTCATAATAATTTTTTTCAGCTGCTCAAGTGCACCTCCTCTCTGTTCCAACTTCATCGTATCAGATAATGTCGAAAAAGAAAATAGAAAATCACGGGAGTTGCATATCTCTTATTGGAGAATCTTGGTTATTTTATTGTAAATGCTGAGAATGTGATTAATTACTTTTTTATAATTTTTGCAAACTTCTTTGTTACAAAATTTATTGGGGCTTGTTACAAAATATGTTATTTTTAATTTTTCTTTCTCATTTGTTTCATTAAATATTTGTAAATCTATTCTTTTATAATTCTGATGATATGAGTAACAGTAAATCATATCATTTTCTATTTTAGTATATTTTAAGATATCACAATATTTGAAATATTCAATTATGCCACCATCAGTATCAAATTTTATATAAGTCTCTGTCTTACTATTATAGGTAAAACCTAAAGATTCTAATCTGTTGGTACTATTTATTACTGCTTTATCACTTTTAGTATCGTCATATTCATTTGTCATGGGAACTAAAAAAGGATTTTGCAATCCCAAATTTTCTATGCCTTTATCTTGTTCCTTGACGTATTCTTTATAATAAAGTTTGTTATTATTTAACTTTTGTTTTAAAACTAGTTTGCTTTTGTAAGAATATTCATTGTCATCTTCATCTGTTGTATTAATGCCAATGTATAAATTATGTTTTATATTCTCAATTACATCTTTAGTTAATAGATCTGTATAGGATTTGCTTTCTTCAATATAAATGTTATCAAGTTTATCACTTTCATAAATAACATATTTATCTCCATTTAGATAAGTATAAAGTTCTATTTTTACAGTCTTTGGCTCATAAATTATTTTATTTAGTTTTATATCATTAATAGTTATGATGTTTAAGACTTTAGTTTTGAAAAAATATCCATCTTCGAAAGAAATGTTTTCGTTATCGTAAGTTAAATCATAAATTCTAATTGTATTATAATTATTTATAAAATATGTTAATAATAGTATAAATGTTATTACAAAACTTATTAAAAAGATATTTTTCAATAAATAATTAAGTATGTTACATAATCTTCTCTTGAAATCGTACAATACATCTTTGTAATTCTTTTTAGATTTGACTATTGAATCTGGAGACGTACCTAATGCCTTGCATAATCTTTTAATTGTTTCTAGATCTGGCACAGTTGTACCGTTCTCCCATTTAGAAATTGTTCTGTCTGAAACACCAATCAAATCTGCAAGATCTTTTTGTGTTAATTTTCTTTCCATTCTAATTTGATATATGGTATTAGCAAAATCTGTGCATTTTACTTCTGTTGTCTTATCTTTCCTTTTCATATTTTCACCATTTTAATTTTACCATATTTTGGTATAATGTGCACTAAAATTTGACAAAATTTTTTCCATTTATTATAATATAATTATCTTGAGGGGGATGTATAATGAAATATACAACTTATAGAAAATATGTTAATACACTATTAAATAATCAAAATAATACAAATATACCTTGTTTACAGGATATCTATTCTAGTAAAGATTATGAAAAATTACTTAATCCTGTAATTAAGGTTATTAAGGAAAATCCACATGCTAGTTTAACAACTTTAAGACTTAAACTTTTTATGAAAAGTGGATTAAAAGAAATCGTGGACAATTTTGTCAAGGATACTCAAATTACTCCTGGGCTTATATTAGATTTTGGAACTTTAAAAAATAGAGATACTGTTATATGTGGAAATAGACAAGAATATGTTATGAAAAACGGAGTTTTAGTTAGAGAAGAATTACCTATTGAACAAGATACTATTTTTGATTTAGCTTCAACTTCCAAATCATTTACTGCTGTTGCTGTTTTGATGCTTGCCGAAGATAAATTAATTGATGTTTTTGAACCTGTTACAAAATATGTACCTGAATTTAAAAGTTTAGGAAATACTACTATTTATGATTTATTAAAATTTAGAGTAAGTGTTGCTACTCCTAAGAGAATTGATACAGCTAAAAATAAGGAAGAAGCTTTAGAAATATTATATCAAGCTTATCCTAGAGATATCCAACCGGAGAATGCTTATACTGATATTGGTGCTATGATATTAAGAGTTTTAGTAGAAAAAGTAAGTGGTATGAAATTTAATAAATTTTTAGAAACAATGATATTTAAAAGATGTGGAATGCATGATACTTATTTAAATGTTCCTTCTTATGATTTAGATAGAGTTGCTAATGAAAATTTCTCTACTATTATTACTCAAGATGGAAAAGCTATAACTAGATATGATAATATCCCTGGTACTGTCCATGATCCAAAGGCTAATGCTATTGGTCAAAAAGAAGGAATTGCTCCAGGACATGCTGGTTTATTTTCCACTAAAGATGACATGATTAAATTTGCTAAGGCTTTAGTTGATAATAGATTAATTACTCAAAATACTTTATTATCTATGAGTGATACTGAAACCGGATTTAAAGATGATGATAAATATACCAGATTTTATGGTTCTTTAGTTTATTTGAAGCAACCTGATCCTAAGTACTTATCTGTTTATCCTCCACTTTCTGGTAAATCTTTTATGTCACCAGGTTTTGCAGGAACTCAACTTGTTGTGGATCCACTTAATAAAATTACTTTGTTCGTTGGCTCACCTCGACTTCATAATAGAATATATCAAATTCATAAATCTCAACTTGATAATATAAAGGTTGATGAACACAATAAAAAAACATTTATGATGCCAGATGGAACTGAAAAAATAGTATGTAGTGATTATACTAAATCTAAAGAAGTTCTTGTTACTTTAGCTCTAGATTTAGCTATAGAATATCAATTACTTGAAAAATTATATCCAAATCAAAAAGAAATGCATTTAGTTAGAGAACTAAATTAGCATTTCTTTTTTTATTCTTTATTTTCATATGATAATAGTTTTTCAATATCCTCTTTGGTTAACTCAGAAATAATATTTTTATCCCTTACTTGTCCATCAATTAATTTTTCACTTAATATTCTTTTTTTATTTTGAAGTTCTAATATTTTTTCTTCAATTGTGCCTTTTGTAATTAAGTGGATTACTTCAACTTTGTGAGTTTGGCCAATACGATGTGCTCTGTCAGTTGCTTGATTTTCTGCTTGAGGATTCCACCATAAATCAAGATGAATTACTATGTCTGCTGATGCTAAGTTTAAACCAGTTCCACCAGATTTTAGCATTATTAAAAACACTTTAACATCATTATTAGCATTAAAATTATCTACCATTTCCATTCTTGTTTTTGAAGGAACTGAACCATCAATCATGTATGTTTTAATTTTTGCCTTATTTAGTTTGTCTTTAACTATATTCAATGCTGTTTTAAATGATGAAAAAATTAATACTTTATGGTTGTTTTTAGTATATTCATTTACAATAGATTCAAGTTGTTCAATTTTATTTGACCCATCTTTATAATTGTCGTACACTATACTTGGGTCTATGCATATTTGCCTTAATTTTGTTAAAAGTTGAAGAATTAAAAATCTAGCTTTATTCATTCCTTCTTCTTTAATAATCTTTTCCATTTCTTCTTTTACTCGATTTAACTCCGCTACATATAATTTTTTTTGTTCGTCTTTTAGATCAATATATATGTCATTTATTAATTTTTCAGGTAATTCTTTTACTACATCACTTTTCTTTCTTCTTAAGATAAATGGATTAATTTGCTTGCTTAAACCTTTGATTAATATTTCACTATCTTCATCAAAATCTTTTATCTTGTATTTGCTTTGAAATTTTGTTAAATTTGCTAAATATCCTGGCATTATAAAATCAAATATACTCCATAACTCGATGATAGAGTTTTCAAGCGGGGTTCCAGTTAAGGCAAATTTTGTTTCAGCATTAATTTTCTTTACAACTTTAGTTATTCCTGCTAGGTTATTCTTAATATTTTGTGCTTCATCAATTATCATGGTGTTAAAATTTAAATTTCCATATAATTCTTCATCTTCACGTAATAAACCATAAGTTGTTATAATTACATTTAATTTATTTAATTCTTTTAAAATTTGTTTTCTTTTTTCTTTAGGTCCAATACAAATGGCACGTTTTATCTCTTTACCATAATTTTCAAATTCATGTTCCCAGTTGTATGCAAGTGATGTTGGAACTACAACTAAAAATTTCGCTTTGTTATCGTCTTTTAACATTTGTTTAATGTAATAGATAACTTGTATTGTTTTACCTAAACCCATTTCATCTGCAAGAATACCACCAAAGCCTGTTTTAGCTAAATTATATAGCCATTTTACACCTACTAATTGATAATCACGTAAAATACTTGTATCCTCTAAAGTAAGATTGCCATCTTTGTATTCATAAAAATTTTTAATAAAGTTGTCAAATAAATTATCTGTTGAAATAATTGAGTACTTAGTCTTTTTTAAGCTATCTAGGTAAATTGCTCTATATTTTAAGATACTTCCTTTTCCATTTATTATTTCTTCATCAGATAGTTCTAATTCTTCAGTTAAATTGTTTAATTCTTGCAAGGCTTCATCTTCAAGATTTATGATATCACCATTTTTAAGACGATAATATTTTTTCTTGTTTCTCATATTATCAAAGATATTCACTAATTCATTACTATTGATGTCCCCGAGATTAAAATTGTAGCTCAAAATATTATCTTGACCAATGCCAAACATGGATGAAACTGATGTTTTTTTCTTTATTTTAATATTTTTAAATTTTTCTGTTGTAAATATTTCATATTTATTTGCTAATTCTTCAAGACCATTTTCTAAAAATTCAACTTCTAAATCAATATTTCTTAAAACTATTTTATTGTTTTCAATAATAAATCCGTACTTACCAATATCATTTAATACTGATGTTTCAAAATTTATATCACGTAGTATTTCACTAGATTTGTTAAAATAATCAACTTCTTTTTCATCATAATTAAATACTATACTAGAAAGAACATAGTCATTTCTAATATCAAAATATAATTTAGCTTTTATATTGCTTGGAATTATTATGTCATCTACAGATGAATCTACTTTTAATTTTTTTCTAACTACTTTAAGTAAACCTTTATTAAAGGTATCAATTTTATCTTTGGTTATAACCAATTTATTTAGTTCATTTTTCTTTAAATCTTCTATTAGTTCTTGTTCCTTACTATTTAAACGATATAATTTACCTCGATAAAATGAATACTCATAGTCATCAGGTATTAAGCATATAAGATTGTCAAGGTCAAATTCAAGTTCATAATTATCATCTTTTTTTAGCAAATTTGTATCAATTGGAAAACTGTCAATTATTCCATCCACTTCATAATTATTAATAACAAATTTTACGTCTTTTACTTTATGTAAAAACTTTTTTAAATGACTTGAGCTTATATAACTATATTTAACATCATCAAAAGTTCCATAATAGGCGTTGATTATAGTTCTTCCATCATTATTAAAAAAATATTTGTTTGGATCGTATGTAAAACTTTTGCCAAAATAGACTTCTCCTTCGCCAGATTCATAAACATTTTTAAATAAACTCACATGATTTCCTAATGTGTATAATTTTTCATCTCCTAACATTATTTTAACATTACAATCTACTGAATTATAGTAATAGTAATAATTACTTTCTCTTTTAGAAACGTTGATTATTAGATTTACAGTTAATTCTTTTTTTATAAAATTTTCTTGTCTAGCAACAAATTTATCTAAAATGCTTGATGATATTTTAGGAATATTAGCAAATAATTTATCGAACATGCTTTCATAGTTATTTAAAATAACTGTGGCAACATGCTTGCAGCTCTTCATACTTCTAAATTCACGGCAATCACAAGATGTTTTTATTATATTTTTGTTATTCTCTATGGCTATCATGATATCATAATACGTTTGTTTTGTCTCATCATCTACTTCATACCAATAATAGTTAATTTTACCATTTTGGCTTTGACTTTCCTTTTGGTTTAAAAAAGATATCTTTTTTACATCATATGTTTTGCCAGCTACAATATCTGATGTATGAACATAGGCAGTTATATTTGTTTTATTTATAAGTTCTTCGACATTGTCTATTTGCATAAATTACCTCCATTTATTTATCTTATCATAAAACTATTTTATGTACAATTATTTTACCTTATTTTATGTATTTTATTAATTTCAAATAAAAACTTTAAAGCATTATGTAAGGCTTTAAAGTTTCTTGATCTTTTTCATATATTGCTATATCCTCATTATGATATGTAAATATTACTTTATCAGATATTCCAAAATTATTTAATATTTTTCCACCATTGGCAATAATTTTAACTAGTTTTTCAGAAATTTCAATAGAAGGATAATTTAAAAAATCATGAATGTTTTGAAATTGATAGTTTCCTTTTTCTATCTCACTTAAGGTATATGAATCTTTAATATCAAAATATCCTTGTTTGGTTCTTGTTAAATTATTCATTGTACCTATAGTGTTTAAATTTTCACATAAATCTTCAATTAAACTTCTTATGTATGTTCCTTTAGAAACATGAGTTTTAAATGTTATTATGTCTTCGTGAAAATCAATTAATTCTAATGAATATATATTAACTTCTCTTTTTGGTAACTCAACTTCAATGTCGTTTCGTGCATATTCATATAATCTTTTACCATTTATTTTGATTGCAGAATATTTTGGTACTGTTTGTAAATACCTTTTGGGAAATTCATTAAAAACTTTTATTATATCTTCTTCAGAAAAATCATAAGTTTGACTTTTTATAACTTTTCCCGTTATATCTCCAGTATCGGTTTTTATGCCTAATTTTATTTGTGCAATATACTCTTTATCCATGGAAGTAAGCAAATCAACTAATTTTGTGTATTTTCCAAAAAGGCATACAAGAACTCCTGTTGCAAGCGGATCTAAAGTTCCTGTATGTCCAATTTTTTTATATTTAAATACTTTACTTAACTTATTAACTACATCTCTACTAGTTAAATTTTGGGTTTTGTTTACGACTAAGAGTTTGTTCATTTTTGTCTCTCTTTTCTACTTTTTTGGTTAGTACAACAGTTGTAAACTCTCTTTTTTCTTCATTTAGTGGTTTAAATCCCCATGCTCCTGCAAAGCTTAAAGTAGCTTCGTCATTATTTTGAATTTCAAAATCAAGATCTTGATCATTATTTCTTGCTATTTCTTCAGATTTTTCTATTATTTCATTTAAAAGCATTAATTTTTCTGCAACATCTGGATAATTAGGATAAACAATATCACATATGTGTAAGTATTTGCCATTTGAATAAAGTCTTGTAACTGCCACTAATCTATCATCTAAATCAAATGATAGCAAAAACTTTATTGCTGGATTTGAATCTTTTAAAGTTTTAATTGAATCAATTAAAGATTTATTTGCTAATTCTTTTTCAGTTAGTTTATTTTCATCTGTTGTAAATTTAATATTTTTATTAAAAATATCTCTTTCTCCATTTTGGTATTGATAAAATGTATAATATTCCTCAAGAACTATCCGTTCATATTTAGCTGGTACTTTGTCTACTATAGTAATCATTTCTATTCCCCCTTGTCAATTGATTTTATTATTTTTTCTATTTTTTCACCATAAGCTATAGACTTGTCATACACAAATTTTAATTCAGGTGTATGTCTAATTTCAATTTTTTCACTTAGCTTTCCACGTATAAATGGAGCTGCTTCATTTACTTCTTTTTCAAGAACCTTTATATCTAAATTATCAAATGATGTAAAATACACTTTGCAATAACTTAGATCATTTGTTAAATCACAACCAGTAATTGTAATATGTTTCAATATATCATCATTAGCTTCATTTATTAGAATATCACTAAGATATCTTTGAATATCACTGGCTATCCTAGCTATTTTGTATTTAGGCATGTTTTACCTCGATCATTTCGTAAGCTTCGATAGTATCGCTTTCTTTAAAATCATTAAATTTTTCTAAGGTGATACCACATTCAAATCCTTTTTTAACTTCTTTGACGGTGTCTTTTTCTCTTTGAAGTGAAGCAATTTTTTCATCACTTGCTATAACTACACCATCTCTAATAACACGAGCAAGTGCACCATTTTTTACTATTCCACTAGTTATATATGAACCAGCAATGTTCCCAATTTTAGAAAACTTAAATATTTTTCTAATTTCAGCTTCTCCAATTATTTTTTCTTCATATTCTGGATCTAACATACCATTTATAGCGGCTTCGATGTCTTCCACTAATTTATAAATAATTGTGTATAATCTTATATCAATGTTATTATCTTTTGCTATATCTTTAGCACTAGAAGATGCTATAACATTAAATCCAATTATAATTGCATTTGACGCACTAGCTAAAACAACATCTGATTCAGTTATCGCTCCGATACCACTTCTTATTACTTTAACTCTGACATCTTGTTCTTTTATTTTTTCTAAAGCATTTTTAACAGCTTCTTCTGAACCACGTACATCAGCTTTTAAAACAATATTTATTTCTTTATTTCCGGCATCTACTGAAGCAAATAAATCATCTAATGATACCTTTTTGGTTTTTCCTGCATTGGCTTTAGCTGCATCTTTTCGCTTTTCAGCAATTGCTTTAGCTTCAGATTCTGTTTCAAAGGCCATGAATTTGTCACCAGCGGATGGATTTTCAGTTAATCCTGTTACTTCAACTGGTGTTGAAGGTCCGGCTTCAACAATTGATTCTCCACGATCATTTTTCATTGTTCTTACTTTCGCATAACTTGTACCAACAACGACTGGATCCCCTATTCTTAGAGTTCCATTTTGAATTAAGAATGAAGCTATTCCTCCGACATTTTTATCTAATCTGGATTCAATTACTGCTCCGATAGCATAACGGTTTGGATTAGCTTTAAGTTCTCCAACTTCAGCAATTGTTAAAATTGTTTCAAGAAGTAAGTCTACACCTTCGCCAGTATGAGCAGAGATATTAATAAACGGAACGTTTCCTCCCCAGCTTTCTGGTGTGATACCAATTTCAGCCATTTCTGTTAACACTCTGTCAACATTAGCTTCCGGTTTGTCAATTTTATTTACAGCTACTATTATTGGCACATTGGCACTAAGGGCGTGATCGACAGCTTCTTTTGTTTGTGGTTTTACACCATCATCTGCGGCAACAATTATTATTACAATGTCTGTAACAGATGCCCCTCTTGCTCTCATTTCTGTAAAAGCAGCATGACCTGGGGTATCTATAAATGTTATAAGTTCATCTTTATATTTAGTTTGATAAGCTCCGATATGTTGTGTAATTCCACCAAATTCTTTGTCAACTACATGAGTATTTCTTATGTAGTCAAGAAGTGTTGTTTTACCATGATCAACGTGTCCCATAATAGTCACTATCGGAGGTCTTTTAACTAAATCTTCTTCTTTGTCTATTATTTCATATTCTTCAAAGTTAGTAACATCTTGTGTTTCTTCTCTTTTTAGAGTTTTGTTATAATCTAATGCAATTATTTCAGCATTTTCAAAATCTATTGGCTCATTTAAACTTAGCATTAAACCATTTTCCATTAACTTTTTAATGATTTCTGCTCCACCAACATTTAATACGCCTGCAAATTCACTAACACTCATACCATTTTTATAAAGAATAATGTTTTCATCAGCTTCATTTTTCATGAGTTTATTTTTATGCTTATACATTGCTTTTTTTAGCATATTAAATTCTTGCTTATTTATGTCTTTTTTCTTTAATTTTTCTTTACTTACTCCTTCTTTCATGGTTTTGTCAACCCTAGAAGATGTCATAATTTCATCAACTTTGTCTTCGATATCTTCTTCTTCTTCGTAAGTAATTTCTTCATCCGTACTAATTAAATTAATAGTGTTATCTAGCATTATGATATCGTCATCTGTTAAATAGTCATCTTTTGAATTAACATTTATTGCTAGTTCATGACATTTTTTTAAGATTTCTGCGACAGATAAATTTACGTCATTTGCATATTCTGATACTTTCATTTAATCACAACCTTTCGTTATTTTTGCACTATTTCTTCTAATTTTTCGTAAATAGAATCTGGGATTTCTACTTCAAGTACTCTATTTAATACTTTATTATTTTTAGCTTTTTTTATAACCTCAATATCTTTTTTTAAATAAGCGCCTCGACCATTTGCTTTACCTATTTCATCAATTACTAATTCTCCTTCTGGAGTTCTTACTACTCTGATTAGTTCTTTTTTTGGTAGTTTTTCTTTAGTAATGATACAAGAGCGCATTGGAATCTTTTTCATTATTTGTTACCAGCGGCTTGTATTTCTTCCATGGTCTTTATTTCTAAATGATATTTGGTTAATTTACTAGCTAACTTTATGTTGCTTCCTTTTTTACCTATAGCTGCTGATAAGTTATCACTACTCACAATAACTAGAGCATTTCTTACTTCAGCATCTGGTATTGACACTATTACATCTTTTGCTGGTGTCATGGCATTTTTAATATACTCTGCGGCATCTTCACTATATAGGACTAAATCTACTTTTTCTCCTTTTAATTCTTTCAAAATGCCAGCAATTCTTGAGCCTCGTTCACCAATACATGATCCTATAGCATCAATTCTTTCATTGGTTGAATATAAAGCTACTTTAGTTCTTATTCCAGCTTCTCTTGCTACTTGAGCAATTACGATTGTGCCATTTGCAACTTCTGGAATTTCATGTTCAAATAATCTTTTTACAAATCCATAGTTATTTCTAGATAGTTTGATTATTGGGCCTTTTGGTCCACTTTCAACTTTGCTAACATATACTTTAATATTTGATCCCATTACTATTTGTTCACCAGGTATTGTTTCTTTTTTAGGTAGTATTCCTCTGGTTCTACCTAAATCAATATAGTAGTTATTTTGATCTTCCATGGCTACCATACCAATCATTAATTCATCTTGCTTATCAGAAAATTCTTCAATTACACTGTTTTTTTCTGCTTCTCTGATTTTTTGCATTACAACTTGTTTTGCTGTTCCTGCTGCTACTCTACCAAAATCTTTTGGTGTTACTTCTTCTTCAATTGTTTCACCAATTTTAATATTTGGTACCTTTTGTTTGGCGTCTTCCAAAAGTATTTGAGCATCACGATTAATTTCAGGTTCAACTCTTGTAATATTTCCTTCTTCATCTTCAACTAACTTAGCTTCTTCTATTTCAGGAACTACAACATAATATGAATATACTTTGATATCTCCTGTTTCACGATTAATGTCTACTCTAACATTTGTCTTGGAATTAAAATTTTTCTTGTATGCAGTTTGAAGTGCTAATTGCAGTGCTTCAAAAACTACATCTGGGCTTATGTTTTTTTCGTCTACTAAAACATTTAAAGCTTTGATTAATTCATTTCCACTTGATTGTTTACTCATTTTTACTCTCCTCTTTCTTTGCTTACTACATCTAATATGTAGCTATCATCTGTTATATCGGCTTTATCTACTACTTCATTTACAACTTTGGTGGCTTCTACTATCGTTTCTAAATCGATACCTCCGATTTTATCTAAAGTTACTGTTAGAAAATGATATTTTCCTTTTTCTTCAAAAGCTATGTCGTCCACAATTATATCAGTTTCTCCAAAAGCCTTTTGTAAGTCAATTTTAAGTTTATCTAGTACTAGTTTCATAAACACCTCCATAACTAATAATAAAAGTGGGATTTCCTGCCCACTTAAAACTGATACCTGAATTATATCATAATTTTATTGTAAAAAAAAGCCAAATCTAGTAATTTATGCTAGAAAATGGCCATTTTTTTAGTTAATCATTAATCTGTTAATTTTTTTGGTGAACATTTGCTACTATTATTTGGATTTAATATACAGTTTGTACACCCTTCAAATTTACTTGTTGTTTCATTAACCCCATTTATTAGGCTTAAGAAAAAGTCTAATATTGTGGGAATAAAGAATATTACCAATCCTATTAATATTCTTTTACCAAACTGAACAGATGAATCTTTTATTGCCTTATCATCATTACTTAAAGTTGCTTTTCCTAAATCTATACTGCCTAGAACTATTAAAACTATTGGTACTAATATTTTTATTATTAAAATTATATAACCTATTACTTGAAAAACTAGTAATGAATGATTTGCATTTCCATTTGCATCGGTTGCTGAACATAAATTGACCGCTGTTATGTCTAAATCTTTGTGAACTTTTTCGTTCTTAATAGTGTCATATTTATCAACGTCATTAGTTTCTATTTTTTCACTTTCGCCAGGATTGGTTTTTTCAGAACCCGTAATATAATATATTTGCTCCGTTCCGGGATTATTCTTTACCAAAAGTTTATCACTTGAAATAAGCTTACCATTTGATAACCATATTTCATTTATCGCCTCTTGACTTGGTACGACAAATTCAATCCCATTTACGGTTACACCTAAAGTGCCAGTTTCAATTTTTATAGTGTCGAACTTACTATCTGTTGCAATTCCTATGTATTTTTTGTTATTATTATAATAACCAAGTTCTATAAAATATTCTTTCTTTCCAATAGTTATATATCTTTGAATACAATTTTTTGCCCCATTTTGATGACATTTTATATCTTTTCCTTCGTCATTTTTTATTGTGGTAGCTTTTGAATTATATCTCTCAGTTGTTCCAGTATTTTCCATTTGAAATGCTGTTGTTTCACGTTGTATATAAACATTTGTTGGACATGTGTTATTTTTTTGATAGTTTTCAAAAAATTTTTTCAAAAACCCTTCAGAAAATAGCAAATTAGCATTTGGGCCCTGAACACTAAGATTTTGTCCATTGGTGCTCCATAGTGTTTTTTTTGCACCAGAGTTTACACTAAAATAAACACCATTGTAGTCTGCAGAAAATGTCATAGAGCTAATTTTAAAGTAATCTTCTGAAGCACTTCCTTTTTGTGTATAGTATGTACAAGAAGGTTTTTTATTTAATGTATCACCATATTTTTTTTGAACGCTTTCCCAACTACATCCAGTTAACATAAAAATAAAGGCAACAAGAATTATGACTTTTATTTTTTTCATCTTAGATTCACCAATTCTATTGTATCAAATTTTTTATTTATAATCTAGTGTTATTTATTATTTTTTCAATATCATTTAAATTGAAACCTTTTCTATATAAGTTGGACTTTATTTTTATTTCTAAATCTTTACCATTATATTTGTGGCTTAATCTTTTGAATTCTCTTTGATATTCTTTGTCTAAAATACTATCTTCTTCTTTTATATTTACCTTATTTAAAACTTTATTTATCGTGTCTTTTCTATATCCTAAAGTTGTAGCATAATTTTGTAATTTTAAAAGAAGATAATTTTTACTTAATTTTTTATTAGCATTTATTTTTTTGTTAATAATTTTTTCTAACTTATTTTGCCATACAATTTCACCAACACTAGATATTGCCTCTTCAATATAAATGGGATTTAAATTTAATTTTTCAAGTTCTTTTTTTATGTATATAGGACCTTTTGTGCCTAAATTAATTTGATCATTTATAAAACTTGTTATGTAATTTTGTTCATTTAAATATCCTAATTCTTTTAATTTACTAATAACATTATTTACAATTTCAGAAGAATAATCTTTTAATTTAATTTCTATTTCTTTAGATGTTCTTTGCTTAACACTTATAAACTTTAAAGCTTTATTAAATGCTTCATAATAGTTATTATAATTTATTATTTCTTTGAATTCTATTTCTGTTAACTCTCTTGGTTTTAATAAATTATATTTAATTAATGTATCACTATAAAACTCTAGCTGAGTATTATCACCTAGAGTTATTATGTATTTATTATTTTTCTTTCTTATATTAGATATTTTCTTCATCATTGTACTTTTTACATGTTGCATCTAAATCTTTAGCTAAAGCTTCAATTACGCTATAATCACTTGTACGACATCCAGATGCAAATTTATGTCCTCCACCATTATATTTTGATGCAACTTCATTAATTACTGGTCCACGGCTTCTTATGTTTGCTTTATAGACGTCATTTCTTTCATCATAAACTACAAACATCCAGCAAGTGAGTTCTTTAATAAAATAAAAATCGTTAACTTGATTTGATACACTAGTTGTTTCAACATTATATTTTTTTAAATCTTCACTTGGAACAAAGATAAAACCAAATTTATTTTCAGATATTTCAATGTTATTTATTAGATATGCACGGAATTTTTCTTCATTTATGCTTCTTTCATATAAATTATCATATAAATTCACAAAATTAATATTACTTGTTTTAACAAGTTCATATGCTGTTTTTAATGTTTCGCTACTGGTATTTGGTAATAAAAATCTATCACTGTCAAAAACCATACCAGTATATAAATCTTCGGCAATTTTTGTGTCCATGATAAGTGGACTGTATAAAACAAGTTCCGCAATCATTTCACATGTGCTTGATTTAGTTGAATCTGTCCAATCAACATCACCAATAATATCTTCTGCAGGGTGATGATCTATTTTTAAAATAGCACTATATTCTAAACCTTTTATACCATCTAGTCGGCAAAAATTTGGAACATCTAAGACAATTAATAAAGAATTATCTAAAGTACTTAAATCTGGTTTGTCTAAGGCACCTAAATATTTAAATTTATGAACCCCAGCACCAACAGCATATACTTCTTTATCAGGAAATGTTAATTTAATTGAGTCCCTTAAAGCTATTTGGCTAGCTATGGCATCTGGATCTGGACTAATATGGCGTGCTAATACTATTTTGTCATATTTTTTTATTATCTTAACTATTTTTTTGTACATTTCCTTCATTTTATCACTCTTTCTAATTAATTATTTTTATTTTTTAGTTCCATTGTATCCATCGCAATCATTAATTCTTCATCTGTTGGAACAACATAAACTGGAATTTTTGAATCATCGGTTGAAATTAGACGGAATTCTCCACGGAAATCATTTCTTTCATCATCTATTTTAACACCTAAAGATGCAATTTTTTCAATTATTGATTTACGCATTGTTTTACTGTTTTCACCAACACCTGCAGTTAGTGTGATAACATCTGCTCCACCAAGTAAATTATTGTACATTGCTATATAATTAGCAATTTTTTTAGCATACATTTCTTGTGCTAATATTGCTCTTTCATTTCCTTCGTTTGCAGCATTTTCGACATCTCTTGAATCACTACTTACTCCGCTTACTCCTAAAAGTCCACTTTTTTTGTTTAAGTCATTTGTAAGTTCTTCAATTGATTTTCCCGTTTTACCTGCTAAATATGATAACATTGAGGCATCAATATCTCCACAACGAGTTCCCATCATGATACCAGCAAGTGGTGTAAATCCCATAGAAGTATCAACTACTTTTCCTGAGTCAATAGCAGTTATAGAACCACCATTACCAATATGACAAGAAATTATTTTTAAATCATTTCTACCTAAATATTCACTAATTGTTTTATTAATAAATCTATGGCTTGTACCATGGAATCCATATTTTCTTACACCATATTTTTCATACCATTCATATGGAACTGGATATAAATATTCAGTTTCTTTCATTGTTGTATGGAATGCTGTATCAAATACACCAACTTGAATGGTATTTGGTAAAGCTTTCATAAATGCTTTTACACCCATAATATTTGCGGGATTATGAAGTGGTGCTAATTCATTATATTTAGCAACTCTAGCTAAAACATCTTCTGATAATACAACTGATTCTGTGAATTCTTGTCCACCATGAACCATACGATGTCCTACTCCTTCAATTTCATCTAATGAACTTATTATTCCCATATTTATAAGTTCTTCCATTAATATTTTTACAGCAATTGAATGGTCAATTAAGTTAACTTCTTTTGTTATTTTTTCTCCATTATATTTAATTGTATAACAAGAACCACTTATACCGATTTTTTCAAATAATCCACTTGCTACGACATTTTTTTCTGGTAATTCAATTAATGTAAACTTTAATGATGAACTACCTGCATTTACTGCTAAAATTTTCATTTCTTTCACCTCATCTAATATTATACAAAAAAAAGATAGATTAATCTATCTTTTTTTCTCACTTTACTCATTTTTATATTTTATTCAAGTTTTTTCTTGTTCTTGTAATATTTTTATCTTTAGGCTTTTCTTTTTCTCCATAATATAAACTAATATCTTCAAGTACTTGTCTTTCTACTATCATATCTTCACATTTATAATAAGTATTTCTTAGTTCTTTTTCTAATACGGCCTTATTATATGAAAGATTTTCTATTTTTTCTTTTATGCTTTCTTTATTTTCATCGAGGTGTTCTATTTCTTTATTTTTTAATATTTTATAGAGTTTTATATAGCTTGGAATTTTTAAAATATAAAGCCCAACTAAAATAAAATATATTATACTTATTGTACTAAAACAATAAACCACCGTGGAACATAAAATAATTATTGTCCATATTAAGAAATCTTGCAAAGTATCTATTTTTTTATTTCTTAAAGAAGTAGATAATGATGATAATTTTGCAAATTTTTTATTTTCATCTTCTAACTTATTATTTGTTTCACTTAATTTTTCTCGCAATACAATTTGTCTTTTTTCTAAAATTGTTATTATATCTTCAAGTTCTATTTTTCTTTTATTATTGTTTTCAATAATAGTCTGCCTATCCATACTTTCATCCCTCAAATGTCTAAGTATGATATAACTTTTTACTTATCTTGTCAAGTGATTATAGATATGGTTTCCATGATTTTATTTGAAATTCTAATAATTCTAATAACTCTTCTGCTAATTTGGTTACTTTTTGATCCATATCAGAGTTTAAAATTTTTTCAATTTTTAATATGCCTTTGTTTGTTCCTTCAATTAGCATTTTCGCTATTTTGGAATCATCGCAATTTATTAATTCAATGCCAGTATATATTTCATTAAACATTTTAATAATTATATTTATTTCTATTGGGTCTTCGCCTAGTTCTTTTAACATATTGGTTATATCAAGTTTATTAACTCCATATTTTTTCTTAGCATCACTCAAGGTTTTAGCTAAGGCTTTATCTTCAATATGACCTTTTACTTCATCAATACCTATTATTCCCATTGTTACTATCTTATATAGTTCATTTAACGCTTTTACATCGTCCATTTAAAAATCACCCATTTATAGTATGAGTGATTTTTTTAAAATTATACTTCTTGAACAACAGCAATTATCATTGGTTTACATTCTGTTTGTTCATATAAATATCTACTTAATTCTTCTCTTATTTCAACTTTTATTTGGTTGAAATCAATATACTTAGGAGTTATGTTCCTATTTATGATTGCTTCACATATAACTTTTATTTCTTTTATCATATCGGCAGAGTCTTTTACATAGATAAATCCACGGGTTGTAACTTCAGGACCCACTAGTAAAACTTTATCTTTTTTATCAACTGTGGCACTTATTAATACAATCCCATTTTCAGATAGCATTTCTCTATCTTTTATTACTAGGTCACCTATATCATCATTACTTGTTCCATCTATTAAAACATCATCTACTTTTATTCTAGCAAAATTGTCTATTAATTTACCATTTTCAAAAGTTACGACATCGCCGTTTTGTTTAAGTAATATATTACTATCAGGTATGCCAAGATTACTTGCTAAGTTAGCATTATTTACCATGTAACGGTATTCTCCTTTTACAGGTATATAGAATTTTGGATTTATTAACTTAATCATAAGCATTAAATCTTCTCGTGAGGCATGATGAAGTATTTCTTTTTCTTTATCAATAGTTTCAATATTGCACCCAAATTTAGCAAGTTCATTTTGAAGTTTTACTAAAACTTTTTCTGTACTATCATATCGTGGTTCTGCAAATACGATTGTATCTGTTGGTTTTAATGTGATAAATTTATCATAGCCATTTAATATTTTATTCATGTTAGCATATGGAGTTGTACGATCATCCATTACTAAAAGAATAGCATTATCATCATTTATATTTGATAAATCACCAAGTAATTCTTCATTATATTCTATGTATTTTTCTTTAGTAGCAAAATTTAAAACATTTTGCAATCTTTTTCCCATTAAAACTATTTTTCGATGAGAATTAGCTGCAGCTTCAAATATTTCTGATATAGTATATAAATGAGTTGGTAACACGGAAAATATTATTCTTTTGTCATGGTGTTTTATAACATCTTCAAAAAAGTTAACAAGTCGGTGTTTTGGTGATGTATGGCCGTTTTTTTCAGCAAAAGAAGATTCACATAATAAACAAAGAACTCCTTGTTTACCGATGTAAGCAATTTTACCTATATCCATGTCATAAGCGCCTTGCATGCTTGGATCAATTATAAAATCACCAGTATAACATATAGCACCATCCTTTGTGTTAATAACGTACATTACAGCATCTGGTACAGAATGGGATACAGAAATAGGAAATATTGAAATTGTGCCAAAATTAATTTTTTTATGTGGTTTTATTAATTCAATATTATTTTCATTCACACCATATTCCATTAATTCAAATTTTGTATATTTTGTTGCATATACCTTCAAATTAGGAATATCCTTTAAAAGATCTCGTACAGCTCCCATATTTTCTGGATGACCGTGAGTTATAAACAACCCTTTAATTCTTTTCTTATTTTTAACAAGATAACTAAAATCAGGCATAATGTAGTCAATTCCTAGTAAATTTCCACTAGCAAATTTTATTCCAGCATCAAAAACATAAATTTCGTCATCTACTTCAATTACATAGGAATTCTTTCCACTTTCAGAAAGTCCTCCCAAACCAAAAATCTTTATTTTACTCATATAATATCACCTTCATTTTCAAAAAAAATAAGTTCTTCGGTAACTAGATTATACCAAAAAACTTAAATTAAATCAATCTCTTTCTTCACTTAACATTTTACTAAGAGAAACAATGTCTAAATCTTTATAAATTATGCTATTTATTAAAATTTTAATATTTTTAACATCTGTTGTTTTTTCTACGTAGTAAATATCCCCTGGTTCAATTGAATTTTTGAGAGATATAAAACTTTTATTATTTAATATTTTATCTGTTTTTACTAGATATTTTTGATTTTTTCGACAAAGTTTTTCATTTTTAGTTGTGACATAACAAATATGTGTATTGTTACTATATCTATTGATTAATGCTTCTAAATCTTTATATTTACTAACTTCATTATTAATTTGTTCTAATTTTTCAATTTTATTAAAAGTATCAACGTTTACCAAAATACTCGCTTGTAAATTATTTTTTTTAAAATAATCTATATTATCTTTATTATATTCAAGTATGAAAGAAACACTTTTTTTATAACGATTTCCTTTATTTACTATTTTATCTTTATTATTTTCTAGAGTTACATCTGGATATGAGGTGTCATAAATTAGATAGTATGAATTAAATGTATTTAAATCCTTCATATTGTAAAAACTATTTTTTACATTTACAGTTTTTCCATTTAACCCCGGAGTTATATAATTATCATCTATTTCGGCATTTACAAAAGACTCATTATAATTTTTTTCTTCGCTTTTAATTTGTTTGTATATTTCACTATTTTCGAGGGTTAAATTAGCTATTTTCTCCGTATAAGCAAAACTAAAAATGGCAATAGCAATAATGCCAAGATTTCGGAAATGTTTCATAAAAAATCACCTTAATTAAGTATATGTCTTATCTCAAAGAAGATGTTAGAAACATTCAATGATTGCGTCATCTTCATTTGAAATATCTTCAAGATTACGATTTTTATTTGATGATGAAATAAATGATATTCTTTCAGCAATTACTTCAGTAATGTATTTGGTTTCATTTTGCTCATTAACGTAACTTCTGTTTTGAAGACGGCCTTTAATGCCAATTGTATCTCCAGCATGACAATAATCTTTAGTTGCTGATGCCATACCATTCCAAAGTACACATCTTATGAAGTCCGTTTCATATTTTCCTTCAGAATTTTTAAACCCACGTGCAATTGCTACATTTATTATCGTTCTTTTCTTACCAGTTTCAGATATTTCATATTCAGGATCTTGTGATAGCCTTCCTACAAGTATTACTTGATTCATGTTTTTCGCCTCCTTTCGTTATCACTTTATCATTTTTGGAAATGATATAAAAATTAACAATTTAATAAATTTACTTAACTTTTAGTTAAAATTTAGTAATATTTTGACTAATTTTTTTAAAAAAAATTATGTTTTAAAAAAATTAGCAATAAATATATATTGTATTTTTGCTATTTTTTTGATAAACTTAATAAAGTAAAGTAGGAGTGTTGATGTAGCATGAATAACGCAAATGTTAATTATAATGAGATGATTCTTAAGAATTATCAAAAAACTTACCCTAACTTAGCAGAATTTTCATATGATCAAGCTAATGATTGTTTAGTATATGAAGGAAATTTTGTTAAGTTGAATGGATATGGCTTAAGCCGAATAGATCCTGTATTTTTTAATATGAATCCTGAAGATATTTTTATTTATTTTAAAAATGGATTTTATCAAATGGCTAATAAAAATGCTCAAATCCAAGAATATTTAAATCAATTAATTATCACTGAAGATGAAGAACAAACAATAAAAAATTATGTAGACCAGTATATAGATAAATTAAATATTTATACTCGTAATGCTCAATTTTTTGACAAATATTATCAAAATCAAAGTGTTAGGGACTTTATTAGTGACCTTATGGCTGCAAAAAAAATTATTGAAGAATCAAGAAAACTTGCTAATCCAAATACATATGATGCCTATAAAATGATAGCTGGTGCTTATGATAATCAAATGGCAAGTACTAATAAACAACAAGCAAGCTCCCTAGGAAATGAAATGGTGTTACGTAGGACAAAATCAGAATTTGCTGGCTATAGTGAATTTGATAAAAATTTAGATTATCTAGATAAGCTTAATAGAAAAGATAAATTGGGAATGTCAGGATTTACAAGTATTGTACTCATTATAAGTTCTGCGGTTACATTTGGTATGTATTTAGCTTTAAAATTACTTGGTTAAAAAAAATTGGTGAATTTTTCTCACCAATTTTTATTTTGTTTTTCCAAACCTTCTGTCTCTTTTTTCATATTCTTTAATGGCATCTTCTAATAATTCTGAAGTAAAATCTGGAAAATATACTTTAGGAAAGTACATTTCGGCATATGATAGTTGCCATAACATAAAATTGCTAATGCGTTCTTCTCCACTTGTGCGAATTAAAAAGTCAATATCTGGTAAATCATGATATAAATATTTTTTAAATGTGTTTTCATTTAAATTTTCGATATTAAAAGAATTTGTTTTTACTTCATTTACTATTTTTTTAGTGGCATCTATGAGTTCTTGCCTACCTCCATAGCTTAAACAAAAATTGACTACCAAACCTGTATTATTTTTAGTTTCATCTTCTAATTCATTTATGGCCTTAACTATATCTGATTTTAGAAATTTTTTTTGTGACGAAAACAAAACTTTTATATTAACTTTATTATATTTTTCTTTGCATTTTTTAAACCATTTTATAAAAAGATCCATTAGATAATTTACTTCATCTGCACTTCTATTAAAATTTTCCGTTGAAAAAACATATAAACTTAAATAATTAGCAATATGATTTTTATTTATATAAAATATTATTTTTTCAAGATTTTCTGCGCCAGCTTTATGTCCTTCGCTTCGTCTTTTTCCCTTTTCTTTAGCCCATCTTCCATTTCCATCTACTATTAAGGCAATATGATTTATTCTCGCCATTTTAATTTCTCCCTCTTCTTATTTTCTTTTTAATAATAAAAAACATTATGAAAAAAACTAAGGTAATTAAAAATATAAAAATTGTTTCTAAAGGATAATAATTTATATTTTTTTCAAGATAAAGATTACTTGTTTTAATTAAATTTTCCCCTTCATATAATTTTACAATCCCTAGTTTTGTTCCTTTTTTTGTTCTGTATGGTATTTTATCTAAACCTTCATAAACTAAATTTAATTTAGTATCATTTTTAAGATATAAACTTATATCTTCAGCCCCAGTTATATGATATGTCTTATCAGAACTTAGATCTACTGGTATTTCTTGTATAAAAGTATCTTGACTTAGTACTTTTTGATAGCTGTAGTTTTCATCATAAAATTTATATATATTTATTGTGTCTTTGATAGCATTATATGGATAGTCAGTATCTGACTTTATAACTACGAGTAAGTAATTTACATCATGAAGTGTAGTGATTGAAGCTAAACAACGGCCAGCTTCTTTAGTGAAACCACTTTTTGCTCCGAGAATTTTATTTGTTTCTAAAATTTTATCATAGTTACTCACTGTACTTTTTAAACTTAATCCATTTGTTGTCTTATAAAATTTACTAGTAAACACTTTCTTAAAAGTTTTATTTTTAATAGCATATTTTAAAAGTTTGGCTATGTCACTAGCTGTTGAATAATTATTTTCATCATCTTTACCTATGGGATTAGAAAATTTGCTATTTTGCATGCCAATTTTTTGAGCAGTTTCATTCATTTTCAAAATAAATTTATCATATCCCAAAGTGTTATTTACTGCAGCATTTACTGCATCTGCTCCGCTTGGAAGAAGTATTCCATAAAGTAAATCTTCAATGGTTACTATGTCTCCAACTTTAAATCCAGCTTTGGAATAACCTGCTACTTCTTCAAAATCTTTTTCCTTAATAACTATTTGTTTATTTAAATCTTCCGTATTTTCTATAGTTACTAAGGCTGTCATTATCTTAGTTAAACTTGCTATTTCTACTCTTTCATCAGCATTTTTGTTATACAGAATATTATTATCATTTAAATTATATAAAATAACATTTTGACCTGTTATAGTAAAATTGTCAGCATTTACATTACTGATAAAGAAAAAGAGGCTTAGAAGAAAAATAGAAATTTTTCTCATTATTTAGCCTCGTAAGTTGTACCTTCACGTGTATCTTTTAAAACTATTCCTTGTGCAAGTAATTCAGCTCTAATAGAATCAGCAAGTTCATAGTTTTTATTTTTTTTAGCTTCATTTCTTTCATTTATTTTCTTAATTATTTCTTCTTCGTTTTCGATTTTTTTTGTATCTTGTTTTAATAAATCTAAACTTAATACCGTATCAAATTCACCTACTAACTTGTATTTTGTTCCTTCATGTACATCACTTTTTAACAAATCATGAAGTATAGTTATAGCATTAGCCGTATTTAAATCGTCTTCAAGGCAATTTATAAATTTATTCTTCCAATTATTATAATCGTCTTCATTTATATCATTATCAAATTTTAAACTTGATGTTTTACTACGTAGTTTTTTATAAGCATTTTCAGCACCATCTAATGAACTATATGAAAATGTTAACTGACGACGATAATGGCTTAATAAACACATGTATCTAAAACTAAGTGGGTCATAGCCTTTGTCTTTTAAAACTTGAACTGTTAATATTGCCCCATTACTTTTACTCATTTTGCCAGTTTCATCATTTAAATGTTCGTTATGGAACCAATAATTACACCATTTATGTCCTAAGAAACTTTCACTTTGTGCTATTTCATTGGTGTGATGAGGAAATATATTATCTACTCCACCACCATGAATATCCAAATGTTCACCTAGATACTTAATACTTATGCCTGAACATTCAATATGCCATCCGGGATAACCTAAGCCCCATGGACTTTCCCATTTTAATTCTTGATCATCAAATTTTGACTTTGTAAACCATAAAACAAAATCATTTTGATTTTTCTTAGAATTATCTTCTTCTACTCCTGCACGTACACCCACTACCATTTCATCAGCTTTATGGTTTGTAAGTTTATAGTAGTCATCTAATTTTGATGTATCAAAATAAATGTTTCCACCACTTTCATAGGCATAGCCTTTTTCAAGCAAATTTTCAATGATTTTAATATATTCATCAATATTTGCTGTAGCTGGGCTTACAATATCTGGCACTCTATTATTTAAGGCTTCAAAATCTTTAAAGAAAGCATCAGTATAAAATCTTGCAATATCCATGACCGTTTTATGTTCTTTTTTAGCGCTGCTGACCATTTTGTCATCGCCTGAATCTGAATCACTAGTTAAGTGCCCAACATCAGTAATATTCATAACCCTTTTTACATCATAACCTAAATATCTTAATGTTTTATCTAAAATGTCATGTCCTACATAATTTCTCATGTTTCCTATATGAGCATAATGATATACTGTTGGTCCACAAGTATAGAAGCCTACTTTGCCTTCTTCCCAGGGTATAAATTCTTCAATTTTTCTTGTAAGTGTGTTATAGATTTTCATTTTTTCTCCTTTATTTTTCTTTTTTTAATAACTTTAGATTTATTTCATCACTATCAGTATCATAATTTATTAACTTTATTGTGTAGTCTGTTTTGTTTATTTTTATTTCATCATCATTAATACTACTTAATTCTACGGAATCAATGTAAGGATTATGTATAACTATTAATTTAGCTATTTTTTCTCCTTCTCTTTCACAATCTTCCCCTTTGCATCTATTATCTTCTGCTTTAAGATACTTTATGTAAATTTCATCATCAATACTAGCATAATCTTTAACATTCATTGTGAATTCATGATTTGAATGTGTATATATACTTTCTCCTTCGTTAAAGAATTTATATAATAAAACACCAACCACAATAAATACTAGTGGTACTACTATCCAACCTATTCTTTTATTCATTTTGCTAACCTATTAAGAATTTCTTCTTTACCAATTAAATATAATGTATCAGCAAGTTCTGGGCCATGCATAATGCCACTTGCAGCTATTCTAATTGGCATGTATAGCATTTTACCTTTTACTCCAGCTTTTTCTTTAACGTTGTTTATAACGTTGGAAAGTGTTTCAACTGTCCAATCTGTTGTATTTTCAATTTCTTCTTTAAATACTTTAACAACATTTGGAATAACTTCATCACTTTTCATGAATTCTTCTGCTTCTGGATCTACTACAAAATTATTATCAAAGAATGAAGCTGTTACTTCATTAATTTCTTCACCATAATTTATATGGTTTTTGTATATCAATAATAATTTATTGATCCAATCTTCACTTTTACCTTCAGTATTGTTTTTAAAATAATTTTTAACCCAACTTAAGTATTCTTCATCACTTAAATTATTTATATAATGATGATTAAACCATTGTAATTTTTTTACATCGTATCCACTTGATGATTTACTTATTCTATTTTCATTAAAGTTAGCAATAAGTTCATCCATTGTAAATATTTCCTCATTATTTTCTGGACTCCATCCTAGTAATGCTAAATAATTTACTACAGCACTTGGCAAATATCCCTCATTATAAAGATCCATAAATGATGCATCACCATTTCTTTTAGATAGTTTATTTCCATCTTCACCTAGAACCATAGCAACATGAATATATGTTGGTTTTTTCCATCCGAAAGCATCATAAAGCAAGTTATATTTAGCTGTTTGGTCTAGATATTCTTTACCGCGGATAACATGAGTTATTTCCATTAAATGATCATCAATTACATTTGCAAAGTTATAAGTTGGAAACCCATCACTTTTAAGAAGTATTTGATCATCTAAAATGCTGTTATCAATTTTAATTTTGCCGTAAACTACATCTTCAACTATAGTTTGACCGACTTTAGGCATTTTTTGTCTAATTACATATGGCACTCCATTTTTTAAATTTTCTTCAATCTTTTCTTTACTTAATTTTGAACATCTTCCGTCATATAAAAATGGTTTATGTCTTGCATCAGCTTTTTCTCTCATTACTGCTAGCTCTTCTTCAGAACAAAAACAATAATATGCTTTTCCCATTTCTACTAATTTTAAAGCATATTCCTTGTAGATATCTTTTCTTTCACTTTGAATATATGGACCATATCCTTTTTCATTGTTTGGCCCTTCATCTATTTTAAAGCCACATAAATCTAGGGTATTATAAATAAAATCTATTGCTCCTTCAACCTTACGTTCTTGATCTGTATCTTCAATTCTTAATATAAAATCCCCATTATATTTTTTAGCTAATAAATATTCAAATATTGCTGTTCTTAAATTTCCTATGTGCATGTATCCAGTTGGACTTGGTGCATAACGTGTTCTTACTTTCATAAATAATTCTCCTTCTTAATTTTCAAAAAAACTTTTTATTAATTCTAATATATTATTAAATTCTTCATCGCTAATACGCTCAATAAATTCAATGTTTCTCTCAACATAATCTATACTTCTAATATGCTCACATAAAACTGCCCCTTTTATTTTCTTTAAACCAGTTATCTCATAGTGAGTAGGAAAATCTTTAGTATTCATTGTAATTGGACAAACTATTGCCATATTTGTAAATTGATTAAATAATCTAGTACTTATAACTAAAGCTGGTCTTTCTCCTTTTTGTTCATGCCCTTTAATTGGGCTAAAATCAATATATACTATATCTCTTTCTTGTGGAATGTATTTTACCATATTTCTTTCCCCTTTGCTTCATCCCATGTAAAGTCTTCTACTTTATCTGGACCTTTGTATTTTTTAATTCTTGATTTTAATGTTTCCGGCTTTCTAAGAGCTTTAGTAATAATAATTTGTTCCCCCTCCCTTGTAATATTTACTGCATCTCCTGATTTTAAATTTAAAGCCTCTAAATAAACTTTTGGGATTCTTATACCGTTTGAATTCCCCCATTTTTGTACTTTGTTTGCCATAACTTATCCCTCCATCTCTAATATATACATAGTCTATATCAAAGTCAAGTATAATTTGTTAATTTATAAAATAATTTTTATTCAAAAGCTTTAACATAACTTATTTCAGGAAAATTCGTTACTAGAACTTTTTTTAAGTAGAACATCTTTTCATTTAAATAAGGATATTCTTCATAATTTTGACATGTGCAAATACTCTCAAAAAGGCGGGCTCTATCTTCTTTTTCATTTGTTCTAGAATAGTTATCTACAAAATAAATTTCATCATTATATTTTCCATTTGTAAGTGTGTCTTTATATAGTACATTTGGATAATATATGTTTTGATAAGTAAAATATTCAGGATTTAAATAAGACCAATCATCATAAGTAAAGCCTTTTAATTCAAGATAAATATCAATAATATGCATGGTTTCGTGTGCTAATATATTAAGTAAATTATCTTTAGAATTTAGTTTGATTATAATTACGTATTCATTATTTTTAACAAATGATAAACCCACAACATCTGTTTGTTTACTTTGTAAAGATCCACCATTTATATCATAAGCAAAGTATATATTTAAACCTTTCATATCATATTCATAAAATCTTTTAAAGAAGTCTTTGTTAAATATTAATAGGTAATCCTCTAAATAACTAAGACCATCAATTATATCGTTATAATTATTTACTTCAGTAATATTGTAATCTTTATGCATAATGTTAACACTTTCCTTTAAATTAACATTTATGCCATAATTTTCTTTTATTTCTGTTACTTTATTACTTATGTAGTCATTTTCATATAAATTATCTTTATTGACATTTGATTCTATATCTAGAATATTGTAAATATAAATTGTTTGATTAGTAAATACATATAACTTATTTTCATAAACCTTGATGCAATTAATATTTTCTTTTACTTTATATAAATCTATTCGTGTAGTTAAATTCTTTTCAAAAAGGTTATAGACATCTATTTCTTTATTTTCTAAAACGTATAAGTTGTATTCGTTTGAACTTAAAGCCATTTTTTTAGTAACAGCATCTTTCATAGGTAAAATAAATTCTTTATAGTCATTATTAATATTGTATATTTTTATTTTTTCACTATTATATGTAAAAATACCATTTTCAAAAATATTATATTTTTTAATATTTTCTTCTTTTAAACTATTTTCTTTATATAAATTTATTTTGTTTGTTAAATTATTTCTTCTTATTATTAGGCATTTTAAGTTGCATATCGAATCTATTACTTCAGGATACTCATTAAAATTATTGGTATATATTTTTTCTTTTAAAGTATAATCATTTGCTGTTACTAAAGATTTTTCTTCTTCTAGTTCTAAGTTTGTAGTGTATACACTTATGGTACTGTTGTCTTTACATGTGATATATGGACTATTATTGTCATTTTTTAAATTACATTCCATGTTTATTTCTTTAGTATAGACATTCTCTTTTTTAGTAGTGGTATCAATTTCTTTAAGTAAATATTCATTGTTACTTTTATAAAATAAGTATATTTTATTATTAGCAACTGTATTTTCTAAATATTTAAAACCTTCAATCTGTATTGAGTAATCTTCAAAAGAAAAAATACTTTTCTTGATATCTTCGGCATTATAATCTTCATATATTTTGATGCCTAACATAATTAGTAGCAAAATAATCAATACAAGCAATAAACTAAGAGTGGTATTTTTTTTCATATATAGTCAACTCCATTTAAGTATATTTTATCATAAAAATCTTATAAAATCTTGTTATTTTTAACACTTTCTGTTTCACAGAAAACTATAGTTTCTCAAGCAGACCAACTTTGGATGGACGCAACCCTACTATTTTTATTTATTTTGTTAATATTTATATTATACTTTCTTTCAAATATATATGTATTTTCAAAACCTCAGTCATTTTATTTTTCTATATTCTCGAAGCTCTACTATTTTTAGTCTTAGTAATGTTATTGCTTTATTTTTTAATCTATTTTTATATCACCGTATTAACATTTTTGAAATGCATACGAGCCTACTTCTTTAAGCCACTTTTTTTCTTATTTAAATCAATAAGTTCTTTTAACTCAACATAAGCAATAACTTTCCTGGTAAAAAATAAAATAAGACTTTTCATCTTATTTCATGTTTGTTATTACTCTGGCACCATCTGCTGCTGCTGTTACTAATTGATATGTATCTTTTTTTATGATATCTCCGATAGCATACACACCATTTATTTTGGTTTCTAATTTTTCATTTACTTCTACATAACCATTTTCATCAAGTATTTCTTTTGGTACAAATTCCGTTGCGGGTCTATATCCTACATAGATAAATACTCCTTTTACATTTAAAATGTTACCATTATCTAATGTTATGCTTGATAATTTGTTATTTTCTTCATTCATACTTTTTATGTTAGCATTATAAATTATTTCTATCTTAGGATTATCCTTTACTTCTTCTACTAACATTTCATCTCCCCGAAAACCATCTCTTCGATTAATAAGATAGATGTGACCCACGATATTTGCTAGATATAAGGCTTCTTGAAGAGCGCTATTGCCTGTACCTACTATGGCTATATTCTCATCTTTGTAAAAGAAAGCATCACATACTGCGCATGTGGATAAACCCTTACCAAGTAACGATTTTTCATTATCTAAACCTAGATATTTTGGCTTTCTTCCCATTGCCAAAATTATTTTTTGGGTTTCGTATGTATTTTTACTTGTTATTACCTTTTTAGTATCTTCGTGCAATTCTAATTTTTTTACTTCTTCTAGAACGTAAGGAATTTCTAAAGATTTTACTTGTTTTTCAAGAATTTCAGCAAGATCTGGGCCTGTTATTTCTGGAACACCGGGATAATTACTTACTTTGTCTATATTATTTAAAAGTCCACCTGGCATCCCTTTATCAATAAGCAATACTTTTTTATTACTTCTTCTTGCATAAATACCTGCGGTAATACCACTGATTCCCATTCCTATTATAATTATATCGTACATAAAATTTCTCCTTAGAATCTTACTACTTCATTTTCATCTTGATCATACAAATCTTCATAACGGCCTTTTCTTCCTGTAATCATGATTATTATAAGTCCTATGAAAACCATGCCAACAGAAACAATTTGAGCCATTTTAAATCCTCCAAGCATTAATGAATCAGTTCTCATTGACTCGATTATGAAACGGCCTAGCCCATACCACATTAGATATAAAGCAAATGGTTGACCAACTTTAGTGATTTTTAATCTTCTAATTATAAGAAGTAATAAAAATCCAACTAAACACCAAATTGATTCATATAAAAATGTTGGTGTATAATAGATTCCATCTATATTCATGCCTTTGATGATGAATTCAGGAATATGTAAACTTTCCAAATGAGCAAGTGTCGTTGCGGCTCCATGTGCTTCACTATTAAAGAAATTTCCCCATCTTCCTATGGCTTGTGCAAGAAGCATAGCTGGTGCTAAAAAGTCAAACATTCTAATAGCTTTAACTTTATATTTCTTACAGTATAGTAGAATAACCAAAACTCCAGCAATTATACCACCATGGATGGCAAGTCCACCTTCCCAGATTTTACAAGCTTCCAAGAAACTATCATATAGTTCTAAGTTAAATAACACGTAATATACTCTAGCTCCAATAATACCAAATATTATTGCCCAAAACATCATATTAAAAACAAATTCAGTTGGGTATTTGTATCTTTTTGCTTCTTTTAGAACCATTGTTATACCAATCATAGCTCCAAGAATTATTAAGGCTGAATACCATTCTAATTTAAAATTGCCAATTTCAAAAATATATCTATTCATAATTTCACTCTCCATTTATATTGTATCAAAAATTTCTAAATTAATCTATTATTAATATTGTGATTGCTATTTTATATAAAACTTTACATTTTATAATAGTTCTATAATTGTAAAAAAGTGTTAATTTTTAATTTTGAATAACATTTTTGACATGTCTTGTCAAAATGAAATATTTTTATATGTGTAAAGGTATTCGCTATCCAAGAATTAAAAAATACAATTGAAACTAATATAGGAAAAGCACTAACTTCTTAATAGAAGTATAGTGCTTATAAAACATAGTCGTTATTTAAATTAAATTTTATAAATATTATTCTTTAGTATTTTTTAGTATTTTGGCTAGAAATTCACCAGTATAAGAACCTTTACATTTTGCAACTTGTTCTGGCGTTCCTGTTGCTACAATTTTTCCACCATATTTACCACCATCTGGACCTAAATCTATTATGTGATCTGCAACTTTTATAACATCTAGATTATGTTCAATAACAATTACTGTATCTCCGTTATCCACAATTCTATTTAAAATAACTAACAGTTTTTTAATATCATCGGAATGAAGTCCTGTAGTTGGTTCATCAAGTATAAATACTGATTTTCCAGTTGCTTTCTTTTGAAGTTCTTTTGCAAGTTTTACACGACCTGCTTCACCACCTGATAATGTTGGTGCAGATTGCCCTAATTTAATATACGAAAGTCCAACATCCATCATTACCTTTAGTTTATTGTAAATTTTTGGAACATTTTCAAAAAATTCTAAAGCTTCACTTACTCTCATGTCTAATACTTCACTTATGTTTTTGCCTTTATATTTTATTTCAAGTGTTTCTCTATTATATCTTTTACCTTTACATACATCACATGGAACATATACATCTGCTAGGAAATGCATTTCAATCTTTTTAACGCCATCGCCCCAACAATTTTCACATCTTCCACCTTTAACATTAAATGAGAAGCGTCCTTTGTCATAACCACGCATCTTTGCTTCTTTTGTTTGGGCAAATAAATCCCTGATATCATCAAATACTCCGACGTATGTTGCTGGATTACTTCTTGGTGTTCTGCCTATTGCATCTTGAGTTATTTGAATTACTTTATCAATATTTTCAAGTCCTTTTATTTCTTTACATGCTCCAGGTACTACTTTACTTTTATAAATTTCTGTTGCTAATCTTTTGTATAAAACTTCGTTAATAAGTGAAGATTTACCTGAGCCCGATACACCAGTTACAACTACTAGCTTATTAAGAGGAATATCTACGTTTACATTTTTTAAGTTGTTTTCTTTAGCACCTTTAATGCTGATTTTTAGCCCATTTCCTTTTCTTCGTTTTTCTGGTACTTCTATTTTTAACTCTCCGCTTAGGTATTTTCCTGTTAAACTATTTGGATTTTTCATAACTTCTTCAGGTGTTCCTGCAGCCATAATTTGTCCACCATATTCACCTGCTCCAGGACCAACATCTACTAAAAAATCTGATGCAAGCATTGTATCTGTATCATGCTCAACAACAATTAAGGAATTGCCTAAATCACGCATTTCTTTCAATGAATTAATTAATCTTTCATTATCTTTTTGGTGAAGTCCAATGCTAGGCTCATCAAGAACGTATAAAACACCAGATAGTTTTGAACCAATTTGTGTTGCAAGTCTTATTCTTTGTGCTTCTCCACCTGATAATGTTCCTGCACTTCTTGTTAACGTTAAGTATGATAAACCAACATTATTTAAAAATTCTAATCTAGAAATTATTTCTTTTAATATAAGGTTACTTATTTCTTTTTCTTCATTATTAAGTTTTAACTTTTTAACAAAATCAAGCAAATCACTAATTGACATATCACACATATCAAAAATATTCTTATCATTAATATATATAGATAATACTGATTTTTGTAATCTTTTTCCTTTACAAACAGGACATTCAGTTTCAATCATATATCCTTGAAGCCATTCTCTAATCCATCCACTCTTTGTTTCAACATATCTTCTTTCAAGTGATGGAATTACTCCTTCATATGTACCTTTTGTATTTCTGGTACTTCCATTTTTGGAAACATAGTTATATTCAAGTATTTCATTAGTCCCATATAAAATATAGTTTAACTTTTCTTCTGGTATATCTTTTACAGGTGCGAACATATTAATATCATAATGTTTACATACTGTTTCAATTTGCGTAAAGTATGTATTTGATTCCATACTTAAGGCTGATATAGCACCTTCTACTAATGATTTATTTGGATCTGGTATCAATAACGCTTTGCTTATGTGAAGTTTTGTTCCTAATCCCTTACATTCTTCACAAGCTCCATATGGTGCATTGAAGGAAAATAATCTCGGTTCAAGTTCTGGTATTGAGTAATTACAAATTTCACAAGCATATTTTTCACTCATGAATATTTCTTCTTCGTCAACTAATAATACTACTTTACCATCAGCTTTCTTGGTACTTGTTTCAATAGCTTCAAATATTCTACTATATTCTTCTTCATCTACAGTAATTTTATCTATTATAATGTCAATGTTGTCTTTAATATTTTTTTCTAAAGTAATTTCTTCATTTAAACTCATATTTTTACCGTTGACACGTACACGTGTAAACCCTTCTTTACGAAGTTCATCAAATAAATCTTTATGAGTTCCTTTTTCGCCGTGAACTACTGGAGACAATATAGTAACTGTTTTTTCTTTGTATTCCATAACTTTATTAGTCATTTCTTCAATACTTTGACTTCTAATTGGAACGTGATGTATTGGACAATATGGTCTACCAATTCTGGCAAATAAAAGACGTAAGTAATCATAGATTTCTGTTATAGTACCTACTGTAGATCGTGGATTTTTGTTTGTGGACTTTTGATCTATGGATATTGATGGCGATAATCCTTCAATAGAATCTACATCCGGCTTTTCGTTTACACCAATGAATTGACGAGCATATGCCGATAAACTTTCTACATATCTTCTCTGTCCTTCAGCATAAATAGTATCAAATGCTAAACTACTTTTTCCTGAACCTGATACACCGGTCATAACTACAAGCTTGTTTTTAGGAATTTCTAAGTCAACATTTTTTAAATTGTTTTCTCTTGCTCCCTTTATTATTATTTTATCATTGTTCATAACTTGCACCTCTTTTTCATATTTTGACACAAAAAGATATTTTTCATGCAGAAATAATATATCACAAACATATATTTGTAGTCAAGTAAATTTTATTGGTATTTATATGCTAAATGTACTATTTATTTGTGGTATTAAATATTTCCATGTATTTTAATGTCAAATCTACTAAATTTTTGTTAATAAAATTTGACAAATATAATATTTTATGGTAGAATAGTGGCGACTTAAAGGAAAAGATATTTTCTAAAATGAAGGGGGTACGTTATATGTACGAAGATGGAAATAAACGTTTAAGTTTAAATTGGGGATCACTAGCAATTAAACTTGTGGTTTTAGCAGCTATTGTGTTTATTGCAGGATGGATTTTTGTTAAGGTAACTGGTAATGGTTCAACAAAATCTAGTAATACTTTAGCTAGTAATAATAGTGAATATATCAATAATATTAACACTATGAAAACTGCTGCATTTGAATATTTTACTAAATCAAAGTTGCCTGAAAAAGTTGGTGCAACTGAAAAAGTGACACTTGCTCAAATGATTAATCAAAAATTACTAATTGATTTTACAAATGATGGCAAGACATGCGACACTAATTCAAGTTATATTCAAACTACTAAGACTGCTGATGGAAATTATGCATTAAAAGTTAGTTTAACTTGTGGTGAACAATCAGACTTTATTGTTACAACAATTGAAGATACAACTTGTGATAGTAATGGTACTTGTACTGTTGATAGCAGTAAAATAAACACTGATGTGGTTGATACTGATGCTGGTACTAATACAAGTAATAATATCAGTGGAAGTAAATCAAATACTGGATCAAGTTCACGTAAAAATAATACTTCAACTTCTAATACAAGCAGTAATACTACTACTAGTAATGGAAACGGATATGGTTCAAGTTCAACAACAAGTACAAGTTCAAGTACAAAGACTACAGTTACCACTACCGTAACAGTAAAAATTAATTGTTCAAGTGGTTGTTGCCAAACAAGTTGCAGTAACAACAACAATAATAATAATAACAACAATAACAATAATAATTCTCAACCTTCAACTAGCAAAGTTAGATATTATAAATATGTAAAATGGACTGATTGGAAAGATGGTTATTCTACTGCTGCTGAAGCTGAAAATAAAAAACTAACAGTAAAATATAATTATTATTGCAAAGAATGTATAAAAACTTATTATTCAACAAGTTATATAGGAACTTCAAAAAATTCTGGTACTTATAATTATGAACTTCAATTTATGGATTTACCTAGTGATGCTCAAAACGTTGCAATTGTAAACAATAGCAAATCTTACTTTAGTAATTCAAATACTGATTATCAAGCATATATAAATGCACGTGGAAATTTATATATGACTGGCAATGATGGTACACGTAATGCTGCTATCAGTAATGCTACTGCTTTTAGAGCATCATCTTTAAAGAGTAATAACTTTAGATTCTCTGTAACTGGTGCATATTACAATTCATCTGTTGCACATTGGGCAGCTGGTGTTACAATTAATTATTATAATATAAGTGGTGTTACTCCATATTATGCAAATAACTTAAAAGCTAATGTAATTTTTGTTCCATTGAAATTTAATGTTACTTATACTAGACCTAGTGCTTGTACTTGGGATTTAGATTCAAATCGTTCAAAATATAATGGATATATGATTACTGATTCTAAACAAGAATATACTTGGAAACATAGAGTTCCACAATATACTTGGAGTAAAGAAACTTCACTTAGTGGGTATACATACACTGGACAATATGAAGATAGAGCTGCATAAGTTCTATCTTTTTTTTTGCAAAATTTTAACTAATTGTTTATATCTTAACAAACAAGTTTTTAAAGAATAGATGCCAATTAATTAAATATGGTATTAAAGCCACAAAAAATAGATAACTTTCATTATCTATTTTTAAATTGTATTAATATTCCATACGTTTAATTAACAGGTTTTTCGTAACATTTATCTTCATTCAATGGACTAGAAATACAATCTTTACATACATTAAATTGACCTTTTACTTCATTGAATCCATCAACAATACTAAAAGCAATTGTTACTATTGTTGGTATGAAGAATATACATATCCCAGCAATAACTCTGTTTAGTAATGATTTAGCAGCCTTAGATACAGCCTTATCATCACTAGATATTACTGCTTTTCCTAAATCAATCATTCCGAATATTATTAATAAAACTGGAATAACAATTTTAAAAACTAATAGAAACATACCTATAGTCTTGAAAATAGGTTGTGCATTATAACAAAACTCCACAAACAACACTCCTCTCTGTGTATACTATTATTTTACATTATTTTGCTAACAATGTCAATTATTTCTTAAAAATATTTCCCTTATAAGATGTGTCACAACTTTTATTTGGACTTGTTAAACAATCAATACAATTCATATAATCTTTTTGCATATCTTTACTTACAAAACCTATCATAGAAAATACAATTTTTATTATAACTGGTATAAAGAAAATCAAAATACCAGTTAATATTTTTTTAAATAATTTCATGCTTGAATTTCTCATGGCTTTCTCATCGTTTGATATCGCTGATTTACCAAAATCGATTATTCCTAATACTATTATTATTATTGGTATTAATATTTTTAATACAAGCAAGAACTCACCTATAAACTTCCATATTGTTGCTGTCTTGTAGCAAAAACTCATTTTCCATAACCTCCTTAATTATTTAAATATACTAAATATTCCTGAATTATTTTTATCATCTATTCTAGTAAATCCTAGTGCAGTCAAAAATGCATTTACAACCATTTGATCATCAAGTTTATCATCTAAGTAAGGTATATTGAAAAATACTTTACTACCACTTTCCTTTTCAAAATCTGATACATCTTTAGTGTCAAGAACGCTTCGATTTAAAACTATTTTCTTATCCGCTAATTTAGTAAATATTGCATTATCTTGTCTTATTAATTTGTTTAATTTAATTAAGCCAGGTTCTATTAAATATACAATGTCATGACAGTATTCTGAAATTTCAGCGTCATTTAAATCTACTAAAATTACATCATAATTGCTATTAATACTTAAAAAGTCAATAAATTCGATGCTCGAAATACTTTCTAAACTTCGGTCATTAAAATATATAAAATCATTTTTATCAATTTCTACAGCTTTAACATTGTATGATTTTTCTAGATGTAGTTTAAGTAAATATATTAATGTTGTTGCTCCGGCATGTTCTGTTACATTCTTAAAACCAATTATCTTTTGGCCCATTTTTCCACGGGTCGTATCTACCGCTTTTTCGTTTAAAGGTGGCTTTCTAAATCCTCCTATATGATGATAATTCGCTACATCTTTATATTGATTTGGATTATTAATTAAGTATTTTACAGTATTAATATCATTTGTGAAATTGTATATTCCCATTGATATTAATTGTGATATGTACATTGGTGAATTAACCTTTTCAGAATCGTCTAGTAACAAGATAACTTTGGTCATGTCAAAATTTACAGATAAACTTTGCATTATGTTTATATTTTCATAATTCTTAATTGCTGTAATGTCTATAATCATCTTGTTAAAATAAAAACTTTGAAATTGATTAACTAATTCTTCTACTGTAAATTCTCCGTTTATGCTCTTTATTACGTCAATATTCAGACTGGCTAATAATGATTGATATTTATTTGATATTATTACATTCATTTTATTACTCCTCTATTTGATCATTGGCACCTATAAATGTTTTTGTAGTTCCATCGATCTCATAATTTGCTATGTTGCCTATTACTGGTAGATTAAATCTGAAAAAAACTTTTACATCGTAATAATCTTGATTATTTCTAACACTTCTTTTAAAACAATAAAAATATTTTGTATTATTTTTAGACACTTCAAAGTCACCTTCTAAGTTTATTGCCCCCATCCAACTTTCTGGACATTTACCAGTATTTGTATAACCTTTATTATATATAAAATCATTTATGAATTCAGCAGATGTTGGTGTAACACCTTCATATTTTTCAATCATATTTAGCATTCTATTTTTTATGGTATAGGCCTTATTATAACTTATAACTAATGTTAGAAAGCAAGCAAATATTAGAATGAAGAAAATAATCATTTGAAATGTCCAAGTTGATTCACTTACGGTTTTCATTTATTATGTCTCCTACTTTTGATATAAAACTTTTGTTTCGGCTTTGGAAGAAAAATTATATACTTGTTTAACAACTGGCAAATCTAATTGAAAAAATACTACTATTTGATAATATTTTCCAGGCATAAAATCACCCGTTGCTATTTTTCCCTCACCTATTACTTCTGTTAAATACTTATCTACACCATCTGTTGCATTTACTTCTTTAATGCATATTGATGCATCTTGATTGGCAGAAACAGATGCTCCAGTTCTATCAAATCCTTGATAGTCTTCATCACATTTTCCAGTTGTGCGATATGATGTACTTTCAATTAAATCAACTATTTCTTCACTCAAATTACCATTTTCCATGTAATTTCCGCCATTAGCTTCTAATATATTTACTATTTGATCTTTAATTCCAAAGGCATTTGAATTATTGATAGTTAAAGCCATAATAGCTGTAAATAATAGAATAAATAATATTACTATTTGAAAAATATACGTTACGCTTAATGATTCTTTCATATCTTCCTCCTAACCTTTGAATGGACAATAAAACGTGTTATCTTCTGATGCTTTATCATGACAACGACAATAATTTTTTTGACCAGTCTCACTTTCAATGTTTTCTCTAGTCACAGATGAACAATCACATACTGCCTTGTTACATTGAGAATTTTTCTGAAAATTGGTGTTTATTAATGGCCATAAAAAGCCGAAAAAAAAGGCTGCCAAGATCCCGATCGATATAGAAACTATTATCGTCATATTTAATTCTCCTGTAGCCTCTTTCATTTTTCACCTCTTTATTTGTCTTATTCTTCGTCGCCAAATTGTATTGGGTCTCCATCAGCACAATAGCAAGTTTTACTATTAACATCTACGCCACCACGTCCTTGTGATGTATCTAGTTCTCCACCTGGACATAGATTAAGACATGTATTTCTTGAAAGTCCAGCTTGAATACCAGGCCAGATAAAGAAATAGAAGAAAGCCCCAACAGCAGCAATTGCAACTACAGTGACTACGGTCATATTTAATTCTCCTGTAGCTTCTTTCATTTTGTCATCCTCCTTTTAATATACTTTTATTATAACTGAATTTTAGGAAAATATCAATTATATTTTAATTTTTTTGTAAATTATATGTCCATAAGTTGTATAACAGCTAATACCAATAGAATCATTAATCCTACACCAGTTGTTATTAACATACTCATGGTCTTTCCTTCCATTTTTTCCAATCTATTTTTATATCTTGTTTCACGAGCTTTTTGTTGTAATGATGAAATAGATCTTGAAAAGGTTAGAATTTGTTCTTGTTTTCTTTCTTGGCGCCCTAAACTTAAACGATATAGCAAACGCATCATACGCATTGAATCACGCACTGGATATTTTCTAGCAAATTCCATATATGGTTCTATTGTATCATCACCGGAATTTATTGAATCTATCATTTCTTGAAGTCCATCTTTAAATATTTCTGGAGATTCAGCCATTGATTTTCCGATAGCAACTGGTACTGTATAATGTTGTATTAATATTTCTAAGTTCTTTAAATAATGTGGCAGCATAGAATCAATTTCTGCCATATGTCTTTGATAATATTTTTTTATGTCATTGTATGAGGTTTTAAATACAAATACTCCAAGGACAAATATTAATAATACTTTAACAGCATTTAAGTCTTTTATTAAAAATGCTAAAGCTATTGCCATAGAAATTAAAGCATTTTTTATTCTTTTGTTAAAGAGAATATCTGGATTTATATTATTTCCATATTTAGCTCTAACTAGAAAATCCCAATCTTTTTCTTTTAATTTCATAAAAAGAATTTGATTATCACTAATAAGTTGATTTATACTGATTTGTCCAGTTATAGTCATTATACCAAATACAATTATAGCAACAATAATAACTTCTATTTGCATTATTCCCCTCCTACATCTTCATTATAATATTTTTCTCCACTTAACATGAAGAAGGCATTTATAATGACAATGGCGTGTAATATTATTTGTACGTACCATATATCTAATAATTTAATGTAGTTTTCTTCACCTAGCATAAATCTTAAAACTATTACTAATAAATAAAGAATTAAGCCAAATCTTAAGAATCTGCCATGGAAATTATTTCTGTCCATTTGGTCACGGTATACACCTTCAACTAAAGCATCTATGTCAAGAGACATATTTTCAAGTGCTTGTCCTGAATCTCTAGCACCTTCTTTAGTAATTTGTAAAAATAATTGATGCATATTTTTTACCATATAAAATGGATATTTATTATTAAAATAAGTGATTGATTCATCGATTGTACCATTTTGATATGACATTTCTATCATTTTCTTTACATCGCTTACAACTGGTTCTTCAAGAATGCCAGAATCCCTAACGCCCTCTAGGGCTTTAACAAAACTTTGTGTTGTATTAAATTCCATAATGACATTGGTTGTATATGTTTGTATTTGTTCAAAAATATACTCACTATATACTCTTTGAAGTCTTAGATAGGCAAGATATGGTATAAATGCTATTGCTACCACTGCATATATAGCAGCTACTATAATACTATAAAAGTAAAAATATCCTACTATAGCAGCCAAGCCACCTAAAATTAATACTTGAGTTAAATATTGGCGTGGTGTAAATTCTTGCCCTAACTCAACAGCTTTTTCTCTAACCATTTTAAACGAGTACGGAGCATATTTATCATAAACGTCTGTTGCTTTATTTGTAACATATTTATATACATTTTCTCCAGGATTTCGACGAGCTATTAAAACTACTGCAGCTATAATTAAAAGTATTATTAACTCTGGTAAATAATTCATATCAATGCTCCTTTCTGTATTATAAGCTTTCTATTTCTATTACTTTATTTTCATTTAATTCGTTAGTTTTAGCTTTTACAAAATAATCTGGTCTTAAAGTAACCCCTTGAACACCTAAATAATCAATTAGATATTTACTTGGATTATTAAAACTAAATTTGCCATCTAAACTCTTTTTAAAAATTATGTTTGCTTTAGCTTCATTGTTATCATCAACATAAAACTCTACGACTTCAATTATTTCACGTTGAAATCTACCTAGTTCTTTACTCATGTACCCTTTAACATGCACACCGATTTGGACATATCTGTGAATTGACTTTAAAAACTGATCAATATCTTGACTATTTTCAAGCAAACTGTATAGACGCATAGGTATGTTTAAAGCTCTATCTGAGTGAATTGTTGATATAATGTTATGCCCAGATGAAATTGAGTTACGTACTGCGGTAACGGCTTCAGCACTACGTACTTCGGAAAGTAAAATCCATCTTGGATTTTGTCTCATACATGTTACTAGCACATCTGAATATGATGCTATATTATTTGTTTTCATAGCTACAATATCACGATGAGGAAATATCTTGTCTAAGTGAAGTTCTAGTGTATCTTCGATTGTTATTATTTTTTCATTTTCTTTAGTATGACTTGCTAAATATTTAACAAGCTCGGTTTTACCTGAACCAGTTTCCCCACTTACTATGATATTACAATGACCCTCAACACAAGTCATTAAAAAGTCATGTAAATCTTCTGTTACATATTGTTCATTAATTAGTTTATCTTTGTTTAGACGGATTTTGGCAGGCGTCTTTCTTATAACACAACATATTCCATTTGTAGCTATAGATTCATGTACAAAGTTTAAACGTAATTCAGCAGACTCAGCATCCAAGAATGGATGAGCCATATTAAATGTTTTTCCCATTACATTTGAACATTGAAAAGCCAGCTTTTCCATTAAAGCATTATTTATTTCTGGTCTTTCTACTCTATAAACACCTTTATCAAGAGTTTTTAGCCAAACTTGACCACCATTTGAATATGATACGTCAGTTATGTTATCTTCCTCTAAAAACTCTTTTAAAGGCCCAAAATCTATTTGTGAAAATACAGCATCATTCACAATTTTTCACCCTCTTTTATTCATTATTTGTTACATTATTATCATTATTGTTACTTTCATCAGTTGATACATTAGTATCTGTTGTGATGCTTCTTGCTTGACTATCTATTAGCTTAACAAGTTCTTGATTAGTTATTTCTGTTGTAGCATCTTTGTCTGAATTTTTCTTGTTTATTGGAACTGGATATAGATCCATATTACTTAAATAACCTATTTTGCTAAGGTATGCAAACAATTCATCAGGTACTGCAAATACCAATACTGCTGGAGTTCTTCCAGTTGTTACATCAAAGACATTTTGTCCTTTTGAATCTTTTACACTAAGTACTTCAATATTTGTAATAAATTCTTCATAGATATATTTACCGTCATACTTTGTTTTAAGCCATAAATCAATTTTATCACCTGGATAAATTGAATTAGCATACGTTGTTGTATTATCTACTTTAAGCCAGTAAAGTCTATATCCTTCAGGAACTATTTCCAAATCTCTATCTATAAGTTTATCTTTAGATACGACTTGGCTTTTATAAAACATTGATCCACGAACTACGGATGTATTATTTGTTACATAATATCCAATAAGTTGTGATGAATTTGTTATAACACTTGCTTTTTTTAAAGCATCAGAATTTACATCTACATATTCGATATCATCTTTTGTTATAATTGTACCAGCAGTCAAATCTTTGGATGCCACAGGTACTCTTTGTGGTTTTACTGCTTTATCTAATGTGACGCTATATGCAAACCATAAAGCAATAACTCCAGCTAAAACACCTAGAATTGTAACAGTGTTTTTGTTTAAAAATAAATTTTTGATTTTTGCTAAAATATTACTCATTTCTAGGCCCCCATTCTTGTTGTTTCTCTATCCAATATGTCAATCAATTCTTGACTTGAATATTCTGTTGAGCCAACATCTGGATTTACTAAATTATTTTTTGGAACAGGTATTACACTCATTCCTGATATACTTTCTGCTAATTTTAGGTATCTGTACATGTCTGTTTTAACGGCAAATAATAGCCATGCAGGTGTTCTGCCACTTGTTACATCAAAAACATTTTGACCATTATTATCTCGTACGCCTAGAACTTCAATATTTGATATGAATTCCCCAAATACTAAGATACCATTTTCAGTTGTTTTAAGCCATAAATCAATTTTATCACCTGGATAAATTGAATTAGCATACGTTGTCGTATTATCTACTTTTAATTGGTATATTGTATAACCCTCAGGAATTTCATCAAATATAGCATTTGGTAATTCCTTTTTTTCAACAACTTGTGCTGTATAGAACATTCCTCCTTTTGGAATTGACGTTCCTGTTGATACATATTTACCAACTAGATTAGTTGCTGATTTATAAATATCTCTTTTCTTTAAAAAACTTTTACTAACTTTAACATATTCAATATCATCCTTAGTAATTTCTTCAGTTGCACTAATAGCTCTTTTAGCAACAGGAATACGGGTGGGATTTACTTGTTTATTAACACGATATATGTAAAATCCCACTAAAACTCCTAGTCCTAGAACAATGCCAATTAAAGTCACTGTTGTTTTATTTGTTAAAAACTTTGTAAATACATTTTTTTTACCACCCATTTTTATTCCTCCTTATATTTTTATTCATTGGTTGTATTACTTTCAAGTGTATTACCTTCAAGTATTGAGTCTATTCTTTCTACCATATCGAATGTAGTGGAATCACCAACAACAGTGAAAGTATTAGATTTACTTTTAATTTCTACACTAGCTTTAGGTGGAGCTTCATAAACTCCATAAAAACTAACTGTGTATGTTGTATTTAATGCGGCATTTTCTGAAAAACGACGTATAAAACTTTCATAAAATTTTTCTTTATTTATTTTAATTTCACCATAGGTTCGATAATAAGAATAATCTACTGCATCAACCATTGATGCTTCAGTTATTTCTTTAATTAGATAGTAATCTTGAGTGCTACTTGTTGTAAGATTTTGAACAAGTAGCATTATTACTACGATTACTATTCCTAATAGTATCAACCAATATGCCCAGAATGCATTCTTCATTTAGTCACCCCTTATTTCCAAGATGGTCCGCCTATAACGGATTCACTTGTTTTATCTATTTTATAATTTGTCCATAGTGTCCAGTAACCACTACTTTCTGTATCATTAAGACGTCTAGCTTCATCATTTACTCTGCTTGGAAGTACTGTAACATTATCACCATTTTCTTCAACTAGTTTATCAATTAGTTCACTATAACAATAAATGTTTTTATAAGTTTTATCATCTATTGTTGCGTCATAACATGTTAATGAATTATTTAAATATCCTCCGGAAGCTTCATTATCACTATTGTATTTAGTTATTTTACTTATTACGTCTGGCGTTAATTTAATACTAAATGCAAGTGTTGATCCATCAGTTGTTTTATCGTCATAAATCATTTCGTTTGCACTTTCTATTTCTGAAATAGTAGTTGCTGCTTTCTTTGTTAACAAGTTTAGAGATTCCATACTGCTTGTTGTTATCCAGTTATAACCATGTGTTCTGTTAGCAGCATTTACATTTGTTGTTGTAATTGTCTTAACATTAACATTTAATTCACCTAGATTAAAAATACAGTTTTCACATGTGAAGTTGCAAGTTGGACAATCTTTCCATTCACAGCCATCTCCTTCACAAACAAAGTCACAGTTTGGACAATCTTTTGGTCTACATGTATTTTTATAATAGCATGTATATTCACCGTTAAATGTATCTACACCTTTTGTATAAGCTACACTCTTTGTTTCATTTTTTTGATTGAAATCTATTAATCTACCATAAACATTCTTTTCACCATAGAATTCACCAAGATTTTCAACTAACAATTTGAATACTCCACCTCCAACTGAACTTGTTGATATTGGAAGTTTATTTTCTAATGGTTCTAGTTGAATTTTATCAAATTTGTAATCATCATAAGCTATTACTTTACCATTCGCTGCTATTTGATAGAAGGCTGTTGGTGTTATGTAATTTTGTTCTTTTGTTACTTCTTTTTTAACGAATGTTGCTTTAGATACATATGATTTTGTATCTACTGCACATGATTTATCACTACATTTAATATAGTTTAGATGTTCAAATACATCACCATAAGATGTGTTATAACTGTAAGTTGATAATTTGTTTTTGTCAATTGATAAGTCAAATGTTTTTTCAGCATTATTTAAGCAATTATATGCTTCATCTGTAGCACCAGTACATACACTTATTTTAGTTTCTACTTTTTCATTACCATATTTTTCTAAGTATTTTAAATCTTCTTTATCATCTAATAAATCATAATATGGCGCATAATTTTCATTGTTTTTACCACGATTTTCATCATAATAATATTTAACTTTTTGAGCAAAAGCAAACTCATTTGTCCATGCTGTTGTACATGAGTTATAATCGTTTATTATTTTTTCATAAGCTTTAATTGCTGTATCTAATTCTTTTTTAGCACTATTAATTTTAGATTGAATATTACTTTTTAAAGTAGATTCTTTTCCAGCTCTACATTTGCCGTTGTAGCAAGCTCCGCTTCTACCACCGTCTTCGCCATAACTATTTGTTAAGACTTTATCTTGAGCATATGTACATACACCAGTGGTATTGTTACAACTAATTGTATATCCACGAACACCTGAACTTTCTGTCATATCAACATTGTATCCATCACAATCTGCATATGAGTCGCAAGTTCTATGACAATGTTCATTACCATCTTTATCAGTTGAACAAGATTCGCCTTCTGATTTGCTATTATATTTATTTGATTCAACTTCAATGAAATTTAATGATTGTTTCCATCTATAATATTCATTGTATTTGTCTATCATTTGTTGTTGAGCTTGAATTATATCTTTGACAAATTGATCTTTGTTAATACTCTTATCTGTGGTATTTCCACCTGTGTAACATGTTTTTGTACCATTTATTTTGCTCGTTAATTTAAAGTATCCACCACATTTTACATTTTGTACTATCGGATTCAACTTAATTTCTGCATAATCTTCTTTACAGTAAACTTTACAATATGCATTGTCTACTCCGCCAGCTTCAGATGTGAATTGATATGAGTTACCAGCATCATCTTGATTATCTATTACGCAAGATTTAATTTTTGAAGGACCATCTATTTTAGCAACAGCATCTTCTTCATTAGTACTACATACAGGTAATTGTAATTCTGTATCACAACTAACGCCACATTTTATTGTACCAGATAATGATCCTGTTCCTTGACCTCCTACTTTTTGAAGGATAAAGAATCTTTGTTTACTAGTACTGTTGGTTTTTAAAAGTGCACCAGTATATGTTAAGCTTGGATCTGAATAATTATAATTTATTTTATAGCTAGTTGAATTACAATTTTCATTGTCTTTAATTCTAGTTACTTTAAATCTTAGTTGTAATTTGCCACTTATTAAACCATTTTCAGCAGTAAAGTAAGTTAAAATATTAGTGTTGGAACTTAATGTTTCCCATCCAAATCCATCATGATATACTTCAAGGCTTCCTAAAGTTATACCATTTTTAGCACAATCTTGACATGTCAATGAAACGTTATTAATTGTACCACTTGTTGCACTAAACTTTTCAAAACTCAATTCACTATAGTAATATTCATTAATTGTATCTCCATTTATTTCTTTATCAGCTGGTGATGCATTTACACTTGTGTTTATAGTTGCACTAGAAACATTTCCAGTCATAACTTCATTGGCTTTATCAATTCCTTTATAGAATAGTGATTGCGCTGCATAAATTACATCATATGATTCAGTTGATTTTTTATAACCGAAGTCTACAGAACTGTTATACCATGTATTTTTTAATTTATTTCTTATAAATGAATCTGCATAACATTTTTTAAATTCTGCTTCAGTACCACTACAATTTGTTTTTGTTATATTATTTACTTTAGAACTTGCATAGTATCCCCATTGAATACCTCTGGTGATATGAACTGATGCTTCGTTAATGAAGTATTGTCTTAAATCACTTCTTCCGTAGTCGATGTCTCCACCATAACCAAATACACCAAGTGAATATGTACGAATGGCAATACTAGTTGCTGCATATAATGAATCTCCACTTACAGTTTTGCTTGCACCATTTAATTGGAATGTATAACTCTTGTTATATTGGTTATAACCGTTTTTCATTATTTCAATTATACCAAGGTCAAAAGCTCTAACTTGTAAAGATTTTGTTGGATCCCCTAATATACGATCAGTTTTGTATCCATTAGCTGAGTCTTTATGTGGGTCCATACAGTAACCTGTAAAGTTTTCTCCAGTTGGATCTGTAAATGTATATTCTAGAAGATTGAAACTCTTTGATCCAATTGTCATACCATTTACAGTATATCGTTTGTCAATTTCTTTAGAAAATTGTTCATTTTTTTCTATTGCTTTAGCTTTGACATTAGTGTTTCCTAAACTAAACATTAATGTCATAATTATTAATATTTTTCCTATATTCTTTTTCATATTATACTTCTCCTACGTTTTTTTATTATTACAAATGTGGTTCCACCAGCTGCGACAACCAATACGACTCCCCCGATGATGAATGGAACTTTATGTTCTTTAACAAAGTTTTGAACTTTTTTGTACCATTTTTCATTTTCTTTTGTTTGTTGTTCTTCTTTTTGTAGCTTCTTTTCTACTTCATTAAATACTCTTTCTGTAAAAACATCAAACCCAACGTCTTCATATGTTACATATCTTTGACATAAGTAGTAGTCAGGAATATTTTTACAAATATCGTATGTTGAATAGTCATTATATCTTGGTAAGGCTTGATATAAAGTTTTTAAAACGCTTCCTTCACAACCAGTTTTATCTGAGGCATAAACTTTAATTGTATAAGTTACTAATTCGTCTATTTCTTGCCAATTAAATGAGATATTACCATTTTGCGTATCACTATATTGATAAACTGCAACTTCATCATTGTAATCATTCGATATTTCAACATACATATTTTCAGTAAGATTTAATATATTTACTTGAATGTATTCTGTTGTTGACTCGTATGAATCTTCGTACTCAGTCCCAAGTAGAGCATCCGAAATACTGTATTCATCTTTGCTCATTGTTCTTTCCTTAATTTCATAATTTGATTTTACATTAGCTATTTCATTATTTAGCTTGGCTTTCTCTTCGTATCCACACGTTGCAGCATTTACATTTGCTAGCATAAACATTGAAGAAAAAGCAATAAAAGCCTTTTTTTTCAATTTATTCATTTAGTCCACCTACCTATGCTATAGTTTACCATATTATTTGTTTTTTTTCAATTCTAAATTGATAATAATTTTTAAATATGTTATATTTAAAATATAGAAATCGGGGTAGATAATGAAAAAAGTTTTTTTAATGATATTCATAATAGTAACAATTATTATTATAGATGGATTTTTAATTAATCCAAAAGGCTATAAAATTAACTCAAAAAACATTGAAATTCAGGACTTAACTGATTCATTTAATGGTTTTAAAATACTGCAAATAAGTGATTTTTTGATAAAGGATAGTAAAGATATTGATAGAATCCAAAAAATTTCAAATAAGGTTAATGAATTAGCTCCTGATATTATTGTTTTTACTGGAGATTTATTATATAAAGAAAATAATTTAAGTAATGAAGATATTAAAAATTTACAAAAATTATTAAAAAAAATGACTTGTACTTTATACAAGTATGCAGTTATTGGGGATAATGATGATATTAATTCTTTTGAAACTATCATGAATGAAGCAGACTTTAAAATTTTAAATAATGAATCAAGTTATATTTTTTATAAAGATGTTAAGCCAATTAAGATTACAGGTATTACAAATTTGGATAATGTAAGTAAAGCTCTCACTCTAGAAGATAATTTAGAAACTACGCTTAATTTAGTTATTACCCATTATCCAGATAATTTTGAAGTATTAAAAAATGAAAATGTTGACATTATTCTTGCAGGGCATTCCTTAAATGGACAAATAACTATGCCCTTTTACGGCGGGTTGATTAAACCTAATGGTTCTAAAAAGTATACAAGTGGAATTTTTGAAGAAAATAATACAAAACTATTTATTTCAGGAGGAATTGGAGCCCCAAAAGTAGAATTTAGACTTTTTAATAAACCAGAAATCAATCTTTATAGAATTCAAAAAAAATAATCGCATAAAGCGATTTTTTTTATAAGTATTTTACCATTTTAAAATTTGCATTTAATTTAGTAACTAATTCTTCTCTATCATATTTAGCAAAACTTTCTTCAAAATTGCTAGCATCCATTAAAAACATATCTGGATAATTTATAAATATTTCTTTATATGTTTCTATACCTAGATTTTTTAAATATTCTAAATTTATTTTTACTAAACTTTCATGTTTGGAAATAACTTCTTTTATTTTATCTGGAGTGTTATTTTCAAATTCACTAATATCATTATCTAAAAACCCATATTCTTTTAAAAAACTCATGCTACTCTCCCTTTTACTTCTTCTTTGTTAGCTTCAATAATCGTGTCGATATTTGAGCTTAGATATTCAAGGTTATCACTATAGGATTTAAATGTTTCTACTAAAGTTTCTTTTAATCCTAAACCTTCTTTTTCTATTTTTGCTAAATTAGCATAGATTTCGTCTTTTTTATCTTCAATCGCAAAAGTTTCCATCACTCTATCAGCTAAATCTTTTAATTCTATATCCATTATACTGGGAGTTATATCATGGGATACACCATTATTTTGTAGTATATAGTTGTAACCCCTTTCGCTAAATAAGAATGATTGATATTTTCCTTTTTCACTTTTATAAGGAATGCCTAAGTGTTCAAGCTCACCTATTCTTTTTATAACTTTATCCACATCTTGTTTTAAAAATGATGGTGTTTGTATATATGCTTCTAAAAAACCTAAATCTTTTGCTCTTAATATGGCTTTTTTTAGAATTTCAGGTTCTATAGTTAAAACTATCCAATCACTTGGTTTTAAATTTATTCCATATTCTTTTAATAACGCTTTATTTTCATCATTTGCTAGCTCTAGTGATATTAAGAACTTTTCTGGACGTTCTTTACCTTCATCAAACTCTTTTTTTTCTTCTTCGTATATATTTTTTACTTCTTCAAATGATTTCATAATATACTCCTTTCTAATAAGCCATTAACGGAACCTTTTTAGGATCTAAACCACTTATTTGTAATACATTTATAGTATTATTTAAACCTTTTAAATCATACTTAACTAAGATACTTGGCATTAGGCAAATATCGCGTGCTTCTTTACCAATATTTAGTAATCTTTCTAACTTTTCTTTTAATTCTTTGTCATAAAGAATTTCAGGATTTTCATTTATAATGTCAAGTGTTATTTTATATTCCTTTAATGCATTTATATTTGATTTAATTTGATTTTCATCGTAGTTTGCTAGAATTTTTTCTAATTGTTCATTAGTTAAAATATTGGCATTTATTTCTAATGATGTTAATAAATCAATTAATTTTTCTTTTTCTGTTTTTGCATCGGTTACATTTCGTATTACAGAGCTTTCCTCTTGTTCATTAAGAACTGGAGTTTCTTCTTGAGATATTTCTACCTCAGGAATATTATTTTCACTAATAACCTTATCAAATATATCCTCTAGTGCTGATGGAGATTCTAAACTTGCTTCAATTTCTGAAGAATTTGTTTCTTCAACCTTTACTTCATTAGCCTCAGCGCTTGATTCTTTTTTTGCTTCAACTAAAACATCTGTTATTGTTTTTCTACTTGCTTTGTCACGACTTTTATAAATTCCATCATATTCATATAATGCATCTTCTGGGAACATTAATATTTTAGCGGCTTCTCTTTGTTCATCTTCATTAAAGTCAAATTTTTCTAACAAACTTGTGATAGCATCTCTGGTAATATTAATATTACCTTCCAAAGCAAGTGAAAAGTATTCATTAAGTTTTGCTTGATTAGCCAACGCTTCATCTTTTCTAATACCTAATTCTTCAACTTTGGTTATTGCATTATTCATTTCTGCTTCAACATTTTCAAGTTCTTCACTAGCTAATTTATTTTCCGCTACAACTTTTTCGATTGTTGATGGAAGCATTTTATTAACTTTGTCATTTATTGAAGCTGGATCAAAATCTATTTGTAGACGATCTAAAACATTAGCAAATTCATCTCTATTAATGTTGCTAAGTAAAGAAGTAAGTTTATTTCCTTCTTCTTGAAGAGTTTCTTCTTCTTTTGTTAATTTTGCTATTTTTTCTAGTAAAACTTCTTTTTCGTTTTTAGTTCTTTCTCCAGTTTCAATAGCTTCTTCTCTTTCTTTATTCATTTTGCTTAGTATTACACTATCTTCACCACGAAGATTGTATAGTTTATCTAAGATTGCTTTCGCTTCATTTGATATCTTCATTCAATCACGCCCTTTATTATGAATAAATTATAGCAAATAATTTTAAAGTTGTAAAGTTCTTTTTTTAGGCCACTAAATAAGTCTATTTACTACTTTCGTAAACTTTTTTTATAGTGAACCTTTCCAAATTCATCATAAGACATTTCATATTCTATATCATAAAGATGCCTTAATTCTAAAACAGTTTCTAGAGTTTTATTAAATGCTTTAAAATTACTGATCATCGTTAAATAGTAGTTACCTTCTTTGTCTCCATATGGGGCAATGGGATTGCCTCCCATTTTTGATAACTCAACTATAAATGATGCAATGTATTTTTGACGAAGTAAATCCCCTACACCTGTTATTTTTTCGGGATGTCCCATTGTTTTATAGGGGTCAAAAATATTTGTTTCTTGTTTATATACTTCCCCAATTGTTTTTACGTACTCTGTTGCAAGTCTGTTGTTAATAAAAAAGGAAAAATCTCTAGGCATTATCTTATTACCAACTTCATTGTCAAATACCGGATAAATATATAATAGTCCCCCAGTTCCATGGCAATTAAAAAAAGCCATATTATCACCACTGTGTTCCAATTCATGCAAATAATTTAATATAGCAATATTTTCAGCTTCGTATTTAAAATTTTCATTCATGTTGTGGTTTGGCATACCTATCGGACCTGTAATACTTTTAGTAAGATGATTATCTCGCAAGTTTCCTAAAACTTTGCCATATTCTTTAATTTTATTTTTTATAAATTGATAGTACTCAGGATTATTATCATTTAAATTAACACCATTTGAATTAGCGTAAAAATTAGCTAATGTGCCGTATGGAAATACATTATTGGTATACATTTTTATGATTTTTTCTTTCAATTTACTATGAGCAGCACTTATCTCAGGAATACACTCTGGAGTTACTTTATTAAACACATCTGTATGTTTTCGATCTTTAGGTATATCGAAATTCAAAGTTTTTTCAATTAATAGGGCCAATTTATTAACTTCTAATGGATATTTTCCCGTTAAATAATTTAATATTACTTTTTTGGTTATGTCTTTATTTTGAAAATATAACCAAAATGAATCAAGATCTATCTGTAATTTGTTTTCTTCACTGATTAATTTTAATAGTCTGTTTATTTTTAGCACATTTTGATCGTCTATTTTTAGTAATTGCCAATAGTGTTTACTAAATCTTTCAATTTCTTCAATATTCATATTTTTCATTATGCTATCTAAAGCGTATGTTGTAACTGCAAATCCTTCAGGATTTTGAACCGGTATAAAGTCTATTGTAAAAACCTCGGGGTCAAAATTACTAAAATCATTGCCAAGAGCTAAATTTTTCATTAGTTGAGTAACAAAATCTACACTTATTATTTCATTGCCATGTGCCCCTCCCATATAAGTTATATGTAACGGACCTCTTCCTATGGAATAATGTTCAATGGGAAATCCACATGTTGTATATCCTATATTTTCTAGTTTTGTTACTTTAAATTTATTTTCGGTGTTAGATATAATTCCCTCTATTCTTTTTTGTAATTTTTCTAAAGTTAAAATTTCATAATCTATTTTATATTGTTTCATTTTGTTCCCTCTAAATAAATTTTATCATTAAATGCTCCTCGTTTATCCTTTTTGTTATTTGCAATTTTAATAATATCATCTAAAGTTTTATTTTCAGAATTTGCAAGTGCTGTTATAACTTCAAGCATATCTGCAAGTTCTTCTAATTTATCATTACCTTTAGCACTTAATACTTCAATATATTCTTCGTATAATTTCTTTTCTAATTCCTTTATATATTCTTTATTATTTAATGTTCTAGTTATTGGAGTTTCATTATTGTTTTTTATTATTTCAGGTATTTTGTCTCTCACAAGCTTTTGATATTGTTTTTTTGGGTATCCATAAATATAGATTGTTTTCTTTGAAACAAAACCATGTTTTAAATATATTTTAGTAGCATCAATATTATCGTTCCATGCTGTTACTTCGATGTATTTTATATTTTTACTAAAACACCAATTTTTAAATTTTTCAATTAATTTACTAGCAATTTTATTACCACGACATTCTTCTATAACATATAATGCATCTAATTTAGCTGCTTTTTCTTTAACAAGAATATCTTCAGTTACATATCCATATATATATCCTATTACTTTATTATTTATAAGTGCTATATATATAACTGAGTTTTCATTTAATTTATTATAATAATTGTTAATTATAATGTTATTTTTTAAATTTTCATCATATTTTGTTTCATCATTTATTAGTTTTGTTAATAAATCATTACAAATACTAGCATTTTCTTGGTCATATTTTTTTATTTCTATATTCATATAAATCACAATTTTATTATAGCAAAATTTTTTAAAAAAAGAAAATAATTTCTTATTTTCTCTTTAGTCCTTTAAGATAACTATTTTTTTAACATTAGCTAACTTAGCAGGATCACTTGGCATCATTACATCTTCTGCTGTTATAGATACTTGTTGATTTGCTTTTAATTTATCTAATGTAACTTCTTTATTTTCATATATTATTTTAGTTTTGTTATCTATTTCAAATTCGTATTCTATGACATTATCTTTGTCTTTTTTTTCAACTAAAATAGTATATTTATTATCTCTAGTTACAACATCTTTAATTGTAGCTTCAAAAACAAGATCTTTTTCTTTGGTTATGCTTTTGTATATTCCAAATCCAACTCCTATTAAAACAATTACTACAGCAATTATTTTTAATAATAAAGTATTTTTCATTTGCCCTCCTTTCTTTTTTATCATTTAATAAATCTATCCCAATAATATTTTTCGGTACTTTTTAAAATGGAAAAATGTTCTTTTATTTGTGAACTTATAAAGTTTGCTTTTTTATTTATAGGTGTATTTTTTGCATAACAATCTTTTGTGTAAGTTCTAAACATTAATTCTGCAAAAATAACTGCTCTATCTTCTAAATAATTTGTTTTTCCATATTTTGATACAAAATAAGCATTTTTTACATCTGTGAAATTATAGACATAATCATTACTTTCATCTCCATATATAAAGCCATCTGGGTTTACTTCATTCATACTTTTATTTATATCTATTGGATAGCCTTTAACACTAATATATGAATCTATATAATGCATTATTTCGTGATGAAGTACGTATTCAAATAATAGTGATGGTTCTATCATTATTATGATATTTGTTTTTATATGAGCATCTGTAACCCCGGATACATTACCACTTATACTTTTAACTAAATATATAGTTGCTGGCATATTAAAGTTTTTCATTTCTTTAAAAAAGCCTTCAGGATATTTTGCAAGTGCTTTATCTATTTCTATAAGATACTTATTTATTTCATTATCATCCTTGATTATTTGTCTTGTATAGCCATTCATCGAATAATAGTCCATTTCATCTTTATATGCTATTTTAATTGAATATTTGTTTTGAATTTGATTTCGATATTCATTGTTTTTTTGAGCTTGAGTTTTTTCTGTTTCTTTAGGGGGTTCTTCTTGTTGTGGTTTATCAACTTTATCTGGCTCTTTACTAGTATTTTCATTATTTTGATTATTATTCACACTATTATTATTTGTTGGTTTTTCTGTTACTACATTGTTCTTTTTGTCTACCTTTTCCCAGATAGCATAAAGAGTTGTGTCTTCATTAAATATAGTCTCATTTGTAATCTTATTGTTATTTTTATCTATCCAGCCTTTAAAAATATAGCCATTATATGTTGGCTCTTTGGGCAATGTAAAGGGTTGATTATTATCTAATGAGATACTATCTACTTTACTTCCACCTTTGGTATCAAATGAAATTGTTATCGTTTTATTTATTTCTTCTTTAGGAATTTCTTTTTTTATATATTTAATATTATATTTGTCTAAGTCTGTTAATTTAATTATTTTATTGGTTAATGCTGTTTTAATATCAAATTTTTCTTCATTATAAATAACACTTATATTTTTGCTATTACATGGTAGATAGTAGATATATGTATCATCTTTGTAAAATTCTTCTTCATTTAAACAAGAAGTATCAGAGTTATTTTTAGTTAAATCAATAATCTCAATTGTATTATTTTTTTCTTTATGACACTCATATTTTGTTGTTTTAAGCATAGTTTTAACCGTGTTATCAGCACATTTATAAGTTTTGGTTAGTATTCCTTTATCTATATATAATGTTAAGTTATCATTTTTATTATTTCTGATTTTTATTATTGGACTAGTGTTAAATATTAAAGCTATAGAAATATCTAATATTATTAATGATAATATTACTCCGATTATAATTATTATTTTATACTTTTTCATCTTAGCTCCAAGATTTTTCATTTTACGTTGCAAGTCCAAAGGCCATGTTTATTGCAATATGCATATAATTTTGATCCCTTTATATATTTAAACTTACATTCAGCAGGTTTATTTACTAATAATTTAACTTTTTCAGTTGCTGTTTCATTTACTAGAGCTATCCACATAATAAAGTGATCCTCTTCCATGACATGATTTACTTTTACATATATTTCATCATTTATTACTTCATATGTTGGTATGTGTTTTTCAAATGAAGCATCAATACTATTTGGAATTAATTCTGTGAGTGGTTCTTCACAACATTTTATTTGACATTTATCACATTTGCAATCATTAATTACTTCAAATAATGCACCACATTTTAAACACTTTTTTATTATTAATTCATTTTTCATAACGTTTCTCCTTATGATGTTATTTTACCATGATTAATTAAATTAAGCAATAAATTATATAGTTATTTTCTTTATAACATAATGGTGTTTCTATTCATGTATTACTTTAGAGAAAGGTATTATTTTTGAAAAAAAAGAATTATAATTGAATTATTATGCAAGGCGGTTTTACTTGGAGTTTCTGCTTTCTTACTTTGTTTTAAAAAAGATAAAGATACACCTTTAACAAAGTAAAATCGTCAGAAATTACTCATAGTTCATTTTATATGGCCACTTTACGCTCAGTAAAAAATGGTATAGATTTAGAACTTATTCTTACACCTGGTGCTGAGTCTGCAATATATGTTTATTAACAAGATGAAAGGGATTATTTAACACTTTTTGAAGGTCTTACTAAAAGAGATGGACAGTTTATTGTTTCTTGGAAAGAAGTTAAAGATTCTATAAGTTTGTCAATGCTTATAAATTATTTATATGCAATATCACTTTTAGCTACCTCTATTACAGGACGAACACCAACTAAAACATCTGTTCTTTGTACTTCTATACTATGAACACGCCTTGCTGTAGCATAAATTATCCAACTATGGTTTGACATAGTGTTTCTTGGTGTTTCTAACCAATATCCATCAAATTTAGAATTATCTTTTTTTGAAAAATTGGTGTTTTCAACAAGATAAAGGTGATCATCTAATTCTCCATTTTTCCAAGTTGGAATATAAAAATCTACAAGACTTTTTACTTCTGCTAGTGTTAAAAATCGTGCTGCATACTTCGAATAACTAAATACTTCAGGAAAATTATGACCATCTTTGGTACTTGTTGTATTATATTCATTTACTATCCTTCTTTCTGTGTTTGATAGTCGTACATTACTCCATTGGCTAACAGTTGGAAGTTGTTCTATTGCATTTCTAGGTCCATGCCAATTTTCTTTAGAACTATCATATGGATAATATTTTTCATTATCAGGCTTTCCAGCACTAACATTATTATAATAAATTAAAACAGCTATGCTATCATTTTTTTCCATATCAGTAACATAATAAAATCTTTCTGTATTTGAATCATAAATTCCATCCCCATTCACGTCACAGTCAAATGCATCACCAGGTGAAAGTATATTAGATGTTCCTAACGAACCATATGTAATGGTAGAGGTTCCGTATTTACCATTCACTTTATAGCCCATAGCAGAGCAATATCCCCCTAAACATTCCTCTGTATGAAGTAGCGTTGCCCTTTGACATATCGGCATTTTGTAATGAATTTGAATATCGCCCAAAATATTTGGAATGATTAAATTATCGTTTGTATATTGATAATCTTTGCCATTATATAACAACGTATTATTCATAAATATCTTTAAAAGATAATCTTCTTTATTTGGTATATTTAAATTTAATGTATCACCCTCTATTATCTCTGTAGGAAATGTATCACTGTTAGAAATATTATAATAAGTAATATTAAAAATTCTTCCAAATTTAAAATCTAATACAAATTTATTTTCAACATTGTTAATATTTGCATCTTCTTTATATGACACTTTAATTTTTAATGTTTTTTTTACCCCTAAAGTGCATTGATTATTATCGCAAATTTTATCTTTTAAATTATAATCCAAAAATTCAAATTTTAAATTTTCATTATCAATTGATGCATCACTTATCCCCATAATAACATTACCTAAGTTATGAACTTCGACATTGTAAATAACATAAGAATTACTATTATTTAATACAATACTGCTAGAAATATTAGAAACATTATAATCTTCATAATAACTAGTAGCATCGTTTACACTTTCAACCCCAACTTTTGTCACTCTTACATCTTTATCTATTTTTACATTAGCACTTATATTTTCAATAGCTAATTCATTTTGAAAAGCGGAAAATCCAACACTTAAGAGTATAATAGTTAAAACTACTATTATAGATCCAAAATAAATCAAATTATTATTATTTTTTTTAAATTTTTTTAGTTTCATACTTTTTATCACCACCATTTATGTCTCTTGAACTTATTGTATACAAATATAAATTATTATCATTAAGAATATAAAGCTTTGACATTTTGAGGTCTTTAGTATTATGCAACATGATTGGAGCACTTAAATTATCTCGTACATCTTTTAATTCATTAAAATTATTAATTAGTACCGCTTTGTAGTTTTTTTCATCGGAAATGTTGCTGTTTTTACTTATATTCTTTTAATATTTTATTAATAAATTTATCATACTTGTTTATTATTTTAGTATATTTTTACTATTTTTTACTTTCAGTACAATGTACATCCTTTATCATTTTTACCACCTCTCATTAAGTAATACAGTGGGATATCCTATCAGTGGAATCTTAATTTTAACAATTCCAATAAACATGTCCTACTAGGTAAAAAAAACTGACAAAAAAGATTCAATATGGATTGCCGATATGTTTAAGCATGGTCTTGTTGAACCTTCTTTTATGCCACCTGCAGATATTAGACAATTAAGAGATTTAATGCGTTACAGAAATAAACTTATTAATATTCGTTCTGGCGAAAAAAATAGATTTCAAAACTCTCTTACAATGTCTAATGTTCAAATTGCAAATGTTGTAAGTGATGTTTTTGGCAAACACCTCAATCAATCTTAAAGTTAATGCTTTCTAACCCTAATTTAACTTTAGATGATATCACACCTTTACTTCGCAAAAATTTGAAATCATCACCAGAAGAGATTTTGAAATCTATCAATGGTAATTTTGACGAATTTCAATCATCAAAAATTAATATTGTTCTAAAACATTACGATTCAATTAATGAAGGTATTGATGAACTAGAAGAACAAATTTTAAAACTTGCTCTCAAATATTCAACTGAAATTAATCTTCTTTTAACCATTCCTGGTATAAAAGAAATATCAGCTATATTTATTATACCAGAAATTGGTACAAATATGAACACTTTTATTGATGATAAACATCTTTGTTCTTGGGCTGGATTGACTCCTAGATGTAATGAATCTGCCAAGAAAAAGAAATCTGTTAGAATTACTAAAGCAGGTATTTATATCAAACCTTTACTTGTTCAATGTGCTTTATGCACCATTAAAGATAATTCATGCCCATATATTAATGCGAGACATGAATCATTAAAACGACGTCGTGATCACAAGAAAGCAATTATTGCTATAGCTAGATTGCTACTTACAAGTGCATACCATATTTTACTCACTGGTGAGGTTTTTGACTACAGCAGATTTGAAAACCTGATGAATAAAAATTTTTAATCTCATAAAAATATTCAAAATACTCCAGAACAAATGATTTCTTATTTAACTAATTTAGGTTACAATATTACTTTGCAGAATACCTAATAACAGTTTACTATTTCAAAGAACAACTTATTTTATGGTCTTCATTGACTTACTCTAAGTTCAAAAAAAATTGTATATTTTTTAACTTCTTTTGTGTGTTTTAATTTAATTATTTTTTTCAACCTTTACCTTTTTTCTATTCAAAATATTTCTCGTCTATGACCTTCAACATTATTTATTTGCTCAATTTCTTCTTTTTGCATTTCATTGAATTTTTGTTGTCTTATTATTGTTTCTAAATCTAAATCCGGATTTGAAAAATATTGTTTCCTAATTTTTTGCCAGGCTTCTCTTCTTAAATCTGCTGATGATTTTTTATCTTCAACATTTTCTTCTGCTTTCATCTCTTTCATTGATTGATAAAGTTTTTGATCAAATCTTTCTTGCTCATCCTCACTCATATCAGCATATCCATATTTTTCTCTCATACTTTCAACAAGTTTAGAATCAAAAACATTGTCATAAGCTGATGCAAATCTTTCTGGAATATTCTCCGTTTTATCAACAATTTCTTCTTTTGAAATTGGAGTTGTTTCTCCTTGAGGATTTTGTTGATTATTTTTATTTACATTACTTGATTGTGTATTAGATTGAGCCTGATTCACTGGTTTTGGTGCAGATGTAATCATCTTATCATATTCTTTTCCGATTTCTGATTTCATTGTTTGCCAAGTTTTTATATCTATTTTTCCATCATAATATAACTCATCTAATTGTTGATTTATTTTTCCTTGTTCTTGTCTTAAAGTTGAAGTATCTTTAGATACAGACCTAGGAACTTGTAATTCATTATCATAAATGAACCCAGCATTAGATGTTATCTGAATACCTAATAATCTTTCAACCTGTCCAATTCTATTTTTATGTTCTGTTTCTTTTTGATTTTGAATAATCCATTCATAAGTTTTTCTAGAGCTATTGGTTTGTTCCATCCTTTCATTAATCAAATCTCTTTGACTAATTAAATTTTCTAATTGTTTTTGATAATCAGCAATAGGAGATTGACTATTTTTTATCATTAAATTTTCAATTTCATTTGCTACTTGTCTATACTTAATTCTCAATTCATCTAATTTTTCTGTATATTCAGCAAGATATTCAGCATCTGTTTTTTGAGACTTCTTACTAACAACAGTATTTAAAAAAATTAATATTTCATTATATCTTTCATTTTTTTTATCAAAATTTATAGTTGAAACATCTCTACCTGCATTTTTGTTTAAAAATTCACTTTTCTTGGTTTCATTTAATGATATATCATCTTTAACAAATTCAATAATACTTTCAAGAGATATATCACTGTGTTGTTTCATTTTATCTTTTAAAGATTGAATATAACTTATTGTGGCAAAATCAATATTATCTTTATCATTTGAATAAGAAATAGCCATTAAGTAATCAAGATATTCATCTGGACTATTTGGTTTAAATTTATTAAGATCTATATCCATGATTCCATTTAGTTTATAAATTGATTTTAAAACATTTATTTTTGATTGATCTAAAAGATATCTATCTCTTTCGGAAAAACTTTCAATTTTCTTTTCAAATAATTCAAGTCTTTCCCTTCTTTGTTTTATTTTATTTAAAACAATTGTTTTTAACTCTTTTGGATTTTCAACACTAATACTTTCGGATTCATGTAATGTATCATCTCCTAAAGTAACAGCATCTACAACATAATTACTTGCCGGAACTATTTCTGATATCCATTCATCTCCATCCATTCCATTATTATAATGACCTTTTAAATGAGAAGTAATCCATGGTATATGTACATCAAGCCCAGTTGTGTTTATTTTATAAACAATTCCTATTGACGGAATTACTGTTCTACTTTTGTCATAACCAAACATAACATCTCGATTTAAAGGAGTCCCATCAGACAAACTAACTTTTCCATAAGCATTTCTTGCAACATTTTCATGATCTGTCATATATACACCATATTCATTACCATCACCAACTGTTTTTCTTCCTTGGGAATCAATTACTGGTGGATGTTGTGGAACTAAGTCAACACCAGAAAAACTAAAAGATTGTAATATATCATAATTAATTATTACACCTCTATATAAATATAAAGGTTTTTCTTTACCATAATTAGGCTCGTTCATATTACCCTCCAATCATAATCTTATATACCATATATCCAATACCTGCTAGAAATCCACAACCAAAAATTACCATTAATGCTAAAGTAATAAAATTTGTAAACCCTGCATTATTAAAATTATTGTTTGTTCTAACTAATTGTTTTTGTTTATCATGTTGCAATTGTTGTCCTTGATTCATTTGAATTGTTCTACCGACACATTCTTGCATTTTTCCCTTAGTTTCTTCTTTTTTAGTAGTATTTGCTTCAGTTATTTGTGCAACTGTAGTAACTACCTCATTTTTTGTTTTACAACCCATTTCAATAGAATATTGAACAGATTGTCTTGCTCTATCTAAAGCACCTTGTCTATGTGCCAAAGTTTCATTTGTATGTTGAATTGCTTGTTTTGTTCTTTCTAATTGAAATGATTTTTCTTCTTTTGATAAAGAATCATTTGAAGATATAGATTCTATTTCAAAAACTGTATCTTGATCTTTTTTTGTAGCTTCTTGTTGCATAGATATACTTGTTTGTTCAAATAATTGTTCAGTCCCATAAGCAATATCATCCATACTTGTTTCTTCTGGAAATCTAGATAACATTCCACCTACTAATTGCGTAACTAAATGAGTTTCATATGTTATAGCTTTTTCTTGACCTTTAGCATATAATTCTTGCAATTGTGGATTGTTTTTTCTAGCTTCTACAGGATTATAATTTGGTGCTACTAAATTTAATGTTCGTGGATCAATAATTTTGTCTGCAACTTGCTTATTCCCCATCATTGTTTCAAATTGTTTTGGTGTATGGGCATCTATTCCATATAATACTTGAACACCAGTTTCTGATGCTATTTTCCAGAACATTGAATGTGGGTAAGAATACTCACCATCAGTCATAATTTGATTTTTATCTATGCCAGCAAAATTTAATTCTACAGGTATTCCAATTTCTTTTGCTTTATCACATATTGCTTGACTAGCAATTTGAGCATTTGAATCAAATAGTTGTTTAGCTTCTTCTGAATCCATGCTATCTCTAAATTGCATAAATATATCTGGATGTGCAACTATATCAAATAATCCACTTTCCATTGCTTTACAAACGATATTTGCATATTGTAACGGATAATAAGGATTATTTTTTTGTTGTTCCCTGCTTAGCCCATTAGATACATAATGTTGTCCTAAAATTAAATAATCAACTTTTTCTCTTATTTCGCCTAAAAATTGTTCTTTCATAGGATCAAATTCAGCTTCAAAACCTACATTAATTTTCATATCTGTATTTTGTTGTTGCAAACTTCTAATACTTGCAACATATTCATCCACTTCAGAGATATGCATTCTTTGATTATCATCTTGATATTCCAATTCAGGAACAGGAACATGATCCGAAAACCCTAATTGTGTAATACCATTTACCCTCGCTGCCGCAACATATTCACTGTCTGCTAAAATACCTGCATGTCCACATCTATTTGTATGTGTATGATAATTAAATGATTGAAAATTATTCTTTAATAAAGCTTTCTCATATACCTTACTTTTAGGTTTCATATCTTCAGTAAATGCTCCACCATGTAATGTCGTTATAGGTTCTAGACCATTTTTTATTCTTTCTTCATTTGCTAAAGACACTCTAAAATTTTGTTTATCAGTCTTGCTCCAAATTGTAAAACCTCTAATATTACATTCATCTTTTAATTGTTCTATAACAGAATATACCTCATTAATTTTTTGTTGTCTTAATGTTTCTATTTGAATATCAGATAATCCTTCAACATTTCTTGTCATTGCTATATCAAATTCAGTTATCTCTATTGGTAGTCCAAACTGAGCTAAACCTCTCACCATATTTTCTATATCAGCTTTTGATAAATTATTATCTATATGCATTTGTGTTCCAATACTATCTATTAATTTGGTTCCATGTTCTTCTTCATATTTTCTAATTTGTGAAATTAATTCTATATTTGCATCAATTTTTCTAGGATCTGTTAAGTTATCATCGTTAAACATAAAATCTACACTAGGCAAATTCCTTCTAGCTTCAGCAATAACATCACATAAATCTTCAATATCTAGATGTTTTAACCAACCAGATTTAACATTATCAAAATCTCTGTATAATGATGGTTCTTGATTTATTGCACCTCTATATTGGTATGGAACTTCACCATCCATAGGGTATCTATTTAATAGTTCATTGAAAACATCAGAACTTCTTACTACATCACTATATCCGTTTTCACCAATAAATTTGGTTGTAGAACTAACATAATTCATTAATCTTTGTTTTACTAATTGTTTGGATTGTTCACTCTTTTCCATTTGATATAAATATTCTGGGCAATCCATATAAAATATTAAAGCATTTAACCTAACTTTTTTATTGTTAGCTTTAGCAAAATCTAAGGATTTTTTTAAATGTTTAAAATCGAAAGTTCCGTCTTGTAAAGCTAAAGAACCATATTTTTCTTCTCCATCAATTGTAAGAGAATTATAATTTTGTAATATTTGTTTATATAAATTTTTATATGCTTCTATACTTGTTCCAATAATCCCAGTTTTTTCAATTGGTGTATAATCTCTTATTGTTTCATATATTTGATGTAATCTATCAGGATTTTGACTATACATTCTTGTTAAGTAAGTCACCATCTCTCTTTGATCTTTGCTTTGTGAAACAATTCTATCAATCAAAGTTATTTCTTCAGGGCTTAATAATTCACTTGTTTTTAGATATTCAAATTTCTTTGATAATTCAATACTTTTATCTGTATAATAATCTACTCTTGAAGATAAAGAACTCATATATAAATCAAAAATTCTCTGTCTTTCTGACTCAATATCAGCATTTGGATCAATAGTTGTTTTAATATTTGTAATTTGTTTTAGAGTTTCTTCCAAATTTTCTGAAGTTGCTATCAACATTAAATCAATATCCTGATTGTTAAGAGTAATTCCTGTATATTGTAAAGGTAAATCCTGCAATTCTTTAATCTCAGAAAGTTTTTCAATAAATCTTTGTCTGTCTTCTTGTTTTTTATTAAAGTTTTCAATTACTCTTTCCACAAGAACATCAATTGTATTAATAATATCAGATTCATCTTTAGTCATATCAATACGATTATTAAAAAGTTCATTTATTTGTTCTTCAGACACAGAAATTCCTAAATTATTTAAATAATTTATTTTTTCTTTTACATAACTAATAATATATTCTTGCTTTTCCATAATATCAACTCCAAAACTTTAAATTTATAATTTTATATTCAATTCTTTTTTCATTAAATTAAATATTTCAATTTTCTCTTCTTTTATAAATATATCCTTTTGACACTTAAATTTACTTAATGTTTATTTTCACATATTATATCCAAAATGTCTATCTTTATATTTTTTATTTAATATTATTCTTTCTCCATCATATCTAGGAATAAAATGGAAATGAACATGTGGTGTTTGTTTATCTCTATACAAATTATTCATTAAACATAGTTACATTAATCAACTTTTTAGTAACTCTTTCTAAAATATCTAATTCTTCTCATTCTTATTTTGTTAATTTGCTTAACGATTCTCTTTTACATGAAATAATACAATTACCAGGAAAATTTTGACAACAAAAATTAACAAATACAACTTTCAAATATTTTCCCTTAAATAATTCCATAAACCATCTCCTACGAATTCCTGAATGTTGTAATTGAATATTTGTTAATTCTGGATTTGTTGTTGCAAAATTATTATCTACATATATCTCTATATTTTCACCCACTGGCTAACAAACCATATTTGTTCCTCTTATAGTTTTCAATGGTGCTAAATATAAAACAAAATTTAAAGATAAATTTTTTTCTAAATTACTGACATTTGTATAATTTCTAAAAAAATTCCCAAGCAATTATTTTTTTGTTTTTTAAAATATCAGATGATTGAATTTTTCTCGATTTTTGTAATTCTATATATTGTTCTTTAATTGTCATTCTATCATCTCCTATCTAATTATATCTACATCTATAACTTTTTTATTATCATCATAAATTATTTTATAAACACTAGGACTTTTAAGATTTCCATTAATTATTTCTTTATTTTTGTATTTTATATCAAATGTATTTCCGTCAAAACTAAAATCACAAATAGTTTCTAAATAAGAAAGTAATATCAATCCATGAATAACTAAAACATGTTTATTACTATCCTGTTCTAATAAATCATTTATAAAATTAATAAATCTACTATCAACTTCATTAAATGATTCTCCTTTTTCCATTTTAAAATTCTTATCATCAAAAGATAACTTATTAAAATCTTTTGGTAAATCATTTAATGTTTCTACGCCAAATATTCTTTCATCAATTCTTTTATCCAATTCAATTTTAATATTATTCTTTTCTGCTAAATATTTAGCTGTTGCTATAGCTCTAACCGAATTACTTGTAAATATTCTATCAATATTATTTAATTCTTCAATATGGCATAATTCTTCTGCCCTTTTTTCACCAACTGATGATAATATCATATTTCTATTGTAATCTTCCCACAATACATTTTCATAATCATCATAATTTTTTATATCAACAAATGGGCCTGAATGTTTTATTAAATATACATTTTTCATAATGAACCTCCCATATTCTACATATAATTATATCATGTATACTTTAAGATGTAAATTAATGAAATAAAAATTCATTAGTTTATGATACAATATTTTTTAATCTTTCTTGTAAGAAAGATTAAAAAACGCGTTTGAGTTAGGGCAGATTATATCAGGGGGCTTTGAATCCATTTTTATGACTGCTCGTCTCTTATCTTATTATTAATCTAGTCTTAGAAAGTAAGGTCTTGAATCCATATAACAAGCATGATAAGATAATTTTAAGCACTAAGAGTCAAACTAAGAAAGAAAGTATTATATGAAGTATGTTTTAGTACTTGATGTTGTTAAAGGGAAAAGTATGTTTATGTTATCTTCAGATGTTGGTGAAGTTTTATTGGGACCTACAGAATATAACCATAATAAAGCTGATTTTGAACTGATTGATCATAATATTAATAAACTTAACATTAAAGATAACTTAACTATTGTTATGGAAGCAACCAGTATTTATCACAAAGCACCAGAAAGATTTTTTAAAGAAAATAATTATCATGTTATTGTTTTTAATCCTCTTATTGGTAAAGAAATTACTAATACTATTAGAAAGACAAAAACTGATAAACAAGACTGTATTAAATTAACTAATTTATTTTGGAAAGGCAGTATCCCAGATAGAAACTATACTGAAGATGAAATTTATACTAGGCTAAATGAATTATCTAGGCAGCATTATCATCTAGATGAAGGATTAAACAGACATAAAAATCGTTATAAAGAATTATTACATCTATGTTTCCCAGAATTTGAATTATGTTTTAAGGATGGAAAAATATATGATTTAACCGCATTAAACTTTATCAAAGAATTTCCACTTGCTTATATTATAAAAGAAAAAAGAGTTGATGCACTTGTTTATAATATGGTTAATACAAATAACAGACATCTTAATTACTATAAAAGAAAAGCTAATATTATTAAAGAATACGCAATTACTTCATACCCAGGAGTAAATCAAAATTCTAAAGATGTCGATAATTTAAAACAATTAGCAAATATTATTATTGATTTAACTAAACAAAAAGATGAAGTTAAAAGCCAAATGATTGAACTTGCAAAAAAAACTAAAGATTTTGAATGTATTAACTCATTATTTGGTATTGGGAAATTATCAGCATCTTTGATAATTGCTGAATTAAAAGGCACTACTAGATTCAATAATATTAAACAAATTAATGCTAGTTGCGGTCTTGATCCCACTATAGTTCAATCAGATAAAAGTATAAATTATCATGGCCCTATTTCTAAAAGAGGAAATAGATATGCTAGAAAAGTATTATTTAATTGTAGTCGTAATATTATAACTTTATCTGCAAAGTGTGATAAAGAAAATTCAATATATGTTTATTACTTAAAGAAAAAACAGGAAGGTAAACATTTCTACGCTTGTTTAACTGTCTGTTCTACTAAACTAATTAGAATTATTTATGCATTATGCATGAATAACTCAAAACAACATAATTAGTTTAACATTTTATTTAAAATATGTCACCTTTTTAACACCAATTTTTTCAAAAACTATTGACAGAGTTATATAATCAAAATTTTTTAATCGTCATATATTACCCTAGAGGGAGGAATTATTTTTGAAAAAAAGAATTATAATTGGATTATTATGCATGGTAATTTTACTTGGGGTGGTGTTTCTAGCATTTGGCTTTAAAAAGGATAAAAATACATCTTTAACTAAAGTTAGACTTGCTGAGGTTACACATAGTTCATTTTATAGTCCACTTTATGTGGCTATAGAAAAAGGTTATTTTAAAGAAAATGGTATTGATTTAGAACTTATTCTTACACCTGGTGCTGATAAGGTTAGTAGTGCAGTTTTATCTGGTGATGTAGAAATAGGTTTTGCTGGTGCTGAGTCTGCAATATATGTTTATAAACAAGATGAAAGTGATTACTTGACACTTTTTGCAGGTCTTACTAAAAGAGATGGTCAATTTATTGTTTCTAGAAAAGAAATTAAAGATTTTAAATTAGAAGATTTATATGATAAGGAAATTTTAGTGGGTAGAAGCACTGGGATGCCAGCTTTAAATTTCTTAAATGCTCTTAAGAAAAACAATATTGATACTAGTAAAATAAATGTTAATACATCTGTTGAGTTTTCAGCTTTATCAGGGTCATTTATTGGTGGTGTCGGTGATTTTGTTAATCTTTTTGAACCCAATGCAACAGCTTTAGTTAAACAAGGCTATGGAAATGTTGTTGCTTCTGTTGGCATGCTTTCTGGCGAAGTTCCGTATACAGCTTTTTATGCACGTAAAAGTTATATAAAAGATAATGAAGATATAATAAAAAAATTTACTGATGCAATAAATAAAGGAATTAAGTATACAATGGATAATGAATCAGATATTGTTGCTAAAGATATAATTGGGCAATTTCCAGATACAAGTGTTAAGGACTTAACAGAAATGATAAAAAGATATAAAGAATATGACTCTTGGCTACCTAATCCATATATAAGCGAGGGATTATTTACTAACTTAGAGGATTTTTTAATAGATTTTGATTTACTTGATGAATACGTTCCATACAATGTTTTAGTTAATAATTTCTATGAATAAAATATTAGAAATTAAAAATTTAAGTAAAAATTATCAAACTATAAAAGGAGAAATAAAAGCTATAGATGACCTTTCTTTTGCTTTAGATAATGAGGAAGTTTTATGCATTGTTGGTTCAAGTGGTTGTGGTAAATCTACACTTTTAAATATTTTAGCGGGACTTGATACTAAAACTAGTGGTGAAGTAAACATTAAAGATGGAGTTAAACTTGGTTACATGCTTCAGGAAGATGCACTTTTCCCTTGGCTAAATATTTTAGATAATGCTTGTTTAGGGCTTGATATTGAGAAGAAAAAAAATAAAGAAAATATTGAATTTGTTAAAAGTTTACTTATTAAATATGGTCTTGGCGACTTTTTGGAAAAATATCCTCATGAGTTATCCGGAGGTATGCGTCAAAGAGTTGCTTTAATTAGAACACTTGCACTTAAACCAGATATTTTGATGCTTGATGAACCATTTTCAGCTTTAGATTATGTTTCAAGGCTTTCAGTTAGTGATGATGTTTTAAAAATTATTAAGCTAGAAAAAAAATCAGTTATTATGATTACTCATGATTTAGCAGAAGCTATTAGTATTGCTGATAGAGTTATTGTTTTATCTAAGAGACCTGCGAAAATTAAAAGTGTTTATGAAATAAATTTGACTAATAAATCTACCCCGATTAATAATAGAAAAGCAAAAGAATTTGGTTACTATTATGACTTACTTTGGAAGGATTTAGATAAAAATGTCTAATGAACAAAAGAAATTTTTAAAAAGGATTAAAAGAAGAAAGTTAATTGTAGTTATATCGCAAATATTAATTGTTGTATCTTTCTTTGGAATTTGGGAATACTTAGCAAATAAAAATATTATAAATAGTTTTGTCTTTTCAAAACCTAGTAAAATTATAGATACAATCATTAATCTGACAGTGCAAAATAATTTGTTTAATCATATTTTTGTTACGTTGGAAGAAGTTTTAATTGCATTTGTCCTTGGTACTTTATTAGGTTTTATAATTGCTGTTATTCTTTATGAAATTCCAATACTTTCTAACATTCTTGACCCATTTTTGACAATGTTTAATTCACTTCCTAAAGTTGCACTTGGTCCCCTTATTATAATAATTGCGGGTGCTAATATGAAAAGTGTTATTGTTATGGCACTGCTTATTAATTTAATTATTAGTATTATTACTATATATAATGGTTTTATGAATACTGATAAAGTAAAACTTAAGTTAATTAAGTCATTTGGTGCAACTAGAAGGCAAATTCTTTTTAAACTTGTAGTACCTTGCTCATATAATACAATTATTTCTAGTATGAAATTATGTATATCAATGAGTTTAATAGGTGTAATCATGGGTGAATTTTTAGTAAGTCGTGCTGGTATTGGTTATCTAATCATTTATGGAACACAAGTATTTAATTTAAGCCTTGTTATGGCTGGTATATTAATCCTTTTAATTATTTCTTTCTTGCTATATAAAATTATTACTTTAATTGAGAAAAAGCTTATTAAAGAATTCTAGTAATAGAGTTCTTTAATATTTTTAAAGTTTGTGTAAAGAAAAATAATTTATATTAATACTTACTTGTTTTGGATTTATTATTTTGCTATAATCGATGAGCACCCATAAAAAAGGAGGATACATACATGGAAGTTTTATCTTTAATTTTCTTTGTTTTAGTTGGGGTTTTATCTTTTGTTATGATTTTTTTACTTAGTGAAAATGGTAGTAAAGAACATACAAAATATTATGGTGAAGATATATACTTTGATACTAATTTAGAAAAACATAGAAAAATAATTAAAGTACAAAAAAAGATGATATTAAAGAAAAAAGTTAATTTATATTTAAAAAAGAAATTTAGAAAGCGGGAAAATGTTAATGATTAAAATAGCTGTTATTATGATTGTAATTATAAGTTTAGTAATAATATATTCTATTTATAAAAATGAAAATAATGATGTTAATTATGATAAATGGTGTAATATGTTAAATGATGAAACTAAAAATAACATTGATATTATTAAAGAAAATGAAAAGAAAATTAAAAAGTTAAATAAACAATTAAAAAATATTAAAAATAAGTAATCTGTGATAGAATATAGTTGAAGTGATTTTATGAAGATAGATTTAAATTATAATGATATTGATTTTAAAGAAAAAATTGTTAATTTACCTAAAGGAGTTAAAGAAGTTAATATTTATGGAGATAATATAGATACTCATTTATTTTGTGATATTTTGGAAGATGTTAAAGAAAATATTATAATAAATAGTAAATATTATGATGAAATTAAAAGGGAGTTTAAAAAAAGAAAAACTTTTCAGGGATTTAATAGAAGTATATTAAATACTGTTAAGAAAATATGTAATGAAAATATTAATAAAAATGATATAGTGGTAGATATGACCGTGGGTAATGGTCATGATACATTATTTTTAGCTGGTCTATCTAAGAAGGTTTTTGGGTTTGATATTCAAAGTATTGCTATAGAAAATACAATAAAATTACTTGATGAAAATAATGTTTATAACTATGAATTATTTTGTGTTAGTCATGATAAAATTAATGAAGTTTTATGGGAATATAAACATAATATTAAGTTGATTTTATTTAATTTAGGTTATCTTCCTTGTGGAGATAAATCTATTACTACGAATCATGAAAGTACTTTAAAGGCTGTTATAAATAGTTTTGATATATTAGATAGTAATGGACTTATTTTAATAGTTTTTTATCCACATCCAGAAGGAAAATTAGAAGCAAAAGTTGTTCTGGATTATTTGAAACAAAATAATATAGGTTATAAGGAATATAGAAATACAATTAATGAAGAAGCTCCTTATTTAGTAGTTATAAGAAACTTTTAAAAGAATAATTGGTATTTAAAAACTCTGTAAGTTATGTCATATAGAGTTATTTTATTTGTACTAATCTTTTAACGAACCAATAGATACGACGTATATTTAATCCAAAAAAATAGCTATTATAAACACCATTTTACATTTTGGCTCATTTTCATTTTACATTTTGGCTGAGTTTTATTTTATATTTAAAAAGTTCGGTTTTATCCGAACTTTTTGTTATTTACTTAGTTTATAAACAAACAATGTATTATCTGCATTATTTGAAGCATAACCTTTATAAGATTTTGATAAGTTTACTAGGTTTTCTAGTTTATTACCGAAAGTTACTATTTTATTTGTATAATTTACTGAAGTTTTTATACCTTGAGCATTTAATGCTTGCGTACCATCTGATACTTTTATTGCTCCATCATTTAGGTTTTTAACTCCGGCATTAATTTGAGAAGATGCTTCAGATAATTTTGTAAGCCCAATACTTACTTCATTTAAGCTAGCATTTAGATATTCTACTTTTGTTTTCATTTCTTTTACTTCTTCTAGTTTTACTGTTAATGTATCCATTAATTTACTTAAATCTTCAAGATTAGTTATCATTTCTTTAACTGCTTCATTATTTGCTGTTAAAAGTAATTTTAATTCATAAGTTGATTTAACTGTTACTAGTTCTTTTATTTTTTCTTCAGGCAATGATAATGAAGCAAGCCTTGTTATCATTTCTGATTCTGTTTCTGCTGCATTCATTTTAAATGTTTTATATGCAGTTTCAGCTTCTGGATTTGTTAGCTTTGCAATAGCATTTTCATTAGATGCTTTTAAAACTTTTAGATTAGCAAGAGAACCTGCGATATCTTTATTTTCCATCATTTTTTTAGCATCTTCAAGAGTTGCATACATTTCATCAACACCTTGTGTAAGTTTCGTTGTGCCATTTGCAATTTTGTTTAATGCATCTGATGCTGTTTTTATTTTTTCATTAAATACAGTTGTATTTGTAAGTAAACTACTTGTACCATCAGATAATTTTTTTGTTCCTTCTTCAAGAGCATCCATGCTAGAACTTAAAGTATCAATTGAGGATGAAAACTTATCTAATTTATCAAAAATTTCTAAATCAAGTTCTGATAAAATTTTAGGTGATGCTACCATATAAATATCATTTATGTCAAAATCTGTTGTTTCATAGATAATTGTTACTTTATTTAAATTTTTAAATTCATTTATGTTTGTATATTCATATAGTCCTGGAGCACTTATTGCAAGTAACATTGTACGTGTTCCTGTATCTGTTACTTTACCATTTGTAACTGTGATATTTTTATTTGTATCACTATCCATCATTGAACCTATTGCAACAACATATGGTGTAAATGTATTGTTAGTACGAAGTAAAGAATTGTTAATAAGAGATATTTCTATTTTTACTTTACCACTTTTACCTATCATGTCTTCGGCTTTAGTTTCTTTTCCATCTAAATAATATTTTGTAACTATATTAATTGGATTTGCTTGTTTTGTTTCTCCGGTGTAAAAAATATCTTTTCCTTTGGCATACCATGTAACATGAGTATCATCTTGTGTAAAGTTTTCACTTCCGTTTACATTTAAAATATTAGTAAGTAGTGAATTATCAGAAATTTCTCCTTCTTTTGTGTTTTCAATGTGATTACTTATTGTTGTTTTTTTTATATTACCTGAGTAATCCATATTTGTGTAAATGGTTTCTGTTTTAGCTGCACTGGCACTAAATGGAATTAAAGTTAAAGCCCCGATTGTGAGTGTTGTTGCTACAGTTTTCATTTTTTTCATATTTTTTCCTTCTTTCTTATTTTTTATAATAAATTTATCACATACCATTAATAATGCTGGTAATATAAGGATAACTACTAACATTGATATGATTGCTCCTCTTGATAAAAGATCACATATGCTACCTATCATATCTATTTTAGTATAAGCTGCAACTCCGAATGTGGCAGCAAAGAAACATAATGCGGATGTTATAATTGAGGGAACTGTTAAACTTAATGTTTTAAGCATTGCTTCTTTTTTATCTTTAATAGATTTTCTTTCTTCCATGTATTTTGTTGACATTAAAATTGCATAGTCAATTGTTGCTCCGAGTTGGATAGTACCCACTACAATTGAAGCTATAAATGGAAGAGTTGTGTTAGTGTAAAATGCAAGTGACATATTACAGAATATAGCAAATTCTATGGTAAGTATTAAAACTATTGGTAAATTTATTTGTTTTAGTACTAATATCATTATTATAAATATTACTAAAATTGATGTATAATTAACCATTTTAAAGTCATGGTCAGCGATAGTTACTAAGTCATTCATAAGTGGACCTTCACCAGCGATGATACTGTTTTTATCATAAGATTTAACTAAATCGTCGATTTTCTTAATTTGACTTGCAAGTTCATCTGATGCTATTTCATATGTTGAGTTTACAATAACAAGTTGATATTTGTCATTATCCATCATTTTACTTAGGTCGCTTGGAAGTAACATTGCAACTGCTGGGTCCATAAGTGTAGATGGAGCAAGAACTAAGTCAATACCTTCGATATTTTCTAATTTGTTTGCAAGTTCTTTGACATCATTTGTCTTAATATTTTTGTCAAGTAATATTATTTCTGGAGAAACAATACTGAATTTGTCTGCTAGAGCAGAGTTTGCAACATTAAATGCTAAATCTTTTGGAAGTGACTCATCTAATTTATAATAAACATCATAGTTGTTATTTCCATAGAAAGCTGGCACTAATAAAATTAGGAATGTTGCAATAATGCCTTTATAATGTTTAGTTGAAAACTCTTGTAATTTTTTGAATTCTGGAAGTAATACTTTGTGCTTTGTTTTATCTATTAATTTATCCCCGACCATAAGTAGAGCTGGGAATAACGTAAGAACACAAATTAAGCCCCATAGAACACCTTTAGCCATAACTATACCAATATCAGTACCAAGGGTTAAATCCATTGTACATAATGCTAGAAATCCTGCAAATGTTGTAAGAGAAGAACCTAGAACTGATTGGAATGTTGCCACGATTGCACTAGCCATTGCCTCGGTTTTTGGCATATTTGGATTGTCCATTTTAGCTTGTTCATATTTATGATACAAGAATATTGAGAAGTCCATTGTAACACCAAGTTGAAGAACTGCGGTTATTGCCTGTGTAATATAAGATATTTGTCCTAGGAAGATATTTGTTCCCATGTTATAAATAATAGCAAAACCAATATTTCCAAGTAAGAAGAATGGAATTACATAAGAGTCTGTTGCTATAAATAGTACTGCTAAACATAGAATAACTGCAATTGTAACATAGACAAATATTTCTTTATTTGATAAGTCCATTGTGTCAATTACCATACTAGTCATACTACTTACTTTAGTAGCGTCCCCGACAACTTCACGAAGGGTTCTTACGGCATTGATTGTTACATCTTCACTAGCCCCACCATCAAATGTTACCATAATAATGGTTTCATTATCTTTATTTAGTTTTTCTGCTACTTGTGTTGGTAACATATCTACAGGAATAACTGCGTCTGTTACATCAGCAATACTAAGTACAGCATTTACTCCTTCAATTTTTTTGATATCTTTTTCTAAATCTAATATTTTTTTGTTATTAGATGTATCCACCATAACAAAGGCATAAGCACCTAGACCAAAATCATCTGTTAAGATGTTTTCACCTTTAATGGTATCTACTGAATCAGGAAGATAAACTAAGATATCATAGTTAATCCTCGTATTTACATAACCATAGATAGCTGGTACTAATAATAAAAAATTTATTATTAGAATAAGAGCACTATGTGTTGCTATAAACTTTGCAAATTTTTTCATATTTTTCTCACCACGCTATATATACTATGATAAAAATTTAGATTTTTCAAAAGCAAAACACTTTATTTGTATATTATCCAACAAAGTGTTGCTTATTGTACGATATTTGTGCCAACATTTGTTGTTTATGTTTACAAATGATGTTTTTGCTGTATAATGTAGGTAGGTGAAGAATAATGGCAAAAAAAGTCGATTTAAGAATAATTAAAACAAAAAAGAATCTTTATGAAGGTTTGCTTACTCTTATGAAAGAAAGAACTTTTGAAGAAATAAAAGTATCTGATATATGTAGTGCTGCTTTGACTAATAGGTCTACATTTTATGATCATTTTTCTGATAAGTATGAACTTTTAGATTCTTTAATTAATGATTTGGAAGAAGATTTAGTTTCTAAACTTGAAGCTAATGAAAATTATAATAATGCTAAAGAATATTATATGCAAATGATAGAAATATTTTTTGATCATATAAGTAATAATATTAATGTTTATTCTTCAATTCTTAAGAAAAATAATAATAGTATTGTTATGGATATGGCAAATGATGTTATTTATAGAGATGTAGAAAATCATATTAGAAAAAGTAATAAAATATTAAATACAGAAATACCTGTGGAAATTATTTCTAAATTTTATGTTAGTGCTGTTATTAATGTGTGTTTAGAATATATTAAATTTCCAAATAAATATGAAAAAGACGATATACTTAAATATTTAGATACCCTACTTCCTAATAAGATATATTAGTTAAAAAAACATCTACGAAGCATAGATGTTTTTGTTTAGTCACTTGTTTATGCGAATTGGTTCAGTTTTAATTTCAGATTCAGATTTATAGACGTTCTATTTCCTTCCATATAATAATTATAAAATTCTTCTTTATATTTATAACTTTTGATTCTCTATTTCAACCATTTCTTCAGTCGATTTCATTGTTTTTGTTAAATTTTTAGAAAACTTTTAGTTAATCTGATAATAAACTTTTTTACTTTTTATTTATATTTTTATTCTTACCACTTAAAAGTGCTAAGTAACCATTTAATGAACCTATATCTTTTTTTAAAGCTACTATTTTATCTGCTTTAGACATAATCCGGCCTTCAATAAAGAATGATTTTCTTAATGAATAATGCCCTATTCTACCAATATCTGTTGATAACTTAATCATATCTTTATACATTTTGGGTAATTGTTCATACTTTTCTTTATTATTTAACTCCATATCAGCTTCATCAATTCTTCTAACTGCTAAAGGAAACATATGATGAATAACTCCATCAATAATAACCATTGCTCTTTCTTTACTTTTAAAATACTCTGGAAACCAAGTTATAGCATTAGTTATAGCTTCAATTGGATGAACAAAACCGTGCTTATTTCGCATTATTTTCTTTACTCCAATATTTTGCCAAGGAAGTTCATATAAATCATGGAACATAGCAATAACAACAGCGTTATGTATATTAATATCTTTCATACTATGGTTATTTCTTTTAAGTTTAGATGCTAGTTTATAAGTTACAATGGCATCACAAAGAATATGGTCACCAAGAGTTTTTACATCATGATGAAAGTAAGGGGCACTACATCTTTTAGAGAACTCTTTGTGAACCGCGATTGGTTCAATTATACGCCATAGTCTTTTGATATCATAATTTGATAATTTGTAATCTTTGGCAAATTTTTTGTATTTAATATAAGCTTTATCCTCTTTCATTATTATTTCTCCGCATTAATATTATAGTATAATATACTATTCTATTCAACTTTTTTAGGCTTCATTATTAATTATGCACTTTTATTTTACATACTATTATATTAAAGGAGTTGAAAAGCCATGAATAATATGGAAAAAGCTTTAAAGAAAGTTAAATGTGCTAAATTAGATGGACCAATATATAATTGTATTCCTATTCCTGGACCTACGGGACCTGCTGGGCCTCAAGGGCCTACTACTGTTAGCGTTGGAAAAACTTATACTGTTAATTCTAATGAAAATGCTAAAGTTCAAAATAGTGGAACTAATGATAATGTAATACTAGATTTTTACATTCCTAAAGGTAATGATGGAAATGGCGAAAAAATATTAATTGGAAAAACTGAAACTTTAGATGCTAATGCTAGAGCAAAAGTTATTGATACATTTGACGGAAATACTCATAAACTAGATTTCTATATACCTCAAGGGTTTGATGGAGTAAAGGGTGAAAAAGGTGATATTGGACCAACTGGACCAGAAGGACCATACTTAATTGAAATGGCATATGTAGCTAAATTTATTGATAATTTTACTGATGATGGAATTGAAGTTAAAATAATGGAAGATATTCCAATAAGCAGAAAAGAAATAGATAATAAGAATATTGTTACTTTAAATAATAATAAAATTAAATTTAATAAAGCTGGTCATTATAAAATAACTTTTAAAGTAAATGCTTATGTAAAAAAAGATGGTGTATTTGACCCTTCTAAAGATTTTGTTGCTATAGGTTTTAAACCTAATGATAGTGATAATATATATGTTGGTGCAAGTAATTTTATAAGCGATGAAATGCCTAAAGAAATAAGTGCAAATGGGATTGTAGCAGTTGTTGATCCAAGTATTTTATATAGTTTAGTTAATCTAGGTAAAAAAAGCATTTATTTAAAAACTCCGGATTTAAATAATATAAATAGTGATTCTTATTTTGTTAATTCACCAGTTAGTATTTTATTTGAATATATAGGAATATAGAAAGGGTTTGGTCGATATTAAAATATGTGTTTATGCAATATGTAAAAATGAAGAAAAGTTTGTTGATAGATGGTATGAATCAATTAAAGATGCTGATGGAATATTTGTTTTAGATACTGGTTCAACTGATAATACTATAGAAAAATTAAAGAATTATGGAGTATGTGTAAAACAAATGGAAATAAAACCATGGAGATTTGATGTTGCTAGATGTGAAGCTTTAAAAATGGTTCCAAAAGACTTTGACATATGTATTTCTTTAGATTTAGATGAGGTTTTAGAATGTGGATGGAAAGAAAATATTTTAAAGGTATGGAAAAGTGATACTGATAGACTTAGATATATCTATAATTGGTATATAGAAGGAGGCATTCCTAAAATTACTTATTATGCTGAAAAAATACATAAGAGGAATGGATGTAAATGGGTAAATCCGGTGCATGAAATATTAGAATTCGATCATGATGAGAATGTTGTAGTTAGTGATGATGTTATTGTAAATCATTATCCAGATAGAGAAAAATCACGTTCTAATTATTTACCACTTTTAGAGCTTGCTGTGAAAGAAAAACCAGATGATGATAGAAATATGCATTATTTAGGTAGAGAGTATATGTATTATGGAAAATGGAATGATGCTATTGATACTCTCATTAAACATCTAAATATGAAAAATGCTACTTGGAAAGATGAAAGATGTGCATCTATGAGGTTTATTGCTAGATGCTATAAAGCTTTAAATAGATATGATGAATCACTTATGTGGCTTTATAAAGCTATAGATGAAGCTCCATATCTTAGAGATCCATATGTTGAACTTACTATTTTATACTTTATTTTAGAAGATTTTGAAAATGTTTGTAAATATGGTAATAAAGCTTTGGAAATTAAATATAACCCTAAATCGTATATTAATGAACTATTTAGTTATGATGAAACATTAAATGATTTATTATCCATCTCATACTTTTATTTAGGTGATTATGAAAATGCTATTAAAAATGCCAAAGAGGCTTTAAAAATAAATCCTAATAATGAAAGAATTAAAAAGAATCTAGAGGTATTTAAAGATGAAAAAAAATCCGAAGATTAAACTTCGAATTTTTAATTTATATTTTACTAACTTGGAAGACTTCAACATCAACATTTGTTTCTTGACCAAATAAATCAATTATAATGTTTAATCTGTTGTTTTCAATGTCGATGTTATCAACTTTACCTGTCATACCACTGAATGGACCATCAATAATATTAACTGTGTCTCCGACTTTAAGTTCAGATTCAACATCTACTCTACTCATACCCATGTTAGCTAAAATTCTATCAATTTCTTGAGGAAGTAATGGAGTTGGTTTTGCTCCTTTTCCACTTGAACCAATAAATCCTGTAACACCTGGAGTATTTCTTACAATGTACCATGCCTCATCTGTCATTATCATTTCAACTAGAACATATCCTGGGAACATTTTCTTTACTTTTTCCTTTTTTACTCCATCTTTTACTTCAACTTCTGTTGTTTCTGGAACAATTACGCGGAAAATGTAATCTTGCATTCCCATTGATTCTGTTCTTGCTTCTAATTTTTCTTTTACTTTATTTTCATGTCCTGAATAAGTATTTACTACGTACCAAAGTTTTTCCATTATGCTAACCATCCTTTTACTAATGATAATATTAAGTTAAGTGCCATAAATAATGCACACAATATTATGCAAAATACAATTGTTGAAATTGTATATTTTAACACATCTTTAGCTGTTGGCCATTTTACTAGCTTAAGTTCTTTTTTTACTTTTTTAAAATAACTTTCTTTAGGACCTTTCTTATTACTTTTAATTTTGTCTTTTTTCTTTTTGTTGTCTTTAGTAACTTCTGTTACTTTTTTTGCTTTTTCAGCTTCTTTTGCCATAGTTTTAAAAACCTCCATTTAAAAAAACACTTTCGTGTTCTTTTATAATATAGCATATGTAACAGAAAAATGCAAGCTCTAATAAAACATTTTTTGAAGTTCTGGAGCTAATTTTTTTCTTATATTTTGTACCTTTTTATAAATCTGTTTATAACTTTGCATTAACGTACATGCTATATCTTTATAGGATAAACCATCTAATAGAAGTGAAAATATTGCAAGTTCTTTATTGTTTAGTTTTTCTATAATTAACTTGTTTATATCTTGTTCATTTTCTTTTGTACATAAAACATTTAAGGGATCAATACTTGTATTTAAATCATTATTTGATATGTCATCAATGCTTGTAAATGAATCTTCAGGGTTATTTTTTAATTTTCTTAGTTCCTTGATAATAACTTTTTTTATATTTCGATCTATTATAAGATTTAAATATGTTTGAAAGGATGCTTTAGATAAAGAATTGTATGTTTCTAGAGCATTGTTTAAAAGTTCGTGACAATTTAGCATTAGCTCATCCATGTTGATATTTAATTTTTTTAAAGGTGGATAGTATCTATTAATTATTTTTTTTATTATAATTGTATATTTTTGATTTAAAATTAATGCAGCTTCTTCATTATTTTCGCGATATAGCATTACAAGTTCAGAGTCACTAATATCAAACATTTTCACCCATGTGGTAGATGAGAATGCTGGCTGCTACCGATGCATTTAAACTCTCTACATTTTTATTCATTGGTATGCTTACTAGAACATCACTGTTTTCTTTGACAAGTCTACTTACTCCAGCACCTTCATTGCCTATTACTAATGCTCTTTTTGTGCTATAGTCAATTTTTCTAAAGTCTTCACCTTCCATTGATGCAGCATAAACAAAGAAACCATCTTTTTGTAAGGATTTTATTGTGGCCACTAAGTTATTAACCATGATTATCTTCACGTAATTTATTGTACCTACGCTCGTTTTAACAACAACATCTGTTACTCCGACACTCCTATCTTTTGGGATGATTATTGATTTTATTCCTACTGCTGCACAAGTTCTTATAATTGCCCCAAAGTTATGCGGGTCTTCTAAGTGGTCTAGTATTAAAACAAAGTTGCCTTCAAGATCTTTTAAACTATAATAATCATAGTCAAAAGCATCTATTACTACACCTTGATGATTATATTCACACATTTTGTTTAATAAGTGGTTATCGACAAACTCATATTTTATTTTGTTTTCACTACAATACTTACAAACTTCTTTACGTGATGTGAATACTTTTTTGATTTTTTTCTTGTCTAGTTCCTTTAAAACATTCATTCCATATACACGCATTTTTACGCCTCCTTTTTCTGATATGTTCATTATAACATATCGTATATTTTTTGTATATATAAAATTTATTATTTATTTAAAATAATTTTATTTCATAATAAAACCCCGATGTTACGGGGATTATTTCTAAATGGTGCTGGAAATGGGACTTGAACCTATGACCTATGCGTTACGAGGGCATTGCTCTACCAACTGAGCTATTCCAGCAACTAATAATAGTATACCACAAATCTTAAAAATAACAACTTTTATTTTGTTGTTTTACGTGTTAAAATACTAACAGGTGGTTATATGTTCAAAAATACATTAGATAATAAAAGATATCATACTTTGAATTACTTTTTTAAGAAAAAGTTTGGGCAAAAAGTTTTTAAAGTACCCTTAGATATAAATAGTATATGTCCGAATCAAGCAAGTGGTGGTTGTATATATTGTTCTAATAAGTCTGTTGCTAGTATTAGTGATAATAGTTTAGATATTTTAGAGCAATTTGAAAATGGAAGAAAAATTATGGAACAAAAATGGCCAGATAGTTTGTATATCCCTTATTTTCAATCTGGTACAAATACTTTTAATGATAAAAATTTAGTTAAAGGTTATGTTGATAAACTTCTTATGATACCTAAAGTTGTGGGAATTGATATTGCTACTAGACCAGATTGTTTATCAGATGAATGGTTAGATTATTTGGAAGAGTTAAATAAAAAAACATTTTTAATCGTAGAACTTGGACTTCAAAGTAGTAATGATAATACTTTAAGATTTATAAATCGTGGACATGATAGTAAAACATTTAAAGATGCCGCCCAAAAATTGCATGCAAGAAATATTTTTGTGGTTGCTCACATTATAAATGGACTTCCTTATGAAACTAAGGAAGATATGATTAATACCATTAAATTTGTTAATGATTGCAAGGTTGATGGGATTAAAATACATATGCTTTATATAGCAAAAAATACTCCGCTGGCTAGTTTATATGAAAAAAATAAATTTCATATTTTAACTAGAGAGGAGTACATTGATATTGTTTGCTCTCAACTTAGGCTATTAAATGAAGATATTGTGGTGATGAGAATTACTGGGGATCCTATTTTAAATGAATTGGTGGCACCAGAATGGCTCATAAAGAAGTTTATGGTTTTAAATGGAATTGATCAAGAGATGGTTAAAAGAAATATTTATCAAGGGGACCTATTTTAGTTCTCTTTTTTTAATATTTCATATAAGTTGTCAATAATTTTATCTATTACTTCTTCTTTGTTTTCTTTTCTAGATGATTTTGTTACTTTTAAAAAGTCACTATAAACAATATCCTTATCTTTATTATAGATACTAAAGTAAACTATATTATCATCACTAGATAAGTTATGGGGATCTACCCTATTTAGTTTACCAGTTATACCTATGGCATAATTTGAACTAGTAAACTGTGATATTTTCTTAGACATTTCTATAGCTGTTGCCATGCTATAAACTGAGTATTCATCTATTGTTTCTTTAGGTACACCCATTTTGATTTTAAATTCATTTGAATATGTTATTGCGCTAAATTTTAGGATTTCACTTGCACCAGGTATGTTGGTTATGGCATTTGCTAGACCTCCGCCGGTACAAGATTCCATTGTTGATATTGTCTTATTTTGTTTTGTTAATATTTCTACAATTTTCTCTATTTTCATAATTATCTATCTATGCTCACTAGTTCGTATTCTGTTGTTCCTAAGCCCAGTTTTTCTGCTTCATTAATGGTATGAATTGCGTGTTTATCAAGCATTCGCTTCTTTAGTGAGTTTGCTCCTTCTTCTGTTAAATTCATTATAGTATCGTAACAACATTTATCTATAGCAACTGGGTCTAGGGATGCAAAAATACCAATATCAGCAATTTCGGGGGCTTTTGGATTCATTCTTTTTCCAGCATAAGCAGTGCAACATTCTACGATTGTACCATTTAATTTACTTACTAAATCTTTAATTAAGTTTGGTTTAAAAAAATTATGTCCACCTGGTTCACCGGTTGAGATTTTAATCGCTACCTTACCTTTTAGTTCATGATTTAAACTTTCATAAATTTTAACTAAACTTTCACTTGTAATTTCTTTTGTAAAATATACTTTACTTTTCATTGTATCAATCCTTTCATGTATTTATGATAATACAATTTAAAAAAGTTGTCTAGATAACTTTACAAAATATTAATACTAATATATAATGACTAAGTCAGGGGCATCTATTGATAGATGGAGGTAAAATGGTAAATTTTTTTAAATTTATTGCTTATATAATCTGGGAATTCTTTGATTATAGAAAAAAATAAGAAGTAAAAACAGTTTCCAATATAGGAAACTGTTATATTTATTAATCAAATATGGCTCTTTATTAATGATGCGATAAGAATGTACAAAAAGAGAAATATTATATGTTCTTTTTTTGTATTTTTGATATAACTACATTATCTCATAATAAGTAAGGAGTTAATATAAGTTAATTGCTCTCTTCAGTTAGAAGAGACCAAATTGTGTTAAACCCTTTAAATACGGGCCTTTTTATATTGAAATAAACCGTCATTTACCGTGGTTTTTTAGCATTTTTGTACCTAAATTGTACCTAAAAAAGACATCAATTACTTTTTTGATGCCTTTGTTTTTTTCTTAACTTGTTTTTTAGATTTTTTCTTTTTTTCTACAATATTTGTATTAATACATTCAATATATAATTCACTAAATATTTCTTCTAATCTTTCAATCATACCATCTTCACCTTTTAAAAATTTCTTTGCTTCTATAAATTGACTATATGAAAAGTATAACATTATTATTACGAAACTAAAACTTACTAGATATGGTAGTGCAATTGCCAAACCATTAAAGTCAAAGCCATCTTTAGTATAAAATGAAAGTATTGCTGGAATAGCTATTGATAATATAGCTAACAAATTGCCTCCAACTATTTTAGTTTTAATCATATTCCTATAGTGATCAATTATGCATAAAAGTGTTTTTTCATTATACATATTATTTTTTATAAAGTAATCTTTAAATAGTTCTTTTTCAGCATTTCTAATAATAAATGGTAATGTTATCTCATTTTCGTTTCTTTTACCTATACTTAAATGCAATTTTGTATTTAATACCTTTTCACTTACAACTTTCATAATTAATAACATAGCTATAAACACTAAGATCATTGGTACTACTTTGTTTAAAAAATTGAATATTAATGAAATCAATATAAATATAACATATATCCAAAACGTTCTTTTTTTAATAATGTTATATGGACTTTTTTTCTTATATATTTCTTCTATATCTTTGTACATATTATTCCCCCTAAATTTAACTAATATTATATCACAAATAACTTGACTAATCTCAATAATTAAGTGATTAATACAACAACTATTAAAAAGGATGATTATATGGTTAATAGTGTTGTTATTTCAGGATGCTTTAAAGGTATTGAAAATGAAGAATTACTCTTAAAAGTTGAAGGTTTAGAAAACCATCAAATTGTCAGAATAAATATTTCAAAAGGTTTTCAAAAAGAATTAGATAATTACATCAAAGAAAATGATTTAATTGGCATAAAAGGTTATATTGAAGTTGATGATCTTCATAGAATTATAATTATTGCAGCAAAAATTACTTTTATCAAATTAAAAAGCTCAGAATTAAATTTTCTGGGCCTTTAATTTGAATATATTTTATAACTTGTTGGAACAAAATTATAATCCGTATTATTGAATAGATCTTTACCTCTTACTATTTTTAGATAACGGTCTTTACTTTCACTATTAATTATCCTATACAAATAATAATTATCTATATGTTTTTTTGCAAAATCTATTTCATCAGACGTAATATCAATTGGTGTTCCTTCATTACCCTTTGTTGATTTGACTTCAATATATTTTTCAACATATTCACCATTTTCATTTAATTCAAATGATAAAACATCAAATCCTTCATTCTCTTTTTTATTATTAAAAAATTCTTCCATTTTCCTAACTTGTTCTTGAGCTTCTTCTTCCATTAAGTGCCTGATTTCATTTTCATATACAACTTTCTCATTTATAATACCCTGATTTGTTTTTATGATTTCTTCAGCTATATAGTCCGGCTTTTTAGTTTTTTGTATTTTTTTGTCTGTTTTCCTATACTTTCTTATATTTATTTTACCTTCCCTATATTCCAAATCATTTTGTTCCTCAATCATGTCAGAATATACTTTGCTTTCGATTTCAGTTATTTCATAAACTATTTCGCTAAATTTTTCATCTTTTTCAAAATTATAATCGTTTGGATATACAATTGATAAAGGAAATTTCCATACGAGTCTATCATTTCCATCTATGTCCTTTTCTACAACTTGATATGGTTCAGCACATAGTTTAACTTGTCCTTCGAAAATATATTTTTTATTATTATCTTTAGAGAATAAATACATTGGTAAATCATTTTCGTTTGATTCATAAATTGTTTTATTGTTTTTTGTGATAGTTTGATCTCCTGTTAATCCTTCTCCAGTATATGTAATAAAACCGTTTTCAACTAAACTATCACCATATACACCATTTTCTTCTGATGTTGTTAATACTAAACAGTTTAATGAATTAGTTTTCATTATGCCTGACTGACCACTTATTTTAAAAATTGCCATAAGTTGATCTCGTGTAAATACATCACCAATATTCATATTGTTTATAAATTTTATTTGATCATAATATATTGATTTATATAGACCTGATCCTTTTTCTTTTAGAATGTATTCTTCTGTTCCAGAAAATGCTTCTGATAATGCACTATGTGTTTCTAATGCTGCTCTTACTGAAGCACCACCATTATTTATACCTACATCTCTATTTTTGTCGACTTCTTCATAGATTTCTTTTAGTGGAATCCACTCTTTTCCAGTTCTTCTATGAATAGCAATAACTGAATTATAAACAATCTCTCTTAAAGTACTCATAATTATTTCTCCTTAACATATTTAGCAAGCGGAATATCAGCAGGTGCTAAATCATAATTTAATAAATTATCTTTTTCTACCCATTTATATTCTGAATGATCATGAAGATTAAAATCACCAGAAATATATTCACAACTGTATAATCTCAAATCAACAGTTTTTTTAGGGTATTCACATATATTATTCACTAAGTATTTATTAGCCTTTATTTCTAATTCAAATTCTTCTTTTATTTCTCTTTCAATTGCATGTTTTTCGTCTTCATTAGGTTCTACCTTTCCTCCAGGAAATTCCCATTTACCCAAAACATTAGGATCACCAGTTGAACGTTTCGCAATGAAAACTTTATTATCTTTTTCAATCAAACATGCTACTACTTTAATCATCATAAGTAATCACCTATATATAAATTATAACATAGAATAAACCATTTTTTACCTAAACAAATCAAAAAGTCCGTATTAAAACGAACTTATTTCTCTTCTTTATTCTTTAATTTATCATAAATAAACTTGAACATACTTGTCATAAAGTCTTCCATATACCCTGGTTCTGACATCATCTTTTCAAACATATCAGTATTTTGTTGATATCTCTTAAATGCTTTTCTTTGAAATTCATCATTATATACTTTTCTAAATGACTCAGGATCGTTATGCTTAGCAAGATTTACCATTTCTTCATCATCTAAGAAATCTTGTGTAATTTGTTCCATTACTTTATCCATATTTGTAAAATTAGTTTTGTATCTTTGATTTATTTTTTCAACAAGTACACTTAATGGTTCTTTTTCTTCTTCCTTCTTACCTATCATACCCTTTGGAGGATTAAGTTCTCCTTCTTCAGAAGTTAATTCAATAGATCCTTCAAATTTCTTTTCTAATCTGTAATATTCAAGTTCAATTTTATCATCTAAATCAATTACTGTTTCATGTTCTTTAGGTAATGTTTTATTAAGATATTTACAGAAAATATATTTACTTTGAATATCTTTATCCATCATTCTGGCCACTTGAACTACAAAGCCATAGCTTCTAATAAATGCTTGAAGAATAGACTTAAATTCTCTTTGATCCTCTTTCTTCATATCCATATATTTTTTTCTAGCAGGATATAAATAGAAATTTAATTTAGACATATCTTCCTTACCACTATAATATACTTTTGCAAACTCAAGAGCTTCGTCCTCAGAAAACAATCTATATGCTTCTACTCTTTTATAGATTGCATAAACATTATTTGGATCCACACCTTCTGTTAAATTAGTAGCTTGATAATATGGTTGGAATGAATCTCTAATCTCATCAGCAGTATTAACGAAATCAAGTACAAATGTATCTGTCTTACCTGGACATGTTCTATTTAATCTCGAAAGAGTTTGAACTGCTTTTACACCATATAAAGGCTTATCAACAAACATTGTATGTAATAAAGGTTCATCAAAACCTGTTTGATATTTTTCTGCAACAATTAATACATTATATGATTCATTAAATCTCTTTGGTAATTGATTTTCTTTAATATGTTCATTATTTCCTTTATAATCAATATTTAATTTTTCTTCACTTACTATTTCTCCGTCATCATTTAAATCACCTGAGAAAGCTACTAAAACATCAACATCTGTTATTTTATGATCTTTAATATATTTTCTAAATTCTTTTAAATATCTTACTGCATGCAATCTAGATGATGTAACCACCATTGCTTTAGCTTTTCCACCAATTTTATATCTTGTTGTATTCAAGAAATGTTCTATCATTATTGCAGCTTTTTGGCTTAAATTATGTGGATGTAATGATTCATATCTTGCTATTGCTTTCATACCCTTTGAAGTTTTAACTTCTGGATCTTCTGCCGCACTTTTAACAATTTTATAATACATATCATATGTCATATAATTTTTAAGTACGTCAAGAATAAATCCTTCTTCAATTGCTTGTTGCATTGAATATACATGATATGGTCTATAACTACCATCCGGATATTTAGTTCCAAATATTTGTAATGTCTTATCTTTTGGTGTTGCAGTAAAAGCAAAGAATGACATATTAGAATGATCTCCATGAGAAGCCAACTCATTCATTAAAAGGTCATCATCTTCTACTCTATTGTTTTCTTCTGACAATTCACTTCGAGCATATTCTTCTAATACTTCTTCAATATTTCCTAATCCTTCTTTTAATTTGGAAGCGCTTGCTCCAGTTTGAGAAGAATGTGCTTCATCAACTATAACAGCAAATTTCTTATCTACACTATTTATTTCTGTATATATTCTTGGGAATTTTTGTAATGTAGTAATTATTATTTTTTTACCATCATTAATTGCTTCTAATAAATCTTTTGAAGTCTTTCCTTTATCTATTTTAACTACCGTTCCTGGTACGTGATCAAACTGATAAATTGTATTTTGTAATTGGCTATCTAATACTTTTCTATCTGTTACAACGATTACTGAGTCAAATACTTTATTGTCATTATCATCATGTAGTGAAGATAGTCTATATGCAAGCCATGCTATTGAATTTGATTTTCCTGATCCTGCACTATGCTGGATTAAATAATTTTTACCACTACCATTTTCCTTAGCATCTGCAACAAGCTTTGTTACAGCATCTAATTGATGATATCTAGGAAATATCATTTTTCCTGTTTTCCATGATTTTGTTGGCTCATAATCTAAATGCATATATTTTTGTAATATTTCTAATAAAGAATCTTTACATAAAACTTTTTCCCATAAATATGCTGTTCCAAATCCGTCTTGATTATTTGGATTACCTGCGCCACCAACATTTCCAGCACCATTAGATCCTTGATTAAAGGGTAAGAAATATGTACCACCTTTAGCAAGTTTAGTAGTCATTACACATTCAAACAAATCAACGCCAAAATATACTAAGCTTCTCTCATTAAATCTAAATATTGGATCTTCTGGATCTCTATCAAATTTAAATTGATGAATTGAATTATTTATATCTTGTCCTGTATATTGATTTTTTAATTCCATTATTACAATTGGAAATCCATTAACAAATAATGTTATATCAACACTATTTTCATTATCCATAGAATAATGTAATTGTCTTACACATTCTAATATATTACCAGAATATAATTCTTCTAATTCAGGATTCATTGATGTTTCTGGTTTAAAGAATACTAATCTAAATTCCATACCATCAAGTTTAATTTTATCTCTTAAAGTAGAAAGTAAACCATGTTCTTTTATTTGTTCTTCGACTTTTTTTAAGAAATAATCTTTAGTATATTCACCATGGATAGACATTAATTTCATCCATTTTTTATTTTGAGTAGATGCAATAAAATCAATTAATACTTTTGGATTATATCCTTTTAACCTATCATACCCTAATCCATCACTAATATGATATCCACCTTTAGTAACTAAATATTTTTCAATGGTTTCTTCAAAATTCTTTTCTTGAGTTTCCATACTGCACCTCTCTTTTTCCTGTCACACATTCATAAATAAGTGATCTTTTATATTCTTCTAAACTATTAATAATATTTCTTCTGTATTTAATAACTTCATCTATTTTTGTTTCAATTCGATTTATTTCTTTTACAATTATTACCTGTTCTTCCATCGGAGGAACTACAAGCTTAAAATTGTTTAATCCGCTTAAAGACAACGCTGGTTGAGCCGTTTCGTTTACAAGTTCAAGAAAACCACCTTTATTTTTTGCAATTTGCATTTCCTTTACAAAAATTTCGTTTAATATTTTATTGTTATCCAATGTTATTTTAAGTGAATTCCCCGATACAACAGATTTTTTATCTAAGTATGGCAACTCTGCACACATCCCATAACTAGCACCTATTTTTGCAATTATTATATCTTTTTCATTACATTCACTTCTTTTTATAGTTTCAAAATGTTCATTAGATATTGTTTTAAAATCTTTAAAAATAAACTTTCCAGTTGAGATAAAACCACTTTCGATAACATAGACATCACCATTGTCTATAAAATGTTCAGATTTTAAATTAGATCCAAAAGGTCCATCAACAAAAGCATTTTTCTTCTTACTTTTTAAATATTTAATTGGAATTAATTCATATTTACTATTCATTTTTCCAACCCATTTTTTTCTACATTCAATATATTGTTCGTTTTCGTTTAGGCCTTTAAAAATTGATTTTTCTATTTCACTTAATTTATATTCATTTAATAGCTCAATTTCTTTGTTATTATCTCTAATTATTTCATCTATTTTAGCACTTTGCTTATCAAGATAATTTGCTATTTTTTTTTGTTCTTCAAATGAAGGTAATGGTAATTTGTAACTAGACATTGTTTCCCAATTTAATGTCCATCTATTGTCAAATGATACTCCCTTTCCATGTATAAACATTGCATTTATCCAATACTGATATTTGAAAAAATAATCATAATATTTTGGATATATATTTCCTTTTTTAGCTAAATTAATATAGGCCGGACTTATTACTCCCTCTACTTCTGACAAACTACAATTAGCCCCACTTATTAAATCCATTGGATTGATCATCAAATCATCTTTATACACTTTGTGATAATTATCATAGCTTTCTGCTAATTGCCCTTCATTAGTCGAAATATCTCTTATTTTTACTCCATCCCTAGCTAATGATAAGACTGTTGGATTTTCTACATCATTAACTTCTTTCCTTCGATAAAAAATTTTATTAACAGTTGTAATACTCCATGTATTAGGCAATGAACCAATCCATTTAATACCACTATCAACTAAAACTCTACTCATTTTTCTGTAACTCCCTTAAAACACCATCAAGTTTTCTATCAAGTTCAAGAATTTCATTCATTATATCTTCTGTTTTACGTGGTTCTTGATATTTATAAAAATATTTAGTAAAAGATATTTCATATCCTATTTTTGTTTTTGAGTCATCAATGTAAGCATATTTGGCAAATGGAATTACTTCTCTATTCATATAATCTTCAATTGTTTCTTGAAGTGGAATATTTTCAGTATCTGTTAATTCTTTATTAGGAATATAATCTCCTTTTTTATTTTTCTTTGGTGTTCCATCGTCATTTAGTTCTGGTTGTAAAACTGTTACTTTTCGATATCCAAAATATTCATTTTCAAATATCTTTGAATATTCATTTTCAACAAAGTCACCATATATTTTAGTTATATTATCAATATGTTCTTTTGACAATTCGTTTCTTTTACTACCTAAATTCTTTCTCATTTTATTATAAAAATCTGATGCATTTATCAATTGTACTTTGCCAACTCTATGACCTGGTTTTTTATTTGATAGGATCCATATATAAGTTGCTATTCCTGTGTTATAAAACATATCATTAGGTAATTGAATAATGCAATCTAATAGATCGTTTTCTATAACATATCTTCTTATTTCAGATTCTCCTGATCCCGCATCTCCTTTAAATAATGCTGATCCATTATGTACTATTGCAATTTTAGAACCTTCTGGTTTCATTTTTGATACTGCATTTTGTAAAAACAATAGTTGACTATCGGATATTGCCGGTGTTCCTGCTGAGAATCTTCCATCACTACCCTTTTCTGCTTCTTTTAATACTGCAGCTTTTTCATTTTTCCATTCAATTCCAAATGGTGGATTCATTATAATATAATCAAAAGTTTCACCTGGAAATAAATCTCCAGATAAGGTATTTCCATGTCTTATATTATTGGAATCTTCTCCTTTAATTAACATATCAGCTTTACAAATAGCATATGTTTGAGCATTTAACTCTTGTCCATAACATAACATTCTTGATGATGAATTTAGCTTTTTTGCATATTCCATACCAGCAGTAAGCATCCCACCTGTACCACATGCTCCATCATATACTGTTTTTATCTTTGAAGAATCTGCTAAATCTTCTTCATCTTCAAATATTAAATTAACCATTAATTCGATAACTTCCCTTGGTGTATAGTGTTGCCCTGCTTCTTCATTTGAAAGTTCATTAAATCTTCTTATTATTTCTTCAAATATATATCCCATTTCAATATTTGAAACATAACTTGGATGTAAATTTGCTTTTTCTGAATTAAATGTATCTATTACTTGATATAAAATTCCATTTCCTGCCATTTTTTCTATTTGCTTATTTAAATCAAAGTTTTTAATAATATCTTTTACTTCATCTGAATATCCATTTATATAATTGTAGAAGTTTTCTTCAATATTATCTGGATCATCTAATAACTTTTTAAAATCATATTTTGAAGTATTATAAAACTTTTGTCCTGCAGTTTCTTTGAGAATAAAATCTCTCTTTGCAAATGTTTCAGGATATTTTTTTGCCATTTCTAATACTTTATCTTTTGTATCAGATAAAACAGAATCAAATCTTTTTAATACAGTCAAAGGAAGAATAACATCTCCATATTCATGGGGTTTATACACACCAACTAATTTATCTGCTATGCTCCATATCAACGAAGCTTTTTCACTTACTATTTTTGTTATATTACTCATTACTTACTACCTTTCTTTACTACAATTTGTTCTTTATCATTATCAGAACTGACTTTGCAATCTTTTCTATTTGAAATCTTTATATTCTTTTTTTCATCCAAATAAAAGATTACAGAATCTCCTTCTTCAATATTTAATGTTTCTCGAACAATCTTTGGAACAGTAATTTGTCCTTTTGATGTTAACTTTGCCGAAGATAACAATTCATTATTTTCTTTCATATCATACCTCCTTACTTTCCTTACAATAATAAGTATAACATAATTTGTCTAATTTTAAAATAAATTGACATAAATTGTTGCAAAAAATCAATTTTTAAGTGATTAATATAAAGAATTGGAGGAATTGTATGATTAGAAAATGTACTGATGAGGATATTTCTGATGAAGAATTAGAGAAAGTGATAAATCCTTTTTATGATAATTATCATGATTATATTATTACTTATGTTATGTCTGAAGTAATTGCATTTTATATTGCTAGTTCTTTTAGTAGGAATGCTATGTGGGAAGCAACATTTTATCAACACTATAATTCTGCTAAAGATACTTTTAATATCAGTGATGACGAAGATTATGATACGGTTAAAGCTGAAGTAATTAAGCTATTAAGAATGAAGTATTCTTTAGAAATTATTAGTGAAAATCCATTAGATTTTAAAAAAATTGAGTATTAGTTTTTGTTCTAATACTCTTTTTGTTTTCCTAAAAACTCACAGAAAAATTTAATTTGTGTGAATATAGGTGGCTGTCGGTCGTGATATTTTTTATTTTTTTATTCCTATACCCTAGGGGGGAGGACTACCTATTGTGTTCTATTTGATAATGGTTTTTACTATTTAGTTTTTACCACGATTAATATACTTTTGCATATCTTCTAATAAAAATCCCGGTATGATTCCTCTTTCTATCCATCTAATGGATTTACCATAGTTTCTATCCTTTTGTTCTGGTGATAATGGTACTATTCCTAATTTGAAGTATCCATCTTTTTTCATTTGTTCTAAAATGGATAAATAATAATTATTCTTAACTGTTTTAGTTTTATCTAAGATATCATGTAATAGTTGGCATATAAGCTCTTTCTTTACATAGTTCTATAATTGCTTTTTTAAACACTTCTGGCTCTATATCTTGTAACATTTCATACCATATTGAAATATCATCATTACTAATTACTTTTTGATAACAAAATGGTAATATTTTAATTCCTTCTACAAAATCCAACTTATCCATTCTGTTTATCTCTCATTTCTTTAGCTCTTCTAATATCTTCTAAAGATATATCTTGAATAGTTTTAGCTTTTGCTTGTTGATGTAAGTATCTTTCAAATTTAGGGCCAAATAATGTTTCAGGTGTAAGATATGGTTTCATTTTAGGATTATTAATCCATTCGCTTTTTTTCTTATCTATAACTGTTTTAATATCATGCAGTTTGAGCAATGGAAACGAGAAATAAATAAACTTAATATATCTCTTATGATATAAAAATGACATTTATAAATTTCTTAAATCTATATTAAACTTTGGTGTTAAATGGCATAATTTAAACTTTCAAGCAGTATATAATAAAATGACAAAGTTCTAAGATCCTAATGAACGTAGAAAAGAAATATCTTATTATACTTATGATGAAGTTAAAAAATTTATTTCTTATGAAGATGATTTGAGATGGAAATATGTATTTGAAATATTATATATTGTGGCCTTCGTAAAGGAGAACTAAAAGGTCTTACTTGGAAAGATATTTATTTTGATAAAAAAGTATTATCTGTTAATAAACAAATAACACAAAGAAATAACCATATAAAGTTTGAATTCTCGGATACTAAAACAAGAGATAGTAGAAGAATAGTTCTCTTATTAAAGTCTTGTTAAATGACCTTAAAATGCTCTATGAGCAGGATAAAAAAGACTATTACGGATTTAATGATGATTTCTTTGTGGTTTCTGATGCTAAACCTATAGCTGATTCTAATATATATCTTAGAAGAACTAAACTAGCAAATCTTGCTGCTTTAAAAGTTATTAGGATCCATGATTTTAGGCATTCATGTGCATCATTACTTATTAACAATGGTGCTAATGTTACATTAGTGGCCAAATATTTAGGACATATAAAAATCGAGGAAACACTAAATACATATTCACATATGTTTAGTACTGCCCTCGACTCTGTTGTTTCTGTTATAGATAGCTTAGAAGACGACTAAGCTTTTTTATTTATCTTTTTCAAATCCATATATTTTTAAAAGAATGCTATCAAGTCTCGTTTCAATGTTCTCAATAATATTTGGTATTTTTTCGCTTCTACTTTTATCAGCAAAGTATGAATTACCCTCATTTAAATTTTCATTTATATACACATCTAATTTATCTTTTTCATTTTTTATATCAGCTATTTCTTTATCACAGCCAAGACCTTTAGTCATTTTCTCTAAAATTAAGATTTTATTATCTAAATATCTAAAAGAATGCAAGTATTCATCCTGTTTTGTAACATCTATATTTGGTTCAAATACAACTCGTAGCTTTTTATCTATTAATTCAATTATGTTTTCTATTCTTGTATTTTGATTATTCTTTTTTTCATTTGCAATTGTAAAATAGAAAATTCCATAAGTGACAACACCACAAGTCAAAATTTCAATTAAATTATATTGAAATAATGTTTTATCACTATTTTTACAGCCAAGCCATATTAGAAAACCAGAGATAAGTAAAATAATTATAAAAGTAATTATATAACTTTTTTTACTATTCATATTATTTACCTCCCTTTACTGCTTTTATTTCATCATCAATATATGTTTTAATCTTATCTATCCATACAATATTATCATCAGAAATAATCTCGATTTCTTTTACATCCTTATAATGAATATTTTTTTCTTCTTTTAATTTTCTAACTAATCCACCAAATGCTTCTTCTAAAAATGAAGAACCATATCCATATCCACCATCTAAATTCACCACAAGCTTTTCATTATTACTAATTGATTCTATAAATTTAGGATATAAAATATCATCCCTAAATTCTTCGCCTGAAAAGGCTCCTTGTGTCTTATATCTAGCGCCAGGCGTCTCAGTGAATTCTTTTGCTACATTAATCATAACCATATCATTTTTCCTCCTTTTTTATTTCCCAATAGAACACTGTTCCATTTAAGCCTTCTGGCAAATCATACTTTTTATTTTCAGAATAATATGCCTTGTTTGATATTATAACAAAATTTTTAATTTTTTTGTTTAAATATTGTTCATATATAGAAGGCAAACCATTTCCTCTTTCTCTCTTTCCGGTTTCGCTTCTTTTGTGTACACCAGATAAGGCGGTCTCAATATATTTATATTCAGTTTCAGCATTAATTGTTTCAATTATTTTTTCAACTATGCTTTTTCGTATGGTTGTTGGTATTCCCAACCCATTGTCCATAAATGTATATGTTATCTTATCTATATTATTATCAACAAAAATGTACCATTGATGTTTAAAAAGTCCTTGCTTTTGATATGCATGATCAATTATATTAGTAATCATTTCTGTAAGCATAGTCATCAAATAATTAATATTCCTTTTATCTTTATTAAGTTTCTGACAACTAAAATCAATTATTTCTTGCCTAATATCCTTATTTTGATTATTTTCAATATAATTATATCCTATTCCAGATTTTATTTGAATATTATCATCAACTTGAACTATATTTTCTGCAGATGTTTTCATATAGTTTAAATATCCAGAACGTTTCAAAAATTCTCTTACATTAGTTTCCTTAGGAAAATTTCCAATCCAGTCTATAGGCAATATTTTTTGTCCTCTTGTATTTTGAATTATTGTTAATAAATACATCAATGCATCGCTACTTATATATTTAGTGTCACACATATCAATTAAAAATGTTCTTATATAATTATTTCTATGCTGTTTTTGAAGATTTCTTACACCTTCTACCGACCTTATTACTTTATTTAAAAAACTTATAGTTGTATCAGGATTACTAACTATACTAAAGATTTCAGGAACAACAAAGACTTTATCAGGTTGTCTTTTTTTACTATTACCAGCTTTTTTTGTAACCTTTCTTTTATTAGACTTTTTTCTAGCAGTTCTCTTTTTTAAATTCTTTTCATCATGATATTTTTTCCAAATTCTATATTCTGGAGTATTTTTTCTCAATATACTTCACCACCCTGAAATTTACAAATATTATATCATATAATGTTACTAATTAATATTTTGTTCTATTTAATAATTTCTAAATATCTATCTAACATTTCATTTTCTGCTTCTGTTACCAATTTAACAAAATCTGTATAATCCCCTGTTGTATGTGCTTTATCAAGTGCTTCATAATATTTTAATCTATCATCTTTTTTAATAATAACTGGTACATATCCACTTCTCATTAATTCCATATTCATTATTAATCTAGATGTTCTACCATTTCCATCAATAAATGGATGGATCTTAACTAATTCTCCATGTAATAATACTGCTCTTATTATTGGATGATATTTATCCCATTCATCATAATTCATTATTAATTTTTCCATTAATTCTGGAACCTTTATATATTGTGGCGGTCTATGTTGTGCTCCACTAATTATTACATCATGATTTCTATATTTTCCTGCATTTTCATCATCAATTCCTTTTAAAACTAATTGATGTAATCCTTTAATATTCCATTCAGATATTTCACTTTTTGTACCAATTAATTCTTCTAGATATTCAATAGCATTTTCATGGTTTATAGCTTCTAAGTGTTCTATTACAGATTTACCACCTATAGTAATACCCTCTAATACTACTTTAGTTTCTTTTAATGTTAATGTATTACCTTCAATACCATTGCTGTTATATGTCCATTCTAGATTAATTGCATTTTGTAATGACTCAGTTGCTTCTTTAGATAATGGCCTTTTACTATTTAATTTTGCAAGTTTTTCATCAACTTCTTTAAAATAATCTTCAGGTAGATTTATTTTGAATTCTATTTCATCTTTTACCCTTTTATCAATTGGCTTATTAACATCATTTGGAATATTCCATGTTGTGCCTATTTTTTTAGCCCTTTCAATTCTTCCATCTTGAATAAGTTGTCTTATTCTTCTTTCACTAATATTCCACTTTTCACTAGCTTCTCTAATTTGCATAGTTATCGCCTCTATATATATTATACCGTTTCTGGAATAATATGTCAATGTAATTTATGCCATTTGCGGAATAATATGATTAGTTTATGATAATGTCTTATGTGTTAGTGTTGTCAATAGTTTTTGAAAATGTCTCAAAAACTATTGACATAAATAATTCAAAAAAAAGAAACCGTTTTAAGATTTCTTCAATTTATCTATAACTAACAATTGCAGTTTTCACAATCACATTCTTGGCAATTGCAATCATCTTCACAATTACATTCTTCACAATTGCATCCACATTCACAAGTTTCATCGCAATTACATTCTTCACATTCACAACCGCAACTGCATTTTTCTTTTTCTTCCATTTTTTCACCTCTTTTTCTCTGTTTATTATACTACGATTTTGTTTATATTTAAATACTTTGTGATTTTTTTGTTCTTACTAATTTTTGTTCATTTTTATTTAGGAATGCTATTATTATATTTTGATTTTCATATATCATATTTATGAAATCTATCATGTCTATTTCACATTTAAATGTTAATTTTCCTTTGTAGATATCTTCGAATACTATTTTTATGTCATTATTTTTTGATGTTTCTAATTTATAATTTCCATGAGCTATACTATTTCTAATACCATTTATTATTACTTTGTTTTTAAGCGTTCACTATTTTCTTGTTCATAAGTAATAATTTCATTTAATCTTATATTTAACAAAGCAGCTTGTGCCTCTAAAATTTGTTTTTGAGTTTCAGTTTTTGTTAAAATAGCAGATATTCTTTTTATGGCAATTGAATTTCCTTTTTGCTTAACGTTTTCTAAATTTTGGTTATCTTTAGCAATTTGAATTAAAACTTCATTTTTGATAGTTTCATCTGGTTCAAAATATAAAACATTTATGCTACTTAAATCTAGATTGCCATAATCTAAACCCGTATTTTCATTTTTACTATATTCATTATCATTTTTAAAAAGTGTATCATTTCCATATGAAAATAAACTTTGAAACAAAGCAATTTCAACCCCTACAAGTTCATTATAACTAATTATATCTACACTTTGTCTTCTTTTTAATGCTTCTACCATGTTTTTCTTATCTTTTATTTCAATCTTTTGCAAATCAGAAATTAATATCAGATTTTTTAATAGTGAGTATAGTAAATTAAAATCTGGTTTTCTTTTAATTTCTATTATTTTAGAAAGTAAATTTACTTCATCTTTATATTCCATGTCATCTGTTAAATTCATAAATGTTTCATCTACAACTTGCTGAAGTATGTGATATGGTATTCTTTCTTCTTTAACATCAACTAAATGTTTTTCCTTAATTTGTCTTTCAAAGTCCATTATTATTTGATTAGATTGTAAGTCTTTATAAGCTGCTAACATTAATTCAAATTTTTCTTTTAAAAGCTCATTTATCATCGAATTATCACGACTTTTAAGGGTAATAGTTTTTATCTTAAATGTTTTAGCAAATCTTAATAGTTCATCTTTATTTTTAAATGGTTTTGTTCTTTTTCTTTCTTCTTTATTTGAAATTAACAATTCTCTTTTGTAAATATGTTTTTCAGGATTTTTTAAGCTTGCTTTTAAACATGAAATTATCATTTTAGATAAATCACTTACGTTAACTGCAACTTCATCACCATCAATATTAAAAATAACTTTATTTTCTTTTGCATCTAATTTAAAGCTACCATGTGTTATTTTATTTCTTAATTCACCCACTACAGATGCAGCATCTTTAAACTTATGATTATCTATATAAAATCCATCACTTTTTTTAATAGCTATCATATTTACGGAACGAATTAATTCACCATAAAAAATCTTTGCTTCATAGTTTTCTTTTGTTCCTTCAACAAAATCTTCCTTAATGGCTAATAAAACACAACTTACTAAACTAAAACTTGCTATGCTTAAGTATTTACTATCCATTATATATTCAAAATCTTGTGCATTTCCATCTAAAAGATTCGTTAGTAACATGGTATATCCTTTTATATCACTATAAAGTGTTTTTAATGTTTCAGTATCCATAATTTCCCCACTTATGGGCTATATTTTACCACAATAGTGATTTTAAGTTAAATTCTATGTCAAAAGAAAAAGATATTATTTTTTCTTGCTAGTACTTTTTTTTAGCAACTTTATTAATATCTTTTTCTATTTCTTTTGTTGTTTCTTGATTTTTCTTATCTTCATAAGTTAATTTACCAGTTATTTCACAATACGCTTCTTTAATACCATCTCTTACTGCCCACTTTATTAAGAAGTAAATATATAACTAAGATAAGCAAGAGTAATAATATTTAAAGTAAATATAATCTTTATTTGTAAATTATATGTAAACTTTACCTTTTTCTTGGTTTTATAATATCATTACTATTTATATGGCCTATTAGCAATGATGAATTTATATCATGATTATTAATATTTATCTTAACTTTACTTTCATCATAATTTGCATAACAATATTTACATAAATGATTGCACGAATTATACACACCAATATCCACTAATTCTACACATTTACATGCACTACCTTTACGTGCTTGCCACTTTTTATATGTCTTACCTGTTAGTTTAAAAGACAGTTCTTTTGACATGCATTCGCCTTTTATAAATCCATATTCTGTTAAGTTTCTTTCTTCAAAACATGTTTGTACAACCATATTATTATTTTTTGCAATCTTGCTAAAGTTTTCACCAATTAGTTTGTAATCTTCTTCGGTGAATGAACGATACTTTAAGTATGGTAAATTTTTTCTTACATTTTGATAATTATCTATAAACGATACAATTATGGTCTTAACATAGCCTTTTAAAAGACTACATAACTTTGTAAATGCTTTAATATGATATTCTGTGTTGTATTTTTCACTTATAAAAATTGGATCATATCTTACATAGATATTCTCTATACCAATTGTTGTTGATATCTTTTTTACTGCTTCGATTATATCACTTTTAGATGGTAAATTTGGTTCTATATCTTTTTTATATGAAGTTATTGTTACATGAAAAATATATGGTTTTTTTATATTATCAAGTTTATCTATGATAGGTATTGGATTTTTGGTACAAAATAATATTAAATCTACATCATCAAAATTGATTCTACTTACTAAATTTGGATTAAATGGGTTTCTAACATCTACATATCCTTCTTTTAGTCTATTTAAAAACCATTTTGAATAAAATGCTACAATATCTGTTCTGCCACTTACATTTAATATCATGATTAATCTCCTTATCTACTTTTTTATCAATTTTTGAGTTCTTTCTTCGTTATGATTATATTATTACGAGAATAATTTGTCAAATTTTGAAAAAGTTATTGACAAACTTCAAAAAAAATATTAAGATTATACTAGCATGATACAAGTCATGCTAATAACCTGATCTCTCTTACGAATCTCAATGTGAAGAGATCAACCAAAACCCCCTGAAGAGAGCGAAAGCTCTCGTTTTTTTATTTAAAATTTAAAAAATAGATCTTTAATCTAAAAAATCTATTTCTTTTATTATATTATTGTAATAATCATAATCTTGATAAGATTTATTATCTAAAAATTCTTTAGCATCAATGTTTGCTTGAGTTAATATATTAAAATCTCTTTTTAAATTTGCAATTTTAAATGACATATCTCCACTTTGTTTTACTCCGAAAAGATCACCTTGACCACGTTGCTTAAAATCTTTTTCTGCAATATAAAAACCATCCGAAGACTTTTCCATTACCTTAAGCCTTTCATTACTACTTGAATTAGTTACTAAATAACAATAACTTTGAATATTACTTCTACCAACCCTGCCTCGAAGTTGATGAAGGGTTGCAAGACCAAATCTTTCAGCATTATAAATAACCATCATTGATGCATTTGGCACATCTATTCCCACTTCAATAACAGTAGTTGATATTAAAATATTTATTTTGTTTTCCCCGAATTCTTTCATAAGATTATCTTTTTCTTTTTGCTTTAATTTTCCATGTAAGATTTCAATTCTAACTTTGTTATTAAAGGCTTTATTTAGCTTTTCTTTTAACTTAATAACACTATTTAAATTTAGTTCATCATTTTGTTCAATTAAAGGAGAAACTACGAATATTTGATGATTTAATTTTAATTCATCATACATTTTAATTAAAACTTCCTTGATGTTTTTTTCTTCTACTATCTTTGTAATTATTTCTTTTCTAATATTTGGTTTTGTTTTAATTTGGGATAAATCTAAATCACCATATACTGTTAGTGCATAAGTTCTTGGTATTGGAGTTGCTGATAAGTATAAAACATCTGCTTCCCCATTTATTCCTTTATTTTGGAGTAAATTACGTTGGTTTACTCCGAATCTATGTTGTTCATCAGTTATTACTAAACCTAAATTTTTGAAATTTAAGTTATCATTTAATAAGGCATGAGTTCCAATTACAATATCAATTTCACCATTTTCAATTTGAGTATATAATTTTTCTTTTTGTTTTTTGGTAAGACTTCCAGTTAATAAAGTTATGTTTGTATCATATTCTTTAAAATATTCTTTAATAGACTCATAGTGTTGTTTTGCTAGTATTTCTGTTGGGGCCATAAATGTTGATTGATATCCACTTAAAAAGTTTGCAAGTATTGAAACAATTGCGACGATTGTTTTACCTGAACCTACATCACCTAAAACTAGTCTATTCATTCTTTTGTTTTCTCTCATATCTTTAAGTATTTCTTCAATTGTTTTTAATTGGTCTGTTGTTAATTCAAAATTTAAACTTGATAAAAATTCTTGAACTTCATTTTCATCAAAATTCTTTGGTAAGCCTTTAGTTATTTTATTAATATTTTTTAAGTAATTTATTTTAAACATGTAAATAAATAGTTCTTCATAAATAAGTTTTAACTCACTTTGTTTTATATCATTTATATTTTCTGGCTGGTGTATTTTCTTTATTGCGTCATTTTTATTTAATAAGTTATATTTGTCATTTAAATATTTTGGAATATTATCATCAATATTTATCTTTTTATTTAAAGCTGTTTCTATCATACTTTCAAGACTAGAGTTTTTAAGTCCTTCAGTTAAATGGTAGATTGGTTCTATTTTTTCGTCATCTATTTTAAATTTAATATCATTGGCAGTAAAAGTATTTTTTATCTTAGAATATTTACCTATTAAAACTATTTCTCTATCTGGTGTTAAATTTTTCTTTAAAAATGCTCTGTTAAAAATAACTACTTTAAAGTCATGGTTATTGTCGCTTGCTAAAAAATCTAAACGATTAAAGTTTCTTTTGATATAAGCTACTTTAGGCACACTTAAAACTTTTGCCTTAATATAATAAGTCACTTTATCATCTGCATCATTAATATTAATAAATTTAATAATATTATAACGATATGGATAGTATGTAAGTAATTCTTCCACAGTGTTTATATTGATTTTATTTAGTATATTTATAGTTTTTGGACCTATTTTAGGTAATAATTCTAAGTTCATTTGTACCTCCGTCATAATTATAACAAATTTTTGCAAAAATGGCTTGACAAATTGCACTTTTTCGATTAAGATAGTAATCACCAATTCACTTAAAGAAGGCGAATTGGTGCTAGTATCACACTAGTCAACCCCTTTTTATTC
>CAKOHR010000004.1 GCA_934085825.1 uncultured Bacilli bacterium | reverse complement strand
AACTAACTATTTCTAGTTAGCATTTATTACTTAAACTCGAAAAGTTCGAGTTTCCTATCAATCTGGAGCAAGTGAGCAGAATCGAACTGCCGTCTCAACCTTGGCAAGGTCGCATACTAACCTCTGTACTACACCTGCGTAAATAAATTGTATCAAATTTATGAAACTTTTGCAACAATAATTGATAAAAATATTAATATTTGTTATACTTTTTAAGTAAGAAGGGATAAAAAATGAAAGATAATATAAAAAATACATTTAAAAAAGCAAGAAAAAACGTTGTTGAATATATAATTACTAATCGTTTATTTATATCTTATGTAATACTTTCACTTATTGCTACAATATGTGTAAGAAAATTTACAATTGGTACAGCTTTTAAATTTAAACCATTAATAACAGACCTAGGTTTTATTCTTTTAATTGGTAGTTTTGGTTATTTAATAAAACCTAAAAATCAATTTAAATACTTTTTTACTTGGCTATTAATATTTAATATTATGTGTTTAATATCATCCATATATTACAGATTCTTTACATCATTTACGTCAATCGGAGAACTTGCCACAATGGGGCAAACCGAAACAGTAACAGGATCTATCTTAGACAAACTAAGGTTATCATATGGAATTTATATTTTAATTCCAGTCATTTTCTATTTAATACATAAAAAGTTACTATCTTCAACTTATTATTATTTCATTGATAAAATTGAAAAAAGTAAGAAAATGTTTGCTAGCACATTTTTAATAAGTTTAGCTTTTGTAAGCTATACATTTGGTGTTGCAACAAACACAGATTACAGTAGACTTTCAAAGCAATGGAACAGGATTTACATTGTAGAAAGATTTGGAATCATCATGTATCAAGGAAATGACCTTATTCAATTTTTAAGACCCCAATTAAGTAGTTTATTTGGTCAAGAAAAAGCTCTAGAAGCCTTTAATGATTATTTTGATAATAATGAAACAAGCAAAGAAAATAAATATACTGGCATTTTAAAAGGCAAAAATATAGTTTTTATTCACATGGAAAGCATGCAAAGTTTTTTAATGAATTTATCATTTAATGGAGAAGAAGTAACACCAAACTTAAATGCACTTGCCAAAGAAGGAATGCATTTTACTAATTTTTACCCTCAAGTATCAACAGGTACATCAAGTGACACCGAATTTACATTACTTACAGGTTTAATGCCAGCCTCAAGTGGAACAGTTTTTGTAAGTTATTATGATCGGAATTATTTTACAATCCCAAAATTTTTAGCAAATGAAGGCTATACAACATTTAGTATGCATGGCAACTTATCTAGCATGTGGAATAGAAATAAAGCCCATCCATCCCTAGGTTATAAAAACATGTATTTCAATGACTCATTTACATACACTAATGAGGATGTTATAAATTTAGGAATTAATGATAAACTATTTTTTAAAGAAGCAATGCCAATTTTAGAAAATATTGAAGATTCCAATCAAAATTATATGGGAACGATAATAACATTATCAAATCATTCACCATTTAAATATGCAAGTACACATAGCGAACTGGATTTAACAAGTTATTATGAAGTAGCTGATAGCAAAGGTAACCATACTTCTAAAAGTTATGATTATCTATCAAATACACCAGTTGGCCAATATATTAAAAGCGCCAATTATGCTGATGGTGCCCTTGGAGAATTTTTAAACTATATAAAAACATCAGATCATTTTAATAATACAGTTTTCGTATTTTATGGGGATCATGATGCCAAATTAAGTAGAAGTGAAATTAATTATTTATACAATTTAAATCCAGAAACTGGAGAAACATACACTAAAAATGATGAAAATTACGTTAATTATGATTATTATGCTCATGAATTAAATAAAAAAACACCTTTAATAATTTGGACTAAAGATAAAGAATTAGAAAGTATATTTAAAGGTGATGTTACTTATACTATGGGTATGTACAACGTAGCAGCTACAATACTAAATATGTTTGGCATAACTAATAAATACAACATTGGTGAAGATATTTTTAATGTAAAAGATAATAATTTAGTTGTATATCCAAATGGTAATTTTCTAACAAGCAAAGTTTATTATAACAATTCAACTAATGAATTTTTATCATTAAAGGGTGAAGAAATTACAAAAGAATACATAGACAGTTTAAAAAGTGAAGCAGAAAATAGGCTTACTGTCTCAAATTCTATAATTGTATATGATTTATTAAAAAATAAAAAGATGAATGGAGAATAAGATGAAAAAGAAGTATAAGATTCCATTAATTGTGCTAGTGGTATGTGCAATTTTTATAATAGGATTGATAGTGCTAAAGAATATAAGAAAAAGTGAAGTAAAAAAAGATGTTAAAGTAGTAGATAGTATCGTAGACTTTTCTTATACTCTAGATGAAAGAGATTCTGCTCTAATGAAGAGTACTTATAATGAATTAAAAAAAGTATTAAAAGAAAAAAATATAAACTTTGAAGATTATTCAAAAGAAATAGCTAAGTTATTTATTATAGATTTATTTACAATGAATAATAAAATTAATAAATATGATGTAGCAAGCTTAGAATATGTTTATCCAGATAGTTTAGATAATTTTAAGTTAAATGTTGAAGACACACTATATAAAATTATTGAAGACAATACATATGGTAAAAGAAATCAAACTTTGCCATATGTAAGTAGCATTGATGTAACCGATACAAAAGAAAGCAAATATAAAATAGGGGAAGAAGAACTTGATGCTTATGAAGTTACTTTAAATTGGGAATATGAAAAAGATCTTGGATATGATAAAAATGGAGTTGTTACATTAGTAAAAAAAGATAAAAAAGTTTATGTTGTAGAGTATAAAGCGGGTGTAGTAAATGAATAAAGTCAAAAAGAAGTTAAGGCGATCAAATAAAACTTTAAGAATATTATATTATTTAACAAATATTTGTTATTTAATTGGATTAGTTTTATTTATAAAGTCCATTTTAAGTTTAACAGGCATTGAAACAATCATCAGAATAATACTTATAATATTTTTTATATTATATTTTCTATTTTATGCTTTTTGGAATTTTCTCAATTTACTTCAAAGAAAATATAAATGTTTAATAATAACAACTATAACATCTATTTTACTAACTCTAATATTCTTTATTGGCAGTTATTATATAAACTATGTTTATAAGAATTTAGATAGTATGCAAGAAAACAAAGAGTTAGTTTATACAACATACCTAATTAATTTAAAAGACAGTAAATTTTCTTCTGAAAATAAGATTGGTATAATAAATAAAAATATTGACAATGACAATCATGATTTATCTACAAAACTATATAAAAATAAAAAACTTACAAATGATACACAAGAGTATACAGATTACATCAAAATGATAAGTGATTTATACGATGGCACTATTGATGCAATATTTGTTCCTGATAACTATGTAACATTATTTAAAAATGAAGAAGGATTTGAAAATATTGCTAATGATACAAAGATAGTTTATGAATACAGTGAAAAGAAAAAAAATGAAGATTTAGAATTAGTAAGTAACAAAGATTTTAGTGAACCATTAACATTCTTATTTTTAGGCGTAGATTCTGAAGGTGAAGGATTAAATGCAAATGCTGCCTTTAATGGAGATACTTTAATGTTAATGTCATTTAATCCCAAAACGTTAGATGCAATTCTTTTATCAATTCCAAGAGATACTTATGTACCAATTGCATGTAATAATAAAAACTATGCCAAGATTAATTCATCTGCTGCATATGGTACAAGTTGTGTGGTAAATACTATAAATAACTTTTTAGGAATTAATATTGATTATTACGTTAAAATTAATTTTAAAGGTGTCGTTGATTTAGTAGAAGCAGTAGGTGGTGTAGAAGTTGATGTTGAAGCTCCAACATATTCAGAAAAAAAATACAACGGTAAAGTATGTGAACAAAATAGTGATAGACAATTTGGCACTAAATTAGTATGCATGAATCCAGGAGTTCAAACATTAAATGGAGAGCAAGCACTTGCTTATTCTAGGTGTCGTCACTTATACATAAGTAGTGACCTAGATAGAGTTAGACATCAACAACAAGTAGTAGAGGCTTTAACTAATAAAGTTCTTCATTTCTCAAGTATAAAAGAATTTCAAAATATATTAAATGCTGTAAGTAAAAATATAGCTACAAATATGGATACAGAAACCATTTTATCAGGATATAATGTAGCTAAAAATGTTTTAGGCAATAAATTAACTGGAAAAGATAGTTTGAATATTCAAAAAGCTACTTTAGAAACTTATAGTTTAAACGTTTATGTTCCATCGCAAGGAAGAAATACTTCTGCTCAAGGATATTTTACAAGTAGTTTAGATGATATAAAAAAGGCTTTTAATGTAGTATTAGGTAAAGAAAAAGAAGAAGCAATAAAAACATTTAATTTTTCTGTAAATGAAACATATGAAAAAAGTTCTCCAGGAAAAGGAAAAAGAAATGGAGAATCAGGAGCATTACTTCCAAATTTTACAGGGAAAACAGTGAGTGAAGCTGAAAGCTTTGGAAGTAGTCATAATATTAAAATAAATGTTAGATATGTAGACAGTGATAGTGATTATTATAATAATAACGTTGCAGTTGGTTTAATTGGTAATCAGAGTCTTCATAGTGGTGTACTTTTGTCAGCCGTCTCTGAATTAACAGTATATGTTGTAAATAGTAAACCATCAGAAAACACATCTGATGAAAGAAAAATAGTGGAAAGTGATAACAATACAAATAAAGGTGATAACACTGAAACTACAAAATCAAAAACTAATGATGAAGACATAATAAAAGGTTTATTGGAATGATTTCAATAAACCTTATTTTTTTCTATTCTTTTTTCTTTTATTAGGACTAACATAACCAGATTTTCTTTTTTGCATGTTAGATTTAGAAGTACTTCGAGTATTTTTCTTTTTATTTGTATTTTTCTTCTTATTCTTAGAATTCTTTTTCTTTTTAGAACCAGTTTTTTTCGTATTTTTTTTCTTGCTTTTTTTATTAGAAGTAACCGCAGTTTTAACTTGCTTTTGCTCAGTAACTTTTTTAGCTACTTTTACATCTTCGTTTGTTTCAACTGTTTTTAATGGTTCACTAGCCACTTTTTTACTTTCTAAAATTTTATCTAGTTTAGTATTAGAAGATAGTCTAGAACACCCTTTTTTAGCAATTTCTAATTTTTCTAATTTACTTAAAATAACCCACATAACCCCGATCACTATGGTTATCAAATATAAAGATATCAAAAAAATAAAAATTATGTCAATTCTATCAAAAGACTTTCCCATATTTATCACCACTCATGTAAATATATTATATTATAAAAAAGATAAAAATAATAGCAAATTTACATATTTTTACTAAAAAAAATGTAAATAAATTGTGAGATTATAGATAATTTGGTATAATTATGCTAGTAAATGTAATAAGGAGGATAAAAAATGAAAAGAATTTTAGTAATAATAGCCGTTATTTTCTCCTTTTTTTATATCTCAAATGTTGAAGCTACAGAATACACATATCGTGTTAAAATATTAAATAATCAAACCAATTTAAGAAAAGATGCGGGTGGAACTGATGGTACTAGATTAGGACTACTTTCCAAAAATGATTATTATGTTTTAAAAACAAATCAAGTATTTGACGATGTAAATAACCATAAAAGATGTAATGGTGGTTGGTATAATATGATTTATTATACAGGTGTTGAGGGTTATGTATGTCAAGATGATGTAGAATTAGTTGTATCATATAGTAACGACAATGAAGTTCCAACTACTGAATGTGAAAAAAGTTTAAGTGCTGCTGGACTTCCATCTAGTTATTGGGGAGGCTTATGTAGCATTAAAGAAAAGCATCCTACTTGGACATTTCATGCAACTAAAATTAATTTAGATTGGTCATATGTTGTTGAAAGAGAAAGTGAATGTAGTAAAAATTACATAAGCAGTGGAGTATATGACAAAACATTTTTAGATGACACCTGTAAATCAACATCTCCCGGTGGTTATGTAGCTCCATCCCAAAAAGGAGTAGCATATTACATGGATCCCAGAAATTCATTTACTGAAAAATACTTATTTCAGTTTTTAGATCAATCTTATGACAAATTATTACAAAATAATTACCCAAGCGCTGTTGAAACTATTTTAAATGGAGCTGATTTTAATACATATCATGCTAATCTAGGAAATAACATAAAGGACTTAGTAATATCTGGTAGTGTTGATAAAGCTAGTCCAATAGCAATTGCCTCAAAAATGCGTATGGAACTTGGTATAGGAACCAGTCTTGAAAATCTATATAAAGGAATTTATGATGGTTATGATAAATTATATCTTGATTACTATAATTTCTTTAACTTTGGGGTAACTGATTCTTGTGTTGCAGAGTATGGCACAACATATTGTGGGTTAAGTTATGCTTATAAAGCTGGATGGAAAGGTGTAGATGCTGCTATCAAAGGTGGAATAAATCAATTCTCAAGTGGCTATATTCTTAAAGATCAATACACTGGTTATTTACAAAAATTTAATGTAGCATCAACTGGAGCAGGTTCATTATTTACTCACCAATACATGACTAATTTAGCGGGAGCAATGAGTGAGTCAAACACTTCCTACAATGCCTATGAAAAGAATAATTTATTAGGTTTAAACTTAATATTTAAAATACCAGTATATAATAATATGAATTCTACGATTAATAACAGTAATAATGGAGCAGTAGATGATGGAAATAATAATCCAGCGCCAAGTACAATTCCAATTTATACAATTGTTACTTCAAGTGGTTACCGTTATTCATCAAAATACATTTCAAAAATCAATCCAGGAACTATTGTTGCAAGTTTAAAAGGTGCAATAGAAGCTGTTGCTGGAAATGCAACCGTAAGTGTGAGTGATGCAAATGGAAATATTAAAACAAGTGGACTTATTGGAACTGGTGATAAAATTTCTATTAATAATCAAAGCGAAACTGAAATTTTAGAAGCTGTAGTTAAAGGTGATACTTCTGGAGATGGAATAATTAATGCCTTAGATTTATTACAAGTACAAAAGAAAATTTTAGGAACATATACTTTAACAGGTGCTTACTTAGAAGCTGCTGATACTTCAAAAGATGGTCAAGTTAATGCTTTAGATTTATTGCAAGTTCAAAAAAATATATTAGGCACTTATGAAATAGAACAATAAAAAGGAGTAGAAAATGAAAAAAATAAAATTTATATTAATTAGCTTATTTTGCTTAGTAGCTTTTCCAAATTTAGTAAGTGCTGCAAGTGGTAAAATAAATATTTCAGGAACATCAACAGTAGTAGTGGGAAACAATGTTACAGTTACAGTTACATTATCAAGTGCAACACCAATAGGAAGCTGGGAAATGTCTCTTAATTATGATAAAAGCTATTTACAGCTAAAGAGTACCACTTCTGAAAGTAACGGAACAAGAATGGCTGCATCATCATCAACCGGAGTCAAAAGTAAATCTTATACATTTACATTTAAAACGTTAAAAAAAGGAAATACAAGGGTCACAGTTGACAGTTACTTAGCATATGCTTTTGAAGATTTAAGTCAAATATCATTAACAAGTAGCGGTAAAACTATAAATATTATTACGCAAGCTGAGCTTGAAGCCAGCTATTCTAAAAATAATAACTTAAGTTCACTTTCCATTGAGGGATTCACTTTAACACCCGAATTTAATGCGAATACTTTAGAATATAGTGTCACAGTACCAGAAGATACTAAAGAGATTAAAATAAATGCTACAGCACAAGATCGTAAATCTTCAATAACTGGAATAGGAACACAAACTGTTGCTTCTGGAGCAAATAAGTTTCAAGTAGTAGTAAGGGCAGAAAATGGTGCTGAAAAAACATATACCATTAATGTTGAAGTAAAAGATGAAAATCCGATTAATGCTGAAGTAGATGGAAAAAAATATACAGTAGTAAAAATAAAAGATAATTTGCCTGAAGCGAGTCTCTATACTGAATACACGGTTAAAATAAATGATATTGAAATTCCTGCTTATAAAAATGAATATACTAACTTAGTTTTAGTAGGATTAAAAGATGAAGAAGGAAAAATAGCATTATTTATATATGATGAAAAAAATAACACTTATAGTAGTTATCATGAAATTGGGGTAAATAAAATAACCATTTATCCTTTAGATACAGATAAGCAAATAAAAGGATATACAAAAGATAAAATCAAAATAAATGATATTGAGATAAATGGTTATTACTACACAAAAGATTCAAACTATGTAATTATATATGGAGTAAATGTTGAAACTGGAGAAAAAGGTTTTTACATGTATGATAAAAAAATGCAATCACTTATAAATTATAATGATGAATATGCTCAAGATTTAAATAAAAAGCTTGAATTATATACATATATAATTTTAGGTTTCAGTGGAGTATTAGTATTATTACTAATAGTTATTATTATACTAATAGTTAAAAAAGGAAAGAAAAAAAAGAAAAATAAAAAAACAATTCAAAAAGAATTGCCAAAAGAAAAAGACAATAATGAAATAATCGAACTAGACAAATAAAAAACTAGAACTAAGTCTAGTAAATTACTAAATGGTGCCTGTATCCGGACTCGAACCGGAACTCCATTTCTGAAAATAGATTTTGAGTCTATCGCGTCTACCAATTCCGCCATACAGGCAACTACAACCTAATTATAACATATTTTTATGAGTAGTGGTAGTAATTTTAAGCAAATTTTTAAAATTAATTTCTATAATATTCTAGTAAACAAAGTGTCAAATTTGACACTTTTTCTATTGAGACAAATGACATGTTTTGTCGAAGGTGTTTAAAAGTTTAAAAATATCTTCTAAACTAATGTGTAAGGAGAGAAAATTATGTTTAAGTTAGAGCTAGAGTATAAAAATGAAATATTATTTGCAAGACTTAAAGGAATACTAGATAGAAAGGCTAGCTACAAAATTAATAATTATTTAAATCCAGTAATTAAAAAACATGAAATTAAAAACTTAGTATACAATTTTGAAAAATTAGAAATGGTAGATAATTCAGGAATTGATGCCATTTTAAACAGTAAATATTACATTAAATGCAATAAGGGAGTTATTAAAGTATGTGGAGTTAGTAATGCTAATTTATATTTATGTAAGTATTTGAAATTACCAGTTGTTAAAACAGAAGTAGAAGCTTATAGAGAAATGGAGGCATTATAATGTTAGAAGAATTAGTTAAATCTAGTACAGGACTTATTTGGATGATAGCTAAGCGTTTTTATGGAGTTGATAAAAATGATTTATATCAAGCTGGTGTTCTTGGGGTAATTAAAGCTTATCAAAATTATAAAGATGATGGTAAAAGTAAATTTAGTACATATGCATACAATTATATATTTGGTGAAATGTATGCATTAGCAAATAACAAAGAAATTAAATTAAATAAAGATATAAATAGATTACTTAAAATGATAGAAATGGGGAGAACTAAACTTTCTCAAGAAATAATGAAAGTGCCATCAAACAAAGAACTTGCAGCATATCTTGAAATGGAAGAAGAAAAACTAGAACAAGTTTTAAGTTATACAAGTAACTTTATATCAATGGATGAAACATCTGATGAAGAAAGAAATTTACATGAAGTAATCGCGGAAGAAGAAAGTATAAGTTTAGATGATAAAATAGAACTTAAAAATAGTATAAATTCATTAGATACGTTAGAAAAAGATATTATAAAAAGTCGTTATTATGAAGATCTAACTCAAAGTGAAACAGCTAGAAAACTGGGAATTACTCAAGTAATGGTATCTAGATATGAAAAACGAAGTTTAACTAAAATGAGGGATTATATGTATAGTAGATAAAATTTCATTCATAATAATAATGGTGAATATTTATGAATAAAGAGGATTATAAGTTGTTAGTTAAAAAGCATACTCCGAGGGAACCTAAATTAAGAAATTTTGGAGTGGCTTTTTTAGTGGGAGGATTAATTGGTTTTTTAGCAGAAATTATATCTATGATTTTAAGAAATTGTTTTGCTTTTTCAAGTGTAGAGTCAGGACTTATTGTTGCTCTCATTGTTATTGGGGTTGCTTCACTTTTTACAGCTTTAGGTTTTTTTGATAACTGGGTTAGCAAATGTAAATGTGGTTTAATAATACCTACAACAGGATTTGCTCATAGTGTTTCATCAAGTGCACTTGAGTATAAAAGAGATGGACTTATTACTGGTTTAGGTTCAAATTTTTTTAAACTTGCTGGTTCAGTAATTTTATATGGTATTATTTCCGCATTTATTCTTGTGATTGTGAGGTTGGTTATAGGTGGCTAGTTTTAAATTTAAAAATGTTTATTTAAATGATTATTATACAGTAGTTGGACCATTTGAAAAAAATAGTCATTTAAGAAGACTTGATTTAGTAATGGATGATTATTATATTGGTGAGAAAACTTTTGAACAAGCAGAAGTTAAGATGCAACAATTAGTTATTGATAATATTATTGGTAAAAATAATTTAGCTGTAAGTGATATTGATTTACTTGTGGGTGGTGATTTAACAAATCAAATTGCCATAAGTAATTATAGTGCTAAAAATTATAATGTCCCATTTTTAGGCTTATATTCAGCTTGTGCAACATTTACAGAAAGTTTAATTGTAGGTGCTAGTTTAATTGATGGTAGTAAATTAAAAAAAGTAATTAGTATTACAAGTAGTCATAATTTAACTGCAGAAAGACAATTTAGGTATCCGGTTGAATATGGAGCACCAAAACCTCATACTGCAACATTTACAACAACCGGGGCAGTATCAACTCTTTTAAGTAAAAACTATAGCAAAATAAAAATTGAAAGTGCCACAATTGGTGTACCAGTTGATTTAGGTGTAACAGATGCCAACAATCTGGGGGCAGCGATGGCTCCAGCTGCAGCATCAACAATTGCCACTCATTTAGCAGCATTTAAAAGGGATGCGAATTATTATGATTTGATTTTAACTGGTGATTTAGGTTGTGTTGGAAGTCAAATACTTAAAGACTATTTAGAAACTGTTTACAATATAAAACTAAAGAAGTGTCTAGATGCTGGTTGTGAACTATATTTAGATAGTCAACCAACATATGCTGGTGGAAGTGGTCCAGCCTGTTTACCAATTGTTTTATTTAATAAAATATTACTTAATAAAAAGTATAAAAAAATATTATTAGTTGCAACTGGGGCTTTACATAGTCCAACAACTGTTAATCAACATGGAACAATTCCTTCAATTGCACATGCAATTAGTTTGGAGGTGGAATAATGAACTATTTAATGGCATTTTTATTTGCTGGAGCTTTATGTGGAATTGCCCAAATAATACTGGATAATACTAAATTAACACCAGGACATATTACAAGTATTTATACTGCCATGGGTGCCTTTCTATCATTTCTTGGTTGTTATGATAAATTAATTGCTAAATTTGGTGCAGGTGCAACAGTTCTAATTTCTAACTTTGGCCATTCCTTATATAGTTCTGCTTGGCAAGGGTATCTAGAAGATGGTTTTTTAGGCATTTTTAGTAATATGCTTTGTAAATCTTCCGGGGTTATAACTGGAGCGATTGTTATTGCCTTTCTAGTTTCTATTGTATTTAAGCCTAAAAACTAACTAATAAAAAACATATTTCGTCAAAACTTGATAAAAAAATAAACAAATGTTTGTAGATTTTTGTTGACTTTTAATTTAACATGGGGTACAATTAAGTTGTATCAGGGTATTAGGAGGAAAAAATGAAAATTACAAAAGATGAAAAGAATAAAGATAAAGCACTTGAGCAAGTACTAGCAGATATTGAAAAACAATTTGGTGCTGGAGCCATAATGAAACTTGGTGATAATGAACATATGAATGTTGACGTTACTTCCAGCGGTTCTATTACAATCGATGTAGCATTAGGTGTCGGAGGTTATCCAAAGGGAAGGATTATTGAAATATATGGCCCAGAATCAAGTGGTAAAACTACCGTTGCATTACAAGCTATTGCTGAAGTACAAAAAAAGGGTGGAAGAGCAGCATTTATAGATGCTGAACATGCACTAGACCCAGTTTATGCTAGAAATTTAGGTGTGAATATAAATGAACTTTTGTTAAGTCAACCAGATACCGGTGAACAAGCTTTAGAAATATGTGATGCATTAGTAAAAAGTGATGCAGTTGACATCATTGTAATTGACTCCGTTGCAGCATTAGTTCCTCAAGCAGAAATCGATGGCGAAATGGGAGATTCTCACGTAGGACTTCAAGCAAGATTAATGTCCCAAGCATTAAGAAAATTATCTGGAACAATGAATAAAACTAAAACTACGGCTATATTTATCAACCAATTAAGAGAAAAAGTTGGTGTTATGTTTGGTAATCCCGAAACTACACCTGGTGGAAGGGCTCTAAAGTTTTACTCAAGTATTAGACTAGATGTAAGACGTGGTGAACAAATTAAAATCGGTGATCAAATCGTAGGTAATAAGACCAATATTAAAGTAGTAAAAAATAAAGTTGCACCTCCATTTAAAACTGCCAGTGTAGACATTATGTATGGTGAAGGAATATCTAGAGAAGGAGAAATTATTGATATTGCTAGTGATTTAGCTATTATTGATAAAAGCGGTGCATGGTATTCTTACAATGGTGAAAAAATTGGACAAGGTAAAGAAAATGTTAAGATATTCTTAAAAGAAAATCCAACACTTAGAGATGAACTTGAACAAAAAATTAGAGAACACTACGGATTTATCGAAAAGAAAAAAGAAAAAAAGGAAAAAAATTCAGAAAAATAAACTGAATTTTTTTTCATAATAGTTGTGTTGTATAAACAATGTATAGGTTGCGTGTTGACAATGAAAGAAATAATAAAAATGAATTATTATGATGAAATAAATAATTATGTTAAAAAGGCTGAATTAGGAAAATCAAATAAGGGCGTCAAATACTAATAAAAAGCTAGTAGAGTACTATTGGAATGTTGGAAGATTATTAGTGGAAGCTCAAGGTGGAAAAGAAAAAGCAAAATATGGTAATAACTCTTAAAAGAATGGTCAGAAAATCTAACCAAAGAATATGGTAAGGGTTACGACTATTCAAATATGAGAAGATTTAGAAAATTCTATCTTACTTTTCAAAATTGTGCTCCACTGGAGCTCAATTTAACTTGGAGTTTTATTGAATTAAAAGAGGTAAAAAAACATATAATATTGGTAATCAAAAATTTAATGCCTTAGATGGAGTAGATTTAAGCATTAATCAGGGAGAATTTGTAGTTATTTTAGGCCCTAAAGTTTTAGGCTTTAGTGATAAGAAAATAAAAGGTATATTTATTAAACAAAATAATTGGATTGCAATTATGTCTGTCATTATTGGCCTTCCTTTAGAGTATTATTTAACAGATTGGTTATTTAAAACTGTCATTGAAGAACACTATGATTTTGGGGCTAATATAAAGTCACTTACTTATATTATTGCTTTAGTTGGTACATTTGTAATATTTTATCTTGTTTCAAAATTTTTAGCTCGAAAAGTAAATAAAATTGATATGGTTTCTAGCTTAAAAGGTAATGAATAAAAAAACGCGAGAATTAAATTTCTCGCATTTTTTTTGCATCTTTATAAGGATCTTTAGGATCTATCTTATCTACGAATAATATGCCATTTAAATGATCTATTTCATGTTGAAAAGCAACAGCTAAATCTTCACGAGCTCGCATTGTTTTTTTATTTCCTTCATAGTCGTAGTATTCAATTGTTATTCTTGCATGTCTTGGAACAATTCCTTCAACTTCACGATTAACACTTAAACATCCTTCACCTTCACCTACATAAATAAGTTCTTCGCTTTGACTAATAATTTTAGGGTTAATAATAATATATTCTTCGAATGTTCCTTTTTCTTCAAGTTCATTAGCTATTACAAATATTCTTTTTAAATGTCCCATTTGTACAAAAGCCATTCCCATACCAGCACGAAGATTATATTTTTCCGCTATTTTTTCATCTTGACTCATTTCTAAGTATTTTATTGTATCTTCAGCAAGTTTTCTATCTTCCTTACTAACTGGAAAAGTAACATCCTTACTTACTTCATGTAATATTTTATGTTTTTCATCTAATATTTTTATATTTGGTAATTTCATACTTCTTCACCTGCAACATAGTATACCAAATTTTTACTAAAATTGCAAAATTTCCCGAATAATTTTTATAATTTCTAAAAAAAATAAAGAATTTTAAGACTCGTGGCAAAATTCGACATGAAGCGCAATCTGAATGTGGTAGGATAGAAACCGTTTCTATGGAAAGGAGGCGATTACATTGATAGAAACTAAAGAATTTATATGGCTCACCAATGATTTAGTATTTAAATATGTTTTTAGCCATGAAAAAATTATAATGGATTTTCTAAATTCTTATCTAGAGTATGTTGCTTCCGATTTAAGAGTTTTAGATGCACATATTACGCCACAAAAATATGTGCAAAATGATCATATTAAACTTCATGATTGTTACCTTGATATATGCGTTGTTTTATCAAATAGAGAAATTATTAATATTGAGATGTATAATAATTTTGGGTTGCCAGAATGCAAAAAGAGTTTAACTTATGCATCAATGCTATATTCCCATCAGCTTAAGAAAAAAGAACCATACGATAATGCTAAGAAAGTAACTAGTTTAAATATCATGAAAGGTAATTTTAATGAAGAAAATAATAGCTTAATAAATAAATATGAATTAACTAATATGATGAATCATAAAAAACTACTTAAAGATGGTTTGGAAATGTTGTTGCTAAGACTTGACATTTTGGAAAAAGAAGAGTATTCTAAAAATAAATCAAGATGTATAAGGTGGCTAAAATTTATGAATGCAAAAGATTATGAAGAAGCAGAAAAAATAGCGAAAGGAGATAAGAATTTAATGAGCACAGTTGAAATGGTAAGAGATTTTGTAAGCGATCCAGAAATCAAAAGCTTGTTTGACAGAGATAAACTAAAAGAAGAGTCAGCAGAACTACGTGGCAAAGAAAAAGGAATAATTGAAACAGCAAAGAATATGCTAAAGAAAAATTGCGATATTAATTTAATTAGTGAAGTAACAAACTTAACAATCTCTGAAATTAAAAAATTAGTATAATTACAAAGATAGGGAAAGTTCCCTATCTTATTAATTTACAAAAAAGGAAATGAATTTAAACATTTCCTTCCACAACTATATATTCAGTATTAATTAGTTATTATTGTTATTCCAGTTCCAGCCAGCACCTAAGATGATTACTAAAAGAATAAATAATACAATCCAGATAGCTGCACCAATACCATAACCACTTGTATATCCAGCATATGTTGGAGTTCCACATGCTGCTTGAGCACCGTATCCTCCGCCATAATAGCCAGTATTTCCATAATAATACATAATATACCTCCTTTTTGTATCTACTATAATTTATTATAAATGACGATTTTTTGACATTAAAATGACCCAAGTTTTAAAAAAAATCTTTAATTTTGGGATAAATGTGGTACTATTAGTATAGGAGAGAAAAATTTATGCATAAATTATTTTCAAAAATGGATATACCATTATTTATAATGGTAGTTTTATACATTTCCCTAGGTTTAGTAATGATTTACAGTGCTTCAAGTATTACAGCTGTGGTACGTTATGGCTATGCTCCTTATCATTTCTTTATTAGACAAGCAATATTCATAGTAGTAGCTTTTTTTATAGGAATGACAATAATAATAAGATTTCCAACAAGAAATTATGCTGCTCTTGCATGGCCTTTAGTATTTTTGCTTATAGGTTCTCTTGCTTTTTTGTTTGTAAAAGGAAAGATAGCTGGTGGTGCAATAAGCTGGTATGATTTGAAATACTTTAAAGTTCAACCTAGTGAATTTGCTAAATCAATACTAGTTGTATTTATGGCAATATATTATAATAAATTACATTATAAAAAAATTAAAAATATATATGCTTATTTTGTTCCATTAGCATTTGCTGTAATTATAATAGGTTTAGTATTTATGCAACCTGATTTAGGAAGTGCTGCGATTATAGCAGGAATAGTATTTTTAACATTTATAAGTATTCCTGTAGTTCAAAATAATATAATGAAATTTATTAAAATAATAGCAATAGGACTTATCATTGCTGTCATAGCAGTTTTATACTCTGGCAATAGTTTTTTAAGTAATATACAAAAGGGAAGGTTAAACTTTAAAAATCCTTGTTCAAGATATACCGAAACTACTGGTTATCAAGTTTGTAATGGTTTTATAGCAATTAATAATGGTGGTTTATTTGGCGTAGGATTAGGAAATTCAACTCAAAAATACCTATATTTACCTGAAGCTCACACCGATTTTATATTTCCAATTATTGTGGAAGAATTAGGACTTATTACTGGAATTGCCATAGTACTTGGATATACCTATATTTTAGCTAGAATATTAAAAATTGCTAAACAATCAGAAAACTTACGGTGTTCAATTTTAGCTTACGGAACATTTTGGTATTTCACTCTTCATATTTTAGTAAATTTATTAGGTGTACTTGCCTTAATACCTTTAACAGGTGTTCCTCTTCCTTTTCTTAGTTATGGAGGATCATTTACAATTAATGCTATAATTATGTTTTTTGTTGTAGAGAGAGTGAGTATCGAAAATAAAACCAACAAGACTAAAAGAGAAATAAAAGCTCTATAGTCTTTTTCTTTTGTAAAATTTGTGTAAACAATATATATATAATTATTTCTTTATGATAGAATATAAATCAATTTATAAGGAGGCTAAAATGCAAGTAATATACATCAACTTAGATGATTCAGGTAAACTATCAAAAAAAGAAATAATAAGTGTGTATGGGGGCTTAGTTTTTTTATCAAAGAAAGAAAAAGACAAATTCATAACCCAATACCGAAGTATTATAAATGATATTAAGTGTAAATATTGTACAAATAAAGAATTATGTAATAAAAAATGTCCTGAGATAAAGAACACTAATATAAAAAACAGTGATAAAAGAAGAATAATGAATTATATAAAAAAATATTTCATCGTCGGTTTGGTCATAAGTAATCAAAATGTATATAATCATATTATAGAAAATAAAGCAGCTAAAGGCAGATTTTTAGATTACTCACTAAGAAGAATGATAAAAGAAGTAATAAATAACCAGATAACAAATAATAAAATAAACTCTAAAGAACCATTAAAAGTAATTATTAATATTGATGAACAAACAACTAAAAGTAATGGCTATTATAATTTACATGATGGGTTAATTGAAGAATTAAAATATGGAATAAGCAACTTTAATTATTCATGTACATATAACCCAATTGTATATAGTGACTTAGATGTAAAGGTTACTTATCAAGATTCAGGTAAAAGTTATTTAGTTCAAGCAGCAGATTTAATATCGGGAACAATAAGAAGACTTATTTTAAATGCTTTAGAAGAAAAACAAGATATAAATAACATTTTAAATAATTTTGTTAATTATAAAATAATTCTTCCATGAAAAAAAGCTACTTACGTAGCCTTTTCCCAGTTAGTATGGCGTACACAAAGCACGCTTAATTTAAAAAATCATAATCTAACTATCGACCTGACAAGAATATTATTCTCCGGTAAAATAATAATACATTATATGTGGCTATTTGTCAATAAAAAACTATAGACAAATTAAGATAACTATGATATGTTGTTCCTGCAGCAAAGCATAATATGTAAAAAGATTTCTACAATAATAGAACTTGAAAACGAAACTATAGAGCTTACTCTAGTTTTTTTTGAAAGTTTGTTCTATAATATGTATATAAATTTCCTTAGGAAAAATAATAAATAAAAAAGCTGGACAAGGCTTTTGCTATAATTAGCTTTTTTCAAAGGGAATAAATTATAGTAGAAAAGAAATGAGGTAATAATATGTTTAGAGAAGATTTTCCCATGTTAAATGAAGATATAATATATTTAGATAACGGTGCAACTAGTTTAAAACCCAAATGTGTGATAGATAAAATGACTGAGTATTATGAAAAATATAGTGCAAATGCTCATCGCGGGGATTATGACATATCATTTAAAGTTGATGTAGAGTATGAAAAAGCACGTGAGGAGGTAAAGAACTTTATAAATGCTAGATCAAAAGAAGAAGTAGTATTTACAAGTGGAGCAACAGATTCATTAAATATGATAGCAAATGGTTTTTTTGGAAATTTATTAGAACCAGGTGATGAGATATTAATTACAACAAGTGAACATGCATCAAATGTTATGCCATGGTTCAGATTATCCAAAGATAATGGAGCAATAGTTAACTTTATACCTTTAGATGAATCACTGCACGTTACAATGGATAATGTTAAGAAAAGTATTACTCCAAATACTAAAGTTATAGCTTTAGCTGGAATAACGAATGTAGTTGGTGACATTAGACCAATTAAAGAAATTACAAAGCTAGCTCATGAACATGACATATTTGTAGTAGTTGATGGAGCTCAAAGTGTACCACACATTAAAACTGATGTTCAAGACTTAGACATTGACTTTTTAACTTTTTCAGGACATAAAATGTTGGGACCAACTGGAGTAGGAGTATTATATGGTAAAAAAGAACTTTTAGAAGAACTAGAACCAGTAAATTTAGGTGGAGGAATGAATGAATCTTTTGACACCGTTGATACTATGTATTTTAAAGATTTACCAACTAGGTTAGAAGCTGGAACTCCGAATATAGCTGGAGTTATAGGACTTGGTGAAGCAGTAAAATATATTAACAAGATAGGCATTGATAAAATTCATGAAAGAGAGTTACATCTAAGAGACTATTTAATCGAAAAATTAATGCCATTTAATCACATAGACATAATTAATTTAGAAGCTGATAGTGGAATAGTTGCATTTAATGTTGATGGTATATTTAGTCAAGATGTAGCATACTTTTTAAACAAATATAATATTTGTGTAAGAGCAGGTAATCATTGTGCTAAAATTCTTAAAAATGCTACTGGTGTTACAAATTCACTACGTGTTAGTTTATATTTCTATAATACTGAAAAAGAAATTGATGAACTAGTAGATCTTTTAAAGAATAAGCAAAAAATAGAAGAAGAAATGATTTAATAATTTTAAGAAAAACAACCACATTAATACCCTAAAATTGAAATAAAAATATGGTTGTTTTTCTTTGCCCTTTTTGCTATACTTATTGTAATAGTAAAGGAGAAGGTTGAAAACGATTTAGTTTGATAAAATGTAAAATAATTACATTTTTGTGAACATCAATACCATCAACATTAGTATAAATAGTCTTTAACATAAATGTCTTCTTTTTAAAATGTGGCTTGAACGAATCAAGTGAAGTGGAAAGGAATGATTAGAATTATGAAGAAAAATAAAAAAGTAACTATAATGGTTTGTTTATTAAGTGTTTTAATACTAGGAGTAACATATGCATATTTAAAAATTGGAGGAAATTTGAGTAGTTCAACAGATTTACAAATTTCAGCATCTACAGTTGATGAATTAACATTTAAAATGGGTAATGAAATAAATTTAAGTATAAATCAGTTTAATTTTGGCAAAGAAGCTGGTAATATTAGTACTAAAACAACAGCACAAGCAATATTTAAAGCTACAAATTCTTCAAAAATAGCAAAATCAACAGGAAGATATAATATATATCTAATAATAGAAAATAATGATTTTGAATATACAACAAGTGATGCTAAGCCAGAAATATTATTAAATATAACAGACCCAAACGGTAATAAAGTAGAAAATATAACTGGGCTAGTTAATACAGAAAATGGTTTTGATATTACAACCCGAACCGGTGGCTTTTTAATAGTTGCAGATTATGATATTGAAGCAACTAGAGGAAATACAACTACGCAAGAATGGAATGTAGAAGTAACGTTTGTAAACTTAGAAACCAATCAAATCAAAAATCAAAATAAATCTTTATCTGCAAAACTATATATGACAAAAGACAAAATGAGTAGTTATGAATTAGCAAAAATCAATAATTTAACACCAACAATATCTTATAATACTATTAATGTTGCTCCAAATGTAATAGCTGGAACATCAGAAATAGCAACATACTTATTTGGAATCAAAAAAGCTTCTAGTACTGAGACAGATATAGTATATACAGAAACAAAAAATACAGATTATACCTTTACCAATTTGGAAGCAAATACATTATATGATATATTTTGTTATGTCATAGATAAAAATGGAGTCAAGAGTAACATATATCAAACACAGTCAACAACAAAAGAGTACCATGCTCCCAAAATAAATAGTGTAACTCATAGCACAACATATGATAGTGTAACATTAAGTGTTAGTGCAACCAAAGGGGATAATGACATTGTAAAATATTATTATTCCAAAGATAATGGCGCAACATATGAAGAAAGTACATCAAATACATACATATTTAGTAATTTAACAGACACAACAGAATATAAAATAAAAATAAAAGTAGAAGATAGTCAAGGATTTTTTTCAACAGAATATTATGAAACAATTGCAACAGAAATATATATATTACCAAGTGTAACAAAAGCAGAAGCAACGACAAAATATAATCAAATAAGTATAACAACTGAAGCTATTAAAGGAACAAACAACATATCCAAATATTACTATTCAATAGATGGAAAAGATTATATAGAAGGTTCTCAATCATATACATTTACAGGACTATCTGAAAATACAACTCATACGATAAAAGTAAAAGTAGCAGACACTATAGGTAGAACATCTAATGAATACACATTAACAGCCACAACAGATGCATATATATTACCATCAATAACAACGGTTAATACAACAAATACTTTTAACAGTATTACAATTAATGTAGAAACCCAAAATGGAACTGGTACTGTAAATAAATATTATTATTCAAAAGATGATGGAAGTAACTATACAGAAAGTACATCAAGTAGTTATACATTTAGTGATTTAACAAGTAGTGCTACTTATTATATAAAAGTAAAAGTAGCAGATAGTAATGGTAAACAATCAACCATATATTCAACAACAGTTACAACTAGTGAAAAACCAATATTAACTTGTCAAAACCCAACAATTAGTAAAACATATGATGCAACACCTTTAACAGTCACAAACTATCCTGTAGAGTATTTCTTTGATTACTATACCATTTCTGATAATTCTCCCGTATACAAGATAAAATATGATAATACTCCTGAATTTGAATATGTTCCAAATAGCAATCAAACAGTAACATTGCCTGGATCAATGACAGATGTAGGTCCTACAACTGGAGGTGAGATAACATTAACATTTGCAAATGGTTTATCATGTACGATGACTGTAACTCTTTTAGTTGAAGCGGCCCCTACACCAGTTACTCCTCAACCTACTCCTAACCCGACTTCCAACACAGCATCTAGTTAATAATAAAAAACTTGTGTAAGAAAATCAAGGACGAGCGAAGTGAGCTCATCCTTGATTTTTTCTTATATAATAAGAAAGACATCCAAATTTTGTAAAATTAAATTTTGATATGTGGCCGAACATATGGTGTAATTCAATTAAAAGATTTATCCAAATAGTGAGCAAAATGTAATGATAGATAAAACTTTTGGATGCACGAGATTTGTTTTCAATAAATTCTTATCAGAAAGAAAAGAAAAATATGAAGAAAACAAAATTAAATTAAGTGCTTATGATGAGTTAAAGGAACTTACTGATTTAAAGAAAGAAAAAAAAGGCTTAAAGAAGTGGATAGATGTAAACCTGGAAGTAAGAATAGATATAAAATGTCAGAAAACATATGATATATAAACTTGCAAATAAAATATTAAAAGAAAATGACATCGTAGCAGTAGAAACATTAGATGTCAAAAGTATGTATCAAGTCCATAGTATAGCCAAACACTTAAATAAGGTAACAATCAAAGATTACCTTAGCGCATTAAAATACAAAGTAGATTGGTTAGGTAAAAAAAGTAATTAATATAAATAAATATTATCCAAGTAGCTAACTTTGCAATAGATGTGATTATAAAAATGAAGTAGTAAAAAATTTAAGCGTAAGAAAATGGATATGTTCAAGATGTGGATTTGAACATGATAGAGATATAAACGCAAGTGAAAATATAATGTATAATATAAATAAGAACAAAATAGATAAAAATATTATGGTGGCGACCATCCGAAGTTGGTCTGCTTAAGAAGCCTTGGTTTTCAGTGAAACAGAAAAGTGTTACCGTGAGGTAACACTGCTACTTGAATTTCGTTAGAAATTTAAGTTTTGTTCTAAAACTACCCTAAAGAGTGACTTCATTATTCTTTGAGTTTTTAATAGCTTTATGATAAACTTTTAATACATCTGAAGCAAATACTTCTTTTGAATATTTATAAGTACTATTTCTAGCATTAATAGACATTTCCTTATAAAGTTTATTATCATTCATAAGTTTAAAAATACAATCTTTAAATTCATCATTATTTTTAAATAAGTACCCATTATAATTTGGTTCAATCATTGCTTTAAATGATTCATCATCAATGCATATCGTAGGTTTAGAAGCCGCCAAGCCTTCAATAATTGTAAGACCTTGAGTTTCTGTTGTGGAAAATGAAACTACAACATCAAAAGTATTAAAATAAGCTGGTACAACTGCATAATCAACCTTATCAGTAAATATCACATAATTATCTAGTTTTAATTCTTTACTCAATTTTTGAAGATTTTCTAAATCAGGACCACCTCCAACTAACATTACTTTAATATTGTTATTTACTTTAATCATATCTTTAATATTATAAAGTAATTTATCAAAACTTTTTTCAGGCGCAATTCTACCTACAGAACCAATAACAAAATCAGTATCCTTTATTTTATATTTTTTCTTTATTTCATCAATTCTTTTTTTCATCTCTGAAGTAACTTTAAATTTATCTATATCTATACCTGTAGGAATAACATTTATATATTTTTTTATATCATATTTATTAACAAATAATTCTTTAATTTTATCCGTAGGTACAATAAGTTCATTACACTTTTTTTCACAATAATATTTAGTCATTTTAACAACAAACTTCTTAGCAACATTATTAAAATGCCCATGAGTTACATAATGAACATAATCTTCATATAAAGTATGATAAGTATGAACAACTGGTATATTAAGTTTTTTAGCCACGATTCTTGAAAAGTAACCAATTCCAAATTCAGTTTGAGAGTGTATTACATCCAAATTCCAACTTTTAATAATTTTCATCGCTTTACTTGAATAAATCCCGGTTAATTTAGTTTGATAGATTCCAGTTTTAATACCAGGTAAGTACACAATTCTATTTTCTTCATCATATTTAAAACCTTTTCCCTCTAAATTTGCTGTAACAATATAAACAACATGGTGCATTTTTTCAAGAGCAGTTTTTAACATTTTAATACTTGTAGTAACTCCAGATATATGGGGTTCATAAGCATCTGTAAATATAGCTATCTTCATTTTTACCTCGTTTTCTATACAATAAGTATAATATATTTTTTTAAATTTGTATATAAAATGTTAAAAAGTGTCGACTTTTAATAATTAAATGATATATGTTGTTTTAAATTAGAAAAAAATGTAAAATTAAAGAAAAGAGTAACATTATTGTTATGAGGAGAATAAATATGCAGAAGATATTTAAAAAAGTAATTATAATTTTAGTAATTTTACTATTTATAGGTTTATTAACAATTTTATTAATAAATTTTTATGTAAAATTGAGTGTAAAACATGACATAATCAAAATGACCAATATAAGTAACGATTATGATGCCATTTTGGTTTTAGGTGCTGGTTTAAGAAATGGAAAGCCAAGTCCGATTTTAAAAGATAGACTTGATACAGCCTATGAGGCATATTTAAAAGGAGCATCATCTAAAATAATAGTAAGTGGAGATCATGGAACTAAATACTATGACGAAGTAAATGTCATGAAAAATTATTTAGTAGATAAAGGTATACCAAGTGAAGATATTTTTATGGACCATGCAGGTTTTTCAACATATGACAGTATTTATAGAGCCAAAAATGTATTTTTAACTAATAATATACTTATTGTAACTCAAGAGTATCATTTATATCGAAGTTTATATATATCTCAAAAATTGGGATTGAAAGCTCATGGTATATCATCCACTTTAAGATCATACTCAGATGCAAAAAAATTTGAAATAAGAGAAATACTAGCACGAAATAAGGATTTTGTTAAAACAATATTTAAACCAAAGCCAAAATATTTAGGGGATACGATTTCAGTTTTTGGTGATGGTAATATTACAAATGATTAAAAATACTTGAAAAAAACTATATAACAATGTATAATAACTTATATAATAAATAAGGGGCTGATAAAATGAATGGGCAAAATTCTAATTTAAATAATGGCACAAATAATGGACTAAATAGCGAAACTTTAGGATCCACTACATTAGGTATGGCTCAAAATGTACCTAACATGGGTCAAAATAATATAAATCCAACACCAACACCAAATGTAGTAGGAAATAGTGTACCAAATCCGATGCAAATGCCTAATAATCCACAAAATATGGCATCGTCAGTTGAAAGTTTAGACCCAGTTACACCAAGTGAACCAGTTGCAAGGCCAATACCTGGTACAGAAGGAACATTAACTGGTAATACTGTTGGTGCTAATAATAGTTTTACACCAAGCGGAAATATAAATGGCTTTACAAATTCAAATAAAATGGAAAATATTGGTATTGTTCCACCTCAAAATAATGAAACAAAGCCAAAGAAGCCGATGAGTAAATTTTTATTTGTAATATTAATAATAGTATTAATTGGGGCTGTAGCATTTGGTGTTTATTATTTCTTAAGTATTAGTAATAATATGGTAAAGCTTACTCCTAAAACTGTAAGTATAGGTGTAGGAGAATCAGTACCAGATGGTATCAAAGAATATGCAACAATAAATAAAGGTGATGCCAGTGCCTGCAGTGTCAATACCAGAAATGTTGATACATCAACAATAGGCGAATATGAAGCCACTATAGTATGTGGAAAGGAAAGTTTTACTACTAAAGTAATAGTAAGTGATAAAACAGCTCCCGAAGTAACTTTAAATGTAGTATTTAAATCATTAAATAGTACCACAGTAGTAGAAGACTTTGTTAAAAGTTGTACAGATCCATCAAATTGTAAAACTAGTTTTGCTGATGAAACTAAGTTAAAAGAATATTTAGCTACTGCTGGAGGACCATATGATATAGTTATTGAAGCCAAAGATGACGCTGGAAATACAGCAAATTATACCGCTACATTATATGTAACACCAGATCCAATTTCTTTATTCGCTAACTTTACAAGTGTAGAAGAAAATTTGACGGATTATAAAGCTAAAAAGACTATAAGTGATATTTTCCCAATAAATCAAACTTTAGCTTTTCAAGGCGTAGCACGTCGTGATTACAAGTACGTTTTTGAAAGTGCCGCAGCGTATAATGAAGTAGTTAAAGATAAAGAAAGTACAATTACATTTGATGGTATAACAGGTACAGCCAAATATAATGATAATAAATATACTTTGGAAATTTCTACTGATTTAAGTTTAGATACTTTAAAAACAGAAAATGGCGGAGAATTTCCAACTGCATACCAAGACATTCAAACAATATACAAAGATTCAAAAGGATATACGCCATCATTTATAAGAAGTTATACTCAAACAGAAAATGAAGAGTAATCTTCTTTTTTTTCTTGTAATGATAAGTTGTTCATGATAAAATTAATTTAATGGTGATAAAAATGAAAAATGGAAAAAAATCTGTATTATATATTATTGTATTTATAACAGCATTACTCATAGTATTTTTATTTACAAAAATATTCAAATTTGATAAAAAAATAACAACAGAATACCCCGAAGTTACTGAAACAGAAATTAATGAGCTATACAAATTATTTCCTGAAAAAAATATAAATAATAATACCACATTTTATATGGGAAGCTATGTTTCTAACACTAATATAAACTATACAGATATGTCATTAATTGCCTACAATTACATTGAAAGAACTGACAATTTTAAATTTGAAAGCATAACCAAAGAAGATGAAAATTTAGTAGGGGAAGAATATAAACTTCTTTATAAAATTGATAAAGAATATTTTTTAAAAACAGTGGAATATATATTTGGAAAAACGAACTATTATATTATAGATTTTAAAATTGATGAAACAAAGAGTGCAAAAATAAAAGATGATTATAATTATATATATATTTATGAAGCAAATAATAGTTATGATTCCAATATAGTATACTTTAAAGGATTAGAAAGCTATACCGTGGAAAATGGAAATGAATCAATCAAAATAATTGAATACTTCTTAAAATGCAACAAAACAACTAAATTATGTTATGATAATGAAGGACAAAGTGAGAGCATAAATAATAATATAACTTATAGTGAGAACCTAAATATTAAAGATTATAAAGATAAATTAAAAAAATATGAACATAAATTTTGTTATGAAGATGGGCATTACAGATATGAAAGCACCAAACAAATTTAGTTAAAGGGCATGGGGGATTTATGCAAAATTTATATAACATAAGTTACGATTCATTTATATTTTTCTTATACAGCATCAATAACAAATATACAAATAATGTAAAAATTATAAAAGCAATTATTACAGATGTGTTAACAAATAAAGAAAGCATGTTTAATAATGAATGGCAAAAACATTTAAAACAAAGCAACATAGACATAAATGTTTGTAAAAAAATAATGATGTTTATAATAGCAAGTAAGGCTTATATATTAAACCATTATGAGTATCAGCATAAAATAAATATTTCATACTGTGAAAATACACTTAAAGAATTAGAAAACTCAGATAAAAATGAGATAATAGATATGTTTTATAGACCAACATCTACAACAGATGATATTATTGAAGATTTTTTAACATACACAGAAAGACCATACATATTTAAATCTAAAGCTAAGGAAGCAATCATTGAAAATAATAAATTAAAGAATTTACTAAAAATAAATCCTTTGGAAATTCTAGATATATGGGATTATATACCAGATGATAAATTAATAGAATCAGAAAAGTATATTCAAATTTTCTTTGACATTTACTATAAATCTTTATCTGATGCTCTAGAAAATAAAGATGGGAAAAAAGAAAACCATGAAACAAAAGATATATATGAGTATACTCTAATAGTTGAAAATATAAAGGAACAATTTAGAAATAATGAAACTCAAATGACTTTATTTTTAAGTTATATAATGTCAAATGTTTATGAACTATTAATAATTGAAAAGAACAAAGAAAATAGTGAATTTGCTAAATATTTTGATTTACTTCCATATTTTGAACGCTGTGACATTTATGAATTACGTAATAAATTTTTAAATAAAAGTGAATTTGGTCTTAAAATAATAAATATATTTATTGAAAGCAACGGTAATTTAGAAGAATTTGAACTTGAAGATAAAAGAGATAATTTCAAAAAAAATGGTAATATAACATTACTTAGAAGATTAAATCCTTATTACGATACTGAAGAATTTGTTTATAACAGAATAAAAAAAACTAGCAGGTTTAATTAATCTAGCTAGTTTTCGTTTGTTTAAGAACAGCATGAACAACATACTTATTATTTTCATCTGCACAAGTAGAAAGAGTGATTATTTTATCATTTTCATTTAAATCAACATTAAAATTATAAATACTACGACTCTTTACTAAATTAAACATTTTCATTTTACTTTCAGCATTCGGAAATATAACGTCAAGATAATCAACTGTTGTTTCTATTTTATAAAGAGAAAATATTTGATATTCATAAGTTTCAGTTAAAGTTTTAAAACTAATTATCTGATTATCAGGATTACTATACCAATTATATCTCATCATATTTTGTAAATTTCCAAACATTATACCATTATAATATCTATTATGTGCATAAATAACAACATTGTCGCTTAAATTTACAGCATCACTTCGAAAATCCATAAAAACCCAACCATTTTTATCATCTTTCATAAAAAGGTTATGATTTAGATAATAGCTATTATTATCTGCTTGTACTACTGGATAATCAATATTTGTATTTGGTACTTTAAGCCATCCAACAGTCTGAGGATTTATATTTTTGAAAACACTTGCAACATCCTTATTAATAACTTTATTATTATCATCTGTTACATCTTTATTCATATCGTTAATAATAGTTTCCGTATCTTCTAAATTTATGATTTTTTTAATACTGGCTTTAGTATCTTCATCATTTTTCATTGATCGGTAATTATCATAAAAAACATATATAAATAATACCAAAATAATTAAAATAATAATATAACCACATGTCTTTAAAATACTATTATTAGTTTGTTTCAAAAGATTATCTTTTAAATATTCATTACTATACTCAAGTCTAAAATATATTTTATAACGTTTACTTTTTCTTTTATTAAATTCTCTAAGGTAATCAATTGTTTCTTCATTAGAAATATTATCATGAATAATAATTTTAATGTTTTTCTTATTGTTTTTTCTTAAAATACCAATTATATATTCTAGGTCATTTTTATTTACATAATTAACATTAATTGTTTTTAAATATTTATTAATTTTTATAAAAGCTTCAAAATCTTCTTCATCTTGATGAGACATAGGTAGATCAATTTGAGTAGTCATTTTATAAAACATACTTGAAAAAACACTCAAATTATTTTGAATCATGAAATTAGATAAATAGAGAATTTCATTTCTTGACTCTACCAAGACGTTATATTTATCCAAATATTCAATCATAAAAGGTTGTAAATTATAACAATCAACGTTCTTAATACTAGTTTTAACTATAAGTTCACAAAGTTTAAAAGTTAGCTGAACATCTTCTTTAATTACCATATTTATAATATTGGTATTATTTTTTAATATATTAAGTAGTGTTTCTACAAATTCCATTTTTTCAACAATCAATGTATCAATATTATAATCATTAGTTAATTCTTTTATAAACGTTGAAGTAATTTTAATATTATTATTTAAATAATCAAGAGAAAATATTAGTTCATCAGAACTAATTACATTAGTATTAAGTAAATTTTTATTTGTATTACTTAATCTTACCTTTTCTTTAATAACTAAAGCATTATCTTTAATTTTAAACAATAATTTTTTCATATTCTCAAATCCTATTACTTTATTATAATAACACAATTTTACATTTTTTAATATAATTTTGTAAAAAATATGTTGTTTTTTGTATTTTTATGATATAATTTAGACATACTAAAGATAAGGAGAGATATAGTGGTGAAAAAATTTATTAGATTTATAGCATTAGTTATGGCTATAGTTATTATGCCTATGGGCGTTAGTGCAACAAGTTTGGATAATAAGTGTTCTAAAAGTTGTCCAACTAGTGAAGGAAAGTGTACATCAACATGTACTATTTCAGTAAAAGACAACAATGCAACAATGACAACATTTCAAGCAAATCTTGTAGTTGTTGGGGAAGGTGCAACAATAACAAGTTTTACTCCTGGCGATGGATGGACAAAAGTATCTCCAACTGATTCAGATCTTGCAAATTCAACTATTCCAATCAACTTTGTATCAACTGACGGTGTAACAGAATCAAACTTTACATTAGCAACAATAACTTTGGAACTTGAATCATCAGCAGCTGATTGTAGTTTGAAATTAACTAATCCATCTGTAGGTAACGAAGTAACAGTAACTATTGAAACTACTACTGAAACTAAAACAGGAGCTGCACTTCCAATTGCAATTATTGGTTGTGGAGTTATAGGAGCTGGAGTAATTTATAGCGTAACTAAGAAAAATAAAAAAATGTATAAAATATAACAAATTTTTAACAATCTTGTTTGCAAGATTGTTTTTTTGTGTTAAAATAACACCAGATGGAGGATAAAATATGATAGAATTAACAGAACAACAATTAGTTAGAAGAGAAAAAGCTGAAAAAATTCGTGAAATGGGAATAGATCCATTTGGACATAGATTTGAAAGAAATGCTTATTCGAAGGATTTAAAAGAAAAATATATTGATGTTCCTCATGATGACTTTGAAAATATGGAAGATACTGCAACAGTTGCAGGACGTATAATGTTTATAAGAAAAATGGGAAAAGCGTCATTTTTTACAATTCAAGACAAAACAGGAAGTATTCAAATATATATATCAATAAACGATGTTGGAGAAGAAGTTTATAACCTATTTAAATCAGCTGATTTAGGGGATATAGTTGGTGTACATGGAAAGATTATGAAAACAAGAACTGGAGAAGTAACAATTAAATGCCTAGAATATACACATTTAGTTAAAGCTTTAACACCACTTCCAGAAAAATTCCATGGCCTAACAGATACTGAAGAAAGATATCGTCGTAGATACGTTGATTTAATAATGAATGAAGATGCTAGAAATGTAGCTTTTACTAGACCTAAAATTATTAGATGCATTCAAAACTTTATGGATGGTCGTGGATTTACAGAAGTTGAAACACCAGTTTTAACAACACTTTTAACTGGAGCTAGCGCAAGACCGTTTGTAACCCATCATAATACACAAGACATAGATATGTATTTACGCATTGCACTAGAGCTTCCACTAAAAAGACTTTTAGTAGGAGGGATGGAAGCCGTATATGAAATAGGTAGAGTATTTAGAAACGAAGGAATGGATACAAAACATAATCCAGAATTTACTTTAATGGAAGCCTACCTTGCTTATAGCAATCTTGAAGGCATGATGGATATGACTGAAGCTATGTTTACGAAGATAGCTAGAGAAGTAATAGGCAAAATGACATATAACTGGGGCGGAAATGAAATTAGCCTTGAAGGACCTTGGAAAAGAATTTCTATGGTTGATGCAATAAAAGAAAAAATTGGAATTGACTTTTCAAAAGAAATGACAGTAGATGAAGCTCTAAAACTTGCAGAAGAACACAAAATTGAAGTAGCAGATCATGAAAAAAATGTTGGGCACATAATTAACTTATTTTTTGAAAAATATGTTGAAGAAACATTAATAGAGCCAACATTCTTATATGGCCATCCAGTAGAAATATCACCACTTACCAAGAAAAATCCAAAAGATCCAAGATTTGTTGATAGATTTGAATTATTTATTGGAGGAAAAGAATTTGCCAATGCCTATACAGAATTAAATGATCCAATTGATCAATTAGAAAGATTTGAAGAACAATTAAAAGAAAGAGATTTAGGAAATGATGAAGCCAATGATATAGATATGGACTTCATTGAAGCTTTAGAATATGGAATGCCACCAGCTGGAGGCATCGGTTATGGTATTGATAGACTTGTAATGTTTTTCACAGAACAAGAAACAATTCGCGAAGTAATATTATTCCCAACAATGAAACCAAGAGATTAAAGTGTTTGACTTTAATCTTTTATTATGGTAGAATAGATGCCAATTTAAGGGGGATAAATATGCTTAATAATGAAATTATCAAAATTATGGAAGAATTAGAAAGTGATGTAGAAAATTTATATAATGTTTATAATTGCTTATGTAATTTAGAAATACAAAGTAAAAATAATACAAAAGAATATGAAGAAGGTATAAAATTAGTGAAATCTGCTTTGAAAATAGAAGGAAAACACTTAGATTTTTTGCTAAATCCAGTCCATATTGAGGATGTTTATAGACACTTTAGTGAAAAATACAACCTACCAATTTCTTTATATGTTAGTCCATTTGCCGAAAGAGACAAACTAAAACAAACTAGAATTATGAATCAAATTTATATAGATTTATATAAAATGTTACCAGACGAAGTCTATGAAGGATATGAATTTTCAAGTTATTTATACCAATTAAATATTCATTTAGATTTACTTCGATTAACAATAAGTTTATTAGCAGAAAATAATATAGAAGAAGCTATTAAGTTAAAATACAATTTATCATTTACACTTGCTGATATTGAAAGTGAACTTTTATATAGTAATTTCACAATCAATGAAAATCCTTATTTAGTTAGAGATGTACTTTTATATAGTCCTAAATTAAAAGAAAGAGGAGAGTATTTAACTAACAATCTTCTAATTGAAACTTTAAATGTTTATTTACAAAATTTATTTTCAATAGATGATTCTGAAGATAAAAAGAAATCTTTATTTTTACAATCCAGTATTAGAGCCTGTTTAGCAATGTTTGATCAAACAACGTCAAATATTGTAATTAATAAAATAAGTGATTTTCTAAATGGCGAAGGCGATTATAATTTACCTGAAAATTTAAAATTTAACAAAGAATTTTTATTAGCGCTTCTAACTGATCTAACTGATTCACTAGAAAATTGTGATGATGCTAAATACATGATCAATAAAATAGAATCTTTAATAGAAAAAACAGATGATGATCGAACACTTCCCAAACATGTAAGTTTAATAAGATAAGGAAAGGAATATTTAATTATGATAAGTAAAGAAATTATTTATGATGTAGAAATGTTAATGAATGTAGCAAGTAATATATATAAAAATTACGAAAATTTATCACGTTTAGAAATTAACAATTTAAAAAACAGTAATGAGTACAACGTAGAATTAAAAAATTTAGAAGATAATAAATTAATAGAAACAAATATTTTAAAAAGATTAAAATTATCTGGTAAAATTAATGAGATAATAGACTATGTGGAAGAAAAATACAATTTAACTGTAGGTATACACTTAACTGCCAAAGATGAAGAAAAATACAATTTAACTGTAGGTATACACTCAACTGCCAAAGATGAAGAAAATGATATGATAAAAACAAGAGTATCCAATGATATTCACGCTGTTAAAATTGCTATAAACAATGAAAAAGCATCCAAAGAGGATTTTCCTAGTTCTTTATACATATTAGAAATGTACACAGATATTATGAAAGTTGCTTTAAGTATTTTTGAACAAAATAAATACTTAATAGAATCAAATGAAAAGATAAAAAACAAATATAAAATGGCACTGGTAATGCCAACAATTGAAAAAGAACTAATGAGTAATAATTTTGAAGTAAATTTAAGTCCTTACATATCAAGTGGTCTATATATACTTGATGAATCAGAAATATCATATACCGATATGATTAAACAATCAGAAACTATAAGTTTATTCGTAATAATAGGAGAGGAAATAGAAAAAATACAAGATAACATTTATCATGATAAAACTTTTTTAAGTAAAATTATTTTTGATAGTTGTATTTTAAGAGCTGCTTTTGCTTTAGCCCCCATAGAATGCGTAAAAAGCCTTAAAGATAATAGTGATATTTTAATGCAAGCTTTAAAAAAGAATTCCAATCAAAAAATAGCATACAATTTATTTAAGGTAATTTTTAATGCCAGGGAATTAGATGAAAAAATTCCTCAATATTTAAGTTTTAGGAGATAAATATGTGAAAAAAGTATGAAAATACTTTTTTTTCTTTTATTTGGGTGTTATAATTTTATTAAGGAGGTAGAGAATGAAAAAAATATTTGAAAAACAAGGCGTATTAAGATGTATAGGTGCTTTAATGGACATTGTTGCATTTATATTATTTATAGTTGCAGCATTTGTTGATGGAACTAACCCTGACATGATATTAAAAGTTATAGGAATGGTTCTATTTATTGTTGGAAGTATGATGATTGCACTTAAGAGTGAAAAACATACACTAGCCAAAAGTATTTTAGTTTTTGTAATAGCAGGAATTTTAGCTTCATGGTTATTTACAAGTGGTATGTTCCAAGGTTCAGATTTTGTTGATAAGAACTTTACTCGTATAGGGCTAACTGATATTGGTTTTATGCTATATTATTCAGTATATTTCATGATGGATAAAGTTCCATTACTACTTGTATTATGTGGTTTTTATGGCGTTCTATCTAATATAAGTGGATATCAAAAATTAACTGATAGTTTAGCTAATAAATTTAGCAAACATCCAATTGTTACAAGTGTAATAATAAGTGTAATATTATTTGTATTTACATCATTATTCTCACAAACATTTATAGTATTGCTATTCATCCCATTCTTTGTAACTATTTTAACAAAAATGGGTATGGACAAATTAACTGTATTTACTATAACATTCGGTAGTGCTTTAGTTGGTGTTCTTGGATGTACTTATGGAACAGACAGTATAACAGCCTTTAACAATTATTTAGGACAAGATATTGAACTAGGCTTGAATTATCGTTATATGATTGCTGCAGTTGCTATAGTTCTATACAACTTCTTTATTGCTATGCGTGTTCGTAAAATTGCTGATACTATGAAGAAAAATGTAAAATCAGCTACTAAAGAAAATGACATATTTGAAGTTGGAAAAGCATCTAACAAAAGTAAAACAAAAATGTTACCTGCCATCATAGTTTTAGCAATATCAGTTATAATTACAGTTCTTGGTTATATCAATTGGAATACTATTTTTGGTATTGAAGCCTTTGATAAATTCCATGAATGGTTAACAGGATTAGAAGCTGGCAAAGAATTTTATATTATTCAATATATTTTAGGTGCTAACACTAATGCCTTAGGTAATTTCCAATATGTATTTAACATATTAATTGTGTTACTACTTGCCAGTGGAATACTTGCATTCTTATATAAGATGAGTTTTGATAAATACGTTGAAAGTTTCTATGAAGGAACTAAGAAAATGTTTAAACCATTATTATTCTTGTTATTTGCAAATATGATTTTTGCAGCAAGTTATATATCTGGTTCACCACTTAATTCCGTATTTAATTGGATTTTAAATCTTGTCGAAGGATTTAATCCATATTTAACTTCAATCGTAGCATTTATAACTTCAATATTCCATAATGACTTTGGATATGTTGCTTATACAATTGGAAGTTTCTTAAGCTCTGTTTATGCTGACAATATTGAAATTGTTCATACAATATTTACATCAATGTATGGTATTGTTCAAATATTCGTACCAACAAGTGCAATCCTTGTCATAGGTCTTTCAATGATGAAGATAAGTTACAAAGATTGGTTCAAATATATTTGGTTATACGTAGTTGGTATGATCATTATACTACTAGTATTATTTACAGTAGTAACTTATATCTAAGGGTTCAGAAAATGAACTCTTTTTTTTGAGTGAGAAAACTTTTAAAATTTATAGTTTTTTTTCTTAGTTAATTATAGTATAATAAATATATGGAAGATATTATAAAAGTAAAAAGTATTATTAATAAAATAAACAGAAAATGTAGTAGAGATGACATTTGTTTAAGTGATGCCTTAAAAAGGTTAGAAATAACTACATTAAATTATTTAGAAATCATTGGATTAGATTTGAGATTATTAACCAGTGATATTACTAAAGAAATTGAAGACTTATTTTTATTAAAAGATACCAGAATAATTGTATCTCCGAACATGGAAAGTTTAGAAACAGATGAAATAGAAATATATTCAAAAGTATCACCAACAGTGGTACATTTTTCGAAAGACAAGATAACCGTAGATCATTATATTAAAACTGAGGATGAAAATAATGTTTATGAAGATGAATATACAATTATAAGTAAAAATGACGAACAAATAATATATAATTTAACTAAAATAACAAATAAAGAAGATTTAAAAAGAAGAATTCTATCGCAAAAATATCCAATTAAGCATATGAATATTAAAGTAAAGTATCAAAATGACACTATGGAAAAATCATATGAATTTACTATCAATCATGATATGTTAAAAAACGATTTAAATCATATTGAAAGACTTTTAAATAATTTTAAATTTCTTGAAGCGTATATGATTTTAAACAGATATCCAGCCAGTATAAAGATAATTGGTGATAATAAACAAAATTGTATAAAATAATAAAATTTTTACCATAACGTACATAGAATTATAAAGGGAGGCCTCTATGTACAATAATTATAGTTTAGAAGTAAAAAGAATATTTAAAGAAGCAGAAAAAATAGCAATTGATTTAAATCATCCATATATTGGTACAGAACATTTACTATTAAGTTTAATTAAAAATGATGAAAAAATAAAACAAATGTTAATAAAATATGAATTAACATACGAAGATTTTTTAGAAGAACTTCTATTAGCAGTAGGCACGAGTAATAATAAAAAATGTACTAATATATATACGCCACTTTTAAAAAGGGTTATAAAAACAGCAGATGAAATATGTAAAAGTAAGGCTATAGAGCCTGTGCATTTACTGGAAGCCATTTTAGAAGAAGGCGAAGGAATAGCTATTAGAATAATAATTAATATGGGAATTGACGTTGATAAACTATACGATGAAGTAAAAAGAAAAGATAAAAAAGGAAATACAAAACTTGAATTATACAATATTGGTAAAGACATGTCACTTTTAGATAATGATGATATTTTAGTTGGAAGAGATAAAGAACTAAATTTAATAACAGAAACACTACTTCGTAAAAATAAAAATAATCCACTTTTACTTGGACCTGCTGGAGTGGGTAAAAGTGCTATAATTGAAGAATTAGCTAGAAGAATAAAAAATGGTAATGTACCAAATAAATTAAAAGGTAAAAAAATTGTATCACTCGAGATGTCATCTTTAGTAGCAGGAACCAAATATCGTGGTGAATTTGAAGAAAAATTAAACAAAGTAATCAAAGAAATTGAAGAAAATCCCGAAATAATTTTATTTATTGATGAAATTCATTCCATGGCTAATGCCGGCGGAGCAGAGGGAGCTATAAATGCTAGTGATATATTAAAACCATACTTAGCGCGTGGCAAGGTTAAAATAATCGGAGCCACAACAACTAATGAATACAACAAATTTATATCCAAAGATAAAGCTTTATCTAGAAGATTTGAGATTATTAAAATTAATGAACCAAATATTAAAGAAACGGAGAATATACTATCAAAAATTCGTCCTTCATTTGAAAAACACTACAATATTAAAATAACCGAAGACAATATAAAAAAAATCGTGGCTTTAACAGATAAATATATTTTAGATAGATTTAATCCTGATAAATCAATTGATTTATTAGATAGTGTATGTGCAATGAAAGAAGTAGAGTGTACTAAAGAAAAAGAAATATCTAAATTAAAAAATAAACTTACCAATATTATAAATAAAAAAGAAAGCATGGTAAAGAAAAATAACTTTGAAGAAGCAATGAAATATAGAACCCTAGAAATAAAATTGCATGAAAAAATAGATGATGAAGAAAATATGCCTAAGAAAATAACTGAAGATGATATAAAAATGGTACTACAAAGAAAAAGCAATATTCCTTTTATAGAAAATAATTTTGAGGATTTAAATAAATACTTACAAGACAAGATAATTGGCCAAGATAAGGCTATAGATGAAATAATAAATGCTTTAAAAGAAAAGGAAGAAGATTTACCAGTTTCAATACTTTTAACCGGTTCAACTGGAGTAGGAAAGACTAAAACTGTTAAAGAAATTGCTAGTTACTTAGACATACCATTAATAAGATTGGATTTAAGCGAATACAATGAAAGTGTTTCAATTACTAGATTAATTGGTGCCAGTGCCGGTTATATTGGTTATGATGACGAGAATATATTTGAAAAAGTACGAATGAACCCATATTCTATTATTTTATTAGATGAATTAGAGAAATCACATCCAAGTGTTATTAATTTATTCTTACAGATTCTAGATGAAGGTTATGTAACTAATTCTAAAGGAGATAAAATAGATTTTAAGAATACATATATATTTATGACAAGTAATGCCGAAGCAAATCAAAAAATAGGTTTTATGAAAGGAAAAAGTAATTATCAAAATAGCTTTAGTAAGGAGTTTCTAGCCAGAATTACAGCCAAAATAAATTATAATAACATTACAGAAGAAATGATAAAAGAATACTTAAACAAAAAGAATTTAAATTTCGATCTTGCTAAAGACTTTGACTATGAAAATCAAGGATTTAGAGGTTTAGATAAGTATCTAAAATCAAAAAAGACAAAAGTTAGGTAAAAACTAATTTTTTCTTTTATTTAAAAATATTTTGTGGTATTATAATATTAGGTGATAGATAGTGAAGAAAATAAATTGGGAAAAAGTTAATAAATTTATTAAAAATAAAAACTTTATAATAGCAGTTTGTGTGTTTTGTTTAACTATGGCATCTATAGGTTTTAGTTATGCTTCATTCTTCTCTGTTAAAACTAATGCAACTAACCAAAGTATCACAACAGGAACACTAAAAGTATCATATGGTAGTGAAACATCTGCTATACAAAGAACCAATAGTTTAACACCAATGTCAAATAGAGAAGGCATGAATCAAAGTGATGTAAGTGTTATATATATACAAAATACAGGTTCATTAGATTCAACCTATGTCTTGAATATTGGCTATGATATGGAAAATTTTAAAACAAGAACAGGTTATAAGGACAGCGATACATTAACACCTCTTGACTATGTAATGTTTGCTGTATATGAATACAATGGTGCTGGTAGTGAAGATACTTTAGTAGCTGGTCCTTTAAGTGTTACCGATCTCCCAATTTATAAAATAGATACAAATGATAGTAGAAATAATAGATATGCAATATTATTTAATACGTTAGGTAGTACATCAACAGCAAATTCAACAAAAACGTATAAAATAAAAATGTGGTTAAGTGATAAAGCTATAGCGGCAGCCAGTTATTCTTATTTTTATGTAAATGCTGAAGTTGTAGCTGAAGTTGTAAATGCAAAAATGAGTTATACATTGACAGGCACATTAACTGATGGTACAAATAATCTAAGCGGGGCAACTGTAAGTTTGCAAAATGGTTCGGTAGTAAGTACCACAGATGCAAGTGGAACTTTTACTTTAGCAAATATATATCCCGGAGTTTACAATTTAGATGTAACTTACAATAATGAAGTTTATAGTGGGAATTTAACAATTGAAGAAAGCACAACGAATAGTTTAACCAGCTTGGGTGCAACATTTAGTGGAAGTAACATTTATAGTGTTGCCAATAACTATGGAACCACAATAAGTAAAATAATTAAGAAAAATAATATCAACACATATAGCAGTGCCGCTAGTATCTCAAGTGGAAATTTATATCCAACATATAAATTTACTGGCGGAGCAACAGCATCCGTTTCAGGTATAAAAATAGTACTTGATACAACAAACAAAACATACTCAATGTCTATATAGAAGAAAAGGTCTACACAAATGTGTAAATTCGTTTTTTGGGGTAAAAATTTGTATGTGAAAATAAAGTAAAAAAAATTTAAAAAAATTGTAGCTTAAGGGTTGATTTTTAGAATATAAAATGGTAATATTAAGATAGAGAGGAGATAAGAAACAATGGATAACAAAAAGAACACTATCCTATTAACAGTAATTGCAGTTGCAACATTATTAGTTGCTGTTGTAGGTGCAACATTTGCATACTTCACTGCACAAGGAGGAAGTACTTCACAAGCGGATATCATTGTTAAAACTGGTACTGCTGCAAGTTCAGCATTTGGTACATATACTGCTATTAGCATTTATGCTGACCAAAATAATTTTGCAGAAGATAAAGGAGATCAAACTGGATCAAGTACTGGTACAGTTACTTGGACAGCTCCAGGTGCTACAGATAAGTATACACCAACAGAGGCTGAAAGAACAATGTGCTACACAGCAACTTTAAATGTTACGGGTAATACTTTCGTAGTTTCTAGCAAAAATACAACTGGTGACCCAGAATTAGTATTTACAGCTCAAAAAGGTAGTACTAAGGTTATTGAAGATATGAATATCACAACAACTAAATCAGATGTTCAAATTCCAACAACTGCTGGTGGAACTGATTATAAACATAAATTAATAGCTGAAGCTGGAAAAACTGCTACTGAAAATTGGACATTAACTGTTACATTAAAGAATCTTGCTGTTGATCAAAATGACAACACTGGAAAATCATTCTCTGGCGCAGTTAAATTTACAAAAGTTGACTGTTAATTAGTTAACGATAAACATAGGACTTCGGTCCTTTTTCTTTTGCAAATAAAAATAACATTATGGTAGTAAAAATTGTTTCAATTTATAAATTTTCTTGATTAAATACAATAATTTTGATAAAATACTTAAGAAAAGAGGAGTAATTATGGCTTTGTTGTTAACCTTGTTTAGTGGTTTGTTTTTTTTAGTGGGGATTGTAATATACAAATTAGTTACAAATAAAATTATCTTTTCACGCATGTCAATATCTTGTGCTAGCGTAGTTATATTAGGCTTGATTTTATTTGATTTAGCTCCAGAAATTATGGAAAAAGGAAATATTTATTCAATTCTTTTTATAGTATTGGGCTTATTAACACTGATTTTTATTGATAAATTACTTCCTCATCATGAACATGAACATCATGAAAATGATGAAGAAAAAAAAGAACACATAGAACATATGGAGCATGTTAGCCTTATAACGATAATTGCTCTTTTGCTTCATAATATAATCGAAGGTATGGCATTATACGGAGTATCCATAAATAATATAAAAAGTGGATTAATAATGTTAATAGGAATTGGTTTACATAATTTACCATTTGGTTTTCAAATAGCTCCATCTCTTAAAAATAAAAAAAATATTACACTCGTTATATTACTTGTATTATCTGGTTTTATCGGGGGACTAATATTTAATATATTTGGTAGTTTAAGTGATACAGTTGAAGTCCTAATTCTTTCTTTAACATGTGGAATGCTCCTTCATATTTTATTATTTGAACTTTTAAAAGAAGTTTATGAAGAAATACATAAAAAAGAAACTATTTATGGTATAATTATAGGTATAGTAATATTAATAGTTATAAATATTATTTGAGAGGTGATCATAGTGAAAAAAGTATTAGTTGTTGGTGCCGCGGGTAGTGTTGGATTTCATACTGTTAAATATTTGCTTAGTGAAGGTAAGTATGAAATAACAATTTTAGATTTAAATAATAAGTATAATGTTCGAAGACTAAAAAGATTTAGAAAAAGAGTTAATATTCTTTATGGGGATGTAACTGATAGAATACTAATGGAAGCACTCGTTAAAGATCACGATTACGTTATCTATTTAGCAAGTGCAATGCCACCACTTTCAAATATGAAAAAAGGCTTAGCTATGGCAGTTGATTATGGTGGGTGTGAAAATATTGTCAGAGCCATTAGTTATTATAATCCAAAGTGTCATATGTTTTTAGCTTCATCAACAAGTATTTATAAACAAATAAAAAACCCGAGTATAAAAAGTAAATTAAAACTAGACGAATATGATTATTTTGAAAATGCCAAAGTTGAATGTGAAAAATTAGTTAAAGAAAAGTTGAAAAATTACACAATTTATCGCGTTCCTTTAGTATTATCTAATCCATTAGAAGAAACTTTTATGTACCATGGTAATAGAGAAGATATAATGGATGTAATTACAAAAGAAGATTGCGCTTATGCATTTGTAAAGGGAATTAAGCATAGTGACAAACTAAATCACAAAACATTTAATTTAGCAAGTGAAGAAACAATTAAATATGGTGATCTATTAGACAAATTTTTAGAAATAAATGGTATAAGTTTTAAATATGCTGCAAGCAGAATGTTTTTAGAAAAAGATTATTATAGTCCAGTATGCAGTGATAGAGATGATCTTGAAGAATTGTTGCATTTTAGAAATGATTATTTAAATAATTATTTTAATAGACTAAAAGTTAAGAATAAAAAACGTAAATTTCAAAAAAAGGTTGGTAGATTTTTGGTGAATCATAAATGAAAAGAGGAATAGCATTTTCTGGTGGAGGTCTAAGAGGTGCTTACGAGGTCGGTGCTTATAAAGCATTTTTAGACGCTCACGTAAAAATTGATGGATTTGTTGGCACATCAATTGGTTCGTTTAATGCTGCAATGTGTGCCAGTGGTAGATTTAATGAATTATATGATTTATGGTTTAAGTTAGATGCTGGAACAATCCTTGGATTTAGTGAAAAATTAGTAAGAAAGACTAATAATGATGAATACGATTTAGAAATGCTTAATGAAATATTAAACAATATTAAAAATATCGTAGCAAATAAAGGAATAAGCACAAGAGATTTGCGAAGCTTATTCGAAAGATTAAATATTAGTAAAGATCTATATAAAAGTTCCAAAGACTTTGGTTTGGTAACTGTAAGATTTAATGATTTTAAACCAAAGTATTTATTTAAAGAAGATATACCAAAAGATCAACTTAATGATTATTTAATAGCATCATGTTTTTTGCCTATATTTAAGTTTGAAAAGATAATTGATGATAATTACTATCTTGATGGAGGTTTTCATGATTATATACCTGCGAATAGTTTGCTAGAAAAGGGATATGATAAAGTATATGTCATAGACTTAGAAGCTATAGGAATAAGAAGACCATACAAAGATAAAAAGAAAATAACAGTTATAAAGTCATCAAGAAAGCTAGGAAGTATTTTAAATTTTAAGGAAGAGAATATAAGGGATAACATAAAACTTGGATATTATGATACCCTAAGAGTATTAAAAGAATTTGATGGTAGAAAATATATTTTTAAAAAAAGAGGACTTTGGTACTATGAATATTTACTTAAAAATGTAAACAAAAAGGATAAAGAGGAAATGATGAAGTTTTTTGGCACTAAAAATGCTAAAAGACTTGTTATAAAGGCACTAGAATTTGTGATGAAAAAAGAAAACTTTACATATTTTAATATTTATAAAGCAAAAGATGTAATAAAAAGAATAAGATATGTAGATAAAAATTATGGAGTTTATAAGTTTGTAAAAAATATGAGTGTTTAAGGGAGGAATTTATTTATGGGAAGAGCTTATGAAGTAAGAAAAGCAAGTATACAAAAAACAGGAGCAGCCAAAGGAAAACTTTATACAACATTTGCAAAAGAAATCTATTTAGCTGCGAAGAAAGGAAGTCCAAATCCAGAAGCAAATGTAACTTTAAAAAGATTAATTGATAAAGCTAAGAAAAATCAAGTGCCATCCGATATTATTACTAGAGCAATTGATAAAGCAAAAGGTGTAGGACAAGATGAATATCATGAAGTAGTTTATGAAGGCTTTGGCCCTGGAGCAAGTACTTTAATCATTAAATGCTTAACAGATAACGTTAATAGAACTGTTGGAATGGTAAGAGCAGCATTTAATAAAGTTAACAAATCTTTAGGTGTTACTAATTCAGTATCATATAATTATGACCATTTAGGAATTATTTCATTTAAATGTGAAAATGATGATGAGATACTTGAAGTGCTACTTAATGCAGGCATTGAGGTAGTGGATATTGAAAAAGAAGATGGATATGTAACTATTAGTTTAAATCCAAGTGATATGAATAGTGCCAAGGATGAAATAGAAAAATTAGTGCCAAATGTTGATTATGAAGTTGATGAAATTGGTATGTATGCCAAAGATAAAATTACATTAGAAGGAGAAGATAAAGAAATATTTGATAGACTTTATAATATTCTAGAAGATATTGAAGATGTATCTCAAATTTATACAAATGTCTCAAATATAGGTTAATATGGAAGAAAAGAAAAATAATATTTGGCCGATTATAGCCAAAGTTGTATTTATTTTTATAATATTTGAATTTCTAATAAATACTGTGGGAAGAGTAATAAACTCAGTTGTGTATGCCAGCATGTTAAATGGCAAATATATGATATATGCCACAAGTGAATTTGTAGTATTTATTTTATCTATTATTCTTTTAAAAATAAGAAAAAAAAGTTATATATTTAAAGAAAGAAAAATTCCCTTTACAAAATCTGTAGAAACATGTTTGCCAATTGTCATATTATCAATTATAGTATTATTTTCCAATGCCGGACAATTAATTGGTACAAAAATAAATACTAGCAATTTGGTAAGCTTAATAGTATATGTTATATTAATTGGCCTATTTGAAGAAATATTTTTTAGAGGAATAATAGAAAATGAACTTTTAGAAAAATATAGCAGTAATAAAAAAGAAGTAATAGTATCTATTATAATAAGTGGAGTAATATTTGGAACCGTTCACTTAACTAATTTACTTGCTGGTCAAGATTTACTTACAACGATGATGCAATTTGTACAAACAATGGCAATAGGAATTTTATTTGGTACAGTATATTACAAAACTCGTAATATATGGGCCATGATTTTTATTCATAGTTTTTATGATTTTTCTGTTTTACTTAGTGAAGTTAATTTAATAACTAATTGTGGCTATGCTGATAATGTTCCAATTAGTATAACAGCGGCAAGTATGGTGGCATCACTAATACTAAGTCTAATTTATTTACTCTATTCAGCATCTATTTTTGAAGAAAAGAAAAAAAAGATATGTAATAATGGTATATTTCTTCTTATTGGCCTTTTATTTACATCAAATATTTTATTTGGTTTATTTGGAGCAAGTGCGGAAGACTATTACATATGTACAAATTATGATACCAAGAAGTTTTCTCAAGTTGAAACACATTATTACAGTTATGATGATTTCAAGTTTGCTTTAGAAGATGGATCTGTTTATCACATTTATAAAAAGAAAGATAAAGCAATACTTGAAGATAATACTGGACAAATAAATATTACATTTGATATAGATAATGTGGATAGAGTAGTAGTTATTGATAATTATTTACTTATAGTTGCAAATGATAGCACAAAAGATACTTTATATTATAAAGATTTAAATAATATAAAAGATGAATTTAAGACCCTAGAAATACCAATGGTTACTAGCGTGGGTTATCTTTATAGTAATGATGACAATATAAAATACCCTTTAGTAAAAAGTTATACGAATGATTTATTTATATTAGAAAATGGCACATTGAAGAAAGTGGAAATAAAATAAAAAAAGCTTTACAAGCACGCAACAATATGCTATATTAAATATGTATTAATGAGGTATATCTCATAAAATATATGGAAACAAAGTTTCCTTACAGTGGTTCTCACATCCAGTTCAAAAGTGAACAATAAAGTGGTTCTCACGTCCAGTTCAAAAGTGAACAATAAAGTGGTTCTCACATCCAGTTCAAAAGTGACATTAAAAGTGGGATTATTTTCTATACGAAAATAATCCTTTGTTTAGGGGGAGATAAAATGTTTTGGTATTCAATAAACAATGATTACATAAAATACTTAAAGAAATATGATAAATTTGTACCAAATGTTGAATATAAAAACAAGATGAAATGTTTTTTAGGTATTATTTTGAGATTAGATGGAACTGATTTTTTTGCACCATTAACATCATATAAGAAAAAATTTGATAACATGAAAAACGATTTAGACTTTTTTAAAATTGTGAATTACAAAACTGGAAAAATATATGGAGCAATAGATTTAAATAATATGATACCTGTTACATCATCAAACTATACTCGAGTAACATTTGACAATCTTGAAGAATTTAGAATATTTGATAATCAGAGAGATAAAAAATTATATATGTTTTAAAGAATTTGGTTCCTGAAAATAACATTGCTAGAAGATGCTGTAATTTCAAATTGTTAAAGGAAAAGTGCGAAGAATATTCAAAAATTATGCAAGTCAATTAAAAAAGCATCACAAACACACAAAGATATGATATATTAAAATCTGTATTGATGAGGAAAACTTCAAAAATATGATTTATAAAAAAGCGGAAGTACCCAAGCTACAGTGAAAATTAAGAAAAGTTGACTAGATTTTATATCTAGTTTTTTGATTAATAATTTTATTTACTTTGAAAGTGTAAATTTTCGTACAATCTATTATATAAAAGCAATAATTAGTGGTATAATAGAACATGTAGAGGTAGTCTATGAAAAAATTCAGATTAAGAAAGTTTTATTTAGGGTTAGTAACCTTTATAATATTATTATACATGGAAATAACATTTAGAATATTAACTGGAAATACTATATTTAGTAAAAATATTATTTATGTTTTAATATTTAACTTATCTATCAGTTTATTTTATGATTTATTAGGCAGAATATTTAACAGAAAAACCAATAAAATAATATTTCTTGTAAATATATTTTTAGTAAGTTTACTATATAGTATTCAATTTTGTGTATTTAGGATGTTTAGTTTTTATTTTGACTTTGGTTTGCTTGGTGCTTCTGGTCAAGTTGTATCTTTTGCCAAAGATGGTATTAATTTAGTATTAAATAACATCATCGGCGTCATTTTATTATTTTTACCGTTTATATTGTTTTCCATACTAAATTACTTAATTATAATTGAGAAACAAGCAAAGAAAATAACTCTTATTAAAAGTAGTTTATGTTTGGCAAGTATTGGCTCATTTTACTTATTTTTAAGAATAAATAAAAATGAAATTAATTCTCCATATAAACTTTATTATAAAATAAACAATGTTGATTTAAACGTTAGAACTTTTGGAGTTTTAAATACATTTTTTATAGATTCTTATCGCCTTGTATTTAACTTTAAAGAAAGCGTAGATATTATAGAAAACATTAATGATGACAAAACAAATAAAAATACAAATAATGTAAATGACATAGCCTATGAATATAATAACTTAGATATTGATTTTGATGATCTAATAAAAAATGAAAGTGACGATACTATTAAAAGTATGCATGAATATTTCAAAAATGAAAGTGGTACTAAACAAAATAAATATACAAAATATTTTGAAGGCAAGAATTTAATTCTTTTTATGGCAGAAAGTTTCAATGAAATAGCTGTAAGAGAAGATTTAACTCCAACACTTTATAAACTTGTAAATAGTGGATTTAAATTTAATAATTATTATACACCAACTATTTCTAGTACGATTGGTGGAGAATTTCAAGAACTTACAGGTTTAGTGGCAGCATCTGGTTTTGTAAGCCCCTGGAAAAGTGGTACAAATACATATCCAATGGGAATAGCTACAGTCTTTAAAAATTTAGGTTACAGCACATATGCGTATCATGATCATAGCATATATTTTCAAGATAGATACAAATATTTGAAAGCATTAGGATTTGATAATTTCAAAGGTTGTTTAAATGGCCTTGAAGAAAGTATTAATTGTAATCAGTGGCCAGAATCAGATGTTGAAATGATTAATGCCACATTTGATGACTATATAAAGAGTGATAAGCCATTCTTTACATATTATGCAACAGTTAGTGGACATGGAGGATATACTTTTAGTCAAAGTGCAATGGCTAAAAAACACCAAGAAGAAGTAGCAAATTTAAAATATAGTGAAAAGCCTAAAGCCTATTTAGCTGCTCAAATAGAACTTGACAGGGCTTTAGAAACCTTAATAAATAAATTAAAAGAGGCAGGTAAATTAGATAATACAGTGATAGCATTAGTTGGAGATCACTACCCATATTATTTAAGTATTGATGAAGTAAATGAAATATCAAGTTATAAAAAAGATGAAGTTGTTGAAGTAAACAAAAGTAATTTTATTCTATGGAATAGTGAAATGGAAACCGTAAATATTGATAAAGTGGGAAGTCAAATTGATGTATTACCAACAATTTATAATTTATTTGGGGCAAGCTATGATTCAAGACTTATTATCGGTAAAGATATTTTAAGTACAGAACCAGGACTCGCAATATTTGGAAATAGAAGTTGGGTTAGTGATAAAGGAACTTATTTTGCAGCATCAGGCAAATTTATTTCTAAAAACAAAGATGAAAAAATAAGTGATGAATACATATCGTATATGAATAATTTAGTGAATAATAAAATGAATATGAGTAAAAATATCATAGTAAATGATTATTATAAGAAAGTGTTAGGTGATAAATAATGTGCGGAATCGTAGGGTTAGTAACAAAAAAAGAAAAAGAAAATACAATTAAATTAATGAATGATAGAATTAAACATCGTGGACCAGATGGAGAAGGGTACTTTATAGATAATGATGTGGCTCTAGGTCATCGTCGTCTTTCTATAATTGATTTATCTACAGGAAATCAACCGATGTTTAATGAAGATGAATCTGTTGTAACAGTTTTTAATGGTGAAATTTACAATTATCAAGAATTAAAAGAAGAACTAATAAAACTTGGTCATGATTTTAAAACAAAGAGCGACACAGAAGTATTAGTTCATGGGTTTGAAGAATGGTATACGGATCTTCCCAAACATTTAAGAGGAATGTTTGCATTTGCAATTTATGATAAGAATAAAAAAGAGGTATTTTTAGCACGAGACAACTTTGGTATAAAACCACTTTATTATGCAAAAATGAATGATACATTTATGTTTGCATCAGAAATTAAATCTTTTTTAGACGTACCAGATTTTAAAAAAGAATTTAATGAAAACATTTTAGAAACTTATCTTGAATTTAGTTTTGTACCAACAAATGAAACCTTTTTTAAAGGTGTATATCGTCTAGATGCTGGATGTAGTCTTTTATACAAGGATGAAGACATTAAAATAAATAAATATTTTAAATTAGATTTTAAAGAAGAAGATATGAGTTTTGAAGATGCCGTTAAAAATATTAGTGCTGTTATGAAAGATAGTGTAGATAAACATTTAATATCAGATGTTGAAGTAGGTTCATTTTTATCAAGTGGAATAGATTCATCATACATAGTATCTTTAGCTAAGCCTGATAAAACATACACAGTGGGATATGAAAATAAAAAATATGATGAAACAATGTATGCCAAAGATTTAGCAAACAAATTAGGTATTAAAAATGAAAGTAAAATAATAACTAAAGAAGAATATTTAGAGAATATAAGTAAAATAATGTATCATTTAGATGAACCAACAAGTGACCCAGCAGCTATATCATTATATTTTGTTGCAAAACTTGCAAGTAAGGATTTAAAGGTAGTTTTATCTGGCGAAGGTGCTGATGAATTCTTTGGTGGCTACAACTATTATAGAGAAGAAGTAGATTACAAATTATACAATAAATTGCCTTATTGTATAAGACACGCCATTGGCAAAATTGCTAGTATTTTCCCTGAAGGAAGAGGTTTTAACTTCCTTGTAAGAAGAGGAGAAAAGTTAGAAAATAGTTATATTGGAGTTAACAGAAATTTTTCAACCAAAATGGCTAAAAAGGTTCTTAAAAGTAGCTATGACTTAAAAGCCATAGATGTAACTAAGGATGTATACAACGAATTTAAAAACTATAGCAATATTGATAAAATGCAAGCTATTGATATAAATTTTTGGCTTATGAAAGATATTTTACTTAAAGCTGATAGAATGACAATGGCATCATCTATTGAAGGAAGAGTACCATTTATTGATAAGGAAGTATTTAAAGTTGCATCTCATCTTCCATTCGATTATAAAGTTACAAAAGAAAATACAAAAGTAGCTTTAAGAGAAGCAGCAAAAGAAGTTATACCAACTGAAGCATACAAAAAGAAAAAGTTAGGATTTCCAGTTCCAGTTCGTGAATGGATTAAAGAGGGAAATTTCAAAGAAGAAGTAGAAAGAGCATTAAATAGTGAAATTGCTAAAAAATACTTTAATATTGACATATTAAATAAAATGTTTAAAGAACATGTAGATGGCAAAAAAGACAATTATCGTAAAATATGGACTATTTATACATTTATTAAGTGGTATGAAGTATTTTTTGAAAGTTAAAATCTAAGGAGGAAGTATGGAATATGTAATTGTAGGACTACTAATAATAGTAATAATACTATTATTAGTACTGATTTTAAGAAAAAATAACAATAATGAAATGACAGAAAGGCTTGGACATTTTGAAGCTAACATTAATAAAGAAATAGGTGAATTTAAATTTGGCTTTTCCAAAGTACTAACTCAAGATTTTGAACTTTTAAATGAAAGAATAGAAAAGAAACTAACCATTATCAACGATAGAGTTAATGAACGACTTGATCAAAATTTTGAAAAAAGTAATAAAACATTTATGAATGTTTTAGAAAGATTAAGTAAAATAGATGAAGCTCAGAAAAAAATAGATAGTTTAAATGGAGAAATAGTATCACTTCAAGGGGTTTTGACAGACAAAAAAACTCGTGGTACTTTCGGAGAAGTAAACTTAGAATATATTTTAAATAATGCCTTTGGCAGTAACAAAAATGGCATTTACAAGACTCAAGTTAAGCTTTCCACCGGTGTTATAGCGGATGCCATTCTTTATGCACCATCTCCCCTTGGAACAATTGCTATTGATTCAAAGTTTCCTTTAGAAAACTACCAAAGAATGACAGATAGAACAAAAACTAAAGAAGAAAGAGAATACTATGAAAAGATGTTTGTTCAAGATGTAAAAAAACATATAAATGCTATTAGTGAAAAATATATTATACCTGGTGAAACGACCGATGAAGCCATTATGTTTTTACCCGCGGAAGCATTATTTGCAGAAATAAATGCATATCACCCAGAACTTCTTAATTATGCATATAGCAAAAAGGTGTGGATCGCTGGACCTACAACTTTAATAAGTACACTTTCCATCATAAGTATGATACTTAAAAATATGGAAAGAGATAAATATGCTAAAGTAATTCATGAAGAGTTAAACAAATTAAGTGTGGAATTTGGAAGATATAAAGAACGCTGGGATAAACTAGCAAGAAGTGTTAAAACAGTAAACCAAAGTATCGATGAACTTCATACAACTAGTGAAAAAATAACTAAAAGATTTGATAGTATCAATAGTGTAGACTTAGATAAGTTAGGAGCTAAAGAAGAACATTTAGAAATAGAAACTCATTAGACTTGAATTCAAGTCTTTTTTTCTTGCTCAAAAAAACAAAGAATTTAGTTCTTTGTTCTTGCAAGTGTTATTTCTTTTTCTAGAGTATTAACTTCTGCATTAAATCTCAAAATTCTATATTCTCGATTAGCATCTTTAAAGTTAAGTTTAAGTTTACTACCAATCATAATTTTATGTCTAGTTTTAGGATTTTCCAAACATTTACAATCAGGATTATAAACATAAGATCCATCTTCAATATCTTCAAAAAAGACAATCCCTTCAATTAATTCTTTAGTTTTTACAATCATATAACGTGGTGTAATTTCTTGAATATATCCTTCGTAAATAGCATCTTGATGTTTTAAAACATAATCAATCATATAAAGTTTATTAGCTTCATATTCAGCTTTATCAGCACATCTTTCCATCATTGAAGCTCTTTCACACAAACTATTAAGTGAAGGTTTAAGTTCTTCCATATCCAAGGTTCCATCATATATTTTATCTATATTATCAAGAATGTATTCTATAATTAAATCCATAAGTCTTCTAATTGGTGAAGTAGTTTGAGAATAAGCTGTTAATGCTAAACCATAATGTCCTTTATTTTCCGTACTAAAATAAGCTTTTTGCATAGACCTTAAAAGTAGGGAAGATAAAATGAAAAATTCTTCTCTAGAGTTTAAACTATTAATGACCGTCTGCATAACATGTGGATCATCACTATTTTCTAAAGCATTAACCCTATATCCCATTGAAGTTATCAATTTAATAGTTTCCTTTACTTTATCATCGTATGGAATTTCATGATTTCTATAAACAAATTCAATTCCTAAATTATACATATATTCAGCAATTCCTTCATTAGTTATAACCATAAAATTTTCAATTAATTTTTCTGCCGCACCTTGCTTACGATGAACAACATCTACAATTGTGCCATTATCATCTAAGACAAATTCAATTTCATTGTTTCCAAAATCAAGTGCTCCATTTTCTCGCCGACGATTTTCAATAATTTGAGCAAGTTCTTGCATTATTAATAAATCATTTACAAATGGTTCATAACCATTAGGAATTTTATTATTTTCAAATATTTCATTACAATCTTCATAAGTCATTTTCTTTTTTGACTTTATAACACTATCAAAGAAAGAAAAGTCTACAATATTGCCTTTAGGATTTATTTCAATTTTATAAGTTTTAGCTAGTCTTTCAACATTAGGATTTAAAGAACAAATACCATTAGACACTTGTGGATGAAGCATATGATTTACGCCATTAATAAGATAAACGCTTGTAGTATTATAAGCAGCTCTTAAGTAAAGCGGACTATTATATCTTATATAATGCGACACAGCAGCAATAGACACCATTAATTCATAATTACCATTTTCAAGTTTTCTAATTGATACAGCATCATCCATATCTTTAGTATGAGCTCCGTCTATAGTGAATATATTTTCTTCTGTTAAATCAATACGATCTTTTTTATCTTCTTCAGTTACTTCTGTAGGTAAACTATATGCTTGATCTAATTCCTCTTTTGAATAACGAACTTTAAAACCATTATTATAAGTGATAGCTTCAAGCTCAGCATTTAAGTCATTTTTATGTCCTAGAACCCCTAAAAATTGAACTGGATAAGCATTATTAAATTCTATACAATCAATATTTGCCAAAAATCTTGTCCCAACTGGAAGATTTAATTTTTGAAATTCCTGATCAGTACATCTTACATTAATATTATTATAACCAACTATTTTTATTTTTTTATCATCTAAAATTTCACAAACTACTTGAGGATTAGCTCTTTTTATAATTTTTACTAAAGAAATATTTTTTCCTTCTTTTTTTAATAGAACTTTATCAAATGGTAAGATTCCAGATGTACTTTCATATGGTAAACAATACATTATTCCATTAAAATTAACATTATAGAAACCTTTTCTTGTCACTTCAGCAGTTGCAATAAAATAATTTGAAGGCATTGTTTTATATAAATCCTGTTGGGGATCATAATAAGCAATTCCTTCATTTTCAAGCTCATTTAAAGTATCTTTTAAATCATCTTCAGAAGCTTTTGTAATTTTAAGAAGATCTTTAAATTTGTAAGAAGCTGAATATGGATTAAATAAATTATATATTTTTTCTAAATCTTCCTCACTTTCTAACTCTTGTGCTTTACCTATAACTTTGACTAGTTTATAACCATCATTTTCTTTTTTTACAATTATAAAATCTTTCTTTTTAGCATTAACATTATTAGTATTCATTTCTTGTAATTCACCATTGATACCAAAAATAATTTTACCATCTACATTCTTATTAACTTTTGATACAAAAAAATTAGATGGAAACACATAATAACAATTACCAACAAAGTCGTAATATATTTTTCCGTCTAATTCTAATTTTAACAGTTTTTTAACAAGATGACGCTTTTGAACGTTTGTAATATTTTTGTAACCAAGAGCTTCTTTGATATCATTTAATGTTAAACTTTTAGGATTTGGTTTAAAAATTTCAATTAAAGTATTTTTCATAGTACACCGCCTTCAACTACTACTATAGATTATTTTGAAAGTATTGTCAATAATTAATTTATTTGGTAAAATTAAGAAGGTGATAAAGATGATACTGTACCTAGTTAGTAATAATTTAGTAATAGATGATATAGTTTATGAAACTGATGAAAGGTTAGAAGAAAAAAGAATAAACAGACCTCTTTCAATCGCTGGAGAAAAGCTAGCAGTTAAATTAGCCAAAAAAATAGATGCAGATGTTATATATTCATCAAGCTACGCATCAAGTATAGATTGTGCTAAATATTATGCTTCATTAAAAAAATGTGATATTATTATAAATTCTTTTTTAAACGATTTAAAGCTGGGAGATCTAGGAAAAAGAAATATAAAAATGCTAAGGTTTATGCAAGAAAGAAATTTTGAGTTTAAATTTAATCACGGAGAAAGCCTTTCGGATGTAAATAAAAGAATGAATATAGCTATAGATAGAATAATTAAGAAACAAGGATATAGAAATACTGTTATATTTACACAAAAAAGTGCAATAATGGCTTATTTATTAGATAAGCTTGAAAAAGGGTATAATTTAGATGATAGATTAATTTTAAGTTTTGATGATAGAGTTATAATAGATGATGCAGAGCAAAGTATTAACATTATAAAGTTATATTTTGAAAAAGGAAAAATAGTAAAATGTGATATTATAGATATGGAGGATTAGCATGGAAGAAAAAGTTACATTAAATATTAGTGCCAGACATGTGCATTTGACTAAAGAAGCAATAGAAATTTTATTTGGCCATGAACTTCATGTACGAAATATGCTTAATCAAGTTGGCCAGTACGCATCCGAAGAAACTGTTACAATCAGAAATGGTGAAAGTAAAATTGAAAATGTTAGGATTATTGGCCCAGCAAGAAGTTACAATCAAGTAGAAATATCTGCTTATGACGCCAGAAAGCTAGGAATTATTCCTCCGGTAAAAAAAAGTGGAAAATTGGATGGTGCTGCAAAAATAACGATTGAAACTAATCTTGGAGAAATCACCGGCAATTTTGCTATAATTGCTGAAAGACATGTTCACTTTAGTCAGAGTGATGCTAAAAAGTATAATGTAAAAGATGAAGAAATATTAAAATTAGAAATTGGTGGCATTAAGCCAGGAATAATAGATGTTTATGCCAAGGTGAGTGAAGATGGATTTTATGAAGCTCATTTAGATACAGATGATGCCAACGCATTTTTAATTACACCTGGAGATATTGGAGTTTTAAGAAAATGAGTTTTTATATTGGAGATGTCAAAATAAACGGTTGTATTGTAGTAGCTCCGATGGCTGGCATAAGTAACATGACTTTTCGAAGAATTTGCAAGTCTATGGGTGCTTCTTTAGTTGTAGCAGAAATGGTTAGTGACAAAGCAATAACTTTTGGCAATGAAAAAACATTTGAACTACTAAAGATGAATGAGGATGAAAGGCCAATTAGTCAACAAATTTTTGGTAGTGACATAAGTTCTTTTGTGGAAGCTGCCAAAATTGTTGAGAAAAAGATGCATCCAGATATAATAGATATAAATATGGGATGTCCAGTACCTAAAGTTGCAATAAAAAATCAAGCCGGAAGTGCGCTTTTAAAAAATCCAGAGAAAGTCGGACAAATAGTAAAGGCCGTCGTAGAAGCTGTAAGGGTTCCAGTTACAGTTAAAATTAGAAGTGGTTGGGATGCAAATAGTATAAATGCTGTAGAAATTGCCAAAATATGTGAAAAAAATGGAGCAAGTGCCATAACAATTCATGCTAGGACAAGAGCACAAGGTTATTCTGGCAAAGCTGACTGGAGCATCATAAAAAAAGTTGTGGAAGCAGTATCGATACCAGTTATAGGAAATGGTGATATCTTATCATGTTATGATGCTAAGAGGATGCTTGAAGAAACAAAATGTAGTGCTGTAATGATAGGCCGAGGACTTTTAGGTAATCCGTGGCTTATAAAAGAATGCGTTGATTATTTAGAAAATGGTACTCAGCCACGAACAATAAACTATGACGAAAAACTTGATATGATGGAATATCATCTTAATAAACTTTGTGAAGATAAAAGTGAAAAAGCTGCCGTTTTAGAAATGAGAATGCATTTACTTAATTATTTAAAAGGTATGCCGGATGCAAGTAACACTAAAAATTTAGTATGTAAAGGAAAAAGCAAAGAAGAAATAATAAATATTTTAGAAGAGTATCGAAATCAAATAAAAACTTGTAAAGATTAATCTACAAGTTTTTTTGCAACATCATTTATTGGTCCAGCTCCAATAGTTATAACCAAATCTTCTGGCTTAACATTTTCTTTTAAATAATCAACAATCTTATTAAAATCATCAATATATACAACATTTTTATTTTCTTCTTTTATTTTTTCAACAAGCATTTCTTCTGAAACCCCAAAAGTATTAACTTCGCGTGCTGGGTATATTTTTGCTATAACAATGTGATCAAAATAACTAAGAACATCGGCAAAATCATCTAAATGTTCTTTAGTTCTAGAAAATGTATGTGATTGAAAAACTGCCCACGATTCATTATGTCTAACGCTTTTAACACTTTCTAAAGTAGTTTTTATTTCTGATGGATGATGTGCATAATCATCGTAAACATAAGCTCCATTGTACTTACCTATATATTCAAATCTACGTCCAACACCATGGTATTTTTCCAAAGCATTTCTAATTATGTTAGTATCCTTGATATATTGATTAGCTAGAGCAAAAGCTGCCAATGAATTATATATATTGTGGTAACCATTAACACTTAAATTGATAGTTGTCAAATAGTTATGATTTTTATATAGTTTGTAAGAATAATGTCCCAAGCCATTATAATTAACATCTTTAGCCATATAATCGGAATCATTATTAATACCATATGTAATAACATGAGCATTAGTATAATCTTCAAGAGATTTAGAATTTTCATCATCATTATTTTTGACTAAATATCCATCTGCAGGAAGTAATCCCACATATTTTGAAAAAGATTTCTTTATATTATCCAAATTTTTAAAATAATCAAGATGATCATTATCAATATTAGTTATGATTGCACTAGTAGGGTGAAAATGTAAAAATGAATCAACATATTCGCAAGCCTCCATGATGAAGAAATTATGATTTCCTAAATGTGTATTACCATTTATTTCAGGCATAATGGCTCCGACTTGAATAGTTGGATTAAGATTTGCTTCTAAGAAAATTAAACTTACCATTCCTGTCGTAGTACTTTTACCATGTGTCCCAGATATACATAGAGAATTTTCAAATTCTTTCATCAATATTCCTAAAAATTCTGCTCTTTCATAAGATACTTTATTAAATTCAGTTATAGCTTTTCTTTCTGGATCATCTTCATGAATAGCTGCAGTGTATACTACAATATCAGCATCCGAAACTAACTCAGGATGGTGTCCATATAAACTCTTAATTCCTTGATTTTCCAAATTATTAGTTATTTCTGTTTCATTTATATCACTACCGGTTACAACTGCGTTCATATTAGTTAGCATAAGGGCAATACTACTCATGCTGATGCCACCGATTCCAATTAAATGAATTTTTTTATTATTAAACATAAAATCACTTCCTTATATATTATAGCAAAAACTTAAAAATTCGCAAGCATAAGTGAAAAATTTGGTAAAAATTAGTAGTTTTATTGCAAGATTTTTTAGTGTAAAATTTTGATATGTCAATTTTGTGAAAATTGAAAAAAGTAAAAAAGTAAAAAAATGTAAAAATTAATAAAAAATGGAAAAAGATGTTTTTGACCAGTAAATATCTAACTTTGCTTAAAGTTGTGAAAAAATACGAACAACGAAAAATAAGACCTAAAAAAGCAAAATACAATTTTTCTAAAAAAATAAAAATTAATTTTTTATAGACAATTATCTTGAAGTATACTATAATGAAATTGTGAAGGGAAGGTAAGTATTATGCCGAATAAAGAAGAAGAATTTTTTGAAACAATTAAAGTGGTTAAAAGGAATGGTTCTAAAGTAAGTTTTAATGAAACTAAGATAGCCATGGCAATTAAAAAAGGCTTTGATAGTATTAAAGTCACTAACGAAGATGAAGAAGAAATTTTGAAATATTCATCAAATGACATCCAAAAAGTTTTTGGACATGTTATTAAAAAAATTGAAAAAGATTATGCCGAAAAGGCTAGTATCAAAATTGAAGATATTCAAGATATTATTGAAGATACACTAAAGAAAGACAAATATGATGATGTTTACGAAAATTTTGCAAATTATAGAGAAAACAGAGCAAAAGCCAGAGAAACATTTACAGAAGATAAAAGAAGTCACAAATTTTTAAAAACATTAGAAGGTTTAGCCTTAAAAAGTGCTGCCGAAGACGATGCTAAAAGAGAAAATGGAAATATAGATGGAAATTCCGCAATGGGAACAATGCTTCAATTTGGCTCAAATGTTTCAAGAGAATTTGCAAAATCTTATTTAATGAAGAAAAAGTTTGCAGATGCCCACGATGAAGGATACATTCACATTCATGATATGGATTTTGAAGCAATGGGAACAACAACCTGTATGCAAATTGATTTAGATAAACTATTTAAAAATGGGTTTTCAACAGGACATGGTCATCTAAGAGAGCCAAATGATATAATGAGTTATTCAGCACTTGCCGCAATAGCAGTTCAATCAAATCAAAATGATCAACACGGTGGACAAGCAATACCAGCATTTGACTATTATCTAGCACCAGGAGTACTAAAAACATTTAAAAAAATGTTAAAAACTTCAATAAAAGATTATGTTGATTTAGAAGACTTAAATGATTACATTAATATGTCAACTATTGAAAAAGACATTGCTAAAATAAGTACAATTGATATAACAGTAGATTATTTTGAAAAATATTATAAAAATTCAGAATTAATGAAAAGAATGTTTGATATGGCCATAACAAAGTCACTTGAAAAGACTGATAGAAGAACATATCAAGCTATGGAAGCTTTTGTACACAATCTAAATACTATGCATTCACGAGCTGGAGCTCAAGTACCATTTTCATCAATTAATTTTGGAACAGACACATCTAGTGAAGGTAGAATGGTTACTAAAAATTATATGCTTGCTAGTGAAGCAGGACTTGGTCAAGGAGAAACTCCAATATTCCCAATTTCAATATTTAAAGTAAAAGAAGGAGTTAACTATAATCCTGGTGATCCCAATTATGATTTATTTAAATTAAGTTTGAGAGTTTCAGCAAAAAGATTATTTCCAAATTGGTCATTCTTAGATAGTTCATTTAACAAACCGTACTATAAAGCGGGAGACTTCCGTACTGAAGTTGGCTATATGGGATGCCGTACAAGAGTAATAGGTAATGTAGTTGATCCAGATAAGCAAATTACACCAGGTAGAGGAAACCTATCATTTACATCAATTAACTTGCCAAGAATAGGTATTAAACATGGTATAGTTGGTAAAGATGCATTAGATGAAGCTGACATGAAAGGTTTTTATGAAGAACTCGATGAATTAATGGAACTTGTAAAAGACCAATTACTTGAAAGATATGACATTCAATGTAACAAAAGAGTATATAACTTCCCATTCTTAATGGGTCAAGGTGTATGGCTTGATAGTGACAAATTAAAACCAAACGACAAATTAAAGAAAGTTTTAAAACATGGTACACTTTCAATTGGCTTTATAGGACTTGCAGAATGTTTAAAAGCTTTAATTGGTGAACATCACGGTGAATCTGAAGAAGCCCAAAAATTAGGTTTAGAAATTATTGGACATATCAGAGAAAAATGTGATGAATACAGCAAGAAATATAATTTGAATTTTACATGTTTAGCTACTCCAGCTGAAGGTTTATCTGGTAGATTTGTAAATATAGATAGAGATATATATGGAAAGATTAAGGGCGTAACAGATAGAGCTTATTACACAAATTCATTCCATGTTCCAGTTTATTACAATATTTCTATTGCCGATAAATTGAGAATTGAGGGAGCATATCATAAATTTACAAATGCAGGTCATATCAGTTATATTGAACTTGATGGAGATCCATCAGACAATCTTGAAGCATTTGAAAGCGTTGTTAGAATTATGAAAGAAAGTGACATTGGTTATGGAGCAATTAACCACCCAGTAGATAGAGATCCAGTTTGTGGATATGTTGGAATTATTAAAGACGTATGTCCAAGATGTGGAAGAAAAACTGGTGAACCAGTTAGTGTTGATTTACTAAAAAGATTAGAAGGAAAGGAATAGAAAATATGGAAAAAGTAGAAGAAGAAGTAAAATCAAAAAAAGTTACAGGTGAAGGAGTAGAGTTTGAAAGAATTAGAAGAATAACGGGATATTTGGTAGGTACAGTAGATCGTTTTAACAATGGTAAAAAAGCTGAAGAACATGACAGAGTAAAACATACTTTCAAAACTTGTTCTTGCAGTAAATAGATAAAAAGAATATGAAAACGCTAAGCTCAAATGCTAGCGTTTTTGTATTTGATCAATATTTAATTTGCTCTTGATTATTTATTGATTTACCCTTATAATAGACTTATAGAGATATAAATAAAAATATATTCTATAGAAAAATGGAGGATTGAAATGGATAAAATATTATTCGCCATTTTATCCCTTATTGTTGGAATTCTTATTGGTTGTGGAGTACTTTATTTTATTCTTTCGAATAAAGCTTCAAAAACTATGAAAAATGCTAATAAATTAATTGAAGATGCTAAAAAAGAAGCTGAAAAAAGCAAAAGAGATGCCTTACTTGAATTAAAACAAGAATCATATCGCATCAAGCAAGAAACCGATGCTGAAATAAAACAAAGAAAAGCCGAAATTTTACAATCCGAAGATCGACTTTTGACTAGAGAAAATAATCTTGATAAAAGAGAAGAAATGTTACAAACAAGAGATAATTCTCTACAAGAAAAAGAAAACGATTTATTAGCAAAACAAAAAAAATTACAAGAAAAAGAGGACAAAATGGATGTGCTAATGAAAGAAGAAATAGCGCAACTTGAAAAAATTGCTGGATATAGTAAAGAAAAAGCACGCAAGGTCATTATGGAACGTGTTGAAAATGATATGGAACTTGAAATAACAAACTATATCAAGGAAGAAGAAGCTAAAGCCAGATTAGAAGCTCATGAAATTGCTAAACAACTTATTGTAAATAGCATGGAAAGATATGCTGATGATGTTGTGGGCAATCAAACAGTAAGTACAATTGATCTACCTAATGATGATATGAAAGGAAGACTAATTGGACGTGAAGGAAGAAATATTAGAACTATTGAATCCGTAACAGGTGTTGATTTAATTATTGATGATACACCAGAAGCCATTAGTTTATCATCATTTGATCCACTTCGAAGAGAAATAGCCAAGATTACAATTGAAACATTAATCAAAGATGGTAGAATACATCCGGGACGTATTGAAGAAGTTTATGACAAAACTCTCAAGGATGTTAATGCTAGAATAATCCAAATTGGTAATCAAACAATTAATGATTTAGGCATTACAAAGATGGATCCAGAACTTGTTACATTAGTTGGTAAATTAAATTTTAGAACAAGCTATGGTCAAAATGCTTTAAAACATTCAATTGAAGTAGCAAATCTTTGTGGTCTTATGGCTGCAGAACTTGGTGAAAATGTAACACTAGCTAAAAGAGCAGGCCTACTTCATGATATTGGTAAAGCTATAGACTTTGAAGTTGAAGGAAGTCATGTAGAAATAGGTTTTGAATTTGCTAAAAGACATCGTGAACCAGAAGTTGTACTAGATGCCATAGCATCACATCATGGTGATACAGAAGCCAAATCCACAATTGCTGTTTTAGTAGCTATCGCAGATACATTATCAGCAGCAAGACCTGGTGCAAGAAATGACTCATTAGAAAATTACATTAAACGACTAGAACAACTTGAAGAAATTGGCAATTCTTATGAAGGTGTTGAAAAAACATTTGCTATGCAAGCTGGCCGTGAACTACGTGTAATTGTAAAACCTCAAGAAGTTGATGATGCCAAAAGTTATAAAATGGCTAGAGATATTAAGGAAAAAATTGAAAATGAAATGCAATATCCAGGTACAATAAAAATAACAGTTATTCGTGAGACAAGAGTACAAGAAGAAGCTAAATAGTTTCTTCTTTTCTATACCAAAAAAGCTTTATTTACATTATGTTTTATGATATTATAGATAGGTAAGAAAAGGATAAGGAGAAGTAAATATAGGTATGAAAAAAGTATTAAGTATTTTAGGCAAAATAGCATCATTTCTAGGTATAACTCTAGGTGTACTTTTCGTGGCTTTAATATCTACGTTAATATTAATATGTCATGGCCCAAGCAAAAGTGCTAAAGAATTATTTGCCACAACTATTCTTGAAACTGGTCAATTAAAATTTTTAGCAAATGTATTTTTAAGTAAAACTGAATTAGAAGAAATAGTAAACAAAAATTCTTTATCGCAAATGGATGAAGAGGTAAATACGGAATTGATAAAAACTGAAATTAGTAAAGAAAAAGAATTAATTGAAATCCATAAAATAAGTGGCAATAATTTTGAAGGCACAATGATGATAGTAAATGATCCTTCCAAAGTGAGTATAGCAACAACATACCCATGGAGTGAGTATGGCAAAGAACTGGATGTTTTAGTTAAAGAATCAGGTGCCATTGCTGGGGTAAATGGCGGAATTTATTATTCAAGTGGAAATAAAGGTGGTAAACCACTTGGAGTAACAGTTAGTAATGGTGAAATACAAGATATAAATCTTGGGGTGATTGGTTTATATTTAATTGGTTTTGATGCAAATAATTTGCTTCGAATAATAAACTTAGAAGGCATGACAAACGAAAGTGTTGAAAAAATGTTAAAAGAAGAAAAAATTAGAGATGCCATTTCCTTTCAAGAAGAAGCATCAGATAAAAATAATCATTTTGTTAAACTTATAATAAATGGTGAAAAAAGAGAATTAAATGGATTAGGAAGTGGAGCAAATCCCCGAACTGCGATAGGTCAAAGAAAAGATGGAAGTGTATTAATATTAGTAACTGATGGCAGAGGTAAAAATGGACACCTTGGTGCAACAGCTTCAGATTTAATTGAGATAATGTCAGAATATGATGCTATCAATGCAGCTAATATTGATGGTGGTAGCTCCTCGTCAATGTACTATAAAAGTGAATATTTAATGAGTAGTGTAACCTTTTATCGTTCCAATTCTTCTTGGAAATTACCAACCGCATTTGTAGTAAAGGAAAATTAATTATGACAAGATCAAGGAGAAAAAGAAAGTATAAGAAGATATTACTCATTTATACTATAATAGCTATGTGTTTATGTGTTGTATTTTTAATTTATATATTTATAACATTAAAGACTTATGAAAAAAATCAGATAACAAATTTTATAAAAACGTCAATAGCAAATTTAGATGATTCAACTTTGAAAGAATATTTAAAAGATAATAACCTAGATGAGTCACTTTTAAAAGATTATAAAGAGTTAATAAGAGACAAAGATATTATAATAAAAAAGAAAGATGAGAATAATTTTGAAGCAACATTAAATGAAAGAACACTATTTGATATTGAAACTAAATATTTAAAAACTGAAACTAAATTAGGTATGTTTAGTTATGAAATACGCAAAATAACAAAAATTATTCCAAATCTAGACCGTGGTTTAATTTACTATGATATAACAGCACCATCAACATATAAAATTATCGTGGATGGAAAAGAAATAGAACAGGCAGCAAAAACAGAAAAATATAAGAATCTAGATTTTATGTACTTAAATACATCAATGCCATACATAAAAACTTATGAAATTAATAATTTAACAAAAGAAGTGAATGTTGAAGCTATTGATGAATACGGAGAAAAAGTGAATTTAGAAAAAAATAAATTTTCATATAAAGTTAAAGACAATTACTTGAAATTTGATAATTATGAAAAAGCAAAAAAATATTTAAGTAGTGAAATAGACATTTGGACTTTTGTTCATGATTGGAGTTTATTTTTGACAGATGACCTAGGAGGATTAGCCCACGGCTATAATAAAATAAAAGAGTACTTTATAGATGGTTCAGAAATAAGTCGTAGAGCTTACAATTGGGCTCATGAAGTCGACATTACTTTTACCAGTAAACACACTTTAAAAGATCCGATATTTACTAATGAAAAATTAAATAATTTTATAATATACAGCAAAGACGCGTTTTCTTGTGAAGTTTATTCAGAAAAAAATATGTTAGTTAATAATCAAGATCAAACAGATACACTACACGACTACATATACTTTATAAAAGATAATAATACATGGAAAATTACAAATATAAGGGCAGGGGAATGATATGAATAAAGATATTGTGGTATTAATACCAGCATATGATCCAAATGAAGAAATAATGGATACGTTTTTAGGAAAATTAACTAAAAAATTTGAAAATATTGTATTTATAAATGATGGATGCAGTAAAAAACATGATGAGTACATGAAAAGGTTAGCTAAGAAATATCCAGTTGTAAAACATAATGTTAACTTAGGTAAGGGAAGAGGTTTAAAAAATGGTATAAATTATATTTTAAATAATTATCCAGATGCCAAAGTTATAGTAACTGCAGATTGTGATGGTCAACACAGTGTTAAAGATATAAAAAAATGTGCAGACGTTGGCAAGAAAAATTTGGATAGTCTAGTACTCGGGGTAAGAAATTTCTCTGATAAAAAAGTACCAGCACGTTCAAAATTTGGTAATGTAATAACTAGAAATGTTTTATATTCTTTTGTAGGTCAAAACGTAAGTGATACTCAAACAGGACTTAGAGCAATGAGTTTAGATATTGCTAAAGAGTTAATTGCTGTATCCGGAGAAAGATATGAGTATGAAACAAATGTCTTAATAGAAACAAAGATAAAAAATATACCCATAAAAGAAGTAGTTATTGAAACGATTTATATTAATGATAATGAAACAAGTCATTTTAATCCCGTTAAAGACTCAATCAGAGTATATCGTTTATTTGCATCATATATTCTATTTACATTACTCGCTTATATTATAGAAACAGTTATATTTGCTAGAGTTTATGATATAAATAGTGCATTTTATGTAATCCCTTTATTCTTACTTTTAAGTAAAATAGTATCATGTATAATAAAAATGATATTTAATAATCATGTTAATTTAAAATATGTAATAATTAATTATGTAATAAGTGTTATTATTCTATCCTTAGTTAAATCACATATAATATTAATCAAAGTAATAATAGATATTATAATGCTTATTCTAAGTTTATTTTTAATAAAATTTAATACAAAAAAAGAAAATTAGATGAGCTAATTTTCTTTTTTCTATGCTTGATTTACTTCCATAATAACGGGTAATATAATAGGTTTTCTACCAGTTAAATTATTAATAAATGGAAGTAATTCTAATATAATTTGATTCTTTAAATCTATATAACTATATGGAGCTTTACTTAAAGCATTATTAGCAATTTCACTAATTTTTCTTTCTATTTTTTGCATTAATTCTTGATTTTCATTAACAAGAACAAATCCACGAGCAGTTACATTAGGTTTAAGTAACAGTTTACGTTGTAATGTATTAATATTTAAAATAGTAATAAGTATTCCATCTTGACTCATAAGTTTACGGTCTTTAATAACTACAGAACCAATATCTCCGACACGAGAACCATCAACATAAACATCACCAGCTTGAACAGTCCCTGCTTTTTTAACTTCACCATTTAAAAGTTCTATAACATCACCGTTAGTACAAATAAATGTGTTTTCTGGAGCAACTCCACACATTACACCAATTTCAGTATGTTTTTTAAGCATTCTATATTCACCATGCATTGGCATAAAGTATTTAGGTTTAATAATTCTAAGCATCCATTTTAATTCTTCTTCTTTCGCGTGTCCAGAAGTATGAACATCACTAAATTCAGAATTTGTAAATACACGAACACCTTTTAAGTATAGTTTATTGATAATTTTGTTGATACTTTCAGCATTACCAGGTATTGGACTAGATGAAAATATTACTAAATCATCATTTAAAAGTGATATTTGTTTATGTTGTCCATTAGCAATACGAGATAAGGCTGCCAGTGGTTCACCTTGAGAACCGGTACATAGTATACATATTTCATTTCTTTTTAGACTTTTAGCTTCATTGGCATCAATAAACATAGATCTATCATTAATAAGTCCATTGTTTAGGGCAAGTTCAATACTATTATCCATACTTCTACCAAAAACTATGATTTTTCTGCCGTACTTTTTGCAACTTTCAACAATATGTTTAATACGATAAATATTAGAAGCAAATGTTGCAATAATAACTCTGCCATGATGTTTACTAATCATATCATTAAGTGTTCCATCAACAGCGCTTTCACTTTTAGAGTAACCACTAGTAAGAGCGTTAGTTGAGTCACTAAGAAGTAGAGTAACACCTTCTTGACCAAACTTAGCCATTTTATGAATATCAGCCATTGGCCCAACTGGAGTTAAGTCAAATTTAAAGTCTCCAGTTTCAAAAATAGTACCATTTGGTGTTTTTATAACAATAGCAAAACTATCAGGTATAGAGTGGGTAGTATTAATAAATGAAATATCAAAATACTTAGTTTTAACATTAAAATCTGGTGTAATTATTTGATAATTTTCATATTTTATATTACGTTCCACAAGTTTCTTTTCAATTAAATCTTTAGCAATTTTTGGTGTATAAATAACAGGTATATTAATTGCTTGAAGTAAAAATGGAATGCCACCAATATGGTCTTCATGCCCATGGGTTATAAATAAACCTTTAATTTTATCAGCATTTTTCTTTAAATATGAAATATCTTGAATAACATAATCAACACCAAGTAAATTATCTTCTGGAAACATAACTCCAGCATCAATAATAAGTAGTTCATCATTGTGTTCAACAACATACATATTTTTTCCAACTTCACCTAAGCCACCTAAAGCAATAACTTTCGTGGCAATATTATTTTTCTTTTCCATAAAAAAAATTCCCTCTTTCTTAAAAAATAAATTAATTCATAAAGTTACTGAACTGACCTAATTATAACAAAAAAAAGCTCCTTTGTCTATAATTCTTTGAAATTTTTAAAATGTCATTGTACAAAAAATAGTTAAAATTAATTTAGAACGTCGCAAGTTTCTAAAAAAATTTTTAAAATAGCTTGCACGAAAAGCCTTTTTTAGATATAATGTTCTATAAGGTAATAGGAGATGTTTGCATGCGGAAGATAATAGCTAGTTTAGATATCGGTAGTCATACTATTAAACTTGTAGTAGGCGAAATAATGCGTAATAAACTAAATATATTAGCCTGTGTAGATACCCCAGCTCGTGGCATAAAAAAAGGATTTATCGTAAATCCTGAAAGTGCAATTGAAGCCTTAAGTGATGTTTTTAAAAAAGGAGAAGAACAAATAGGACTTAAGATAACAAAAGTAATTGTCAGTAGCCCAACAAATGATTTAGAATGTTTCTTAAGTGAAGGATATGCTTCTATTACAAATGAAGAGCACATAGTAACTGGTGCTGATATTATTAAGTCAATGCAAACTGCTGTATATAATAAAGTTATGGATAACAGGGAAATAGTAGGAATATTGCCTACAAAATTTTTAATTAATGATAATGATGTAACGGATAATCCATTACATATGCGTGCGGAAAATATCAAAGTAAAAGTTGTTGTAGCCACTGTGCCTAAAAAAAATGTTAGTGCAATAATAAAGTGCCTAGAAAAAATAGGCGTTACGACGGTAGATGTTACTGTTGGCCCAATAGGGGATTACTATGAATTTAAAAACAGTAAGAATAGTGAAGAAGTGGGAGCAGTTATAAATATTGGTGCTGCTAAAACAACAGTTGCTATATTTAATAAAGGAATTTTAACTGGATGTGAAGCAATTGATATGGGTGGTGAAACTATAGATTATGATCTTGGTTTTGTTTATAAAATATCCAGAAAAGATGCACTTTATTTAAAAGAGTCTATTGCTCTTGCTAATAAAACTAATGCCCAGCCTAATGAATCAGTAGTTTTAGAAAACAAAAATGGGGATAAGATTAAAATCAATCAATATGATGCTAGTGAAATAGTGATGGGACGACTAGAAGAATTGCTAAATTTAGCAAAAAAACAAATAAATCTCTTAACAAAAAAGGAAATTAGTTATATAATTATTACAGGGGGAGTAACAGAAATGGCTGACTTTAAAAGTGTAATGAATTATATTTTTAAAACAGCTACACTTGGAGTTGTTACAGAAATTGGCGCTAGACATAATAAATATTCTACTGGGGTAGGTTTAATTAAATATTATGATAGTAGGTTAAAACTAAGAAATAGAGATTTTTCAATATTTAGTATTGATGAACAAGAAGAATTAAGTGGAATACATAAAAAAGTAAACATTTCAGACGATTCCTTATTAGGAAAATTATTTGGGTACTTTTTTGATAACTAGAGGGAGAGAAAATTATGAATGGATTACAGATGGATCAAATAGCCAAGATTAAAGTAATTGGTGTAGGTGGCGGTGGATGTAACGCTGTTAACCGAATGATAGAAGAAGGAGTTAAAAGTGTTGAATTTTATGTAGTTAATACAGATTTACAAGTTTTAAATGCTTCATTATGTCAAAATAAAATACAAATAGGAAAAAATATTACAGGAGGAAGAGGTGCTGGAGCTAACCCAGAAGTTGGAAGAAGTGCGGCTTTAGAAAGTAAAAATGAATTAGAAGAAGCTTTACAAGGAGCAGATATGGTATTTGTTGCCTGTGGACTTGGTGGTGGAACAGGTACTGGTGCTGCCCCAATTATTGCTGAAATTGCTCAAGATATGGGAGCTTTAACTGTTGGAATAGTAACTAAGCCATTTAGATTTGAAGGAAAAAAGAGAATGGAAAATGCACTATGCGGTTTAGAAGAACTTAGAACTCATGTTGATAGCTTAATTATTATACCAAATGATAGATTAAGAGAATTAATTGATAAAACTACAAGTTTTGAAGATGCATTTAAAGAAGTAGATAATGTACTTCACAGAGGTGTTCAATCAATATCAGATTTGATTGCAGTTACTGGAGTTATCAATCTAGACTTTGCAGATGTTAAAACAGTTATGGAAAAAAGTGGAACTGCTATTATTGGTATTGGCTGCAATGCTGGCGAAAATAGAGCAATTGAGGCTGCTAGACAAGCCGTATCAAATTCACTTTTGGAAGCTACAATTGAAGGAGCAACAAATGCAATTGTTAACGTAACTGGTGGTAAAAATCTTACATTATTTGAAATTGAAGATGCTGTAGAAACAGTTAGAGAAGCTGCAAACTCAGATATCAATATAATCTTCGGAGCTATAAAAAATGACAATTTAACTGATGAAGTAATTGTTACAGTAATAGCAACTGGATTTGATGAAGAAGTTGGTGAAGAAGCTTTATTTAGTGATGAAGTTCATGTTCAAAAAAGAAGACAAACTCCAGAAATAGATGATGAATATGAAATTCCACCATTCTTAAGAAGTGACAATTATTAAAAATTAAAGAACATCGACAAAAAGCAACAAATTATTGTTGTTTTTTTTTGTATAATTAAACTGGTGATAAAGATGAAGATATACTTAGATTTAGTTTTTATGCTTAATTTTATCTATGATTTACTACTTCTTATGACAATAGATATAACACTTAAAAGACATATGAACTTTATAAGACTCATAATATCAAGTATAATCGGGTCTTTATCACTAATTATTTTATTTTTACCATTTAATAAACTAATTTTATTTGTACTAAAAATTTTAGTAAGTATCATAATGATCCTAGTAGCCTTCAAATACAAAAATATTAAATATACATTTACTAATTTATTATACTTATATATGTGCAGTGTCATATTAGGAGGTTTTCTTTATCTATTAGATATTGAATTTAGTTACAAAAGAGAAGGATTAGTTTTCTATTTTGATAAAATGAACATAAACTATCTACTTCTTTTAATACTTGGACCTATAATACTTGGATTATATATTTATGAACATAAAAAGTACAAATCAACATATAATTTTAATTGTAAGTTAGAAATAATATTTAATAATGGTAAAGTTTTATCATGTAGTGGTTTCATAGATTCAGGAAATAAACTTCGTGATCCCATAAGTAAAAAATATGTTATTATCATGTCTAAAAAACTTTTATCTAGTTATATAAATATAAGAAGTCCAATGTATGTCCCATATAGGGCTCTTAATAAATGTGGATTGATTGAATGCTTTAAAATTAAGTATATAAAAGTAAATAATCAAATTTTTACAAATTACTTAGTAGGAGTAAGTAATGAAAAATTTAATTTAAATGGAGTAGACGTTTTACTTAATTATAAATTATTGGAGGATATATGTTTAGAAAATTAATTGAATGGCTGTTAAGTAAGTACAATGAAGTATTTTTTGTGGGAGCAACAGATAAATTACCACCACCACTTTCCAAAGAAGAGGAATTAAAATATTTAATTCGTGCTAAAGCTGGAGATGAAGAAGCTAGAAATATTTTAATTGAACATAATTTACGATTAGTGGTATTTTTAGCTAAAAAGTATGAAAACACCACTTATGATATTGAAGATTTAGTAAGTATTGGTTCCATTGGCTTGATCAAGGGAATTAATACCTATAAAATTGATAAAAATATTAAACTAGCAACTTATGCATCAAGATGTATTTCTAATGAGATTTTAATGTTTCTAAGAAAAAATAAACGTAAAAAAGCCGAAGTATCCTTGGAAGATGCCTTAAACTATGATGCTGATGGCAATGAACTTCATCTTGAAGATATTCTTGGTACAGAAATTGATTTAGTTCCAAGTGAATATGAAAAACAAGTGGATAAAGAGGTTTTATCTAAAGAAATAAAAGAACTTCCAGATAGAGATAAAGAGATAATGACGCTTAGATATGGACTAAATAACACTAAAGAATATACTCAGAAGGAAGTAGCTGAAATGCTAGGAATAAGCCAATCTTATATTTCCAGAATTGAAAAGAAGGTTGTTAGAAAATTAAAACAAGTTATGATTAGATAATGTAAATAGATTGTAAAACAGTGTGTAAATTATATTGCAAAGTAAAAGTAAATAGAATATAATATAACTAAGCTAGCAGTAGCTAGAATAAAAGGGATAGTGTGAAATTGGTTTCCAATTCACTTTAAAAATAGGGCTTACAAATTAAGCTTTATTTTTTTTGTATAATAAGAAAGTCATCAAAATTTTGTAAAAATAAATCTGGTTATGTGACCGAACATATGATATAATTCAATTATCAGGGAGGCATTATAATGACTATATATAAAGCAAAAGATAATGATAGATAAAAATTTTTGAAGTACGAGATTTGTTTTCAATAAATTCCTATCAGAAAGAAAAGAGAAATATGAAGAAAACAAAATTAAATTAAGTGCTTATGATGAGTTAAAAGAACTTACTGATTTAAAGAAAGAAAAAAATGGCTTAAAGAAGTGGATTCATGTGTGCTTCAAAAATGTGTATTAAATTAGATGGTGCATTTAAGAACTTTTTTCGTGGAAATGCTTATCCAAGATTTAGAAGAAAAGGAGAACATGAAAGTTATACAACAAATAACACATTAAATGAATACAAAAATATTAAATATGAAAGTATAAGAATAGATTTAAAAAATAAAGTAATAACATTACCAAAACTAAAAAAAGTAAAGTTTCGAGGATATAGAAACATTAAAAAAATAAAGTCAGCAACAATTAGTAAAGATGCAAAAAAATACTTTGTAAGCGTATTAATAGAAACGCTATTTACTAAACCAACTATAAATCCAACATCAATCCTGGGATTAGATTAGGCATCAAAGATTTTATAATTACTTCATATGGAGAAAAACTAAAAAATGAGGTAAAAGTAAAAGAAAAAAGATTAAAAGGATAACAAAAAGGCTTAGCTAGATGTAAACCTGGAAGTAAGAATAGATATAAAATGCCAGAAAACATATGATATATAAACTTGCAAATAAAATATTAAAAGAAAATGACACCGTAGCAGTAGAAACATTAGATGTCAAAAGCATGTATCAAGTCCATAGCATAGCCAAACACTTAAATAAGGTAACAATGGGAGATTTACTTAGCGCATTAAAATACAAAGCAGATTGGTTAGGTAAAAAAGTAATTAATATAAATAAATATTATCCAAGTAGCGAGGTTTGCAATAGATGTGAATATAAAAATGAAGAAGTAAAAAATTTAAGTTTAAGAAAATGGATATGTCCAAGATGTGGATTTGAACATGATAGAGATATAAACGCAAGTGAAAATATAATGTTTGAGGGTTTGAAAATATATATGAAAGAAAGCATGATGTAAATAAGAACAAAAAAATCGTAATAGTAGGGTGGCGACCATCCGAAGTTGATCTGCTTAGGAAGCCTTGGTTTTCAGCAAAACAGAAAAGTGTTACCGTGAGGTAACACTGATACTTGAATTTCGTTAGAAATTTAGTTTTGTTCTATTTAAAAATCATATGATATTGATATAGGTTTTGACAAATATAATATAGTTGTGTTATAATGTACTTACTTTGAAAGGGATGTATTTTATGAAAGAATACTTAGTAAGATTAGTTCATCATCATAAAATCATGCACTTGTTACTTCGACATTAAAGGTTGTAAATACAAGTGCTTATTGTAGTGCTTGTATATATAAGCTATACAAGTAACTACTTGTATAGCTTTTTTTAAATAATTAATGTTAGGAAGGATTAAAAAAATATGAAAATACAAAATGTAAAAGGTGGTTATGATTTTTTACCTAAAGAACAAAAAATTAGAAATTACATAAATAATATACTCAAAGAAACTTTTATGGAGTATGGTTATAATTCAATTGAAACTCCGATTTTATGCTACTTAGATATGTTAGTAGACAAGTATGATGAGAATAATGATTTACTTAAAGAAATATATAAATTAACTGATCAAGGAGATAGAAAGCTTGGCTTAAGATATGATTTAACAGTACCATTTGCTAAGTTTATTGCTTTAAATAAAAATAATATAACAATGCCATTTAAAAGATATGAAATATCAAAAGTTTTTAGAGATGGTCCAGTTAAAGTGGGAAGAGATAGAGAATTTACACAATGCGATGCTGATGTTGTAGGTATTGAAGGTCAATTTGTTGAAGCCGAATTATTAAGTTTATATGTAACAGCTTTTAAAAAGTTAGACATTGATATTATAATTAAATATAACAATAGAAACTTAATGCGTGGGCTTATAAAAGAAGTTGGTGTAAGCGATGAACTTATCAGCAAAGTTATAACAGTAATTGATAAAATGAATAAAATTACTGAAAAAGAACTTAGAACCTACTTAATTGAGCTTACCCTTGAAAATGACCAAATAGATAAATTATTAGAGATATTTAAAATGGATATATTAGCTTTAAAAGAAAAATTTAACAGTTCCAATAATGAAGAATTAAATAAAGGATTATTGGAAGTTGAGACACTAAAGAATTACATAGAAAAGTTAGGTTTTAGTGATAAATGTGCATTAGATTTAACTTTAGCACGTGGTCAAGATTATTATACTGGTAATGTTTTTGAAGTATATGACAAATCAGGATATTTAACCAGTTCAATTGGTGGCGGCGGCAGATATGATAAAATGATTACCGAATATATTAACGATGGAGAAATTTATCCTGCTGTTGGCATTAGTTTTGGTTTAACATCTATTTATGAGATTTTAAAAAAACGTGATGAATTCAAAAATACATCCGATATAAAGTTTTATATAATTCCAATGGGAGTTGACATGGAAGCTTTGTCTTTAGCAGATAAACTTAGAAGCTATGGTTACAATGTTGATATAGAAATGCGAAATAGAAAACTTAAAAAAAGTTTAGATTTTGCTAATAGAGAAAATATTCCATATGTCATCATTGTTGGTGAAAATGAAATTACAAGTGGTAAAGTAATAGTAAAAGATATGCTAAATCAAAATAACTTTGAAATTGATTTGAAAAAGCCAGAAAAAGTCAAAGAATATGTGAAGTTGTGTTAAAACAACTTCTTTTTTTTTAGAAAATTTGGTACAATAGAGAAGTAAGGATGTGAAAATATGAATGTAAAGAAACAAAGAACAGATTATTTGTCTTGGGATGAATATTTCATGGGAATTGCTAAATTATCTGCGCTTAGAAGTAAAGATCCATCAACTCAAGTCGGAGCTTGCATTGTAAGTGATGATAACAGAATTTTATCTATTGGATACAACGGCGCTCCGAATGGTTTCCATGACGATGCTTTCCCGTGGGATAGAGAAGGAAATCCTTTAGAAACCAAATACTTATATGTTTGTCATGCAGAACTAAATGCAATCCTTAATTTTCGTGGTAGCAAAAGGGATTTAGAAGAATCAAAAATATATGTAGCTCTTTTTCCTTGTAATGAATGTGCTAAGGCTATTATTCAAAGTGGTATAAAAGAAGTTGTATATTTAAGTGATAAGTATCATGATGATGTAAACTTTATCGCTTCAAGGAAATTATTTGATGAATGTGGTGTTGTTTATCGAAAACTTGATAGTAAAATAGGGTATAAAATTGAAATAGAATTAGATAAATAGAAATGAGCAAATAGTTATGAATGCTAAAAGAAACAGTTATAAAAATAAATCAAATAAAAAAAAGGTTAAAACAAGGAACCGACTTTTAGAAAAAAATACTATAAAAGAAAAAGATAATTCCAAAGAAATTTGTTTAAAAAGAAAGAAAAAGAAACTAATATTAAAAAAGAAATATGCTATTGTGTTATTTATATTATTTGCTACACTTAGTATTTATTCAGTTAGCAATATTATTAGATGGATATTTGATAATAAAAATACTGCTAAAGAATTAGAAAAAATAAATGAAAATGTAGAAGTTGATGAGGTAGAAGATTCAGTAAATACTCAAATAATAAATCCTCCAGAAGAGAAATTAGATAATCCATATTGGGATTACATTAAAATGAATTTAATTAATGTTGATTTTGCGCAGTTAAAAGTTCAAAATAATGATACTGCAGGATGGATTCAAGTAAATGGAACAAATATTAATTATCCATTTGTTCAAACATCTGATAACAGCTACTATTTAAAAAAAGATTTCAATAAGAAATATAATTCAGCAGGCTGGGTATTTATGGACTATCGTAATAATTTACAAAACTTTGACCAAAATACTATAATTTATGCCCATGGAAGAATAAATGGAACCATGTTTGGTTCTTTGAAAAATATAATTGAAAGCAACTGGTATAGCAATAAAAATAATCACATTGTTAAGATTTCTACAGAATATGAAAATACGATGTGGCAAGTATTTAGTATTTATCGAATACCAGAAACAAGTGACTATCTAAAGACAACTTTTAATGATAATGAAAAATATATAGACTTTTTAAATATGATTCAAAATAGAAGTGAATTTAAATTTGATGTAAACTTAAATGAAAAAGACAAAATACTAACTCTATCAACATGTTATAAAGAAAGTGACAGAGTTGTATTACATGCAAAATTAATAAAAATGGAGGTAAGAAATGGAAATAATTGAAACTTTAAAAAATAAGAAAGGATTTATAGCAGCACTAGACCAAAGTGGAGGAAGTAGTAAAAAAACACTTGCTAGGTATGGAATAAGTGAAGAGTTAATAACTAGTGATGAAGTAATGTTTGATTACATTCATAAGATGCGTTCTAGAGTAATTACAAACAAGGCTTTTGATGATAGAATACTAGGTGTAATTTTATTTGAAAATACAATGGAAAGAGATATTAATGGTATAAACACGGTTGAATATCTAAAACAAAAAGGAATTCCTAGTTTCTTAAAAATCGATGTTGGTTTAGAAGATTTAGATGGAGGAGTTCAACTTTTAAAAGAAATACCTAATTTAGAAGAAAGACTAGAAAAAGCTAAAAGTTATGGGATAATTGGAACTAAGATGCGTTCAGTTATAAAAGAATATAACGAATATGGAATAAAAAAAGTAATTGATGAGCAATTTAAACTAGCAAAAATTATAATTTCTCATGGTTTAATTCCTATTATAGAACCAGAGGTAGACATTAATTCTCCGGGTAAAAAGCAAATTGAAACTTATATGAGAAGTGAAATTTTAAGAAATTTAGATAAAACCAAAAAAGAAGATTACTTAATATTTAAATTTACACTACCAGATGTTCCAAATTATTATAATGAATTACTTCGTCATAAAAATGTTTTAAGAATTGTAGCCTTATCTGGAGGTTATGAAAGAAGCATAGCTTGTGAAAAATTAAAACAAAATAAGAAAATGATAGCATCATTTTCCAGAGCATTACTAGAAGGATTAAATGCAACCATGAGTGATGAAGAATTTGAAAAAACATTAAATAGCACAATTGCAGAAATTTATGATGCATCAGTAAAAAAAGATAGTTAATAAAATAGTTTGTTTTACATATTATTTGTAAAGTAAACTATTTTTTACTTACAAAAGTACTAAAATATGTTATTATAGTAGTCCTTACATGGAGGGGTGAATAATAATGAATAGTATTATAAATGATCTAAAGGGGGCAACCGGTATAAATAACGAATATATTGTATTAGTTATCATTTCATTAATTGTTGTGCTAGGAATTAAAATTTTTAGTAAAATAGTAAGTAGGTTATATTCTTTAAGTAATCATTCAAGTAGAAATGTATTTAAATTTAACCAATCTATAAATGTGATTAGCAACATAGTTATGTTTTTCTGTATATTTCTTCTTTGGGAAGGTCATTTACAAAATGTAGTAACCATCATATCATTTATTTCTGCTGGAGCAACTATTGCTTTAAGGGAAGTAATACTTAATTTAATTGCTGGTCTTTATATAAAAGTATCTAAGCCTTTTACCGTGGAAGATCGTATTGAAATAAATGATGTTAAAGGTGATGTAGTTTTAATAAGTAGTATGAGCTTTAAAGTATTATCCCTTGGAGATAGAGTAAATGGAGAACAAAGTAGTGGAATTATTGTAAACATACCCAATTCCAAAATCTTTGCTGAACCACTAAAAAACTATACCGCAGCTTTTAAATATATTTGGTCAGAGATGATAGTAAGTGTTGATCCTGATGCAGATATAGATGTTCACAAGAAAAAATTATATGAAATAGTTAATAAAAATACTGTTATAAGTTCAATCCCTAAAAAAATGGATAGAGCAATTGATGAAGCCAGTGGATCATATAGAATATATTATAATAATCTAAAGCCAATTATATATACAGAATATAATGAAGATCACATTGAACTTACTATAAGATTTTTAGTACATCCTAAAAAAGAAAGAAATGTTATCAATGATCTTTGGATTAATATTATAAAAGAATACCAAAATGGTAATATAAAATTATATGTAAAGAAATAATTAATTAAATAAATAAGAAATTTAGCAATTTTAAACAAAATTACATTAAATTAGTTGAAAAATGTTGTAATTTTGGTATAATTAAAAAGAATTATTTAAGTGAGGAGGAATAATTATGGCAAAAAAGGAAAATCGTAGTGAAGTAACTATGAGATGTTCTGTTTGTGGTTTTGAATTACGCCCAGTTAGTAAAAATAAAAAGAATACTCCAGACCGTCTAGAATTAAATAGATACTGTCCAAAATGTAGAAAGACAGTAACTGCTAAAGAAAAGAAATAATAGAAAAGAGGATTAGATATGGATATTAATATTAATGATATCAAAAATGGTATGACAATTATCATGGATGGTAACTTATATACTATCGTTGAATTTCAACATGTAAAACCTGGAAAAGGACCTGCTTTTGTAAGAATTAAAAGAAGAAATTTAAGAACTGGAGCAGTTACAGAAGATACCTTTAATACCAATATTAAAATAACTAAAGCTCATATCGAAAAAGTTAAAGCTGGTTACCTATATGCTATGGGAGATACTTACGTGTTTATGAATAACTCTACATATGAACAAATAGAACTTCCTGCATCAGTTTTAGGGGACAATGTTAATTTCATTAAAGAAGGATTAGAAATTGATATTGACAATTATGATGGAGAAATAATTGGTATTACACTACCTGAAAAGGTTGAATACACAGTAGTAGAAACAGAACCAGCAGTTAAAGGCAATACTGCAACAAATGCAAGTAAAGATGCTAAAATTGAAACTGGTTATATAGTTAAAGTTCCTTTATTTATAAATGAAGGAGAAAAAATTATAATTTCAACTAAGGATGGAAAATATTCTGGAAGAGCATAAAGCTCTTTTTTTATTTTTGGAATATCAAGCAAACAAGTTGGGTTATTTATATTACTTTTCTTATAATTATCAATTAAGTTTATATAAAATTCTACTTGAGCTTTATCTTACTTCTTAGTTCTCTAAGTTTTAATTCCGTCCATATGAATTGCTTTTTATTTCTTTTTTTGATAAGGTGCTTTCTAAACATAAATTTATATAATAATTTCTTTTGTTCTCATCTTTTATAGGTAAAATGGTTCTAATTATTGTCCGACTTAATTGTTGCCCCAGTGGGGCAATAATTGCAAAAGCAAGATAAAATTGGCGAAATCTTGATAGGTTTGTATAATTATACACCTTACCATATTCCTTTGTTAGCTTTTCTGCCCATTTTTTTTAGTAACGAGTTATTATATTTGTTTTTTCATTTTCCCCTTGAGCGTCAACTATAAGTTTTCCAATATTCCAATATGAGTTCACTATTTCATTATTAGCATTTGCTTCTTTGATAGCTCTTCTTATTTCTACTTTTTTTACATAATTTTTAATTTCATCATAATAATTCATAATTATCCCCCTAAATCTATCATTTTTTTGTTGTAAATATTTGACCAGTTCAATAAATGGCCCACTAGGCCAACTATTAAAAAAATAGGTAAAAAAACTGTTATAACACATGGTTCAATTGGTGGCACACTGCGCCACTGATTTGAAACTCTATTTTATTAATTCATAAGTAAGTGGCATTATTTTCTCATTTCTTACAAAGTTGGCTATAAATTTATCTTGGTTTTTAGTTATGATAATACCTATAGTAGGGCTGTTACTAGCGTCTTTTACAAAGCTATCAACTAAATTCATGTAAAACTCAACTTGACCCTTATCTTCTTTTTTTAGCTTTCTACATTTTATTTCAACTACTACAAAACAATTATATACGTAGTTGTAAAGTAACATATCTATAAAATAGTTCTTGTTTCCATCACTTATTTTATATTGATTTCCAACCCATGTGAACCCATTACCCAGTTGCAAAAATACATAACTTAACTGCGAATAAATTAATTTTTCTAAATCACTTTCGTTTTTTATTTCATTATCTTTTAATTTTAATAATATTGGATTTTTAAAATTATTTGCTATACTAGGCACTTTAGTTGGAACAACTATATCTATCTTATCTGGTTTATGTTCTAATCTTTCATACGAGTTATTATCTATTTCTCGTTTTAATTCACGAACTGATAAATTGTTTTCAATACACAAGTTAATATAATAATTTCTTTTATTTGTATCTACTATTGGCAAAAGTGTTCTTATAATAGACCAACTCAATTGTGGACACACTGTGTCCACAATTGGAAAAGCAAGATAAAATTGGCGAAATCTAGATAAATTTGTATAATTATAACCTTTACCGTATTCTTTTGATAATGTATCTGCCCATTTCTTTATTAGTTCATTTCCGTATTTTGCTTTTTCTTTACCACCTTGGGCTTCCACTAATAATCTTCCTACATTCCAATAGCAATCAACTAATTCTTTGTTAGCGTTAGCTTCTCTGATAGTTCTTCCTATTTCCGCTTTTTTTACATAATTTTTAATTTCATCATAATAATTCATATTTTCTTCCTTTTAAATTTTAATTTTTGATTGATAATATTTTTTTAATGTTAGTCCAACTCAATAGTTGGCACAGTGTGCCAACTATTAAAAATTGCAAGGTAAAATAACGATTATAACACATGGTTCAATTGGTGGCGCACTGCGCCACTGATTTGAAACTCTATTTTACCAGTTAAATAGGCAAGTAGTACTACTTTATCAACTAAACTCAATTCTTGCCACACTGTGGCAAGAATTGGAAAAGTAAGATAAAATTGGCGAAATCTAGATAAATTTATATAATTATATCTTTACCTTATTATTTTGATTATACATCTGCCCATTTTAATTTATTTTCATTTTTATATCTTTAATAATAATCCCTCTTACACAATACTTACTTATACTTCACTTAAAACTATATAAAAAAATTTTATCATTTTAATGCTTTAAAAACAAGCTTTTTTTAATAAAAATAGAAGTAGAAAATTATTTTAATTTTCTACTTCTATTATGAATGAAATTTGTATAATATTGGGTTTTATTTGCATCTAATAATTCTAACTTTTCAAGTTCGTGAAAATATTCTTCGCAAGTAAGATGCCCACTTAATTTTATTATTTTATTTACTAGATAAAAAGCTTTATCCCTATCCATTTTATAAATCATAAATAGGTTAGTAGCTACTAAAAAAGCAAATACATAAATATAATCACTACCAGGTTTTAAATACATAATATTATTAACATCATCTTGTGACAAATTTTCTGCTAATTCATCAATATTTTTTCTTAATTGAATTTTATTTTCAAAAGGAGTAATACTTATAGCATTTAATAGAATAAATTCATTATTTAAATTTTTAGCATTTTCTAAATTTTCATCTAAAATATAGTAACTATTGATAGTGGAAGGCTTTTTCAATTCAGTTTTTGCAAAATATTCATTACAAATAAGTTCAAAAAATACACTAATTATTTCAATATAAGTATTAAGTTCTTTGAAAAAGCTATTTTTAAAGTTTAAATTAAATTGTATTGCATGACCAAATTCATGAGCAAAAGTAGTTAAATCTTCAAAAGAGTTTCTTTTAAAAACTTGAATATAAGTTTTTTTAAAATAATCAAGAAAAATAGTTTCCCCTAAATAATTTGTTTCAAAATTATCTAAAAAGTGAATGTTTTTAATATTTTCTTTATATATTTTAGAAAATAGTTCATATATTTCTTCATTAGTTCCATTTTTAAAAAAATCATGTAATAATTCTATAATATCCTTTTTTGAAAATTGTATTTCTCTATTACTATCAAAACTAGGTATAAAATCATTATTTATCATACTGATCTCTTTAATATAAGGCCAAATAAATTTGGATTTAGTAAGTTCTAGATAATCTTGTTCGAGTAATATTTCTATTTCTCCAGGAACTAATTCTCTAGATAAACAACTTTCTATAACTTGCATAGTATTAAATATTTTTATTTTCTCTATATCATTATTTGTTGTTCTATATAATTTTTGTAATAAGTTATATTTTTCTCTTAATTCTTTTTTATACCAATTAAATTCCATTTTTATTCCCCCATTCAGAGGCTATAATAACACATTTTTTGTAAATATTAAAGAAAAAACTTTATATTGTTTACAAAAAATGTTATACTTAATACAGAATAGGTGATAAAATTATGGAAAAAATTAATACCCGTAAAGTATTTTTAGTAATAATTATAATTTTAATTCTTTTAGTAATAGCTCTTTTTATAGGTAAATTTACATTTTCTTACTTAGCACCGGACGTAGGTGAAGATGCAAGTAATAAGGGAGAAGTTACTGCAAGTGGGGATACAATAATATTTAATACTGGAAAAGCACTATCACTTTCAGCTACAGCAGATAATTTTACAACCGGAGGAACGAATTTAACTGATACGAGCAATCCAACAGCTAAGTTAGTAGCATCAAGTAAAACAAATAAAGCAGATGCAACATATTATGTTGGTGTATACATAAAAAATAATACATATACATATTCAACAACAGACAAAACACCAGAAGTACTCTTAACAATTAAAGATGAAAAAGGAAATAATGTTACATCCGTAGTTGGTTTAACATATGCAACTTCTGGGGGAGTATCAGGATTTGATATAACAGATAAATCAGGCTTATTTAATGTTAAAACAGATTATCCAATATCTACAACATCATCAAGTACAGGAACAACACATACATGGACATTTACTTTGACATTTGTTAATCTTTCAACAGACCAATCAGTAAATGAAAATGCAAATATGAATATTGATGTATATTTACAAACAAAGCCATTTCCATCAACTGTAGCAGATGTTTGTAGTGGAGGTGAAACACTTGCAAGCTGTATAACTACATTAAGTAAAAAAAGCATAAGCCCAGCAACAAGTATCTATTATCATGATGCAAACTTAACAAATGGAGCCGGAGATAATTCATATAGGTATTCTGGTGGCAATGCTCATGGAGATTTATATTCATGTAAATATGATGGAAATGATGTAATGAATAAAAATGAAGAGATAAATGCGGCAAATGAAGGAGATTGTTTAAATGTATATAAGGTTACCGATGGTAATAATATTATGTATGGTGATAACTCTTTAAGTGATTTACTTACAAACAAACAAAGTGTTTCTTGGGATAGTTCCAATAATGAATGTGTTACTTCTTCAGGTGATAATGTTTCTCTTTTAGATGGTAGTACAGTTACTCAGGATGCTTGTACTGGAACCGCTTATTATTTGACGTCGGCATCACGATATATTCTAGGAATAGAGGAAGTTGGAGCAGGAGAAGAAACATTGATAACACTTGCAGATGAGGGTGTAAGTAACTATGTATGTTTTGGAACAAACACAACACCATGTCCGACAGATAACTTGTATAGAATAATCGGAGTATTCGGAGATCAAGTAAAATTAATCAAATATGATTATGCAAATAGTAATCTTTTAGGAACAGATGGAGATTATTCCGGTTCATGGACCAAAAATGCGTCAGATTCATATTATAAAGGAAGTTTAACAACAATAAATAGATATTCCTGGAATAAAGCAACAAATAAAAATACATGGAGTGAATCAGAATTGAATAAAACAAACTTAAATACAAATTTCTTGAATAATATAGGAACTACATGGGCAAATAAAATAGCAACAACAACATGGAAAGTCGGAGGAAATACATATGATAATATTGCTAACGTAACACCGTCAGTAGCATATCAAAATGAAATAGTAAGTCCAGTAACAACAAATACAACAGATGGAGCAACAGAATATAGTGCGAAGATAGGCTTAATGTATGTAAGTGACTATGGATTTGCAGCAGCCCCTAGTGCATGGACATCTAATCTTGTTGATTATTATGGCGAAGCCATCAAAAGTGCAAATTGGATGTATATGGGAGGAGTTGAGGGGACAATTTCCCGTAATGCGGGCGGTTCGTTCAGTGCGTTCTCTATGAGCAACAGTGGTAATGTGTTCGACATCAGTATGACCACCTACAATGCTGTGAGGCCGTCCTTCAGTCTTTTGTCTTCCACAACCTATGTATCGGGGAGCGGCAGTGCCAGCGACCCGATGGTAATAAACTAGTACTTTAGGCCAAGCTTGTCTAGCGCGTCCGCGTGCTAGGCAAAACTTTCGGCAATAACCGAAAGTAAATTGCGACGAAGGAGCAATTTTGTCAGGTTATAAATTTTGGGACGTTTTATAATACTGTGTGTAAATTATAAATATATATAAATATAAATATAAATATTATTATAGAAACTGATAGAAATGTCAAAGTTAAAAGTTGTAAATGTTAATATGAAATGTCATAAAAATTTTATCGTTAAATATCATAGAGAATAAATCTTATTGGCAATCGAATAACTTTAGTGAATTTACGGCTCGATGAAACAAAGTTAAACCAATCCTAAATAAGGACATAACCCGTACTTTTCCTTTATTTTTATAAACTTTTTGAGTAACAATTTTTTCCGGTTTATAACATTTGGTATTCTTAGAGTAATCAGCACCAATGGTGGTTAGAAATAGAATGACAGTACAGGCCATGGTATATATTGTGTTATATGCTTTTTTTAAAAAAACATTCACTAGAACCAAAATGATGATAATGATTTTGAATAGCTGTTCAACATCTTTATTTGTAACAATAATCCAATGATCTTTAGTGCTTAAGTATTTACTGATAACAAAATTTGTTTTATATTTCGAGTCATATGATTTATTCTACAACTAAAAAATCGTGGCTTGAAATCATGCCTATAATATGGTAATATAAGTATATATGAAATAAAAATTCATATAATAAAACTTGCTAATAAAAATCAATAGTTTTGATAAAATTTTTTTAATTTTTTCAAATTATATTTTTAAACATGCTAACGCAGACCTATTGATAGGTATTTTTTAACATATTAAATAATAATTACCACATTTTTAATTCTTTATATTTCTTTTTTACTATTCCATAGTACATTCTCAAAAACTTATTTAATCCTGCTATTTTTGCTACTTTTTTTAGTTTTCCTTCATTTTCTTTTTGAATAATATAAGATTTTAACTCATTGTCTGATCTACAACTACTTTTTATGGATTTCATTACTTCATACCCCGTTTTTCTTAGATACTTATTTCCACGTTTGGATATATGCCTATTTGTTGCTTCAAATTGTCCAGATTGATATGGTGGGGCATCTAAGCCAGCATAAGCTATAATGCTTCCTGCATTCTTAAACCTTCTGACATCCCCAATCTCTGCTATTACTCTTGAAGTTAGTTTTTTGCCACATCCTGGCATTTCGCTTATCACATCATATTCTGGTAGCTCTCTTGAAAGTTTGTCCATTTCTGTTATAATTGTAGTAGTTGTTTTAATTGTTAAAATTAAAGCATCTGCACAACTAATTGCTGATAGTTGTGCAAATTCATTATTAGGACGTGGAGAAATAGTTTTTTGAGCTAGTAAATAAATCTTATTACCTAGAGTTATTCCTGCTCCCTTATGTCCTAATTTTTTTGCTAATTTATCAATCTCATCAACAAACTGAGATTGTTTTTTATTTGTAACAATTTCTGGATGATAATATTTTTTGAATATTTCTAGTCCCAATGTAAAATTATTTTCATCTAACATTTGATAATATCCAGGAAATAATAAATCACACAAGTTAGAAAAATTATTTTTCTGTTTAATTTGAACATTTATATTATTTATATATTGTCTTGATAAGAATCTAAGATTATCATAAGTTTCATCATTTTCTCTTGCTTTATTAAGCTTATACCAATTATCACAAGTATACTCAGCTAATTTATAAGAATCTTTTTTATCTGTCTTTGCTTTTCTTAACCCTCGATCCAAATACTTTTTTATTTTTAAGGCATTTTCTGCAACTACAAAATATCCTTTATCAAGTAAATATCCTAACACTGGTAAGTGATATGTTCCTGTTTCTTCCATAACAATTTTTAAATCTTCCTTAGAAATATTTTTTAATTTTTCTTCCAATAAATTTAATCCATTAATATCATGATTTATTTCAAATGGTTCTTCAATTACTTCTCCTTCAATGCTTAATATAGCTACTGTACTTTTACCTTTTGAAACATCAATTCCAACTCCATACTTCATTTTCTTTTCCTTCCTATTCTTCTTAATTATGATTGGTTCCAACTCCTCAGCATATCCTCATTTTGGTTCTTTACACGAGAACTATTTCAATCTCAACTTGCTTAAACGAATATATTATGTGAAGGTTGGATAACACTTTTGTTAACGAGAACTTTATCTCTAAAAGAGGCACGTTATCCAATCACTTCAATCATAATAAAAAGAAGTGTAATATTCAATCACATTTCTGTAATTAATTATTACACTTTTATAGTACCAAAAAGAAACATTTGATTTTTGGATGTCAGGTGCTTACTTTTTGTTTATTTGGATGTTTACTTGAACATTTACAATGACAAGTAAACATTTTTTTAATGCTACTAAAGGCTTCATTAAAAAAGATCTAATCGATTTAAATCTCATAAGTATTACCCCTTTTGTAAGTACCAAAACCACCATTTAAAGGAAAATGATACCTACTCCAGTAGTAAGTACCTAACAATCAAATGTTTCGATGTTCATTATATCAAAAAATATGGCTATAAGTAAACAAGAAAATAGTGTATTAAGGTTATACATTACTGCAAAATGTTTGTAAGAACATGTAATAACATAACAACCAAAAATAACTTGAAATCATAACTATGATATGATAATATAAGTATATATGAAATATTTTTTACTTGAATAACTAAAAGATATTTGATAATATATAAGAGAAATCAATGAAGAAAGACATGGTTAATAAATAGTTTTCTTTATAGAGAGTTAGAGGATGGTGGAAACTAACAGAAACGTTATTAATTACTACTTTCTAAGAGGGCTAATAAGCTCCGGTTAAAAGCCGTTATCAAAATTAAGTTAATAAAAGGATGGTACCGTCTTAAAAAAGACTCCTTGCACACCATCCTTTTTTTTATAAAAGAAAGAAGGAAGAAAAATGATAAATATTAAAGAAGATGCAAAATTAAGTGTCATGAACCATTCATGTGCACATTTACTTGCTCAAGCAGTAAAACATTTATATCCAGAAGCTAAATTTTGGGTTGGACCAGTTATTGAAGAGGGCTTCTATTATGATATAGACCTTGGTGGTAAAACTTTAAATGAAGATGATTTACCAAAAATAGAAAAAGAAATGAAAAAACTAGCTAAAGATGGAAAAAGAATAGTTAGACATGAACTAAGTAAAGAAGAAGCTTTAGAAAAGTTTAAAGATGATCCATATAAATTAGATTTAATATCTAGAATGGATGAAGATGAAGTGATAATTTCTTGTTACACTCAAGGAGATTTTACTGATCTTTGTCGTGGACCACATGTAGATACCGTTAAAGAACTTAAAAACTTTAAATTACTTAAAGTAAGTGGTGCCTACTGGAAAAATGATGCTAAGAATCACATGCTTCAAAGAATATATGGTGTATGTTTTGATACGCCGGAAAGATTAGAAGCTCACTTAAAAGAACTTGAAGAAGCTAAAGAAAGAGATCACAGAAAAATAGGTAAAGACTTAGGAATATTTATGATGTCTGATTTAGTAGGGAAAGGACTACCTATGTGGCTTCCAAATGGTTATACTTTATGGAGGACACTACAAAACTATATAACTGATAAAGAAGTTAAATATGGATATAAACATGTTCATACACCAGATTTAGGTAGTGTAGAACTTTATAAAACAAGTGGACATTGGGATCATTATAAAGATGATATGTTCCCAGCAATGGAAATGGATAATGAAGCTTATGTATTAAGACCAATGAATTGTCCACACCACATGGTAATGTATAAGAATTTCTTACATTCATATAAAGATTTACCAGTTAGAATTGCAGAAATAGCTAATGACTTTAGATATGAAGCAGCTGGTGCTGTCAAAGGCATTGAAAGAGCTAGATGTTTTACTCAAAATGATTCGCATATTTTTGCAACACCAGAACAAATTGAAAGTGAATTTAAAGGCGTTTTAGACTTAATAATGGATGTTTATAAAGATTTTGGTTTTAAAAATTATAAATGTCGTTTATCGCTAAGAGATCCAGAAGATAAAGAAAAATATTTCCAAGATGATGATATGTGGAATAATGCTGAAGAAGCACTTAGAAAAGTGCTTAATGATATAGGTATAGATTACGTTGAAGCTAAAGGTGAAGCAGCATTCTATGGACCAAAACTAGATATATTAATTAAACCAGCAGTTGGTAATGAAGTAGCACTTTCAACTATTCAACTTGACTTCTTACTTCCAAGAAGATTTGAACTATATTATATAGATGCAAATGGTGAAAAGAAAACTCCAGTTGTAATTCATAGAGCAATCCTTGGTTCAATTGATAGATTTATAGCTATGCTACTTGAAGAAACAAAAGGAGCCTTACCACTTTGGCTTGCACCAGTTAGTATAAATGTTATTCCTGTTAATAATGAATATCATTTAGATTATGCAAGAGAAATATATAATATGCTACTTGATGCAGATTATAGAGTAGAAATAGATGAAAGAGATGAAAAACTTTCATATAAAATGAGAGAAAGTCAAATTAAAAAAATACCTATTACTTTAATATTAGGTCAAAAAGAAGTAGATAATAAAGAAATAAGTTTTAGATTATTTGGAAGTAGTGAAACTACAACAATGAGTCAAAAAGACTTTATGGACTATATCAATGATTTAAAAATAAATAGAAAATAAATAATACTAAAAGCAGTATGTGTAAAACCATACTGCTTTTAGTATTTCTTGGCATTATAATTTGCATGATATATATAAATTATCTAACAAAAAGCATCTAAATGAGCGGGGTTGTTTTAGATACTACACACTTTAACTGGTAGCATCCAATCTCACGAAAAACTGGATGTTCCATCTTTTTATATATGCAAATTACTTTGCTAGATACATAATAACATAAATGTATTCATTTGTAAATACTTTTACTATAAAAAAGTTGCTAATAATTAATAGATATATACATGTATATACTTGATTTTGACAAAATGATAAAATTAATAAAAGTGGCTTAATTTATTTGATTTTAAAGTTGTGATATTGTATAATTGTCTTATGGAACAATTTCGATTGTTGGGTGTTAGCCTCTTTAATTTTTTTTAATATAAGGAGGAATGTCTATGAAAATAAAAACTTTTATATTAAAGCTTTTGGAGTACATTACATTTGATTTAATACTAGTAATTATATTAATTCTAGTATTAAAAAAATAACGCCCAATCAAGCCGATTGGGTTAAGTCAAACTATGGCTAACACTCAACACGCAAAATCGAATGTTCCATTTTTTTATTATATGCAAATTGTCTTTGCTAAATACATAATAACATAAATGTGGCTATTTGTCAAACTTGATTTTTGAAAAAAATTAATATATAATAACAACTTGTGGTGAAAAGTATGGAATATGAAAATAAAGAGTTATGTAGTAAATGCGGAGGAAAATGTTGCAAGAAAAGTGGTTGCGATTATTTTGTTAGTGATTTTAAAAGTATTGACAAAAGTACAATACTTAAAGTTTTAGAAACTAAAAATGTATCTATTGTATCAGCATTTAAAATAGAAAGACTAGCAAATGGTAAAAAAATAATGATGCCAGTGCTTTATTTAAGAGCTAGAAATGAAGGAAGAGGAGTAATAGATTTATTTTCAATGAAGAAAAGGTGTTCAATGCTTACAAATATCGGTTGCTCATATAACTTAGAAAATAGACCTGGAGGTGGCGTAAACTTAATACCTGGAAAAGATGGATGCACGCCATTTTTAGATCCTACAGATGAATTAAGAAAATGGTATCCATACCAAAATTTGTTAGGCAAAATGGTAAAAAGATTTACTGGAATGAGTGTAGATATGGCATTAAAACAAGATGTTGAAGAAGTAATCTATGAAGTTTTAAATAAAGATTTTGAAGGGGTTGATGAATTAGAAATAATAGATATTTTAAAAGACCTACCAGATCTAGTAGAATGCTTCCCAGAAGAGTATGAAAAAGCAAAAAATAGGTATAATAATAATACCAAGTTAGTGCGAGGCAAATATTAATTTGCATTTTTGAAAAAAATGTGATATAATGTAGCTAACTTAAGGGGGATAAATCTATGAAAGTGGTTGAACTAAGCTTGCGAAAATTAAAAAGCATGCCATTGCTACAACTTAGCAATCAAATCGTTAATACTGAAGGAAGGCTATATCTTTATAATCATAAAGATAAATGGAATTATTTAAAAGAATTAATTAAAATTTATTATAATCAGAGTGACAGATATTTAGCTGATAAAATGTATATTATTAGTGAACTATTAGTAAACAGAGAAAGTATAGGAATGGACGAATTAATATTACCAACTTCGTTAATATCTCTAGATGGAAATATATCTGGGTTTTCAATGCCATTTATAGAGAATAACATTAATATGTCCTTATTCTTAAATAATCCTAAAATTAATATCGAACAAAAAATAAAATATTTAAAAGAAATATATATGATACTTGAAAAAAGTATGTCAATCAAAGCATTAGAAGGAAAATTCTTCCTAGGGGACATTCATGAAGCCAATTTTGTTCTAGACATAATGGAGCAAAAAATTAAAGCAATAGATATGGATAGTGCTTATATAAATGATAGCACTGTAAGTATTTCAAAGTTTTTAACTTGTAATGCCAATTTAGAAGAAAATTTTAGTAAATATCCAAAGGATGAAAATGGTAATCCTATTCCAAATCGAAACACAACCATTTTAAGTTTTATATACATGCTTCTAAATGTTTTAAGTGGTGAGAAAACATCTTATAGATGGACACTTGATGAATATTACAAATATTTAAGTTACTTATCAAGTAAAAAAGTTCCTTTAGAACTATTAGATGCCCTAGCAAATGTTTATACAAATAGCGAAGAAAATAATTTTGAAATAGAAATGTTAGATGAGATAGATGTCAGAAACAACTATACTTTAAAAAAATCTAAATAATCAGGAGGTTTAAAATGTTAGCAAAAAATTATAAGAGAGAAGAAATGGATCAAATGAAAGATTTACCAAACATTAAGATACCATTTTTTAACGAAGGCCAATTATATTTAACAGACAGAGATACTGTAGTAAAAAGAATTAGTAATTTAAATGGCAATTATTTTAGTAATAAGCTTTATACCATTCATTCTTTAGAAAATAAAAGAAATGTTATAAATATGGAAGAATTAGCCTTACCAACAAATTTGGTTTCAATAAATAAAGAGGTTGTTGGTTATGAAATGCCATATATACATGGAGTAACTTTAGATGATTACCTAAAAGATGAAAGTGTAGATGTAAAAGACAAAATTAAAGCATTACAAAATGCTGGAGATATATTAAGAAAAATGCAAAAAGTTAGAGATACTGGAGCTATAGATGATTTCTTTCTAAATGATTTACATGAAAAGAATTTTATTGTAACACCAGAAGGTCAATTAAAAGTAGTAGATTTAGACTCATGTAGTATTTCTAGTAATTTAAAATTTGGTACTAAATATGTAAGTTCTATGACACCAGTTAAATATTATCCAAAATATGAAAGAATTACTACTAGAAGTTGTGGAGCAGAATTTATACCAAGTGTTGAAACAGATCTATATTGTTATAATATTATGATTTTAAATTTTCTAAGTGGTGACAGAATGCATTTATATTCTGCCGAAAATTACATGGAATATTTAAATTATCTTGAACAAATAGGTGCTAATAAAGAGCTTTTAGATAATTTAAGTCGTGTATATAGTGATAGACCTAATGTAAATGTTGATTATCTTCTAGAATCAATTGAAGAAATACAAGGCAAATCACGATGCAGAAGTAAATAATATATTGGGGAGAATTATGGAATTTAAAAATTTAAATCAAGAAAAAGCGTTTATGAAAAAAGAAGCTGATCGATTAGGAATTTCATATATGGCAGCTTATACAACTTATTATGCTAGAAAATTTTTAGAACAAATGACACTTATAAATAATGGACATCTAGTAGTAAAGGGTAGTTTTAGTCAGTATGTACACTTAAAAAATCTTTCAAGACCTGTCTTAGATATTGACTTATCATCAAGCTTATCACATCACGTACCTCTTGAAATTCTTTACAAATCAATATATGAAACCACTACAAAAAGTTTAACATTTGATCTAGCTGCATTACCAAGACAAACAAAAAATGGTGTCTACAAAATACCTTTAATAGCTAAAATAAAATATGATAATGATAAAGAAATGGTAATACCTGTACCAATTGATTTTAAAGAAAATAATAAAGTTATTTTTGAAACCCAATTTAAAGGTGTAGAACCATTATTTAAAGGAGACAAAAAATTTTATATAAATACCCCATCATTTGAGGAACACGTTGCAGAAAAATTATATATTATTTCCCACAATACCAGAGAAGATGTACTAAATACAAGAGTTAAAGACTTTTATGATATATATAATTTATTCGGTAGAGATTATGATAGTGACAAATTTAGTTTATATTTTGAAGCAATGGTACTTATGTATGGAATGAAACTTGAAGATGTAAGTGTTGAATTTTTGAATAAAGAATTCATAAAAAGACATGATGAACTTTGGAATCTCATGAAGAAAAAATATCAATTCGTAGATAAAAATGTTGATTTAAGTGATGTTGTATATTTTACTAAAGCTGTCTTAAGTGATCAAATTCAAAAAATAAGAAGTGGAGATTTTAAAGAACAAGCATATTCTTTAGTAAGAAAAAAAGCAAAATAGGCGCTTGACAATAAAAAGTGCCTTTTCTATTGCATTTTTATTTAAATGTTTGTATACTTTATTTGTGATATTTATGAAAAAGAATAATAAAAAAAATAATCTTTCTATTTTTAGAAAATATTTATGTATACTAATAACTATCCTAAGCCTACTAGTCGGATGTTTAGTATATTTTATAAATGTTTTTCCTTTTGAATATTTTATAGTTTTTCTAATAGCCATGATTATTATTGATTTATTAACTGGCTGGTTACTATTAAGTAAAGGAAATATAAAAAATTTTATAGGAAGTATTCTTGCCTTAATATTAATCGGAGTTATGACTCTTGGTATAAATTACGGGCTAAATACAATTAACTTTTTAAAATCTTTAGGATTTAGTGAATATAAAACTGAAAACTACAATGTATTAGTTCTAGATTCAAGCCCCATTACAAGTTTAGAAGAATTAAAAAGCAAAACTATTGCTTATATGAGTCCTGAAAATAATAATGGGTTAAGTAAAGCAATAGATAAGATAAGTAGCAAAATAACCTATAAAGAAAGAATAGAAAATGATGTTGATAAGTTAGTAAATAGTTTAAAGAATAAAAAGGTAGATGCTATAGTATTAGAAGATGCTCAACTAGAAATACTAAAAGAAGAAAGTAGTAATGATTATGCTCTTTTAAGAAAAATAGCAAACTTTAATATTGATGTAAAAACTGGTAAAGTAGGTAAAACAGTTGATGTAACTAAAAAATCTTTTAACATATATATTTCTGGCATAGATACCTATGGAAGTATTAATAAAGTATCTCGAAGTGATGTTAACATGCTTATTACAGTAAATCCTACAACTAAAGAAATATTGCTTACAAATATTCCTCGAGATTATTATGTCAAGCTACATAAAAATGGTAAGTATGATAAATTAACACATGCAGGCATATATGGAATTAATGAAAGTATTAATACTATCGAAGACTTACTAGACACTAAAATTAATTACTATGTCAAAGTTAATTTTACTTCTGTTGTTGATATTGTTGATGCTCTAGATGGAATAACTGTAAATTCACCATATGAGTTTACATCACAAGATGGGTACACATACAAAATCGGTGATAATATCTTAGATGGCAAAAAGGCATTATCATTTGCCAGGGAAAGAAAATCATTTACAGAAGGAGATCGAGTAAGGGGAGAAAATCAACAAAGAGTTTTAACCGCGTTAATAAATAAAGTAATAAGTCCTAAAATTATTACTAATTATACGAGTATACTTTCATCATTAAAAGGAAAATTTGTAACTAACATAGATGATGAAGATATAACTAAATTAATTAAAATGCAGCTGAAGAATGGAAGTTCATGGGATATAAAATCAATTAGTGTAGATGGCACAGATTCAATGGACTATGTATATAGCTACAGCAAGACAAAATTATATGTTATGAAACCAGATTATAAAACGGTTGATAATGCCAAAAAGCAAATTAAAGAAGTACTTGAAAATAAATAGCTACTTAAGTTTATCTAATTCATCTTGCATTTTCTTTAAAGCATCTAGTAAAAACTCTACTTCATCTCTTTGAGTCTGATTACTCTTATTTTGTTCATTATTTGTAAAAGGGCCACCTTGGCCTTTTTTATATTTCTTAGAATTTATATTAATATTATTATTTTGAATTCTTGACTCAATTAATTGTTGTTGAGCAGCATGAGTAAGAATATATTGTCCCACTAATATAAGCCAGTTTCCAATAGAATTTTGTTCATTAGCATCGTAATCTCCAACACAAGCATAACCTACAGCTACAGCAATAATTGAGAAAGCATGAGGATCAATATTGGGAGGAAAATTAGTATTATGCATAACAATCCTCCTTATTAAATTCTATGAATATTTGCAATTTTCCATGAAATAATATATAATTATAAGTGGGTGAAAAAGTTTATGCAAATAGAAAATGTTAGCGAACCAATAATAGCTGTTAGAAGGAGTCAATATCCAGATGATAACAAACCAGAATTTTTACTAGTAGGCAGAAGTAATGTAGGTAAAAGTAGTTTTATAAATACTTTGATAGAAAGAAAGAACTTTGCCAGAACAAGTTCTAAGCCAGGAAAAACTCAAACTTTAAATTTTTATAAAGTTAATGATGCGTTTTATTTAGTAGATGTACCTGGTTATGGATATGCCAGCGTAAGTAAAGACACACAAAAGAAATTTGGATTAATGATTGAAGAATATTTAAAAGAAAGACCAAATTTAAAACATGTATTTATGCTTATTGATTATAGACATAAACCTACTGAAGATGATGTATTAATGTATGATTTTCTAAAATATTATAATCTTGATATAACAATCGTAGCAACAAAGTATGATAAAATAAGTAAAAATAATAGAATAAAACAAGATAAGTTAATTAAAGATACATTGAAATTTGACGACAATGAATTTATAACATTTTCAACAGTTACAAAGAAAGGCAAAGCAGAAGTAAGTAATCTTATTGCAGGTAAAATATGAAAAAAAACGGGTTTACATTAGTAGAAGTACTAGCAGTTATTGTTATCCTTAGCATTCTAGTTTCAATTGCAGCAGTCAATATTATAGGCGTTAGAGACAGATCTTTAAAAGATTTATTAGAAACTAAAAAACAAAATTTAGAAGCAGCGGCTATAGTATATGGTCAAGATCATCAAGAAGAATTAACAGAAGAATGTACAGTTGATGATTACAAATCAAATGCTTGCTTAAAAGTTACTGTTAAAGATTTAATTGATGAAAAGTATTTTAAATCCACTGAAACAAATGAAAATGAGAAAATTGAATTAATAAATAATGTTACAAATAAAAGTATGCTAAATGATGAAATACAAATATATAGAAAAAATAACCATATATATGCAAAATATTCAGAAAATAATGTAAGTGAGAATTAGGAGGTGCATTATGCAAACAGTGTGTTTGGTTGGTAAGCCTAACGTAGGTAAAAGCAGTATATTTAATAGATTAATTAAAGAAAATAAGTCTATTATAATGGATACACCAGGGGTTACAAGAGACAGAATTTACGGTAGAGTAGATTCTAATAATAAAAATTTTTATTTAATTGACACGGGTGGAATATCACTCGGAGAAGATGATTTTGCCAAAGATATATTAGCACAAGCAAGCCTTGCAATAGATGAAGCAGATTTAGTATTATTTGTAGTTGATGGAATAGAAGATCCAGACGCTAACGATAAAAAAGTTGCAGAAATACTTCATAAAAGCAGTAAGAAAGTAATCGTCGTTGTTAATAAAATAGACAACAACAAAAGAAAAGAAAATATATATAATTACTATGAACTTGGCTTTAGTGACTTGGTAGCAGTTAGTGCATCACACAATATAGGATTTGATGAATTACTTAATACTATAACTAGTGATCTACCTGAGGAAGTAAAAGTTGAAGATAATTCATTAAAATTTTGTATTATTGGAAGACCTAATGTTGGAAAAAGCAGTCTAATTAATGCCATTTTAAATGAAGAAAGAGCAATTGTAAGTGATATTGCAGGCACTACCAGAGATGCTATAGATACAAAATTTAAATATAATCATGAAGAAATAACAGTAATAGATACAGCGGGAATGCGTAAAAAGGGCAAAATTTATGAAAGCGTTGAAAAATATAGTTTAATAAGAAGTCTTAAAGCAATAGATAGAAGTGATGTATGTGTTCTTGTAGTTGATGCATCAACGGGGATTATAGAACATGACAAACACATTGCATCATATGCCTTAGATGCAGGAAAGGGAATAGTTTTATGTGTAAATAAATGGGATACAGTAAGCAATCCTGATAAAGATATAAAAACTTGGAAAGAAGAAATTAAAAAAGAGTTTCAATTTATTCCTTATGCCCATACAGTTTTCTTGAGTGCTAAGACTAAAAAGAGATTATCAGGTCTTATGCCAGAAGTTATTAATGCTTACAATAACAATAAAAAGGAAGTAAAAACCTCCGTTTTAAACAATATAATCATGGAAGCCGTAAGTATGCATGAACCTCCATCATACAAAGGAAAAAGACTTAAAATATATTTTGTCAGTCAAACTGGATGCTGTCCCCCAAAATTTACATTTTTAGTAAATAATAAAGGATTAGTTCATTTTAGTTATGAAAGATATTTAGAAAATCAAATCAGAAATAATATTGATTTTGATGGAACACCTATAATGCTCCAATTTAAAAACAAAAATGAAAAATAATTGATAGAACTTTTTAAATTTCTATCTTTTTTTTGCTTAAAATTAGCAATTTTTAAAAGCTTCGACACCATTCAACATACAAATAAAAAGACTTATGCTATAATAAACTTTGCCTTTATCCAGATGAAATATTAAGATTTAATAAAATAGTTGAAAAAAGTAAAATATGAATTATTATAAAAAACATTTTACAAATTAATAAAGTAATATTGCAATGTTTTTTTTTATTTGGTATAATTTATGAAGAATAAGGTTAGGTGAGGCTGATTGTGAGCTTAAGTGTTATAAATAAGTATGTGGCAAAGAAAGAAAAAGATTTACTTTCCTACGCCAAAATACTAGAATCTTTGATTAGCATCGAAAATAACAAGATGTGGCAAAGTAAGAAAGAATTTAGTGTTTTTACGAAAGAAATAATTGAAATATATTCTGAAAAATACTATTTTCAAAATAATATTCACAAAGAAAATCCAATTGAATATTCAAATGATAATATAAATTTTGTTTTAAAATCTATTATTGAGTATTGCCGATTACATGATAAAATTGATACCTTAAAAAATTTGAAAAATGAAACATTCCTATTATCTGTAATTATTTGTACAGCATGTTATGTAGATTTTGCAAGTAATGTTGTAGATGGTGACATTCAAGATACTAAAAACAAGTTTAAATATTTACTTACTTATTTGAGAAAAACAAAAATTCTTGAAGTTAAAGACAACAAATACTTTATTAACGATTTATTTGATGAAATAAAAAAGAACATAAGTGAAGATAAAAAGATACTTGAATATTTAGAATGTGAAAATTTTAAAAATGAATACAAAATGATTAGCAACAATCCAGTATACTATGAAGTATTATTCAGTTATGAAATTCCTGGTTTAAAAGATTTTGATGAAAATTTAACAAAAGGAGTTCTAAAAAAATACGAAGCAAAAATTAACGAAATATCATACGATTTGTTGGAAGTTCATTTACTTAAAGAGTTAATAAGTAACATGGAAATGGATAAATACATAATTAGAATAAATAAAGACATGAAAAAAACTAGTTTAGTTAGATTCTTTGATAACCGTTATTTAAAAGAATTCGTTAAAATATTAGTACCTTACAATGAAGAAATAAAATATCAAAATATCATTAATGATTACAAAGAAATAGGTATGAAATTTATATATGAAATGGATAACAATGAAGAAATAGAACCAACAAGTTTAATGAATGATATGGAACTTTTAGTATCAAGAGAGTTTATTAAAAATAATGAAAATAATCAAATGAGTTTAAATAAGATGAACATAAAATTAGTTGTAAAGAATAAGGAGGAATAAAAGATGAGTGTATATGGAGAATTTTTTACAAAGTTTATGGAGCCTCTTTTTGAAGGCTTTGTAAGTATATTTAAAGGGTTAGGTGAGGGGTTATTTCAAATGTTTAATATCATGAACTATATTACAGTTATAAATGATTATAAAAACGATCTAACTGGAGTAGGTTTAGCGATAATGATTTTTTCAATTGTTTTCTTACTTGCTGTTTTTGGTCTAATTATATTTTTAATATATAGATCAATTAAAGTATATGTTAGATACAGAAGAAATGTCAAAAAAGAAGATATGTTAATTGATGAAATAGATTCACTTAATAATGAAATATTTAAGTTAAAAAGACAAAATGCTAAATTTAGTGAACTTACTAATGAAAATGGCGAAATTGAATATAATGAAGATGGAACTGTTAAAAATGAACTTAAAGAAGGAGAAAGCAGATTCTTTAAACTTAGCAATGTAGATGTAAGATATGAAAATATAGTGCCTGAAGAAATTCACAACACTTTTACTCTTGAAGAATTCTGTAATGAGTTTAGAAATTATTCGGCATCAAAATTACACTTGTACTATGACATTAATTTAATTAGATTATTTATATCATCGTTTGCATCAAATAAACTAATTATTCTTGAAGGTATATCTGGAACAGGTAAAACTTCACTAGCATATGCATTTGGCTCTTTCGTAGACAATGAAACAACTGTAGCATCAGTTCAACCTTCATGGAGAGATTCAACAGAAATATTTGGTTATTTCAATGAATTTACGAAAAAGTTTAATGAAACTGCAATACTAGAAAAAATGTATGAAGCCCAATACAATGATGAAGTGTATACAACACTACTAGATGAAATGAATATTTCTCGTGTGGAATACTATTTTGCTGAAATGTTATCTATTTTGGAACTTCCAAATAAAAAAGACTGGGTTGTAGAACTTGTTCCAAATGTATGGCCTAGTGACCCTAAAAAATTAGATGATGGAAAATTAAAAATACCTGAAAATATGTGGTATATTGGTACAATCAATAACGATGACTCAACATTTATGATTACTGATAAGGTTTATGATAGAGCCATGCCAATAGCTATTGATGACAAATGTGAAGTATTTGAAGCACCAGATACAGATAAGATTAAAACAAGTTACAAATATTTAGCAAGCTTATTTGAAAAATCAAGTAAGGAACATCCAGTAAGTGAAGAAAACTTGGATAAAATTGCTCAACTTGATAGATATGTAATTGATCATTTCCGTTTAGCATTTGGTAACAGAATTGTAAAACAATTAAAGGATTTTGTCCCAGCATTTGTTGCTTGTGGTGGAGATGAAGTAACTGGTATAGATTATTTAATAGCACATAAAATATTAAGAAAATTTGAACAATTAAATCTAGCTTATATTAAAGATGAAATAGATGGACTTGTAAATTATCTTGAAAAATTATTTGGAGCAGGTAAAACTCCAGAATGTAAAGCATATTTATTACGTCTTAAGAAAACAATTTAGGTGATACTATGAATATCGTAGATTACATAAATAACTTAAATAAAGATAAAGCAAGTTCTTTCGTCGGCGCTACATCATCTGATATATTAATTAAAAAAAATATTGATGCCAAGGTAAGTGATACATCTTGGATAGATATGGTCGAAGAATGTATCCCTTATCTTGATAATATAATAAGAAACCCAAGAAGGTTTATTGTTCAAGAAGAAAATATTGTTCCTATAGAAAAAGCTAAAGTTGTAACTGAAGAGTCAATCAGACATTTAGCTCAACATACAAGTATGATTCAAGAAGTTCAAGAAGATGGAACCGTTATACCTCTTAAGCTTCTAAATGTTTATAGAGAAGAAACTGTCGATTTATACGAAAATAGATTCATTAAGTCTTTAGTTGATAACCTATACACATTTGTAACTAATAAGCTAGAAGAATCAGACCAAAAAAGTTACGCTAAAGTAAATAGTGAAGTAACTTACAAAGGAATAATGAAGAAAAAGGGCGAAGTGGTAGAAATTAATTTATCACTAAACAGTAAGAAAGAAACTGATGTTGATGCATCTAAAGATGGACATACACTTGATGAAAGAATAGGACATATCAGAGATATAGTTTCAGCATTTAGAAGTTCAACGTTTATAAAAAGTTTAAAAGAATCTAGTCCCGTAAGAAGCCCAATTAGAAAGACCAATGTAATTCTAAAAGAACCAAATTTTATAAAAGCTCTAGAGCTTTGGGAATACCTAGAAAAAAATAATATTAAACCTGTTACAAGCATTGAAAAAAGAAATGAAGTTAGTAAAAGCACTGATATCAAAAGCTTATATGATTTAGCGTTTTTTATTAATTCTGATGCACTTGAAAAAAGTGAAGATGTTAATAATGAATATAATTCAGCTATTGTGAGCAAGCTTGTAAATGATTTTGTTTTTTCCGGAGATGTAACAGAAAAAGAATTTAAACGCTTAATGGAAAAAGAATTTAAAGAAGCAAACAAGAGAAAAGAAAAAGCTAGCGCTGGCATCAAGAAATGTATTGAGGCATTTTTAGATGATGTTGACAAGAAAAAGAAAAAAATGATTACTATTATAAAGTAGGTGAGGGATAAAATGACCAAAGTAAGTGAAAAGAATAAAAAGGATTTTCAAAGAAATAGAGAAGTAATTAATATAAAAGAATTCATGCTTCTAAAAAGTGGAGAGCAAGATAAATTAATTAAAGAAACATTAAATAAAGTCTATGAAGAAAATGTAGAAATAACTAACAAACATATTGATAAAGTACTAAATGTAGTATTTGACAATAAAGATAATGAAACGTTTTTACCTCATAGTTTATGTGTTCAAAAAGATGGAAATAAGTTAATATTCTCATTTAAAAAAAGCAATAAAGCCTTATTAATTCTATTCCTACTTGGCTTTTTATTTATTGCTGGTTTTGCAACATTTAGTGGGGTACAACTTATTGGCAAAGCACAAATGAACATTGACTTAAACAAAGATGGAATTCCTGATTTAAACATAGATTTAAATGATGATGGAATATGTGAAGTAAACTGTGATACCGATAAAGACGGTAAGAAACCTAATCAAAATATTGATTATCGCGGTAATCGAAAACCAACATTTAATGTTTTACTTGAAGATGGAACCATTTCTAATAAAATGAATCAAAAAGATGAAAATGGTAAATGTTATCTAAATTGTGATACAAATAATGATGGTTGGCCAGATACAAATATAGACCTAGATGGTGATGGCAAAGCTGATTTAAATATTGATATAGATAATGATGGAAATCCAGATTTAAATATTGATACAGACGGTGATGGTGTCCCAGACGTCAACATTGATGAAGATGGCGATGGAAACTGTGATAAAAATTGTACATATGTGGTTGATAAAAAAGGTGGACAAACAACAATTGGTGGTAATAATATTACTGTAGATACAGCAGCATTAATTGTAAATTTTGAAAATAGTAGCGACATAAATTTAAATAATATTTATCCAGATGATCAAAAAGATCAAGGTGTAACTACAAAAATACCGGATGTTAAATTTACTATTGAGAATCAAACAAAAAATGAATTATCATATAATATTTATTGGACTCAAGTTGAAAATACATTTTTGACAGATAATTTCTGGACAAAGATTTCAAGTAACAATGATGGTTACAATGTCAACTGGAAAACAGCCCCTAAGAAAAATGGTTTAGAAGTTGCAAATATTAAAATAGCTCCTTTAAGTAAACAAGATTACACTGTATCATTTACTTTACATGGAACGGGAACTGAACAAAACATTGATCAAGGTAAAATATTTAAAGGAAGACTTTTAATAGAACTAATCGAAGACAACAAATAGGTTGTCTTTTTTTGTTGTCTTTTGTCAATTTTATGGTAGAATCTGGTTATTATTACAGAGGCTATGTAATAGTTAGGGGGGATAAGGTATGGCTACATAAGCTATGAAAAATGAAAAAGATACGGTAGTAAATGAACTACCTAAGAAAGGTTCAGCAAAAAAAGTTCAAAAGAAAGACGATTTTTTTAAAAAAGTAATTAATTTTATCATAAAACACAAAACTGTCTTTAGTATTGTAAGTGCAATAATTCTTATAATAATCTTCACATTATTGTTCTTAAAATCAAGCTTACAGTTTACAGTACTCACAATTGGTGAAGACAATTTAAGAACCAATAAACTTTATGATAAAGTATTTACCAGTTTATATGCAAAAGGTAAACGAAATTATTTAACTAATAGTGAAATTAGTAAAGAAACAAATAATTATAATAACGAATATTATAAAGTCAATCAAATAGTTCTTGGTATAGTAGATAACTCAACATTACAAAGTTTAAGCAATACTGTAATTAATCAAAAATTAACATTAATTGAAACAATTTATAAAGAAGCAAAAAGTGGGGTTAACTTCGAAGACTTAGTCAATAAATATAGTGAAGAAGCAAGTGAAGATAATAATCTATATTTTACTAAAGATGATGTTCTTGATGAAGTTTACAATGTGGTTGATAGTCTAGATACTGATGAAATTAGTGATGTAATTAAAACAAAAAATGCTTATTCAATAATCAAAAGATTACCACTTGATGATAAGAAATTGGATGAATATCTTGAAACAAAAGCAAAAGAATATTCAATATTTAATGGATAGAAACTTTGTAAAGTCTAACTAAAATAAAAAAGAAGAATTAAATTGTTTGTTATTAACAAACATCAGAAGATAATTCTTCTTTTTTTTCCTTTTTGACATATATTTTTATGAGGGATAAATATGTTCTATAATAATACACACACAAGAATAAGATATATATTTTTAGTAGTTATACTAGTATTAATAATTGCCATAGCTAGAGTTTTTTACATTCAAGTCTTTTCTTATAAAAAATTAAATAATCTTGCAGAATCTCTTTGGAGTAGAAAGCTTCCCATATCAGCAGATCGAGGAAAAATAGTAGATAGAAAAGGGCGGGTTTTAGCAGATAATATCACAACAACTTCCCTTGTAGTTATTCCTAATCAAATCAAAGACAAAGAAAATGCTGCAAAAAAGTTAAGTGAAATACTTGGCAGTGACTATAATGATATGTTAGCACATGTCAGTAAAAAAACATCCATAGAAAGAGTACATCCAGAAGGGCGGGGACTAAGTTATGAAATTGCAGAAAAAATAGATAATTTAAAAATAGATGGTGTATATTTAGTAAAAGAAAGTAAAAGGTATTATCCCTACGATACTTTACTAAGTCATGTTTTAGGATATGTTGGAATTGATAATCAAGGACTTTCCGGATTAGAACTTTATTATGATGATTATTTAACTGGTGAAGATGGTTCTATAAAGTATTTTTCTGATGGAAAAGGACACAAACTGGAACTTGCAGAAATATATGAAGCCCCAACTTCTGGAGTGACATTAGAACTTACAATAGATTTAGATTTACAGTTAGCGGTTGAAAATGAACTTGATAATGTAGTTGCTAAGTATGACCCAGATAGTGTAATAGCTATTGCTATGAATCCAAAAAATGGTGAAGTTTTAGCTATGGCATCCAGACCAAATTTTGATAGTAATAATTATAAAAATTATAGTACTGAGGTAATAAATAGAAATTTACCAATATGGATGACATTTGAACCAGGATCTACAATGAAAATATCTACATATACGGCTGCAATAAATGAAGGATTAATTAATATTTTTGAAGACAGATTTACTGATACAGGGGCTATAACAGTGGATGGAGCCACTCTTCATTGTTGGAAACATGGCGGGCATGGAAATCAAACTTACTTAGAAGTTATCGAAAATAGTTGTAACCCTGGCTTTGTAAATTTAGGACTTATGCTTCAAAAAGAAAAACTAATGAGTTATATTAAAAAATTTGGTTTTGGCACCAAAACGGGTATAGATTTAAATGGTGAAGGAACAGGAATTTTATTTAATCTAAATAAAATGGGAAATGTAGAACTTGCAACTACAGCTTTTGGTCAAGGTATAAGTGTAACGCCGATTCAGCAAGTTCAAGCTGTATCAGCTATTATAAATGGTGGAACATTATATTCTCCATTTTTAGTAAAAAACTTTTTAGAACCAGAAACAGGAACTATAGTAAAAAGTAACACAGCTGAAAATAAGGGCACTGTAATAAAGAAAGAAACATCAGATTTAGTTAGATATGCACTAGAAAGTGTTGTAGCTAAAGGATCAGGTCATAATGCCTACATAGAAAATTATCGAATAGGTGGTAAAACAGGAACTGCTCAAACAGTAGAAAATGGCATATATTCATCAAATAAATATATTTTGTCTTTTATAGGTTTTATGCCTGCCGACGATCCAGAAATAGTGGTATATGTTGCCGTTCAAAATGCCAAAGGCACAGTACAATATGGTGGTACAGTAGCAGCTCCGATAGCTAGAAATATATTTTTAAGTGCAATTGATATATTAGATATTGCCCCATCTAGTGAAGGTATTCCTAAAGAATATACTTGGTTAGATCAAAAATATGTTATTGTTCCAGATGTCGTGGGTATGAGTGTAGATGAAGCAAAGAAAAAACTTAAAGGATTTAATATTGAATATAGTGGTGAAGGAGAAACTGTTATATATGAGACACCAAAAGCTGGCATGTATGCCAAAGAAAATGGCACAATAGTTTTAATGCTTGGATAGTGTCAAATGATGTAAATTTTTAAAGTTAAATTACAAATATATTAAAAAATTATTGTATAATAAGGTTGCGAGGTGGAAAATATGTTAATTTTAGCTAAGGCATCAATGGCAATGATGCTTGGATTCATTTTATCATTAATTACAGGTTTATTTATTGTTCCCTTATTTAGAAAATTACATTTTGGACAATCAGTAAGTAAATTAATAAATGAAAGACATTTAAAAAAAGAAGGAACCCCAACAATGGGGGGATTAATATTTATCATTCCCGTTATTGTGTCACTAATTCTTCTTTACTTAAAGGGAAGTATTTCTATAAGTTACAATTTAATCATAGTAATATTTGTCTTTTTAGCATATGGATTTTTAGGCTTTTTAGATGATTTTCTAAAAGTAAAATACCATAATAATAATGGAATAAGTTTAGTTACAAAATTTCTTATCCAAATGTGTATAGCTCTAGTATTCTTTTATTTCTTTATGAAGGGCGGAGGAGAACCAGTACTTAGTATAAGTTTTTTAAACGTTTATGCTAATTTAGGATGGACCTTTGGTTTATTTATTTTATTTTTATTAGTAGGAACAACAAATGCTGTAAATATTACAGATGGATTAGATGGTTTAGCAGGTGGTTTATCAGCAATAGCTTTCTTTGCTTATGGAGTTATAAGTTGGAATGCTGGCTGGTTAGAAGGCTATCAAGAAATAGCAATATTCTGCTTTTTACTAGTTGGAGCTCTAATTGGCTTTTTAGTATTTAACACTCATCCAGCGCGTATTTTTATGGGAGATTTAGGTTCACTTGCTTTAGGTGGAGCCCTTGCTTCAGTTGCTATAGTTTCAAGACATGAAATATCACTTGCAATTATTGGTGGAGTATTTGTAATTGAAACGCTTTCTAGTTTAATTCAAATAATATCAATTAGATATTTCAATAAAAAAATATTTTTAAAAGCTCCGCTTCATCATCATTTTGAAGAACTTGGATGGAGAGAAACTGACATTATCAAATTATTTTGGGTTGCAGGATTCATTCTTGCTATGGCAGCGATTACATATGGTGTATGGTTATAAAAAAAATCTCAACTAGTGAGTCTCTTTATATAATTTAAGTATTTTCTCAGGCATATCATTTAAAGACATATTTTTTACTTTTTCTACAGTTCCATCTTTTTTTGCAGTTTCATAGTACCATTGTTTAAATTTAATTAATTTAAGTGACTTATTTAAAGCATCAATCTGTGCATTGATGTTTTTTTCTTGTTCATAAAACATATTAAGTCTATTTTCAATTGTTTTATCACCTAAAGAACACCATTCTATAAATTGTTTTATTTCTGATATTTTCATTCCTGAAGTCTTCAAGCAATCAATCATTTTTAATGTTTCCAAATCTGATTTTGAAAAAGTTCTGACTCCTGATGATGATCTACTTAAATTAGGAAATAATCCATGTTTATCATAGTATCTTAATGTTGATATTGATAAACCTGTTAATTTTGCTGTTTCTCCAATTTGCATTTTTCCTCCTTTTATTAAATAGTTCTTGACCTAAACCAAGGTTTAGATTGTAAAATAATTATAGAACTAATATATTTATTAGTCAATAAAATATGGAGGAAAATAATGTATAGTATATTGAAAAAAATTAATGGCCCTGAAGATGTCAAAAAACTAAATATTGAAGAATTAAAAGGGTTAGCTGAAGATATAAGAGAAGCCTTATTTAACAGATTAACTAAGATTGGTGGCCATTTTGGACCTAATTTTGGCATAGTTGAAACACAGATAGCAATGCATTATGTTTTTGATTCACCGAAAGATAAATTTATATTTGATGTTTCCCATCAAAGCTATCCTCACAAAATGCTAACAGGAAGAAAAAATGGATATATTGACGATGAACATTTTAAAGAAGATTCTGGCTATACAAATCCAGATGAAAGTGAACATGATTTTTTTAATGTTGGTCATACATCAACATCAATATCATTAGCTACTGGATTAGCTAAAGCAAGAGATTTGCAAGGCAAAAAAGAAAATATTATTGCCCTTATAGGTGATGGCTCATTATCTGGTGGAGAAGCTTTGGAAGGCTTAAATGTTGCTGGATCCGAAATAAATTCCAATTTAATAATAATAGTAAATGATAATGATCAATCAATATCTGAAACCCATGGAGGAATCTATAAAAACCTAAAAGAATTAAGAGAAACTAAAGGTAGAAGTTCCAATAATATGTTTAAAGCAATTGGACTTGATTATATATACGAAGAAAATGGTAATGATATTGAAAGAATGATCAACTTATTTAAAAAAGTAAAAGACATTGATCATCCAATAGTGGTTCATATAAAGACTATAAAAGGCAAAGGCTACAAGTTAGCAGAAGAAAACAAGGAAAAATGGCATTGGACTTTACCATTTGATAAAGATACTGGATTACCCAAAATCAGTTTTAGTAAAGGCGAAAATTATACAAAAATTGCCAAAGAATATATTCTAAATAGGGCTAAAGAAGACAAAGATTTTGTTGTAATAACACCAAATATGCCAGGTAGCTTTGCTCTTAATGAAAGTGATAGAAAAACGTTGGGAAACCAATTCGTTGATGTAGGAATTGCAGAAGAACAAGCAGTTGCTATGGCAGCAGGAATTGCCAAAGAAGGAGCAAAACCACTTGTAATTACTAACACAACATTTATGCAAAGAACATACGATCAAATATCACATGATGTTTGCATTAACAATAGTCCAGTAACAATTCTACTAAATTATGCTAATTTTGATGGTTTAACAGATGTTACTCATCTAGGAATATTTGGCATTTCTGCATTTTCAAATATTCCTAATCTAGTAATGTTATGTCCAACATCTAAAGATGAATTATTAAATATGCTTGATTGGTCAATAATCCAAAAAGATCATCCAGTAATGATTCTTCTTCCTGGAAACAAAGTTGATTATAGAAAAGGAGATAAAAATTATGATGATATTAATAAATATAAAGTAGAAGAGTCGGGCGAAAAAATTGCTATTCTTGCTCTAGGGGATTTTTATCAAAAAGGCGAAAATTTAGCAAAAGAAATCAAAAATAAATTTGGATTTAGTCCAACTTTAATAAATCCAAGGTTTGCAACCGGTATAGATAAAGAACTATTAGAAACTCTGAAGAAAGAACACAATCTTATAATAACTTTAGAAGACGGAATATTAGATGGCGGATTTGGTCAAAAAATTGCTTCTTTCTATGGTGATTCTAATATAAAAGTAAAAAATTATGGCTTGAAAAAGAAATTTTATGATAGATATAATCCAGAAGAATTGTTAGTTGAAGAAAAAATGGATACAGAATCCATTCTTGATTATATAAAAAGTATTGAAAATTAATCCGAGAATTACAAAACCAGGATTACCAGAGTTTTCCATAACCTGTAATAGAAAACTCTTTTTTTAATATAATTATATGAGGGATAAACATGCCAAAAAAAGACGATAAATGGTTACTAATAATTGTCATAATAACAGCCATATTTGGTATAATAATGATTTACTCTGCGAGTTCTATCTGGGCAGAATATAAATTTAATGATCCATTTAAATTTGTTAAAGCTCAAAGTGCTTTTTTCATAATGTCTTTATTACTTGTTTTTATACTAAGAAAAATCAATCCTCGAATATATTATGAAAAAGCAAATTTAATTCTTCTTATATGTTTTTTATTACTTGTACTGGTATTAATTCCAGGCCTAGGTAAAATAAGGAATGGAAGTAGAAGTTGGTTTGGTATAGGTGGTTTTGGTATTCAGCCTAGTGAATTTGCCAAAATTGGTCTAATAATTTATGTCTCTAAATATCTTGCAAATAATAATAGAATAATAGGTGATATAAAAAAGGGCGTATTTCCCATTTTATTGGTAATAGGCACATTCTTTATTTTAATTATGCTAGAACCGGATTTTGGTACAGCTATGGTAATTGTTATTACATTAGTATCTATTCTATTTATTTCAGGTGTAAAAATATCATTTTTTGTTAAAATAGGATTATTGGGATTATTAGGAATAGTTGGACTTATTGTTGTAGCTCCATATCGAATGCTTCGTATAGTATCGTTTTTAAACCCATGGGTTGATCCTCTAGGTAGTGGATATCAAATTATTCAAAGTTTATATGCAATTGGTCCTGGAGGTTTACTAGGTCAAGGTTTTTTAAAAAGTCGTCAGAAACAATTTTATTTACCAGAACCCCAAACGGATTTTATCTTTTCTATAATTTCGGAAGAATTTGGATTTTTAGGTATTCTCATTGTAACATCTTTTTTTGCTTTTATCTTTTATAAAATTGTAAAAATATCTTTAAACTGCGATAATTTATTTTATAAATACTTATCATTTGGTTTAGGGTTTGGTATTATTATCCAAGCACTCTTAAATATTTGTGTAGTTATTGGTCTTATTCCAGTCACTGGGGTAACACTTCCATTTTTCTCTTATGGTGGATCCAGCCTTCTTGTGAGTATGATAAGTATCGGTATTATTCTAAGTATTAGCAATAGACAAAAATAGGGTAAAATATAAAAAAACTGTAATTAATAAATTATACCTATAAATATATTTAGAAATGCCTTTACCTTTATTTACTTTGGACTTAAACTTTGATAAAATCTATTAAAGATAAGTGATTTAATGGATGCCATTAGAATAAAAAAAATTAATTCGTCAAAAAAATGTAAATTTAAAGAAAATATTTTTCGTTTTTCCCAAGTTTCTTTTGCTTATAATTCAAATAAAATTGAAGAAAGTAGACTTTCTGAAGACCAAATTGAAGCAATATTTGATACCCAAAGTTTTATTCCCAAAAGTGAAGATCTAATAAAACTTGATGATTTAATTGAAGTAAAAAATTACAAGTGGTAACATTAAAAGATATTATTTGTTTTCATGTTAGATTTGAAAGAATACATCCACTAAGTGATGGAAACGGTAGAACAGGTAGAATGATAATGTTTAAAGAATAATATTGTTCCATTCATTATTTTAGATGAAGAAAAATCATTTTATATGAGAGGTTTAAAAGAATATAGTTACTAGATTATAAAATATAAAAAATGACGGGAGAAAAATAATCCCGTCTTTATTTATACTAGCAAAGATTTACATCATCCTTGCTAATAATAGTATATGCATTAAAAATATAACTATACAAAAAAACTACATAATATTTAAATTATGCAGCTTTTTTATTTAAAGTTCTTGCTTCTCTAGCACTAATGATTACTTTTTCTCCATTTATTGTTTTCTTTTGTAAATTTGGTTTTTGTGTCATTTTAGTTGCATTTAAAGCATGTGATCTTCTATTACCAGTTAAAGGTTTTTTAGTAGTTACTTTTGTAGCCATTTTTCTCACTCCTTTTTTCGTTTACCTATTAATTTTAACAATATATTTTATTTTTGTCAAATATTACTTATGTTTTTACCCTTAAATTTGGAAATTTCTTCTCAAAAACAGCATTATTGAAGTATTTATCGATGTAAGTATCTAATTGAGAAGTTGCTTCGATACCTCTTTTTCGTTCAGAATATCTTTTTGTAACAACACTAGTTAATATTAAATCAACCATTAATAGCAATGCTATAGCAATTATTATTTTACGAACAAACCCGTAACTCAAAATTTTATTATAAAATTTTAGATATATACCTAATCCATATTGAATCCATAAATAAGTAATAGCACCCCAGATAATAGAATAGGGAACATTAATTCTTCCATTTAAATTATTTTTCATATTTGAGTAGTTCCATGTACTAGTATGAAATACATAATCCTGAAATAATGAAGCAAGATATTCAAATAAAGTCCCTATTAAAAGTCCTGATAAAAATATCCAAACAGGATGTTTTCCTCTTAGCTTATAAAGCATAGCACTAATTAATACAATTCCAAAACCATAAATAGGTTTTAAAAAAGTTAGCCAAAGACCCTGTTTATTAATTAATTTTCCGTTTTTAAATAAATAACATAATGTTTCAAATAAAAATCCAAATAAACCGCCAAGTATAAATAAAAGTACTAAGTGATAAAATAACTTTTTTGCCTTTATCAACGTCATCACCATTTTTTAGTATTAACAAAATACTAAAAAGTAAACAAAAACAGTTGCCATTGTGGTAGTTTTTATAATGATATGATATAATTAATTTATATCGAAAGGATCACGACAAAAATGAAAAAAAAGAAAATTAAAAAAGCAGTAATTATAGTACTAATCACTATATTATTAATTATTATATTATTAAGTTTTTTTATCCAAGCTAATAAAAATATAAATACCAATAAGACGTCTTTATGTAATAAATACTCAATTTATGGTAATATTACATACGACAAAGATAAAAAAGGTTATATGGTAAAAAATATTACATATTGTGATAATTTTGATATTTCTAAGTATAAAGAAATATCAGCAACGTTATTTGAAAAAGTTACTAATACAATTAATGAAATAAGTACATATGAATACAAAGAGAATAAGGCGGTTTTACTTGATAAATTCTTAACTGGATTATCATTTAATGGCACTTATTCTAAAAGCATTTGTGAAAAATATAAAAAAGATACTTTATATTTTGAAGTAAAAGTAATAACTTTTGATAATAAAGTAGATTTGATAAATATACCACTTATAATGGAGGAAAAATGTAAATGATTGAAAAAATAAATATTTATGAAATATTAAAGAAGTTAGATATTAATTATGAAATGGTAGAACATAAGGTAGCTATGACTAGTGAAGAAGCCGAATTTATAAAAAAATTAATAAAAGGTGAAGGGGTTAAAAATCTATTTTTAAAAGATGGTAAAAATTATTATTTAATATTGATCCCTGATGATAAAAAAGCTAATATTAAAAATATTAAAAAGCTTTTAAAAGTTAATAATCTTTATTTTGCCTCAAGTACAGATCTAGAAAATGTATTAGGTGTCACACCAGGAAGTGTTACACCATTAGGAATAGTAAATGATACTGATAATAAAGTTTTAATTATTATAGATGAATTTTTAATAGATAAAGTGCTACTTATGCATCCTCTTACAAATACAAAAACAATATCCATTAAATATAGTGATTTAGTTAAATATATTAATCATTTTAACCATAAGTATCGAATAGAAAATGTAGTTAATGACAAATAAAATTATTATTAAATCTTTTTTAATTTTTGTCAAGTATTAAAAATGTACTAGTAAAAAGTACATTTTTTTGATAAAATTGAAGTAGAAAGTAGTGGTGAATAAAAATGTTTATAGGTGAAAACCCAATACATATTGAAGTAGAAAATAAAGAAAATATAGCAAAGTTAGTTTTAATGCCAGGGGATCCATTAAGAGCCAAGTACATTGCAGAAAATTTTTTGGAAAATGCTAGATGCGTTACAAGCGTACGTAACATGCTTGGATTTACTGGTACATATAAAGGTATTCCAGTAACTGTAATGGGAAGTGGAATGGGCATGCCTAGTATGGGGATTTACTCATTTGAATTATTTCACTTTTTTAATGTAGAAAAAATTATTAGAATAGGTACTTGTGGGGCAGTAAGTCCAAAAGCAAACATTAATGATATGTTATTAAGTGAAAGTGTTTACAGTGAGTCCAATTTTGCATACACATTTAACAATTATAGAGAAAGAGTAGTTAAAGCAAATGAAGAGCTTAATAATAACGTTATGCAAGCTGCAAATGAACTAGGTTTAAATAATAATTTACATAAAGGAATGCTTACAACAATGGACGTCTTTGGTCCATATATAGATTTTGAAAGAGTACTTTCAAGAATACCAAAAGAATATGAAGTTTTAGGTGAAGAAATGGAAGCATTTGGCTTAATTCACATTGCAAATAGTTTAGGAAGAAAAGCAACTGCTATAGCAACTGTAGTAGATTCAAAATACAGTAACATAGTGCTTTCAATTGAAGAAAGACAAACTTCATTAAATAATATGATAAAATTAGCTTTAGAAGCCATAATAAAATAGAAAAATAAAGAGGATGATTTTAATGGATACTATAAATGAAGAAATATTTAGAGCATATGATATAAGAGGAACATATCCAACAACTATAAATGAACAAGTAGCATTTACTGTAGGGAAAAGTTATGGTTCTTATCTTCAAGAAAAGTATAATAAAACATCATGCATAGTTTCTCATGATAACAGACTTTCGAGTGAAAGTTTAACACAAAATTTAATCAAAGGTTTAATTTCAAGTGGTATAAATATTGTATCACTAGGATATACAACAACACCAATGAATTATTATGCAAGATATATTAATCAAATGCCTGGCATCATGGTAACAGCTTCACATAATCCTAAAGATGACAATGGTTTTAAAATGTCTTTTGATGGAATGATTAATGCCCGAGGAGAAATGATTGAAGATTTTAAGAGATATACTCTTGCAGGTAATTTTAAAAATGGTCAAGGAGGAATTACAAATACAAATATTACAGATAAATATTTGGAATATTTAAAATATTCATTAAAGTTTGGAAAAAATAAAAGAAAAGTTGTAATTGATCCAGGAAATGGAGCTACAACCCATATAATAAGAAAAGTTTTTGATAGTGTTTTTTGCAATCCAATATATATAAATGATATTTCTGATGGTAATTTCCCTAGTCATCATCCGGATCCTGCTGTGCCTGAAAATATGAGACAATTACAAAAGGCTGTCAAAGATAATAGAGCAGATTTTGGTGTTGCTTATGATGGAGACGGTGATAGAATTGGTGTAGTTATGGAAAATGGTGAAATAATGCCAATTGAATACCTAATGCTTTTATATATTCAAGATATGTTTAATAATGTTCAAAACAAAACATTTCTTTATGACATAAAATGTTCTAAATCTATGGACGATATGATTACAAGATGGGGGGGGAAAGGAATTTGTTATAAAACCGGGGCTTCATATACTGAATTTAAAACTCACCAAGATAATTTACCTTTTGGTGGTGAATATTCTGGACATCTTTATTTTAGAGATCGCGATGCTGACTGTGCAAGTGCTATATATGCATCACTTAGACTTTTAGAAATCTTGAGTAAAACAAATGAAAAATTAAGTAAATTAGTTAAAAACTATCCAAAGTATTATTCAACCCCAGAAATAAAAATTCCTTGTGATGATTCGATAAAGTTTAATGTTGTAGAGCAAATAAAAGCTTATGCCAAAAAAGAAAATTATCCAATAAATGATATAGATGGAGTAAGAATTACTTACACAAATGGTTGGGTTTTAGTTAGAGCTTCAAATACTGGTCCAAATTTAACTTTCAGAGCAGAAGCAACAAGTGAAGAGGGAATACTTTCTTTAAAAAGCATATACCTTCCGATGATTGAAAAGTATAATAAACCAATTGACACATTGTAAGAAATAGAATTTATAATATTAAATTAACTTTAGAGTGGTTAAAAGATGTAAGAGAAGAAACAATAAAAGTTCTAGCTTTTGATGGAGTAAATAATAATTTCTTTTTTGCTAATTTTTCAAATTTTGATCCCAGCAACAGGAGAAATATTTCTAGAATTATATGGAAGCACGGCAGTGGCAGTTTTTAGCATTTTTGACTATTAGACTAAAGAAACAAAAATTATAAATTCCATTTTCAAAATTTTGCATATATTACTTTAGGGAGGCTTTTTAATGAAATTTGGAGATGAATTTTTTAAAAAGGTGGAAAAGAAGACTAAGGTAGATAAAAATACTATTATAAGTTTAGCGGAAAAACTTCAAAAAGGAAATATGAAAGATGAAAAAACTTTAACGGAAGTAATTGATACTTTAAGTAAAATGACAGGCAAAAAGGTAACAGATGAACAAAAGAAGAAAATAATAAGTAAAATAGTTGATGATAAAGTACCTAAAGATGTTGAAAAAATGTTTTAACATCTTTTTATTTACAAATATTGTATCACGTGATACAATTAAATATAAGAAGGTGATAGATTGCCAAAACAAATAAAGATAAGTAAAAAAGACATACTGAGTGCTGCTTTAGAAATTGTGAGAAGTGAAGGCATAGAAAAGGTAAGTAATAGAGAAATAGCAAGAAAGTTAAATTGTTCTATAAGACCAATCTATTATCAGTTTGAAAATAGTGAAGAGTTACTAAATGAGTTAAATAAAGTAATGATAAAATATTTTTATGATTTTATAACAAATAATATGAATGATGAAATGCCAAAATATAAGCAAACTGGTATTAATTATATAAAGTTTGCTAGAGAAGAGAAAAACATATTTAAAGTTCTTTTCATGAGTAAAACTAACCTTTCAATAAGTGAATTTGTTGAAACTGCCGATGGTAATTTTGCTGAAGTAGAAAAATATATAAATATGAGTACTAGTTTAACTGGAGAAAATTTAAAATCATTTCATGTTAAGATGTGGTTGTTCACTCATGGGCTTGCTACGTTAATTGCCTGTGAAGCTGTCAATTTAACAGATGAAGAAATAAGTAAACTTCTATCAAGTGAATTTAAAGCTTTAGTACTTTTGGAGGATAAAAAATGAAATATAGTAAACTATGGGAATATATATCATCTTTAGGTAAGGAAAATGTAGTTCTAGGTTTTGGAGAAATTGAAAATATTCTAGGATTTGAAATAGACCATTCATTTTTAAATAGTAAAAAAGGACTTATGAAATATGGTTATGAAGTAAGTAAAATTAGTTTAAAAAATAAAGAAATATATGTAAGGAGAATAAGTGATGAAAAAAATAATTGAAGTAAAAAAATTAAGTAAAAGTTATAAGGATTTAAAAGCCATAGATGATTTATCTTTTGATGTTAATGAAGGAGAAATTCTAGGTTTACTTGGACCAAATGGAAGTGGTAAATCTACGACGATTAACTCGATACTTAACTTACTTAATTTCGAAAAAGGAACAATTAAGATATTTGGCAAAGAAATGAAGCCAGATGCTTATGATATAAAAAGAAACATTGGAGTAATATTTCAAGAAGTAGCAGTTTTTGAAGAACTCACTGTTTATGAAAATATAGATTATTTCTGCGGATTATATATAAGTGATAAACTTTTAAGAAAATCCTATGTAGAAGAGGCCGTAAACCTTGTTGGTTTAAAAGAATTTACTAAATTTTACCCAAAACAATTATCTGGAGGTTTACTTAGAAGACTTAATATTGCATGTGGTATAGCTCATAAACCTAAATTAATATTTTTAGATGAACCAACTGTTGCGGTAGATCCTCAAAGTAGAAATAATATCTTAGATGGTATTAAAAAACTACGTGATGATGGAGCTACGATTGTTTATACAACGCATTATATGGAAGAAGTAGAAATGATTTGTGATAGAATTATTATTCTTGATAAAGGTAAAATTTTAGCTGAAGGTACAACTGATGAGTTAAAATCACTTGCAAAACTAGAAGAAAAAATAACTTTAGAAGTAAAGAAAATAAGTTCTAAAATAGTTGATGAAATAAAAACATTTAAAACAGTTGATAGTGTTATAGAAAATGGAAACACTTTAGTAATTACTTATATAAAGGGTAAAGATAATCTTGGTGAATTAACTAGCTTTTTACATTCTAAAAAAGTTACTTATTCTAAAATATTTAGTGAAAGACCAACCCTTAATGATGTGTTCTTAGAACTTACTGGAAAGGATTTGAGAGATTAATGTTTATCCATAATTTTAAATATTCTTTAAAAGTACTTTTTAGAAATAAATCCCTCATATTCTGGACATTTATCTTTCCAATATTACTTGGTACATTTTTTCATATGGCATTTAAAGATATCGAAAATAATGAAGCATTTCATGCCTTTGATATTGCTGTTGTAGATAGTCCAGACTATGAAAATAACACTGTATTTAAAGAAGCTATAAATGAAGCAAGTAAAGATAGTGATAATAAATTATTTAATGTAAAAGTATTAAAAAAAGAAGATGCAAGTAAACTTTTGGAAAATAAAGAAATAACTGGCTATCTAGAATTTAATAATAGTGATGTAAATATAACTATAAATGATAATGGCATATATGAAACGATACTTAAGTTTTTTGTGGATGAAGTAAATAGTAATAAGAAAATAATTGAAAATACTGTAAATGAGGAAATAAGCAAAGGCAACTTAGATTATCAAACGGTAATAAGTAATGTAATGGAAAGTTTAAATGAAACAGTAGAATTTAAAAATATATCCAGAAGTAATTTAAGTTATACAATGATTGAATATTATACTTTAATTGCTATGGCCGCTTTATATGGTGGAGCAATATCAATGTATATTATAAATAAAAATATGCCAAATATGAGTAGTGTAGGTAAGAGAAATAATGCAGCTCCGATTCCTAAAAGTACTCTTCTACTTAGTGGTTTACTCGCAAGTCTAGTTGTGCAAATACTCGGTTTAATTTTATTATTTGTCTATACAATCTTTGTTTTAAAGATTGATTATAACTCTAATATTGGCTTAATTGCCCTGCTGGCTGTTGTGGGTTCTCTAGCAGGCTTATCACTTGGATGTATTATTGCCACCATTTTAAAAACTAATGAAAATGCTAAAAGTGGTATTCTAATTGGTGTAACCATGTTTCTATCATTCTTATCAGGTATGATGGGAATTACTATGAAGTATGTAATTGATAAGAATATACCCATATTAAATATGATAAATCCAGCCGCCATGATTACAGATGGCTTCTATGCTCTATATTACTATGGATTTGAAAGCAGATATATTTTTAATGTTTTAAGTTTACTTATATTTTCATTTATAATGTTACTTATATCAAGTATCAGTTTAAGGAGGCAAAAATATGATAGTATTTAAAACATTTTGGAAAGTAGTAAAAAAATATAAAGGTACAATCATAGGATTTACTATAATGCTCGTAATATTTGGTACAATAAACATGAGCAGTAATGATGTAACAAGTACTTTTAAAGAAAGTAAGCCAGATATAATAATAGTTAATAATGATAATACGGATCTTTCTAACGATTTAGTTAGTTATTTTAAAGAAAATGCTAATATAATCGATGTAAAAAATACTAAAAGAGCTATAGATGATGCCATATTTTATCGTGATGCAAGTTATGTAATATATATTCCGAGTGGGTATGAAGAAAACATTTTAAGTGGGAAAAATGGTAATATAGAAATTAAATCTAGTGGGGATTATTCATCAAATTTAGCAGAAATGCTTTTAACTAGATATATTAAAACTATCAAAGTATTAAGAAAAGAATATAGTGATAAGAGTACTTTATTAAGTAAAGTAAATAATGCACTTGATGAAAATAGTAAAGTGAAGCTTACTACTAAAATAAATACTACGGAATTATCCAGATTTTCAAGATATTATAATTTTGCAAGCTATACTTTAATTGCAGTTATTCTCTTTATTATATGTTTAGTTTTATCTAGTTTTAATAAAAAAACTACTAAAAAGAGAATTATTGTAAGTAGTATGGATTATAAAAAACATAATAAATATATTTTAATAGCAAGTAGTTTATATTCTATTTTCGTAGTTATTTTATATAATATTTTAGCTTTTATTATATTTGGCTCTTTAACATTTACAGAAAGAGGTTTATTATATATTCTAAATACATTTATATTTTCATTTGCTCTTTTATCTATGGCTTTATTTATTAGTACATTAGTTAAAAGTAAAGAAGCAGTATCAGGTATAGTTAATGTAGTTGCATTATCCCAAGCTTTTCTATGTGGTGCTTTTATACCTGTAAAGTGGCTCCCTTTAAGCGTCATAAAAATAGCACATATACTACCTGCATATTGGTATATTAATACAAATGATTTTCTAGCAGAACTTGAAGTTTTATCATTTGCTAATTTAAAAACGGTATGGCTTAACATGTTGGTCTTAATAATATTTGCTGTAATATTTATTATCCTAAATAATATTGCATCTAGAAGGAAAATGGTATCATGAGATGTAAGTGGTGTAACTTAAATAATCCCTTGTATGTCAAATATCATGACAAGGAGTGGGGAGTACTTAATTTAGAAGAAAGTTATTTGTTTGAAATGCTTATTTTAGAAAGTTTTCAAGCAGGTCTTTCCTGGGAATGTGTCTTAAATAAAAGAGATTCTTTTAGAAAGACATATGATAATTTTAATATAGATAAAGTTATAAAATATGATGATATAAAAATAAATGAACTTATAAATAATAAAGATATAATTAGAAATAAGTTAAAAATAAAAGCTAGTATAAATAATGCCAAATTATTTAAAAGTATTTCTATAGAACATAATGGATTTAAAAACTATTTACTTAAATATTTTAAAAATTATCCCATTTATGAAAATGATAAAACAAGATCGGATATATCAGATAATATCTCCCAAGATTTAAGTAGAAGGGGAATGAAGTTTGTAGGTTCAGCAATAATATATTCATATCTTCAAGCGATAGGTTTAATTAATTCCCATGAAAATGAGTGTTTTAAGAAAAACTAGGCAAAATTTATTGCACTAGTTTTTTAATTATGTTATTATTTTAATGGAAGTGATAGAAGTATGGAAAAAAGTAATAAAATATATTTTATAATAATTATTGTATGTGCACTTTCAGTTATAGGATTATGTGTATATGCAATTGCTAATCATAAAGAAATTAAAGTAACAGATGCTGTTAAATTTAAACAAGAATATGAAAGTTTAAATGGCCTTGTTAATGAAAACAATGAAAAAGAATATTTAAATGTAGAAATTGAAGAAGAAAATCCTATTATTTATAAAAGTGGTCAAGAAATTCTCGATATTATGAAAAATGAAGATGCAATCATCTACTTTGGTTTTGCAGCTTGTCCATGGTGTAGAAATGCAGTTCCCGTATTACTTGAAACCGCAAAGGAATTAAACGTCGACAAAATTTATTATGTTGATATACTAGATATGAGAGATACTTACAAATTTTCAGGAAGTATTGAACCTGAACAAACTAAAAAAGGAACAGATGCCTACTATTCAATTTTAAAAATTTTAGATAAAAAACTTGAAGAATTTTATGTAACAGATGATGCAGGAAATATGTATGACACTGGAGTAAAAAGATTATATGCCCCAACAGTTGTATCTATGTCAGGTGGTAAAGTTAAAGGGTTCCATGTAGCAACAGTAGAAAGTCAAAAAGATCCGTATAAAGCCTTAGATGATAAACAAAAAGAAGAATTGAAAACTGCATATAAAGATTTAATTAAAGCAATCAAAGATGATACTGTTTGTAAAGATAATAAAGCTTGTTAAACACCAATTTAAATGGTGTTTTTATTTGGATAATTTTATAACAAAAAACCTAGAAAACATTTATTTTCTAGGCTTTTTTATTCAAATTGGTGTCCTGGGCGAGATTCGAACTCACGACCGATCGCTTAGAAGGCGATTGCTCTATCCAGCTGAGCTACCAGGA
>CAKOHR010000003.1 GCA_934085825.1 uncultured Bacilli bacterium | reverse complement strand
TAACATTAAGCTTATCAATAAGTGCATATTTATATGTCTACTTGTTGCACTTCGTATGAAAATTTAAGAATTTAATTGTTTCCAAATAAAGACCATCCGCAGGAACAATACTAAGTTTTTTATCTAAATCTTTATTTTCAATCATATTTTTTAGCACATGAAGTTCAACTTTACCTCGGCCAATGTCTAACAAAGCTCCAACTAAATGTCTTACCATATAACGATAAAATCCAGCACCAACAAATTTCATAAGAACAATATCTCCACATTTCTTAATACTAATCTTATAAATACAAGTAGTATAATCAACTCTAAAACCACTTACAAAATTATGAAAATCATGAATTCCAATAAAAAGTTTGCTAGCTTTTTTCATTTTCTTTATATCAAGAGGATATCTAATCTGATAATAATAACCTTCATAATCTTTTCTATAATTACCATTATTTATTTTATAAACATAAGTTTTTTTTCTAACATTATATCTGGCATGAAAATCATTATTAACTTTCCTAAACTTTTTTACAACTATATCATCACATAAAATATTATTTAATTTATCGACATCTTTTTTAGTTATACCCTTATTGCAATCAAAATGAGCACATTGCATCAAAGCATGTACACCAGCATCAGTTCTTCCACTACCCTTAATAACTAACTTTTCATCTAACACCACGCTCAATGCATCTTCTAAAGTTTTCTGAACACTTTTTACATCATTTTGTCTTTGAAAGCCATGAAACTTAGTGCCATCATAACTAAATGAAATTAAATATCTCATGATTTAATCCTATATATAGCTTTTAAAAGTTCATCTAATTCTTTATAATGATTTATTTTTATTCCCATATTCTCGCTTTTGATAGTAAACTCCACTATCTTAGGTAAATCAATATATTTACCAAGATTTTTATCAAACATATCACTAATTTCATATATAATTTCTTTGTTAATAACATAAATTTTATCAACAAGATTAAAAAATAAATTACTATTTTTATCAACCAAAACTATTTTTATACCATAATTAACTATTTTTTTAAAAAGTCTTTTAAAAAATTCAATATCTTTATTTGTTAAACCTACACTAAAATCCACTAAAACAATATTCTTTTCTTGCAATTTACTTGCAAGTATAATTCTATTTTGATTTCCCTTACTTAAATCACTAAAATTAGATTCTAAAACAGTCGCATCTAAACCCACCATTTTTAAAGCTGCAGCACTTTTTTTTACAACTATATCCTTAACTAACATATTTTCATTACTATCTTTACTATAATCATTACTAATTACACCAATTATATTTCCATGTAAACTTATTAATTCCATATAGCCTCCAACAAGTTATCAACATCAAAATAAACCTTATCAAGAACATCGTAATACATTAGTTGAATAGATAAATCACATGCAAAAGGAATACCAAACCCTAATTTTTTCAACAATTTCTCATTTTTTAACACCATTTCTTTATTTCCCTCAAGAACTCTATCATTATCATTATCATAAACAATTACATAATCACCCAAAACAGCATCTTGAGCACAAGTGGTAATATTAATATAATGAATATTTTGTTTCATAAGTAAATCTAGTATTTCTTTTTTTTCATGATTCAATAAGGTAGTTAAAGTTTCATTAAAAACCACTCTCTTACTGGGAAACATTTCCAAGTTATTTTTTAGTGTTTCAAAGTTCATATTATTTAAAACTGGATAATTTCCAAATTGAGCCATAAACTTTTTATCAGCGTTAGAGCACAAAATAACATAATTTACATCTTCTTTAAACTCCATATAAAACAACATTACCTTCTTCCAAACTTTTTTTTACATCAATAAGTCTTTGATTAGTACTTCCCCGAAATTTACAATTAAGACTTTTTTCTGCAAGCACAAATTTCCCATCTACCAAAACATCAATATTTTTTAAAAGTTCTAATCTATCTTTATCACCAGCAAGCAATGCTTCATAAGTAAATCCAGTATAGGCCCACACATTAAGACCTATACTTTTAGCATATTTAGCAATCTCCAATGCTGCGTTGGCTTGAAAAAATGGATCCCCACCAGATAAAGTAATACCATTTTGATATTTTAAATGTTTCAATTTTTCACAAATATCTTTAGTATCGGTTACAAACCCACCATTAATATCATGTGTTTCAGGATTTTGACATCCACAACAATTATGTAAACATCCTTGAAACCAAATAACGGTTCTAATACCAGAACCATCAAGAATACTATCTGGTTGCAAATCTGCAGCAAGTCTAACTACCATAATTATTCACTTCTTTCTTTATGTCTTTTAATTAAATTGTTTATTTTTATAAAATGATGATTAACACCTGATTTACCGATTTTATATCCATATTCTGTAGTAATTATATCAGCAAGTTCTTGCATAGAAAGCTCTGAATATTTACATCTTGCTTCAGCCACAATCTTAGTATTTTCATCAAGTAATCTGTATAAATCATTTTCTTTCAAATAATTAATATTTTCAAGTTGCATTTGACCTGTTCTAAAAGTCTTTTCCTGATTAGCAATTTCACAGTTATTTAGTCTATTAACCATATTTTTATGATCCCTATATATTCTAATATCTTCAAAATAAAATAAAGAATTAGTAGCTTTAAATCTTTTTATCAAGTCACTTATACATTCACTTGCTTTGATATAAACAATCGTTTTATAACCTCTTTTAATAAGTTTAGCTTTAAGTTTAAAGTATTCAAGTAAATTTAGTACTTGTTTAGCCAATCTCTCTTTAGTAAAAATAAATTCTAAATGATATCCACTTGTGCTCGGATTAGAAACATTACCTACTGCTAAAAATGTCCCTTCCAAAAAAGCAATTTTTTCTTCATCGCTTACTAAATCATCAACTTCAATTTTAATCCCCACACTAATATCTTTTTTTATGAAATCTATTTTTTCTTTTATATTAAGAATATAAATTTGTTTAACTTTAAATCTATTTTGCATCCTAACAACAATACTGGGATTAACATTGTATATTTCTTTTATTTCTTTATATATTCTTCTAGCAATACTAGCATTTTCTAAGGTTATACTTATTTCATCTTTACTAAATTTAGCAACACTATTTAAAAACGCCATAAGTTCATATCTTGCTTCCATAGAATTTATATCATTTTTAGCTATTTCTTCCTTTAAACTAGTTGTAAATGTCATTTATTTTTACCATCCATTAAATAAGAAAATAATAAATAACCAGTTTTAAGCGCATCATGTCTATACCAACCATCTTCAATTGTAAACAATTTATCTTGTATTACATAAATGTTACTTTCATCAAGTTCATGCATATCTAAAACAACAGGATCTTTTTGTTCTTCTGTAGCATACTTATTAGCTAAATCACTATTAATAACAGCATTATTAGCAAGAACGACATCTATACTTCCCTTTCCCAAATATTTTTCTAAATAATCAATATGATCTTTGACAGTAAAATCATCAGTTTCACCAGGTTGTGTAAATAAATTACAAATATAGACTTTATCACCTTTAGCCTTATTTATTACATCAACTAATTTTTTATCAATCAAATGAGGAACAATACTTGTTAATAAACTACCAGAAGAGAATATAATTAAATCTGCTTCTTCGACAGCTTTAATAACTTTAGGATTTACTTTTATTTCTTTATCATATTTAACTTCTACAATTTTACTTGCACATTCAGTCAATTGATGTTCACCAACTACTTTTTTACCACTTTTTGTAATCCCTACTAAATTTACATTATCCTCAGTAAGGGGCAAAATATTACCTTTAACATCAAGTAATTTTTCCATAACAGGCATAGCACCAGCAAAATTACCTTTTAAATCCATCAAAGCAATTAAAAGTAAATTTTTAACTGAATGAATGCTTAAAGATTTAGATTTAGTAAATCTATAATTCATTAAATCAATAACATCCTGATTTGTATCAGCCATACTAAGCATTACTTTTGTAATATCCCCAACGGCAGGGATATTAAGTTCACGGCGTAAAAGTCCTGTACTTCCGCCATTATCAGCGACTGAAACAACCGCAGTTATTTCCACTGGAAATAACTTAATACCTTTTAAAAGTTGAGAAAGACCACTGCCTCCTCCAAATATAACTATTTTTTTCATAATCCATCACAATATTAGTTTAACACAAAATTTACAAAAATGGAATATTACTTCGTCTAACTCCTCCATTTACTTCATAACAAGTATCAATAATCATAAACGCTTTCGGATCTATTTCCAAAACTCTTTTCTTTAAATTATAATAATCATTATTAGAAACAGCACACATAATCATAAAACCTTTTTTATGTGAATAACCACCAGTACTAGAAATCGTAGTAAAACCACTTTCAAATTCTTCATGTATTAATTTTTTTACTTGATTTATTTCTTTAGTATAGATATAAAATAGTTTACTATCAGAAATTCCAAACATAATTTTATCAATAAAAAATGTAGAGCAATAAAGTATAATAAAAGAATATATTCCCTTAGCAAAACCAAACACAAACATACCTGAAACAATTATTAAACCATTAGCAAAAATCATAGCTTTAGATTCACTAACTTTCCAATATTTACTAATAATTTGCATAATAATATCAGAACCACCAGCAGTATAGCCACTTCTATAAATGATTCCGCTACTTACTCCGTACAAAATTAAAGCAAATAAAAGAGTTAAATAAAAATCATCCGTTATTAAATAAGGAGTAAGAAAGTTGGCAATAGGTGCAGAAATACTTACCATTAATGGATATAGTAAAGAGCCCACAATATTTCTTTTCGTTGTTTTCCAATCCAAAAAAATCCAACCAATTATAAGAACTATAAAATTACAACAAAGTAGAAAAAGAGATGGCGCCCAACCAAATAATTTTTGTGTAACAATTGCAATACCACTAAAACCAGAAACAACTAGATCATTTGGGGTTAAAAACAAATTAAAACACAAGGCATAAAAAAATAACCCAAACACTAAAGAACATCCATCAATTACAATATCCTTATAATTAATTTTTTTATCTTTATTTTTCATTTTCATTTCCAAGACCACTCTTTCCCAATAATTATAAACTATTATTTAAATTTTAGCAATTATTATTAATTAAAAACATATATTGTTTTAGAGGTGAATTTAAAAATGAATGGTAATTTCTATCAAAATCCAACATTTCCTAGTCAAAGTTTTCAAACACCACCAGGAAATATGTCAGTAACAGAGGTAAACAACAATAGTAATGGCTTACCAGAAGAACAAAGTTATATAGAAAATATTCTCAGACTTAACAAAGGAAGAAAGATTAAAGCTTATGTCTCTTATCCTGATAGCAGTGCATGGCAAAACAAGGTATATGAAGGAATAATTGAGGAAGCGGGAAGAGATCACTTAATAATCAGAGATAACACAAACAATATTTGGTACCTAATTAGAATAATTTATTTAAATTATGCTGAGTTCATGGAACCAATTATCTATTCTCATAGTTTCTCAGAAAAAACATACTAAAAATCACACAATTGTGTGATTTTTAGCATTAATTAATCCGATATAGAAGAAAAAGTCACAGATGATAAAAGATAAAATTGATGGTATTAAAAATGTTAATATTGCTAAATTTATAGCTAATAACCAAGATTTATAAAAAGTTTTTGTCTAAAATACAAGAAAAATGCGCAACTCTGCGCATTTTTAATCTCAAAAATAATACTTAAAATTCTGTTTTTCTTTTCCTAAATTCGTTTTAGGCCCATGCCCTGGATAAACATCTATATCATCTGGATACACGCTTATTAGTTCAAGACTATTTATCATATCACCATCACTTCCAGTTGGTAAATCACATCTACCAATCGTACGATAAAAGATAAAATCACCAGTAAACATCACTTTTTCTTTTGGAAAATAATAAGTTAAACTATCTTCAGTATGTCCTGGAGTTTTGATTACTTCATAATCAAACAAACCACTTTTAACATTTTCATGTAAGCCAAAATATTTTTCTATTTTAGTTAAAGCTCCAATATGATCAAAATGATGATGAGTTATAAGAATTTCTTTAACATTTTTATCCTTACAAGCCTCAATTATTCTTTCAGCCTCATCTCCTGGATCAACTATAAATGAATTATCCCCAATAGTAACAATATAACAATTTTCTTGCAAAGAACCAACAACTAATACATCTATTTTCATATTAATTAAAATACTGTGTTCTTGAATAGAACCAGCCTCCTCCACCTGGATATCCTGGAGGCACAATACTATAAGCCATAAAAGTATTGTAACCCTCATATTGATGCTTACTAACTTGGAAATGTAAATGAGTACCAGTTGAACAACTTTCCCAAGATTTAGTAGCACTTCCGCCACCTTGTCTTCCAATTATTGTTTGTGAAGTTACCTGTTGAGTTACAGAAACATTATATGAAAGTAAATGAGCATATAAAATAGTATAATATTCTCCCTTTATAACATATTGAACGTAAACTTGATTTCCACCACAAACTTTTTTACCAGTTCTAGCCATAGTTTTTTTTGCATCTACAATACCAACTACAACCCCATTACCTATAGAATAAACATTTGTACCTTCAGCATTTCCACCTAAATCAACAGCCTTATGAACTTTTAATTTTCCTGTTATTGGATCTATTCTTTGCCCAAATTTACTGTTTACTCGACCTTTATCCAAAGGTTTAAGCCAAGCATCATTTCCAGAAATTCTAGAACATTCTTCCAATGTTTGATTACTTTTACAACCAATTTTATCATAATAGTTAACAAGTTGTTGTTTAGAATTTATTTCATCAACCAAATCCATACCAATTTCATCTAAACTAGCTAAATCATTTTGAAGATCTTGGATATTATTTTTATAAGTTGCAATATTTGATTCTAATGTTTTTTCATAATTTGATAAATCTACTTGTGTTTGTTTGTTAGTATTAATTAAGTCTTCAAATTCTGTTAATTTTTCTTTATTATAAGTTGATAACTCCTTAACAGCATCAATTCTCATAATCAAGTCTGTCATTGACGAAGAACTTGTAACAAATTCTAAGTATGAATTATTACTTACCATAACTTGATAAGCTTCCATTAATTTATTTGTTTTATCTTCAAGTTCCTGTATTTTAGTTTCAGTCTGACTAATTGTTTGTTTAGCAATTTCTATCTTTTGTCTTCCCGAATCAATTTCTCTTTCAGCATTATTAATATCATTATTTTTTGATGTTATTTGATTTTTAGTTAAGTTCTTTTTATTATTATTAGCTTGTTGTTGTGCTTTTAAATCCGCAAGTTCTTGTTTTAGTTCTCCGAACGTATTTGCCTTAGCTAAAGTTTCCGCAGGTTTAAATATAAAGCACGATACAAATATAAAAATAGCTAACAGATATCTAAGAAAATATCCACTTAATTTTTTTATACCCATAATTACACCTTCAAATACTTTCTAACAGCTTTTATACTTCCATACATACCAACTAAACATCCAATAGTTACAATTACAAGTGACACCCAAAATACAAATGGATATGGCTTAATTAACATAATCATATTTGAAAATACCTTGCCATGAAGTCTTGAACAAAGTATCACATAGCCATAAATAGTAATGCAAATTGGAATAACCGAACCAATTAATCCAATAATTAAACCTTCAAACAAAAATGGTAATTTAATCGTAATATTGCTAGCACCAACAAGTCTCATAATTTCAATTTCATTTCTCCTACTAAATATAGTAAGTTTAATTGTATTACTAATTAAAAAACCAGTAACCAAAATAAGAGCAATTACAACAATAGCAACTATCTTTTGAACTATGTCAAATACAGATATTACTTTTTCAACCATACCTTCACCATACTTAACAGTATCAACTCCAGTAATAGCTTTGATATATTCACTAGTTTCACTTAATTTTTTTACATCATTTACTTTCAAAACAAAAGAATCTTTAAGTGGATTTTCATCTAAATAATCCAAAACTGTTTTAAATGAATCGTCATAATTACTCATTTCAAGCTTCCACTCATCTTTACTTTTAAAAGTTACTTCTTCAATATTTTTGTAACTTTTTAACTCAGTTTTTATATTTTCAACTTGTTCTTCCGTTACATCTTTTTGTAAATATGTAACGATAGTTAATTCATCTTCAATTAACTTGGTAGCATTTTGAACATTTGCTGCCACTACAATTGCAACAGCCACCAAAATAAGAGTAATTGTTGTACACATAATTGATGCAAAACTCAAAGAAAAATTTCTAACGACGCTTTTGAAAGCATCTCTTATACTTCTAAAAAATATTCTACATGCTCTCATTTGTCTTATAACTTCCTTTCGCATAATCACCAACGAGTACCCCATGATTAACAACTAAAACTCTCTTTTTCATTCCATTTACTATATCTTTATCATGTGTAGCCATAATGACTGTGGTACCTAACTCTTTGTTAATATTTTCAAGCACTCTTACAATTTCTTCACTAGTTTCAGGGTCTAAATTACCAGTAGGTTCATCACATATCAAAAGTTTAGGTTCATTAACAATTGCTCTAGCAATACAAACTCTTTGTTGTTCTCCACCAGAAAGTTCCCCAGGAAAAGAACGCACTTTTTCTTTAAGTCCAACCCTTTCTAAAGCATTTAAAACCTTTGGCCTTATTTCAGAACCTTTCATACCAATGCATTCTAATGCAAACGCAACATTTTCATATACTGTAAGCCTAGGTAAAAGTTTAAAATCTTGGAATACAATTCCCACTCTTCTTCTAAGTTTATATACTTTTCTATTTCTAAGTTTACCAACATTTAATCCACCAACAAAAACAGTGCCACTAGTTGGTTTTTCTTCTCTATAAAGCATCTTAATAAATGTTGATTTTCCGCTTGCAGTTAGACCAATAACAAAAACAAATTCTCCTTTAGCTACACTAACTGTCATATCAGCTATTGCAGTTATTCCATTTTTATAAGTTTTATTAACATTTTTTAATTCTATAAACTTCATATGGTCCTCCAATATAATTATAACACGAGTTTTAGCCTAATTAAATGCCAAATTTATGTAATTTACACTTTTTGAAAATAATCATACAAAAACAGAATGTCATTTATTAACATTCTATTTCAAAAAATATTAGTTTAGCTTATATAAAGTCATACTATCATTTTCATCAAGTTCAGAGCATGATGCAAATTTATCATCCCCCAAACCACTATTTGCACCATAGAAATCGAATAATAAAATACACTTTCATTTGTAATTATAATCTGTCCACCACAATCTTCAATATTACTCAATACAACTTTTAATTTTACTGGATCGACCGATAACTTTATTGATAATCATCATTTATTTTCAAATATTGATTACCAATAGTCTTTACGTAAAAAATAATAACCATCATCTATATTGTTGCTTACTTAAGAATCAATAATAAAAATAAATGTTTTGCTGTAATGTTAATAATACTTAATTTGTCATTTGAAAAAGTTACAGTTTCCTTACCAAGCAAACCAATACCAGACAAAAATCCATCAACATTTTTCTTACCTTCCATATGATCAATAAAATAAGTATTGTTATTGAATTTCGCCAAATTTGTTATATCAATTTTAGATGCAATTTGAGAAAAAACAAAGCAATAATAAGAACCAAATAAAATACAAAATATAATTAGCTCTAAGTAAAGATGAAGACCAGTCTCTTAGTATGCCTTTTCTATCAACAATAAATACTTCTTCATTTTTTCTAGCAATGTCATTATATCTGGTGAAAAAGTACTAAAAAGCCTTCATACGTTAAATTTTCATTATAATGCATATTCATTATCAAAATGCATTTTATAATCCACTTGAGCTGAATTATATTCATCATAACTACTCTTAGAAACACTGGTATAATCAACCCTAATATTAGTTATCCCTATATCTCTATCAGCCTTCACATAAGCACTTAAATTTTCTACAGATAAGCTATTATTAAATGACGAAAATTCTATACTCAAGAATAATATTTCATTTCCAAAATTAATATAATACTAACAAATAATTATTTTTTATCTTTTAAAATAAACCTATTATTTTTTTCAAATTCATAATTATCGCCTGCCATTTTTTTGCAAGTCAACTTCTTTTAACGTATATAAATAAAGATTTTTATCATGAAGAATATAGAAATGAGCTTTTTCATGTTCGCTTACTTCATAAAACATGATAGGTAAACGCAAATTATCCCTAACGTCTAATAACTCATTAAAACTTTTAATCTTTAAAATATTATAATTGTCAAATTTTGGTAAGGTAACAGTTTCTACAATCAATCTATCATATTCTTTCATTATGTTAGATAAAAATTTAGCATATTTTGTATTTTTTTTACGAAGTGGCAATAATAATCCAAAAATTGATATTAAATAATAAAATGAAAACAATATAAGTAAAATACCACAAATTAAACGCACCCAATTTACTATATTAAAATACTTAGTAGTTATAACTTGGTCTTGAATTTTATTAATTCCTTGGGTATCAAGTTTTATCTCAATAGCTCTCTGAGACAAGGGAATTTGAACAGAAATTCTTCCAGAAGTTGGTAAATCATAAGTTGAATTTACACTACTATCAGTTATCAAATAAACCTCCAAATAGCTTTGGGCATCAACTCCGTATTCAGATTTAAATTTATTAGCGATTTCATTATAATACTCATAGTCAATATCAATTTTTTTATTTAAAAAATATTCTTTTTCAGTATTTTTAATTTCATCATGAGTTTTATCTAACAAAACATATTCTTTTTCATAATATTTTGCTGAAGATTCACTATTACTTATAACAAGTTTAGCTACAATTTCATAATCTATATTTTGAATAACACCATTTTTATTACTTTTAAATCGATAACTAAAACTCAAAGGTATATTTTTAATTAAGCTTGCTACATATGACATATTTGAATTTAAACAATTATCTTCAAAAAAATCGTTATTATTTAAACAAACAGAATAGGAAACATTACCATGTTCATTAAATATCAAATTCTCTTTATGTTCAACTTTCATGGAATTTATAATAAAATATATGCCACCAAAAATTGATATAATAAAAAAGATAGCATAAAAAGATAATCTCTTGCCAAAAGAAATATGGAATTTTTTTAATCTAATTTTCTTTTTTTTCACTTCAGTTTTTTGTACATTTACTTGTTCCACTGTTTTTTTCTTTTTGTTTTTCTGACTTTTAGTCATAATCTTTTACCACCTTTCATTAAGCAAAACTGTTGGATAGCCTATAACTGGTATTTTAAATTTTACAACACCAATAATCATATCCTTTGTTATTTTATACTTATCATAATCGTTATTAGCATCACCTTTAGTATATATAAAAAAATCTTTATCTGTATTAACTATTTTAAATATTCTATGAACAATAATTTTCCTCTCATAACGATAAGCAATTATATCACTTTTAGTGTAATCTTTTACATTTGTATCAACAATTACCACATCACCTTTAGATATTTGAGGTTCCATTGAACCACTTGCTACAGCTATAGCATAATATCTAAAATATCCCGAAACTACATAAACTAATAGAGCTGTAAAGAGTATTAAAGGCAAAAAATAGAAAATAGTTTGTTTATTACAATTATAATCTTGAATATCTATTGCATTTGTTCTATCTTTACTAATCCAATTTTTAATTTTCAAAAATACCAAAAGAGGAAAAATTAAAAATATTAGTGAATAAAGGTATTCATTTGGATTAGGAACTAATGGTAATAAATAAGAATATAACTTTACTATAAGTAAATAAATAATATTAGGCTTATAACCAAATTTTAAACTCAAAAATGAACATAAAATATTTTCAGAAATTGAAGGTAAAAAAGTTATCGCCACTAACAAAAAAGTTTCTTTATCAAATTTAATAGTATGAGCCCCAAATGAAGTTACATTGTCAATTATAACAAATAGTACACAAACAAATACAATTAATATTTTAGACTCACTTGATTTTGTTATAAGCTGATATCTTAAAAATTCTTTTAGAGTAATAAATATTATTAAAGGAATAATTATATTTACAAAAGACTTAATTGTATAATAATTATTTACTTTTGCAAAACCAATTAAAATTCCTGATAAGTAATAGAGAAGAAAAAAACCTACAAGAAAAATTATTATTTCTAAAATAATATCCTTTGTATAACGATGTTTGTCTTTTTCAAAACCAAAAAATATAAAAGTTAACAACAACATAAATAAAATAACAACATCTAATACTGTTTGATTTATAATTTTAAAAACAAAACTATCTAAGAGAAATAAAAAACTAAAAAATAAAATAAATAATATCATTTTAATATAACTTTTTTTCATTTTTATCACCCATCTTAAATAGACACGGTTTATTTTACCGTGTCATTTTTAATCAGCTGAACTGTAATTTAAGGTAATATCACCAAATGATACAGTAAAATCGCCGTCTGTTCTTTCTGCACCTTGAGCATATTCTAATGTAACAGTAACTTTTTCACCAACGCCTTTTGCCAAAGCGTGATTTTGAATACTTGCTATACCACTAGAAGTTTCTGCTTCAGAACCAACTTTAACCTTGACTGAAATACCATCACAAGCTTTTTGAACTAAAGCATCATCCGTTCCATCTGCAGCAACACAAACCTTATTAGAAGATTTTGAAGCAACGTTTTCATAAACAATACTCTTCAAATAAGCTTTTAGTTCTCCAGCATTAAATGCATAAAATTCATATACAACACTTTGACCTGGTTCAGTAAATGTTGCACTTAAATTGCTAATAGTTGGATCAGTTGTATTATCAATTTTGGCATCAGTAACTACTAAATTAGTTGGTGTTGCTACTGGAGTAATGTCATTAGTAACAACTTCAGTTAAAGAACTTGAAAAATCAACATTTAATGTACTACTATCTGGTGTAACTGTAGCACTTGTTTGAATTTTTAAAGTATTAGAAAATGCAGCAAATCCAATAGATAAACCTACAACTCCAACAACTAATGCAAAAACTGCAATTATTTGTCCAGTCCTATTTTTTTCCACTTTACTTTCCTCCTATCATAAACATAATGATACCATAAATAAAAATTTTTTCAAGTCTTAAATCTTAAATTTTACAAATTAATACGAATCAAACTATACTATTATTTACACAAATAGATAACACTTTCTTGAAAGTAGCAAATAATTTTAATATAATAACTACATACGGAGATGATACTTTTGAAAAAAAATGAATTTATGGAAGGCGCTTTTATAGCCACCATAGCTATAATTTTATCCAAGATACTCGGAGTTCTTTATGTAATACCATTTTATAAAATAATTGGAGAAAATGGTGGTTCTTTATATGGATATGCCTACAACATATATAATTTCTTTTTAATTATATCATCTGCAGGAATACCACTTGCTATAAGTAAAATAACTAGTGAATATAATACATTAGGTAAAATGAAAGAAAAAACATATATGTTTAAATATTCACAAAAAATAATCAGAATATTTTCTATTATATCATTTTGCATTTGCTTTTTTGGAGCCAATCTTATAGCTAATGCCATAGTTGGTGACTTAACTGGTGGTAATACAGTATCTGATGTTGCATTTGTAATTAGATGTGTATCATTTGCCATATTAGTTGTACCACTATTAAGTATTTTTAGAGGTTACTTACAAGGACACCACTACATAGCAGCACCTTCAATTGGTCAAGTAATTGAACAATTCGTAAGAGTTTTAGTTATTATAGTTGGTTCTTACTTAGCATTAAAAATATTTCACTTATCAACTGCACAAGCTGTAGGAATTGCTGTATTTGGAGCCTGTGCAGGTGCCCTAGTTTCATATCTTTACCTACTCATCAAAACTAACAAAGTAAAAAAAGATTTATTTGTTCCATATGAAGAAGTATCAAAAGAAGAAAAGAAAACAATATTTAAAAAATTAATTGGATATTGTATACCATTTATCGTTATTAACGTTGCCAATAGTATTTATAACACTGTTGATATGATATTAGTTATTAAAGGGTTAAATTGGATCGGTTATCCAGCCGCAGACATTGAAACAATTTCCTCAGTATTTACCACCTGGGGAAGCAAGCTTGTAAGTGTAGTAACAGCTATTGCAACTGGGTTAGTTATAAGTTTAATACCAACTATCGTAGAATCCTACACCAAAAAGGATATGAAAGAAGTAAATTCACAATTTAATAAAACACTTCAAGTACTTTTATACATAATATTACCACTTTCTATATTTTTAAGTATTTTTTCAAAACAAGTGTGGACAATATTCTATGGAGAAAGCTATTATGGTCCATTAATCTTCAAATACACAATATTATTAGCAATATTAGACTCAGCATATATAATGATATGTAGTGCATTACAAGGATTATCTAAAACTAAACTTATTTACATATCTTGTGCAACTGGTTTAATAACCAAAACAATATTAGATATACCCCTAATATTCTTATTTAATAAGTTAGGTATCTACCCATTTTATGGTGCAATACTTGCAACAACAATAGGTTACGTATTATCACTAATAATTCCTTTGTATACACTTCATCACAAATATAATTTTAGTTATAAAGAAACATTTAATTCCATTCCTAAACTTATAATAACAATAACAATACTAATAATAATATGTCAAACTATTAAACCTTTAATATTCAATTATATTAGAGGCAAATTATTTATGCTTATTGCCCTTGGAATTATTGGCATAGTTAGTTTAATTCTTTATTACATAATGAACAAAGATTTACTTAATAAGCTTTTAGGTGACAAAATATTAAACAAACTAAAAAAAAGAAAACAACTTCAATAAAATATTCTGAAGTTGTTTTTTATAATAAACACTATTTATTTGCGCTTAGAAAATTTTTTCATCGATAATACTCTAGTATTAATTTGTTCAATTGATGAATGAATGCTATCGTACCCTGCATCTAACAAAAATTTATTAGAATCAACAAGTTTCAATGTATCTTCGTAGCTAAACATTACAGTACTTCCTTTTAAATCAGAATATGCAGTTTCATCACGTAGCTTATAAAATAATTCACTGGTTTCTTGCATAATATTCAATAATAATAAAGAATATTTCTTTAAGTCAAAATTACCATTTCCATTAATTAATGAAGCTTTTAAATGACTTTCTATGTTTAAAACAGATAAATTTGTAGCATCAAAAGCAAATTGTTGACCAGCCTCATTTATTATTGTAATTGCATGATTTCCCAGTTTTTTAGTAATCAAGGAAGTATCAAATGCTGAGGTTAATATTTTTTTTGATAGTTTAGTTTGGCCATCATAATTTCTAACTATATCAGGGACATAATCAAATTTTATATCATCATTTTTAACAGGTACATAACAAGCCATTACTAAAGATTCTTTCTTACATACCCTTAAAAAGTCATTAAGCAAGGAAGCATACTCTAAACAAACACCACCACCACTAAGGACATTAGCAGCTAAAAAGTTTAAAGTAATAGATCTTTTATTTAAACTATATTCATGATATTTAGTTTCTGAAAAATAACCTTTCCACAATAAATAAGTATAAAAATATGAAAGTTCTAATGCCGTAGATAATTTCAATTCCTTGGCAATACCTTTATAAGTTTCTAATATTCCCCGATATAACTCTAGTTCTTTAGCATAAGTTTCATTAAAACTTTTCCTTTCATCAACAAAATTAGAATATAAAAGGAACTTAAAGTTAACTCCACCAATTTCAATGTTATTTTTTTCCAAATTATACACCCCACAATACGCACTATTTTAACAAAAAAACAAAAGAGTGTAAACATTTTAAATAAATTAACATAAAAACTCCCAATAATTGAGAGTTTAATTACTATTGAAACATTTTTTTAGCAGTTCTAAGCATTTGAGCAGTATAACCATATTCGTTATCATACCAAGCAAGCACTTTAACAAGTTGTGATCCTTCAGCTTCAACAATACTAGTAGAAAGTCCATCAACTATAGCTCCAACTTTTTTACCTAAACAATCACTTGAAACAATTGGGTCCATCGTAAATTTAATTGTTTCGTTTTGATTTTCACTAAATAATTTATTAATTTCTTCAACACTTGTATTTCTACTAAGTTCCAAGGTTAAATCAACAACAGAACCATCCGCAGTTGGAACTCTTAAAGCATTACCATCAAGTTTGCCAAGAAGTTCAGGAATAACTAAGCCAATTGCTTTAGCAGCACCAGTACTTGATGGTACTATATTTTGAGCACAAGCTCTACCGCGTCTAGACTTAATGCCTTTTTTATGAGCTATATCAAGAGTTGCCTGATCATTTGTATAAGCATGAACAGTTGTCATAAAACCTTTTTTAATACCAATATTTTTTTGCAAAATATTAAGAACTGGTGCTAAACAATTTGTTGTACAACTAGCAGCACTAACAATAATATCATCATTTGTTAAAATATTGTCATTAACATTATAAACAATTGTCTTCATATCACCTTTACCTGGAGCACTAATTAATACTTTTTTAGCACCAGCCGTAATATGCTTCATTGCATCTTCTTTTTGAGTAAATTTACCAGTACATTCAAGTACTAAATCTACCCCAAGCTCACCCCAAGGCAAATTTGCTGGGTCAGTTTCACTATAAACTTTAATTCTCTTAACACCTGCAACTACTATTTCATTACCTTCGGCTTTAATTTCATCTTCATGGAAAGATCCATGCACCGTATCATATTTAACCAAATATGCTAAATCTTCTGCATTTGTTAAATCATTAATAGCTACAATATCAAAATCAGTTTGTGTAACTATTTGTCTAAATGCAAGTCTCCCTATTCTACCAAAACCATTAATTGCTACTTTAATCATTATATTTTCCTCCTATAAATTCACGCAATATTGATTCATCATCGACATATTCTCCCGGTATTGGAAAGAACTGTTTCAAAAAATCTACTAATCTTCTAGCTTCTTCATAATAAACACTATCTACACTCACCGACAAAAGAAGTGGTTCAACATAAACTTTCAAAACCCCAACTTCATAGGCAAGAGCAGTATTAACTATAGAATTGGCTTGATGAATATATGGAAAGATATATTTTTCTTCTCCATTTCTAACACTTTGCCAATTATCAATAGTTTTAATAACATCATAACCACGGGTTCTATTATCTCTAACTATCCTTCTAAGCAGTCTCAAATCTAAAGTTGAAACATAATTATATTGATCAATACTCAAAGGAATGAAAGGACTTAAATAAATTTTATACTTATACTTTTCATCTATATCCTTAGTAAGTTCTTCATTCAAAGCATGCAAACCTTCAATTAAGAAAATACTTTTATCAGTCATCTTAACCTCGCCCTTGTAAAACTCTCTAAGCCCAGTCATAAAGTTATACCTTGGAAACTTAACGCTTTCACCTAAAAGCAATTTACTTAAATTTTCATTAAATAATTTTACATCTATAGCTTCCAAACATTCAAAATCATAATTTCCATTTTCATCTTTTGGTGTATCATCTCTATTAACAAAGTAATCATCTAAACTAATATTAATAGGATCATAACCAAGCGCGGCAAAATAAGAAGCAAGCCTACTTGTTGTAGTTGTTTTACCACTTGACGAAGGTCCTGCAATAAGAATAAATTTTATATCTTTATTTTTTTCAATATTTTTGGCTATTGATGAAATATTCAAATTAAATACAAGTTCACAGGATTTAATAAAATTTACTATTTTACCATTACCTATATTTTTATTTAAATCAGTAACATATGGCATATTCAACATATCAAGCCATTGCTTTCCTTCTGTAAATGTTTCAATAATTTTATCATAATGAACATACTCCGGAACCATTCCTTTACTACCCGTAGTTGGAAATAATAAAATAATTTTATTATTTCCTAAATAAACTAATTCAAATTTATTTAAAGATCCTGTACTATAAGGCATTAATGAATAAAAATAATTTAATCTATTTTTAAGTTTATATAAATTAACAACCTTATCACTTATATTTTGGATATTATTTGCTTTTTCATACTCACATCTTTCATTAAAATAGTTTATAGCATCTTTCGGAGAAACATTAAGTTTAGAAATCACTTCATCATCTTCAATTATTTGACACATTTTTTCTTTAATTAAAGAAATGTCTTCATTATTTAGTATTTTTGGTCCATTAATTACCCCAAGCATTCCTTTAGGTACACTATGAGCAAATACTACATCACAATCACTAAAAACTTCCTGTAAGGCAACCAAAAACAAAAATTTTAGCCCAGCTTTATACATTCTGTTACCTATTAAATCATCAGTATTGATAAAATCTATTTTCACATCTTCAAGTATTCTATTATCTAAAGAAAACACTTCATTATTTATTTTATAACCAACAATATTTTCCATTTGAAAATCTTTACTTGCGGCATAAAACAAAGTACCTTTTTTGTACTCATGAACAGTACCATCATTAAATGTAACTTTAACTTTATCCATAAAATTCCCTCTATTCTTTATAATTATATCAATTATTTTGTAATTTGTGAATAAAAACTAACATTTTTTACTATTATTTATCTAGGTGATCTATTTTGAATATTATTCCAACAGTAATTACAAAAACTAACAATAAAGAATATGCATATGATTTATATTCTAGACTATTACAAGACAGAATTATATTTTTAACCGGAGAAATTGACGATGTAATGTCAAATATAATCATAAGTGAACTTCTTTACCTAGACAACATAAATCACGAAAATATCTATGTTTACATAAATTCTCCAGGTGGTGCTATCACATCTGGAATGGGTATTTATGATACAATGCGATTTATAGAAAGTAAAGTCATAACAATCGGAGTAGGAATGTGTGCTAGTATGGCAGCTTTTTTATTATCTAGTGGCGATGAAAGATATGCTCTGCCTAATGCAGAAGTCATGATTCATCAACCACTCGGAGGAGCTCAAGGCCAAGCCACAGATATTAAAATTGCTGCTGAACGTATCATCAAATTAAAAGAAAAATTAAATAGGATACTTTCAGACAATACCCATCAACCACTTAAAAAAATATATGAAGACACTGAACGTGACAACTTTTTAAGTGCTCTAGAAGCAAAAGAATACGGCTTAATTGATGATATAATTAAAAAGAATGAATTTTAGTTCATCCTTATTATAACTTCACCATCTTCAGAATACAAAAATTTTTCTTTTGCATATCTAAGAACATAATCATCATCTTGTAACTTAGTAACTTCACTAACTAATTTTTCCTCTTCACTTAGTAAATTATCATACTTTTTATTTAAACTAGTAATTTTACTTTTATTTTCCATAATTTTAGTCCAATCACTAGCTACAGAGCTAACAAGTGATACAATAAGAAAAATTATCGCGGCAGATATTACAAAAAGTCGTTTTTTTTCTTTTTTTGTTTTTTTCATACCGCTCCTCCTTATTCTTTTTTTCATTATATAAAAAAATTCCATAAATATAAACTCTTATTTATGAAATTTAAATTTTTTTACACATTTTTTACACTTATCATACAACATACACATTGTATAAAACCCTAAGACAACTACCATAACGAAATAAGGATGAATAACTCCAAAATTAATTTTATACATTAAATAGACATATAAAATAACTGCATCTACTACAAAAACTAAAGTTATAAGTAATTGAACATAAAATTTTTTATTAACGAGCATAAATTTATTAAATCTAGAAAATAAATAAAATCCTAAGCCATAAACAAAAGACACTAAGAAAGATAAAACTTGAACATAACTATTCATTTAAACAATTTACTTATAATGCTATCATCTTTATTTTTTACTTTTCCATCTATATACATAAATGAATTGATCTTTCCTTTTATCTTAACATTTCCATCAATTGTATCAAGTTTCAAAAGTTCGAGTCCATTACCTAGCAATCTTAAATTTCCCATCACAGTTTCCATTAAAAATTCCTCATCATCAAAACTTAGAATTTTATTAACACCATTTAAGCTAATGCTACTTCTATCAATCATTTTTACTTCTTGCGTACCATATGTAGTATCCATAATATCACCATTTAATTATATGAAAAAAGTAGATAATATATAACTATTATCTACTTGATACATGTCTTTGTAAAGATAAACCATTAAGTTCAACTAATGGATCTGCTGGATCTAAACTTTCAATATAAGCTCTTCTAGCTGCAATTTTCTCTTTTACAACTTCATCTGTCGCTTTATCTTTATATGGTTGTAATGCTTCTTCTAATGAGCTAGCAACTAATTCTGTTGATCTCCAAGGAATTACGATATCTCCTTCTTCTAAATATTCATAACTTTCAATTTGAGGAAAATAAATAATGCCAGCAGCATTCAATTCATTATAAGTTTCTTTTAAAACATCTATATTTTTTACCCCAATTGCATTTGCATTTACTTCATTTTCTACTACATCATCTAAAGTAAATCTAAGTCCAACATAAATTTCTTGTAAATGAGTTTCTTCTCCATCAAACCCTAACACTTTAGCACCAACTAAAGCTTTATTATCATAATAATCTTTACCATAAACATATTGTATATTATACATCATAAAATTCACTCCCTTTTAAGCGACGTTATTTGATTATACCACATATTCATTATATGTCAAGTAAAAATTTTTATGACAAAAAAGAAGCCTATAATTAAGCTTCTTCTTCTAATTTTTTATTATACGCATCAAGAATAACTTTTTCAAATTTTTCTCTTGTTTCTTTATTTGTTGGAAAAACAACATTTTCTTCTTTTCCATCTTTATTAATTCTTCCTGGCATTGAAACAAACATTCTTGAATTACCATCGATAATTTTAGCACCACGAATTGCTAAACAATCATCTAAAGTAAAATCCACAAAAGCTTTTAATCTTGAACCTTCCTTTTCTCTCCTATAAATTTCTAGTTTTGTAATTTCCATAACATTACCTCCTTATGTTGTATTACACCCTTATTGTAAAGCATAAACATTTTTTTTGCAACTAATTTTTTATATTTTATAAATATTTTATTTTTACATCTCCAGTTATAACATCTCTATAACAAAAACTTTTTTCTTCTCCATTAACCAGAATTGTAAACAAATTTGGATAAATTTTATAAAGTATTCCTTCTAGTCTATTTACTCTATTACGCATACCATAAACAGAAACCATAACCCTACTATTTAACTTTTTACTTATTTCATTTTTAATTAAATTTATATTCATTTTTCCCCCTATCTAGGATATCCCACATACATAAGTCCATTACATATAAGACCGCCCATTCCATCTTCTTTGTATTTTGTTTTATCAAGTAGTTTTTTTAAATCTATTTCTTTATTTCTTTCTGTTAAAGCAACCGTACTAGCAATAATTGCTGGATCAAGGGCATGAATGTTAACTCTTTTAGGACTTGAGGCAAAGTTAGCACCAGCTTTTATTAATTCTTCATAATCACTTTGACAGGCTCCAGCAATAATAACAAGTTTTTCATGACTTTTTTCATAATTTCTAGCAGCTTTTACTGCTTTTACAAAATAAGCAGAGTTCTTGTAATTTTTTATATCCTGCATATTTCCTTTTTTACGATAATAAGCATCATGGCCAGTAATTACAACTATATCAGGTTTAAATTCTTTTAAAAGAATTGGTAACTGTTCATACACATTTTTTTCATTAATTTTTTTACCTACAGCCATAATACCATTTCTTTTATAAAATTTTAAACATCTACTTAAATATTCTTCATCAGAATCTATATGTAATGCCTTTGCTGGAAGATAAAAAAATTCCCCTCTATCCAAATTATCATCAAGTAAATCAATATCATCAAGTAAATCCTCTTCATGTATATCTTCTTCTTTTCTTAAATCAACAAGATCAGCATCAGCAACTAACCTAACTTCTACACCTTTTAAATAATAAATTCCATTTTTTATATTAATAACTTTAAAAATTGTATCATTATCATAACTATTTCTTGTTACATAATCTCCCTTTTCAATATTCAAAATAATTATCACCATTTAATTATATGAAATCAAATAAAAAACATTACCACTTAGTTGGTAATATTTCTATATATTTCTATCAAAATATCTTCTGATAAGCTTTCTGCTCGTACATTCAAATCTAAATTATACTTATTTAACACTTGCAAAACCAAATTTAAATCATACAAGCCACTTAAATTATTTTTTAAATTTTTTCTTTTTTGTCGAAAAGCATTTTTCAAAAATTTAAAATACTTTTCGACATCAATGTCAGGTTTTTCAAAACGAGGAACAAAACTAATAACACTACTTTCAACTTTTGGCACCGGATTAAATGCATATCTTGATACATCACAAACTTTACTAACATTAAAATAATACTTTAGAACTAAAGTAATATAACCATAATCTTTAGTTCCAGAATCAGCCATAAATCTATCTGCGACTTCTTTCTGAATCATAATAGTAAATTTACTAAAATTAATTCGTTCTTGAATAATATGCTCAATAATTGGTGTTGTTATATAATATGGCAGATTACCTACTAGAAATAAATTATTGTAATCAATATTTTTTATATCTTCTTTTATATTACTTTTTAAAAAATCTTCATATATTATATGTAATTTATCATCTTCGAATTTACTTAATATACCATTTAAATCTTTATCCAGTTCATAGGCAATTATACTGCACCCTTTACTTTTAAGTTTACTTGTAAGAGCTCCTCTACCTGGGCCTATTTCAATAATTAAATCATCCTTATATGCTGAAACTTCATCAACAATTTTATTGATGACATTATTATCAATTAAGAAATTTTGTCCTAAACTTTTTTTTGCCTTCATAAAAAAATTCGGGTAGGGTTTACTCCCACCCGCTCCTTAAAACATCATACGTTATTGTACTTCTACCAATATATTTTGAAGCATATTCTTCACTTGGAGCAAGCAAATCTAGAGAATTGCCACCAACACCACGGTCTAGAACAATAGCAAATTGTTCTCCTTCACCAACTCTATCGCTTTTAAATCTGATTATTGAACCACAAGCTATATTTTTACTTGAAGCCACAATTTTAACTTCGCCATATTCATAATCCTTATATGTTGTTGTACCATCTTTAATATTATATTTTGGCATACAACCAAGTGTACCATTACACATTGGACAATTATAAGCATAACCAGTTAAATCTCCAGTATATGTGGCAACAGGTGTATATTTTATATTATCTTCAACCTCAACAACCTTCATAGCCATCGTAGTTAAATTAACTGTTTTATTAACATTATCATTTTCAACTGTAGCTATTTTTGTATCAGAACTACTTTTAGCAATTATAAACATAAATATAACAATTGACATTCTAATAAAGTAATTTACTACTTTCATATAAATATCCACTCCTTCTTGGATAACTAAATTATAACATTAATACTCTAATAAAGCAATTGACAATATTTTACATATTTATTTGGAAACATTAATAACAGATGATATAGTTGAGGAAATTTTAAATTAGTCAAAAAAGATGAAGTCAAAAATTAATCTAACTTCATCTTTTTATACATTTCTATAACATTTTTATTAGTTTGAATAGCAAGCTCTTCTAAAGAAATATCATACAAATTAGCTACAAATTTAGCTACTTCTAGCACATGTCCAGGATTATTTTGCTTTCCTCTAAAGGGCTCTGGTGTGAGATATGGGCTATCTGTTTCTAAAACAATATATTCAAGTCCTACTTCTTTAATAGCATCTTTAATTTTAGCATTTTTAAAAGTTATAACCCCATTAATACCTATCATATATCCCATTTTAATGTATATTCTCGCAGTTTCTAAACTTCCAGAAAAGGAATGAATCACACCTTTACAATTAAATTTTTTTAAAGAATTAATCGTATCTTCTGTAGCATCTCTTGAATGCACAATAACAGGTATATCATATTTTTCAGCTAAAGAAAGTTGCATTTCAAATAATTTAATTTGTTCATCTTTATTTTCTTTTGTATAATGATAATCTAAACCAATTTCACCAATAGCAACAATTTTTTTATTAGAAATATTATTCTCAATAAATTTTATATCATCTAAAGAATAACTATCTACATCTTCTGGATGAATACCAATTGCACCATACATACATAAATATCTTTCTACAAGCTTAAGTACCTCTTTATTAGATTTATCATTACTACCATTATTTATAACATATTTTATATGATTATTACTTGCATCTTTTAATACTTCATCAATATTTTCATAATCAGATTTAAATACATGACAATGTGTATCTACAAAATAATTACTCATTTATTTCAATCCTATTAAACAATATTTCAGGTTTATTTAATGTAATTCCGCATTCTAAATTACCAAACTTACTTATACTTTCAATACTTCTTTCATTAGTATTAAGTTCATTTAATATTTTTTCACTTGTTACATTAATAAATGGTTCAAGAAGTATAGCACATACTCTGATACTTTCTAAAATGTTATATAAAACAGTTTTTAATCTATCTTGTTTAGCCTCATCTTTAGCAAGTATCCATGGAGTAGTTTCATCAATATATTTATTACATCTTTTTAAAACTTCAAATATTTCTTCTAAAGCTTCATTAACTTTTAAACCATCCATTTTTTCATCAACTTTTGCCTTTAAACTTGTAACAGAATTAATTAAATAATTATCAATTTCTTCATTTACTTTTGGATTTAGAACTACGCCACCAAAATATTTATGACTCATACTTATTGTTCTATTAACTAAATTTCCTAAGTTATTTACCAAATCTGCATTTGTTCTATTAATCAAAGCTTCTTCAGAGAAAGCACCATCACTTCCAAAAGAAACTTCTCTTAAAGCAAAATATCTAACTGCATCAACACCATAAGCATCAATATATTCTCTAGGGTCTTTATAATTGCCAAGTGACTTAGAAATCTTACCACCATTTATAACAAGCCAACCATGACCAAATACTTGTTTTGGAAGTGGTAAATCTAAAGCCATAAGAAGTGCTGGCCATATAATAGCATGAAATCTTGTTATTTCCTTACCAACTAAGTGTAAATCTGCTGGCCAATATTTTTTAAATAATGGAGCATTTTCATCTGGATAACCTAAAGATGTAATATAGTTTGATAAAGCATCAATCCATACATAAATTACATGCTTTGGATCAAAATCTACAGGAATTCCCCATTTAACTGATGTTCTTGACACACATAAATCTTCAAGTCCTGGTTTAATAAAGTTATTTACTAATTCATTTTTTCTAGAAACAGGCAAAATAAATTCAGGATTTTCATCGTATAATTTGATTAAGTCATCTTGATACTTAGATAACTTAAAAAAGTATGCTTCTTCAGTAACAAGCTTAACTTCACGACCACAATCTGGGCATTTTCCATCTATAAGCTGTGTTTCTGTCCAAAAAGACTCACATGGAACACAATACAATCCTTCATAAGAACCCTTGTAAATATCACCTTTATCATATAACTTTTTAAATATTTTTTGTACTGCTTTTACGTGATTTTCATCAGTTGTTCTAATAAAATAATCATAAGATATATTTAAACTTTTCCATAAATCTTTTGCATTTAATATTATTTCATCAACATATTCTTTTGGTGTTACACCAGTTTCCTTAGCTTTTTGTTCAATTTTTTGACCATGTTCATCTGTTCCTGTTTGAAAAAACACATCATATCCATTTAATCTTTTATATCTTGCAATAGCATCTGCTATTATGGTTGTATAACAATGACCAATATGAAAATTAGCACTTGGATAATATATTGGTGTTGTTATGTAATATTTTTTATTCATTTTCATTTCCTTCTTTCTTTTTATTTGTACTACCTATACCACCAGTTCTAACTTCATCAGCTTTATCATCATCAGTTATCAAAAACTTAACAAAAATCCCTTGGGCATAAGCATCTCCCTTATTGATTATATATTCTTTATCACCATGATTTTGTAAGCATACCCAGATGTGGCCTTCATTATCTGAATTATTATAGTAATCACTTTCAATAATTCCCACTTGATTAGTAAGCCTTACATTATATTTAAAACCCATACTACTTCTTACCACGATCATAAGCATTTCATCATTTTCAAAAGTAGCTTTATAACCAGTTGGTATCTTCACAATCTCATTTGGTTTAATAACATAATCTTTTATGGCAAAAAAATCATAACCTGCACTATATTTTGTCCCTCTTAAAGGGAGCATATAATCATCATACAAAGTTTTATTATCTCCAAAAACTTTAACAAATTCAGGATAACTTATTTTTTCAAACTTTCTCATATTTCCTCCAATAAAAAAATCACAAACTAAGGACGAGAAAAACCCGCGGTACCACCTTAATTCATGATTTATCATGCAACTTAAAATTTATAACGTAATTACCCGATTTTAACTCCAGAGCCATGTTCAAATATCTTCATTTTTTCTTTTCCACCAACCAAGAAATCTCTATGAAACGAATGATATCTACTCTTTCCTTCTTCGTTAAACTAAACATAGTTTACCATACATTTAAGTTTAATTCAAGTTAAAATATATCAATTTTATCAGCAATAATCTTTGCTAACAACTTTCCTAAGGAACTATAATCATTTGCATTATAACTTATAATTATAACAAGTCCCAACGAGTCACTTGATGCAATAATAGGTATAATGGTAAAATATCCACTTATATCAACACCTAAATTTATTGTTGATAATTCTTTAGTTATAAACATTTTTCTATTATCAATAAATTCCAAAAGTTTGTTATTAAGTTTAGCATTTTCCACAATTTCTTTATTTGATGAAGTAATAACCTTTTCTCTATCCGTAATTACTAAATCAACATTATAAATATTTTTAATAAGTTCACATAACCTACAACTTAAATCTTCATACTTTCTAACCTCAAAATATTTTTTTAGTATTATACTATCCTCACTAGTAAATATTTCTAAAGCCTCACCATCTCTAATACCTAAGTTTTTTCTAATTTCTTTTGGAATAACTATTCTTCCAAGTTCATCTATTTTTCTTGTTACACCAGTTTGTTTCAAAAAAATTCACTCCACTTCATTACTTATTGTGGAGCAAATTAAATTTTTTATGTATTAAAGTATCTTTTCAAGTAAAGTTACTATATAAAATATAAAATGTTTAGGTAAATCTTTAGTATAAAGTAAAATACTAATTTTTTTATTAACATATTTTATATTAAAACTTTTTGATAAGTTCATAGCTTCAATTAAAAGTTTATCACCTTTAATATTACTTGATACATCCTCAGGTAAGGTTATTTCAATACTTCTATCCGTTTGGACAACTTGTTTTATATTATATTTTTTAGCAAGTTTTTCAAACCACTCTTCATACATATAAACAAGCATATCTTGAGTAACTTTACCAAATCTATCTTCAAGTTCACCTTTTATTTCTAATAATTTTTCATAAGAATCAATTTCATTAATCTTTTGATGTATTTCAATTTTAATATCCTCATCAGTTACGTATGTATCGCTAATATGAGTATTTACACTAATTAAAGCTTGAGTATCGGTATCCTCATCTTCCACTTCTTCTCCGCGTTGACGTTTAATTTCATCTTCAACCATTTTCATATAAAGTGAAATACCAACACTATCAACAAAACCAGCTTGAGAAGCCCCAAATACATCACCTGCACCTCGTAAACTTAAATCTCTCATAGCAATTCTATATCCACTACCAAGTTCTGTAAATTCCTTAATGGTATTAAGTCTTTTAATAGCAATATCATTAAGCATCTTATTTTTTTCATACATCAAATAAGCATAAGCAACTTTATCACTACGACCCACACGACCACGAATTTGATAAAGCTGACTTAAACCAAAATTATCAGCATCGTGAATAATTAATGTATTAACATTTGGTATATCAATTCCACTTTCAATTATTGTTGTACAAATCAAAATATCAAATTCATTATTTATAAAAGATGTCATTATATTATCAAGCTCATCTTTTTCCATTTTTCCATGTGCAAAATTTATTCTAGCATCAGGCACTAATTCGTGAATATGATTCATATATTTTTCAATAGTTTCCACCCTATTATAAAGAATAAATATTTGACCCTTTCTAGCAAGTTCTTTATAAATAGCATCTTTAATTAAAAAGTCATCTTCAACAGCTACATAAGTTTGAACAGGATATCTATTAACTGGTGGTGTATCAATAACTGATAAATCTCTAAGACCTGACATAGCCATCTTTAAAGTTCTAGGTATTGGTGTTGCACTTAAAGTTAAAACATTAACATCACTTTTCATAGTTTTTATCTTTTCTTTGTGTGTAACGCCAAATCTTTGTTCTTCATCAACTACAAGCATCCCTAAATTTTTACAAACAATATCATCACTAAGTATCCTATGAGTACCAAATAATATATCAATTTTACCATTCTTTAAATCTTCCAGTATTTCTTTAGCTTTCTTAACACTTACATGTCTATTTAAAAGGGCTATTTCTATTGGCCAATTTTTAAGCCTTTCTTTTGCTACATTATATTGCTGTTTTGAAAGTATTGTAGTTGGACATAAATAAAGAACTTGTTCATTATTTAAAACAGCCTTAAACATAGCTCTCATAGCAACTTCTGTTTTACCAAAACCTACATCCCCGCATAATAATCTATCCATTGGATTATCTTTTTTTAAGTCATTATTAATTTCTAGTACTGCTTTAGCTTGGTCTGTCGTCAGAGCATACTTAAATTCACTAGCAAAAACTTCTTCTTCAGGATAATCTTTATATGGTCTCTTCTTAAGTTCCAATCTTTTTTTATAAAGAATAATAAGTTCTCTTGAAATATCTTTAACTTTTTCAGAAATATATTTTTTAGTTTTTTCCCAATTTGTACTTCCAAGTTTATTAAGTTTGGGCTTTATTCCATCTTTACCAGTATATTTATAAATTAAATTAATTTTTTCAACAGGGACGTAAATCTTATCAGATCCTTCATAAAATATTGTTAAAAAATCTTTTTGAACCCCGCGAACAGAAAGCGTAGTAATTCCTTGGTAAATACCAATACCATGAGAAATATGTACAACATAATCTCCTTTTTCAAGTTGATTAAAATCCTTTATTCTTTTACCAACATGGAAATTATTTTTATAAACTCCACTACTTGATTTTACATCTTCAATATCATTTTCAGAAATAACTACATATTTATCCAGTATAAAACCATGAGATAATTCTTTCATTACTACATGAGCACTAGGTATAATCTTAAGTAGTTTTCTCTTTTCTTCTAGTTTACTTAAATAAAAGTATACTATTTTTCCAGCTTTAACCCAAGCATCATAATCGGCAGCTAATTTTTCAAAATTTTCCTTATAATTTATGATACTTTGAGCTTTTAAATTTAAACTTCCACTTGAAAATAAATTTACGTATATTCTATCATTATCATGAATATCGTCTAAGGAATACATTAAATCATCTGTTATTTCATTTGATTCTTTATATTCCGATATATCATCAAATAACTTAGAATATGAAGCTTCAATCTGAGATTTATCTACATAGACTACCAAAGGATTTTCTGCATAATCAAATAAGGAATTTTTATCATTTGATAACATTTCATCAATTGCTTTAATTTTAATATTATGAATATCTTTATTCGACATCTGTGTATTTTCATCAAAATATTTTATACTATCAATTACATTACCATCAAATTCAATTCTAATCGGATGATCATAATCAATTGGATACAAATCTAAAATAAATCCACGAACAGCATATTCCCCAGACATTGTAACCAAAGACTCACGATGATAACCTAAGCTATCTATTTCTTTTACTAAATCATCACGTTTAATAATATCATTTTTCTTAATATCAATATAATTTTTAATACTTGCACTAGGTAAATATTTTAAATACCCCATTAAGTTAGTAACTATAATATATTTATTACCACTTTTCAATTTATCTAAAGTTTCAAGTCTTTTATACTTAAGTTCGGGACTACTTGCTACCAACATTGATGACAAAAAATCATCCATTGGAAATAGTAAAGTATTATCATGTATTTTAACTAAATTATCATATATTTTATTAGCTTCAAATAAAGAACTTGTAAGAACGATTATATTTCTATCATACTTTTCACTTAATTTATCAACGAAAAAAATGTTTAACTCATTAGTTAAACCAGATATTTCTGTTCCAATTTCATATTTAAAATAATCATCTAAAAACTTCATATTTCCTCTTTATTTAGTATTATAAACATTCATTGTTTTATCTATTCCTACATTTACAAAAGATTCAATTATTTTTCTAAAAGTGCTAAATTCATTATTTAATATTTCCATTTCCTTTTTACTAAATTTTCCAAGTACATAATCTATAACTTCATCTTTTTTAACACTTCCAATTCCAACCTTTAATCTAGGAAAACTTTGAGTTCCAAGAGAACTAATAATTGATTTAATACCATTATGACCACCACTAGATGAATTCACCTTTAATTTATATAAGCCGGTTTTCTCATCTAAATCATCTTGAATAATCAAAATATCTTTCATACCGATATTATAATATCTAACAAACTCACCTACAGCATTACCAGAATTATTCATATAAGTTAAAGGTTTTACAAAGATTACTTTTTCAGTACTAATAAAACATTCATAATATAGAGCATTAAATTTATTTGACCACTTAACATTTCCCAAATAATTATCTAAAACCATAAAACCAATATTATGTCTAGTATTTTCATATTCTTTACCTGGATTTCCAAGACCCACAATAAGTTTCATTATTTACTACTCCCTTCAAATAAATGTTGATAAGTACTTAGGTTATCAACACAAATTTCTTTTTTTATTTTAACACCCCACTTACTATTTTTAACACATTTTACTAAAATAGTATTAGGATTATTATTTTTTTTAGTTGAAATAAATTGAATTTCTTTAACATTTAACTTATATTTATTAGCCAAAATTATAATTTCATCAAGTCTTTCAGCTCTATGTACCATGTAAAACACACCATTATCTTTTAAAAATCTATTAACAAGCTTAAAAATAGTTTCTAAATCTATAGCAATTTCATGTCTTGCAAGTGTTAAATAATCATTTTTATTTTTGCACCCTACATCATTTATTTTAAAATAAGGTGGATTACATGTTATTACATCAAATGTATTGGGTTTAAAAAATTCACCAATATTTTTAACATCATCATTAATAACTTTTATTTGTTTATCAAGATCATTTATTAAAACAGATTCACTGGCAAGTTCTGCAATATCTTTTTGTAATTCAAAGCCAATAATTTTAGCATCAGTTTTCAAGCTTAAAATCAAAGGAACCGGAGCATTACCAGTACACATATCTAAAATAAGTTTATCCCTTTGACGTAATTTAGTAAATTCTGCTAGTAAAAGTGAGTCCAAGGAGAACTTAAACCCATCTTTGATTTGCATAATATATCTATTCGGATAATCAAATAAATCATTCTTCACTTTCGAAATCATAATCTACTTTTTCTCCATTAAGCATAATCTTTCCACGATGATTTATAATATCCACACTAACAACTTGAGCATCACCATTTTTAGTTTTAATTTTTTCCCCAACTTTAGGTAATTTTTTAGCTGCTTCAATATAAGCTTCATCTTCATAAAGAAGACAACACAAAAGCCTTCCACATGCACCATTTATTTTTGATGGATTTAATGCTAAATTTTGATCTTTTGCCATATTCATGCTTATAGTATCAATTTTTTTTAAAAATCTAAGACAACATAGTTCTCCTCCACAAACACCAATACCACCAATTTCTTTAGCTTTATCACGTGCTCCAATTTGTCTTAGTTCAATTCTAGTATGATATATTGAAGCAAGCCTTTTAGCAAGCTCTCTAAAGTCCACTCTAGCATCAGCTGTAAAATTAAATAGTAGCTGACTTCTATCTAAATTAAACTGAGCATTAACAACATTCATATCAAGTTCAAGTTCACGTACAAATTGGGCACATTTCTTCAAAGCTCTATCTGCATCTTTTAAATTATTTAAATAATCATCATATTCTTCTAAAGTTGCAACTCGTTCTATTTTATCTAAATCCTCTACAAGTTTTTTATCTAAAACTTCAGCTACTTTAACAAGTTGAAGGCCTCTTTCAGTATTAACAATTACAAGTGTATCTAATGCTAAATCTTCATCACTTTCATAATAATATTTTTTTTTTAATCCATTAAATACTACACCATAAACTTTACTCACTATAATCACCTAATTCTATAACAAATTTATCAAGTAATAATTCAATATTAACATTGCTATCTATATCATCAATAAACTTAATAGTTAAATTCATTCTTTTTAATATATCGTTGTAATCTAATTCACATAAGTTATTCAAATTATCAAAACTAAACTTATTTTTAAATCCCATTACTTTATTTAATAACTCTTCATAAATAATAAGAATTATCTTAAAAATAGTTTTAATTTCTTCTCTTTCTTTAAACTTACACAAAATTACATCTTTATTATACATTATTACATCTTTTTTTTCTACTTCTAATTTATATAAATAATTAATTGCTACATTTGTATAATCTTTATAAGTATCATTATTAATTGAATTTATATCCAGTTCAAGATTATTATAATAAACTTTTACAATTTCACATCTACTTTTAATCGTAGATATAACATTATTTGCATTATCAGTTATGAAAAAACCTATAATATTTGGTTCTGGCTCTTCCAAAAACTTAAGCATAGTATTCGCCGAAGCTCCATTTAACTTTTCAGCATTTTTAATAACATAAATATTATCTTTTGTATAAATTGGCACCATACTAAATTGTTTTTTTAATTCAAGTACCTGTTCTTTTTTAATATTCATTCCATCTGGTTCAATAATTACAAGTGATGGCAAATAATTTTGTTCTACCAAATTACATAAATTACATTTAGAACACTTTTCACTATATTCATCTTGACAAAATAATTGCTTTATAACTGTTTTAAGCTCTAAAAAGCATTTTTCTAAATTATTTGTTTCAAGCAAATAAGCATGAGATAGTTTATTCTCACGGTAATATTTTACTAATTTTTCTAATGCTTTTGCTTCCACTTCTGCCTCCTAGAGTAAAACAAAATATATTGCTACCAAAGCCAAAAGTCCACTCATTCCAAGAGATGCTACAACACTTACTGTTACAACATTAATTGGAATAAACACTTTTAAACCAGATGCTAGTAAATTAAAGGCATATACTAAGCATATTGCAAGTACTATTTTTTTTACTACAACAAATATAACTTTTTTCATAAGCTTCTCCATTAAAACTATATGAAAAATTTATTTTTTAATCACTTATTTTTTTTCTATCTTCTAAAGCTTTATCTAAAGTAATTATATCTAAATAATCTATCTCAGCACCCATAGGTATTCCATAAGAAAGCCTAGATATAAGCACATTTTTCTTTTCAAATATTTTCTTTATATAAAGTGTTGTTGTTTCCCCTTCAACTGTTGATTTTAATGCTAGTATCAGTTCAGGTTTCTTTGATGCTTCGACTCTTTTAACTAAACTAGATAAATTAATATTATCAGGTCCAATATTATCCGCGGGACTAATAAGTCCATTTAAAACATGATAAACGCCTCGGAAATTACCTGCTTTTTCAAAAGAAAATACACTTTTATAATCCTCAATAACACATATTAAATTCTTATCACGTGAAGGATCTGCACAAATATTACAAATTTCCCCTTCAGTTAAATGTCCACAAATACTACATTTATGTATCTTTTTAACATTTTTAATAGCATCCGAAAACTTATCTAAATCTTCTTCTTTGAAATTTAAAGTTGCAAGAGCAAGTCTTTCAGCATTTTTTTCACCAATACCAGGTAATTTTTTATAATAATTAATTAATTTTTCTAGTGACTCTGGATATATCATTTTAGAAAAGTCCACTCATAGATGCATAATTTCCAAGTTTATTTTCAGTTTCTTTATCTATTTTTGTAAATGCATCTTTAATTGCTATCATAATCATATCTTCAAGCATTTCTTTATCATCAGTATCAATAGTTCCTTCATTTAATAGCTTAAATGATTTAATTTCTTTTTTTCCATTAAAAATTATTTCTACCCATTCAGATTTGCCAGTAAATTCCATAGCATCTATTTCTTCTTTTTTCTTTGTAATATCCCTTTGCATTCTTTGTGCTTGTTGCATAATTTGTTGCATATTCATAAAATAATCTTCCTTTCTTATTCAACTTCTATTTTATTTATATCAAATATATCAGATACATCTGACACATCAATATCATTTTGTTTAACTTCTTTTTCAACGTTTTCCTCAAGGATGCTATATTTATACCCACTCTTAAGTTTTTTCACATATTCATTTTTTTCATAATTCCATTTTGTATCTTCTAAAAATACTAATTTATAATTAATATCTGCAAAATCATTAAACATTTTTTCTATAGTTTCTAACTTTGTCATTAATTCTTTATCTTTGTGAGGTATTGTAACTTGAACAATTGCATATGTTTGTGAAGCTGCCACAACACTTGTATCACTAAGAAGTCCTTTAAAAGAAGCATCATCAATACTACTAGTAAAATTATCCCACTTTTCTTTTAAATTAAGTAAATCACTTTTAGTAGCTTCAGCAAAACAATTGTTAATTCTTATATCTACATTTTTATTTTCACTTTCTTGTGTTTTTGGTATCTCAATTTTTGGAATTATTTTTTCACTTTGTACTTCTGTTTTTTCCTGTTTGTCCCTTGGTTGAAGTGCATCAGCTTTTTCAAAATTTGTTAGCATTTGAACAGTTTTTTTTGAACCATCCATATAACCCAAAACTAACATTTTTATTATAAGATATGGATTAACACTTATATTAATTTTCATAAGTATATTATTAAGTTCAAGGATTAAATTTTTACAATCATCAAAGCAAAGTCTCCATCCATCCGGACTATTAAGTAGTTTAACTCCAACATCACTTAAAGCATACACTAACTTTTTAACAAATACTTTATAATTTAAATTAACACTTTGAAGATGATTAAATACTTCTTCCACACCTTGAATGTCATTTTTATCTAAACATTTAATTAAATCATCTATTTTTTTATTTGAAATACTACCTATTTCTTCAGAAACTAACTTACTTGTGATAACTTCATTATTTTTAGAAAGTTGATCTAATATACTAAGGGCATCACGAAGTCCACCATCAGCCAAAGTAGCAATTTCTTTAAGGCCATCATCTTCATACGCTATTTTTTCTTCATCACATACAAATTTAAGTCTATAAATTATATCCTTTTCGGTAATTCTATGAAATTCAAATCTTTGACATCTCGATACAATTGTAATTGGCACACTTTCCAAGTTTGTTGTTGCTAAAATAAATAAAACATGTTCAGGTGGTTCTTCCAAAGTAAGAAGTAATGCATTAAAAGCACTTTGACTTAGCATATGAACTTCATCTATTATATAAACCTTATACTTTAAACTTGTAGGCATAATTTTAACATTATTAATAAGTTCACGTATTTCTTCAACACCATTATTAGATGCCGCATCTATTTCTATAATATCAGGATTACCATTAAACGATAAACAACTTTCACATTCTCCGCAAGCAATACCATCTTTATTATTTAAACAATTAACTGATTTGGCAAGTATTCTTGCTGTTGATGTTTTCCCAGTTCCTCTAGGTCCTGAAAAAAGATAAGCATGAGAGAGTTTATTTTCTTTAATTGAGTTTTTAAGAATATCCACAACATGTTTTTGACCAACTAAAGTATCAAACCCATCTGGTCGATATTTACGATATAAAACTTTGTAATTCATGAAAACCTCCTTACCTAACAATTATACCACAATTATTTACTTTTTTTCTCTTAAATTTTTAAAAAAATTACTTAACATTGAAGCATATTTAGTTTCGTAAATAATTGTATTAATTTTTTGTAAATTTGTTTTGTTAAATTCTTTTTTAAAGGTTGGTTTGTCAAGCAAATAATAAACATTACTCAACCTAGATTGTTTAATTACTTCTAGACACATGGAACAAGGAGCTAATGTTACATATAAATCACAACCACTTAAATTCCAGTTATTTAATATTTTTTGCGCTTCTAATATGACATTTATTTCTGCATGCCCCAAAACATTTTGATCTTTTTCACGTGTGTTAAATCCAGAGGCAATAATTTTTCCGGCTTTGACAATTACTGCACCAACTGGCACATCGCCATTTTTAAGTGACTTGTTAGTATTTTCCATCAAAACATTAAATATTTCTGTATCCATATTTTCCTCCAAAAAAAATGTGCACACAAACATAGGCTGATGTGGCTGCTATTTTCCAATTCTGACCAGGTTACAGCATATTTGTTGCACGAATAAATCGTACCAGATAAACAATAATATGTCAAGCATTAAGAAATAAATTAATTAGTATCTCCGAATAATTTGTTCATAAATTCTTGTTGATAACTCTGTAAATTATTTTTTTATGTAGATATAACTCATTTAAATTACTTTTAATTATAATATTAATACAACAAATAAAATATTATGTTAACCAATTATTTCCCGGGAAATAATTTCACAACTAACAAGTTATCAACACTTTTTAAAAAAAACTTAAATAAATAACTCAGACAAAGTCATATAATTTCAGGCTTTTTTAGCTTTTATTAAGTAGAATTTTTATCAATTTAAAGCAAACATTATGTTAACTAAATATTTCCCCAAAAAAAATTAAATTTATATCATTTAACGATTATAACAATTGCTTAAATTACAAATCGTACAAATGTACGTATTAAATATTTTATGCTTAACAAATTATTAACAACGTTTCACGTGAAACATTTATACTAAAAAAAAACTAGTTTTGAAGATATATAATAAATTTATAAATACTAAAATATATAAACATTTTATCAACATATGTTTCACGTGAAACATAACTGCCAGTTAAAATTGTATTTTTAACTTTAAGTATAAATTAATCAATTTATTGATATAATTATTCTATATAAAATTTTTTAAATTATTATTGCAATGTAGCACTATAAATATAACAAACATTTTATCAACACAATGTTTCACGTGAAACATTAATTCATATGATAAAAACTACTAAAATAACACATTAATAATATATTTTTTTAAAAATTAATTAAAATTAAAGGATAAACCATGCGTATTTTAATAAATAATTAATAAATCTTACAATATATTTTCATTTTTTTTAAATATTTTAAATAACAACAAGTTATTAACACAATGTTTCACGTGAAACATTAATCTATTCAAAAAAAATATAATAATTTTCACAACCAATATAATAATTTAATTTAAAAAAGTAATTTTTGAAATTGTTTGATTAAAATTCTGAATGTTATATACATTTTTATTATTTATTTTTTGTAAATTTAATCATATTATATGCAAAACAACAAGTTATCCACAGATGTTTCACGTGAAACATCACATAGTTACTATATAATAATTATCTTTTTGGTAAAATAATAAATTTCATGATTATTTTATCTAAAATTCAATTTTTTTATAACTATAATTAAAACTAATACCTTATTATTAATAAAACAATACCTTTCTAATGTTTCACGTGAAACATAAAATAATAAACAATATTTTATTATAAACTACACTAAAATATTGTTAATAACTTAAATGTTCTTTAAAATTAAAAAAATTATTTAACCTATTAAAGCCAAATAATTACGTTTATTATAATAAATTTATAATACATTGTATATACAAAATCTAATTAAATAAAGAGGCTTATTCAGCCTCAGCATTTTGAATATTCTCACTTATTTTAAGTTTATCTTTAGCCACATTTTCACTTTGAGTAAGCTTTTCATCACTATTTTCTTCTTCAACTCTATCAACTAAACTAATGGTAGATACCTTCTGATTATCTTTTAAGTTAATAAGTCTTAGACCTTGAGTAACTCTGCCAAGAACAGATATTTGATCAAGTGGCATTCTCATCGTCATACCAGAATTTGTCATGATAACAAGCTCTTTTCCTTCATGAACAATCTTAACACTTACTAAATTACCATTCTTTTCAGTAATATTCATAGCTTTAACACCTTTAGAACCTCTTCTAGTTTGACGATATTCGCTAACCTTAGTTTGTTTACCATAACCTTTTTCAGTTACAAGAAGTATAGTATCTTCTTCTTTAACAATTTCAGAACAAATACACTTACTTCCATCTAGTGAAATACCACGAACACCTGAAGCCGTACGGCCCATAACTCTGATTTCATCTTCATTAAACTTAACCATTCTACCAGCTTCACTACCAAGAAGCACTAAATCATTACCAGTTGTCTTCTTAACACCAATAAGTTTATCATTTTCCCTTAGAGAAATACAAATCTTACCACTATTTCTAATATTATCAAATTCACTAATCAAAGTCTTCTTAACAACACCAGCTTCAGTTGCAAATAGCAAGTATTTACTATCCTCTTCACGACTTATTTGAATAACAGCATTAATTCTTTCATCCTTTTCCACTTGAAGTAAGTTAACAATTGGAATACCCTTAGATTGACGTGAAAATTCAGGAATTTCATAACCTTTAAGTCTATAAACTTTACCTTTATCAGTGAAGAATAAAATATAATCATGAGTTGATAAGTTAATCATATGTTCAACAAAATCTTCATCATTCGTAGACATTCCCTTAATTCCGACGCCACCTCTATTTTGTGACTTAAATGTATCAGCGGTAGTTCTCTTAATATAACCTTTGTTAGTTAGTACTACTAAGATATCCTCTTCTGGAATTAATGATTCATCTTCAATATAATCAACTGCTGTCATATCAATTTTAGTACGTCTTTCATCGCCATATTTATTTTTAATATCAGTCATTTCATCTTTAATTATGCCTAACACCTTATTATTATCCGCTAAAATGCCACGTAAGCGTTCTATTTCGATTCTAAGTGCATTTAGTTCTTCTTCAATCTTTTCGCGTTCTAGGCCTGTTAAACGACGTAATTTCATTTCTAAAATATTATCAGTTTGAGCTTCAGTTAATCCAAAACGTTCCATTAACTTAGATTTAGCTTCTCCATCAGCTTTAGATTCTTTAATAATTTTAATAACTTCATCTATATTATCAAATACAATCTTATAGCCTTCCAAGATATGTACTCTTTTTTCAGCTTTATCTAATTCAAATTGAGTTCTTCTAATAATAACTTCTTGTTGATAATCTACATATTTACTAATAATATCTTTTAAACCTAATGTTCTAGGCACACCTTTATCAAGCATCAAGAATATAATACCAAAAGTTGTTTGAAAGGCCGTATGCTTATATAAATTATTTAAAACTACTTGAGGATTAGCATCTTTCTTAAGTGTTATAGTTATTTTAATACCATCTTTTAAATCAGTATGATAATCAGTAATACCTTCAAGAACTTTATTATGTACTAAATCCGCAACTTTTTGTTTTAAATCAAGTGTATTAACACCATAAGGAACTTCTTCAATAACAATATAATGTCTTCCATTTTTTTCTTCAATTGTTGCTTTACTTCTAATAGTTATTGAACCTCTACCAGTTTCATAAGCTTTCTTTATTCCAGAATTACCTAAAATAATACCACCAGTTGGAAAATCAGGTCCTTTAATATGTTGCATTAACTCTTCAGTTGTAATATCTGGATTATCAATATAAGCAATACATCCATCAATAACTTCACCCAAATTATGTGGTGGAATATTTGTTGCCATACCAACAGCAATACCCATAGTTCCATTAACTAAAATATTTGGAAATCTTGATGGTAAGACTTCAGGCTCTTCGGTAGAATCATCATAATTTGGTACAAAATTAACAGTATTTTTGTTGATATCTCTTAGAAGTTCCATTGAAATCTTAGCAAGTTTACTTTCAGTATAACGATAAGCAGCAGCTCTAGGATATTCAATATTACCAAAGTTACCATGTCCATCAACAAGTAAATAACGATAGTTAAAGTCTTGTGCCATTCTTACCATAGCATCATATATAGATGAGTCACCATGTGGATGATATTTCCCCATAACATCCCCAACTATCGTAGCGCTTTTACGATGTTTTTTATCTGGTGTCAAACCATTTTCTAACATGTCATAAATAATTCTTCTATGAACTGGCTTTAAACCATCTCTTAAATCCGGCAAAGCTCTCGAAATAATAACACTCATTGAATATTCTATAAAAGAAGATTCAATTTCACTTACAATATTATTTTCTTGTAATCTATCTCTACTATGATCCATTTTAACCTCCTAAAAATCCAAATTCTTTGCATAAGTTGCATTTTCTTCAATAAACTTACGTCTAGGTTCAACTTCTTCACCCATTAATTTACTAAATGCGGCATCAGCACTAATAGCATCTTCCACAGTTATTTTACGAAGAATTCTATGATCAATATCCATAGTTGTTTCATTTAATTCTTCAGCATCCATTTCCCCTAAACCTTTCATTCTTGCTATATCATATCTAATATTCTTTTCATTTAAACCTTTAATATATTCATCTCTTTCATCATCATTTAAAACATATTTAATAGTTTGACCATGTTTAATACAATATAAAGGTGGTTGAGCAGCATAAACATAACCTGCTTCCACAATTGGCTTAAAGAAACGATAGAAAAGTGTAAGAAGAAGAACTCTAATGTGAGAACCATCGACATCGGCATCACTCATGATAATAACTTTATGATATCTCATTTTACTTAAATCAAATTCTTGACCAATACCAGTACCAAAAGCCGTAATAATTGTCTTAATTTCATCATTACTTAAAGCTCTATCAAGTCTTGCTTTTTCAACATTTAAAACTTTACCTTTAAGTGGAAGTATTGCTTGAGTCATACTATTTCTACCTTTAATCGCAGAACCACCTGCACTATCCCCTTCGACTAGGAATATTTCACAAACACTTGGATCCTTTTCTTTACAATCAACAAGTTTTCCACCGAAATTTACAATATCTAAGTCACTTTTTCTTCTTGTTGCTTCTCTTGCTTTCTTTGCAGCAATTCTACCACGAGATGCACTAATACATTTTTCTACAATTGCTCTTGCCTCATTAGGATTTTCCATTAAAAATCTTTCAAATCCTTGTGAAAATACATCACTTGCAATTTTTCTAACTTCAGTATTACCAAGTTTAGTCTTAGTTTGTCCTTCAAATTGAGGATCTGGATGTTTACAACTAATAATCATTGTTAAACCTTCACGACAATCTTCTCCAATTAAGGGGGCATCATTTTCTTTTAAAATTTTAGCACTTTTAGCATAACTATTTATAACTTTAGTAAGAGCAGCCTTTACACCATCTTCATGAGTTCCACCTTCATAAGTATTAATATTATTTGTAAATGAATAAATACTTGGTGAATAAGTTTCATTATATTGACAAGCTACCTCAAGTTCAATCCCATTTTCAGAACCATCCATATATATAATATCATCATGAATTGGTGTTTTACTCTTATTAAGCATTGCAACATATTCAATAATTCCTCCGTTATAAAGGAATGTATCATGTTTTTGAATAGTATCCCTTAAATCATATAAATTAATTCTAAGTCCCTTATTTAAGAACGCAATTTCTTGTAATCTTTTAAATAAAGTATCATAGTTGTATACAGTTGTTTCCGTAAATATTTCTTCATCAGGTTTAAATCTAACTGTAGTTCCAGTTCTCTCAGCATCACAAGTATCAATTATTTTCAAAGCTTCAACAGGTTTTCCACCATTTTCAAATCTTTGATAGTATACATTTCCATCACGATAAACTCTAACTTCTAGCCATTTTGACAAAGCATTAACAACACTAGCCCCAACACCATGAAGACCACCAGAAACCTTATAACCTTCACCACCAAATTTACCTCCAGCATGAAGCACGGTAAATATAGTTTCAACTGTTGATAAACCTGTCTTAGCATTTACACCAGTTGGCATACCTCTACCATCATCTCTAACTTCAATGATATCTCCTTTATCTATCATAACTTCAATATCATCACAAAATCCAGCTAAAGCTTCATCAACTGCATTATCCACAATTTCCCAAACTAAATGATGAAGACCTCTTTCACCTGTTGAACCTATATACATCCCAGGTCTTTTACGAACAGCTTCAAGACCTTCCAAAACCTGTATATCATTATCAGTATAATGTGTTTCTTTCATTTTATTACTCCTCCTCAATTGCACCATCACAAACTTTAATTTTTTTTGCATCTTTAATTACTTTTTTACTAATATTCTTTAAATCTGTCGTTGTTATAAACGTCTGAACATTTCTATCAAGCATACCTAGTAAATTAGTAATCTTTTCCTTATCGAGTTCACTAAACAAATCATCTAAAATAAGTATTGGATAATAACCTTTTATCTCATTAATAACATTAATTTCTGCAAGTTTAAAGGAAATAATAGCATTCTTTCTTTGCCCTTCACTTCCCCATTCTTTTAAATTATTGTTATCCAGAATAAACATAATATCATCATGATGAATTCCTTCTAAAGTCTTACCTACACTAAGTTCTTTTTGATAATTATCTTTAAATCTCTTAATTAAATCATCTTCACTTTTATTTTTAAATGTTGAAACATATCTTATTTTTAAAGTTCCACTACCAAATATTTTCACATAATTACTTGTAATATATTTATTTATATTATCTATAAAATCTTGTCTATATTTACAAATAACTTTACCATATTCTACCAGTTTTTTAGTTAAAATATCTAAATATTCACTCGTATAACTTCCATTAATATACATTCCTCTAATATAAAAGTTTCTCTGTTTTAAAATACGTTGATAATTTGTTAAAACTACTAAATATTCTTTATAAATCTGACTTATTTCAATATTAAGCATTTTTCTTCTTTCACTTGGTGCTTCATCTATTAATCTTGTATCACTTGGATTAAACAAAATAACATTAATTCTTGATACATAATCACTTACTTTATCTTGCTTTTCACCATTAATAGTAACAATTTTTCCATCATTACTTATTTCTACACCAAATTCATTTTCATCATTTTTCTTTAAAACATTTCCCTTAATCTTAGCCTTTATTTTTCCTTTCTTAATCATAATCTTATCATTATTTATTCTAAATGATTTAGTTAGTGCTAGCATATATATAGCTTCCACAATATTAGTTTTTCCACTGCCATTTAACCCATATATAATATTAAGGTTTCCAAAAGAGATATTTAATGTTTCATAATTTCTAAAGTTCATCAAGCTTAAACTATCGATTTTCATTAATTTACCCCCTTAAGTAGCCCTATATTAAAAATTAAAGCTATTTTGGTATACCTATACACATATTAATTGTATCACATTCTAGCACCATTTTAAAGAAAAAGTTACTTTTTTCTTCACTTTTATGTTAAAAAAATTATCCACAATCTGCTAGCTTTCAAAACTTGATTATTAAATATCGTATAACTAACATTTATATCTACTTTTAAACCATTTTTAAACTCTACTTTTACAATATTTTTATTTTTTTTTACTTCTTTAATCATATCAAAATTAATCCATATCTCTCTTCCCATCTCTTTAACAGGAAAAAACACTAATTTTTCTTTCTCACTAACTACAATTGGCAACTTATATTTACTTTTTAAAGCCCATTTACTTCCCTTTATTCTGCCATTTAAACTACTTCCGAAACTAATGCAACTTTCATTAAGAATATTCTTAATATTATTTCCCCTAAAAATCACATCCCCATAAGTAGTTATAACATTTGTATTAAGCCCATCATAATCAATCATAAGAACGTCTTTATCAAGTCTAAACAAAATGAGCACCTCCTTCATTAATTTGTTATCATACCACAAAGTATGTGGGAAATTTGTCGAAAAAAAAGAACAAACCTAAATTTGTTCAAATTTTTTTAAAATTAATATGTTTTAATAGGTAAAATAAGCTCAGTAAGTGATTCATCAGTAACTGGTTTAATCAAAATTGGCTTATCATCAGTATTAAGAAGAAGTAAAATATTATCTTCTCTAATAACTTTTAATGCATCCATCATAAACTTACTTGAGAAAGATACTTCAATCTTTTCTTTATTATTACAATCAATATGTAACTTTTCTTCAGCATTACCTAGTTCATTACTTGTTGATGTAATAACCATATCTTTATCTTGAATATGCATCTTTATAATATTCTTTTCTTTATTTTGGGCAAGTAATGCTGCTCTATCAACAGCATCATAGAATTCTTTCATATTTAAATTAATCATATATGCAAAGTCATTTGGAATAAAGTGACTAGTTTCTGGATAGCTTCCACTAAGTAAATTACTTTGAACATAAATATTTTTATAAACAAATAATATTTTGTTAGTAAATACATAGATTTCCACATTATCATCTTCAGCTATAATTTTTTCAAGTTCTGTTATACTTCTTCCTGGAATAACAATATTAACTTGTTTATTACTTGGCACATCTAACTTAATATTTTTCTTAGATAATCTATAAGAATCTGTACAAATACATTCTAAAATATCTCCATTTATTTTAAAGTTAATACCTGTTAATAAAGGTCTTACTTCTTGAGTTGATAATGCATAAGAAGTTTGATTAATTATTTCTCTTAAAACTTCAGATTTAATATTAATAGCATCATCACTTTTTTCTATATTTATATTTGGATAATCACTTGGATTATAGCAATTTAATCTATATTGGTTATTTGGAGTACTAATTTTAATCTTTAAGTTATCTTCAACTTCAAAATCGATTTGCTCACTAGGCATCTTTCTTATCATATCAACAAAATATTTACTTTGAATAATAATTCTTCCTTTTCCTTCAAGCATCTTTATATTTTCATGACTAATAAGAACCTTTATCGTAAGTTCTGAATCACTAGCAAGTAGTTCTATTCCTTTTTCACTAACGTCAAATACTATCCCATTAAGTACAGGTATTGTAGTCCTTTGACTTAAAGCTTTAGTAACATTGTTTAAAGCTTCCAAAATTACATTTTTTTCAATTGTCCATTTCATTTTTTATTCCTTCTTTCTTTATGTTTATTTTATTATTATTTATTAGTGGTGTTATTAATGTGGATAACCACCATATATGTACTATTTTTCTTTAAATTTCTGTATTTTTTTTACCCAAGTTATCAACATTATTGTAACTTCATCTTAATTTCTTTGAGCATATTATTAAGATTAGGATTAGTTTCTAAATCCTCTTTTATCTTATCGATTGCTGTAGACACTGTTGAGTGGTCTCTTCCTCCAAACTCAAGGCCTATCTTCTGTAAATTTTCATCTGTTTCCACTCTACAAAGGTACATTGCTATATGTCTTGGCCTTACAACTGTATTAGTTCTTCTCTTACTTTTTAAGTCATCCACGGATATTTTAAAATATTCTGCAACAGCACTTTGAATTGAGCTAATCGAATTGTTGATAAATATGTTAGTATTAACATAATCATTAAGTGCCTCATTAGCAAAATCGAGTGTTATTTTTTCAGGAACCATCATTGCTGTGTAAGCTAGCAACCTATTTATAGTCCCCTCAATATGCCTTACATCATTGACACATGAATTTGCAATATATTCTATTACATCATCATTTAACTTATCCTCTATACTTGTATTTTTAATTTTTGACCTTATTATATCACATCTTAAGTTAAAATCTGGAGGATAAATATCAACAGGAAGTCCCCACATAAACCTACTTCTAAGTCGCTCTTCTATTTTCTTAAGGTCATCCGGACTCTTATCACTACTTATAATAATTTGTTTATTAGCTTGATGAAGAGCATTAAATGTATGGAAAAACTCTTGTTGAGTTTTCTCAGCTTCTACTAGAAACTGTATATCATCTATAATAAGAACATCTACATTTCTATATTTATTCTTAAAATCATTAGCATATCCTATCTTATTATTACTTGTAGCAATCCCAGTAAATTCATCTCTAAACTCATTACTTGTGCTATACAGTACCTTTAATTTAGAATGGTCTTTTATATAATTACCAATTGCTTGCATCAAATGTGTTTTCCCTATTCCACTTCTTCCATATATAAATAATGGATTATGAATAGTACCAGGTGCCTCAGCAACAGCTCTCGCCGCTACAAAAGCTAGTCTATTTGAGTTCCCAACTACATAATTATCAAAAGTAAACTTTGGATTTAAATTAGTATTCCACTCTATTTCCATTTCCTTAGTTTCTTCCGGAGCAATTGGCTCAACAAAGTTATCTACTTCATCTTCGGTAATATATTTAAATGTATAATGCATCCCTGTCATAGCAAAGAATGCATTGTCAATAATATCTCCATAAGTTTCACTTAACATCTTTTTATGTACTTCCATTGGTACTTTTATTGTTACTACATTGTTAACAATAGACAGAAGTTCAAGTTTTGAAAACCAAATAGTATATGCTGAATCACTAACTTGAGCTTGAATATCATTTAAAAAACGTAAAAAAAGATTATCAGTTTTCAAAACCTCACCCCGCTAACTAAATTTCCTAACTAAATTTTACCCCATTTTGTTAAAAAATAAAAGCCTAAATTTTAATTTTTGATAACTTTTTTTTAATCCCCAAAATTATCAACATAAAATATACCTAATATATGCCTATTCCCACAGGTTATCAACACTATCAACAAATTTTTATTAACTTGTCACTTTTCCACTTTATATCAACAAACCTCATTTTGATAAAATGTTGTTAATTTTGTGAATAATTTTCATTACTTATCCACAAATTATCCACAATCAACAAAAATAGCTAGTTATTAACAAAAATATATGCTATAATGATTAGGATGTAAAATGGAAAAAGTAGCAATATTAAATGATATCCACGGAAACCTTTATTTACTAAATAAGGCTTTAGAATATCTTAGGGATAAAAATATCTCTAAATATTTAGTATGCGGAGATTTTTTAACTGATGGTCCAGATGATAATAAAATAATAGATATTTTAAAAACATTGCCCACAGAAATAATTATAGGTAATAGGGAAGAATCAATTTTAAATATAAATGCTAAAAACGAACTAGATGAAAAAATGCGTCCTTTATACTATACTTATAAAAATTTAACAAAAGAAAATATTGAGTTTTTAAAATCCTTGAAATCTACTAAAATAATAAACATTGGCAGCAAAAAAATATGCATGTCACATGGAAGTCCTTATCAAATTAGGGATTTCATAACTAAAGATTCAACCTCAGTATTTGATAACTTAATAAAAGATCATCAAGCTGATATATATCTTTTTGCCCACACCCATGAGTGTTTCAATTCAATTTACAGAAAAAAATTTTTTATAAATTCAGGAGCAGTAAATTGTACAATAGGAAAGAAAGAAGTATCAACATTTGGCATCTTAACAATTAACGATGATTTAATAATATATGATCAAATAATTCTTCCTTATGATTTTGAAGAAGTAAAAAATTATTATATAAAAAGTAAATACTATGAAGAATTTCCTGAGTGGGTAAATATAATCTTGTATATGCTTAAATATGGTATTAATTATAATGTAAAGTTTTCAAGAACATACGATTATAGCAAAAGTATGAAAAATAACTTTTATAAATTCACATTTATATATAATCTTCCAAAATTAATAAATTAATAAGTTATTTTAAATAACTATACACTTTTAACTTTAAAAAAAGCACTTTTTCTTGACTTATTCCCCAAAATGATATTATAATAATAACGCTATTAAAGAAAAGGAGAAGTTATATTATGAAAAGAACATATCAACCAAATAAAAGAAAAGCAGCAAAGAAACATGGATTTTTTGCTCGTAAAGAAACTGATATTTTAAAGAATCGTCGTAGAAAAGGACGTAAAGTTTTATGTAAGTAAAAAACCACTTTAACGTGGTTTTTTTTCAGAAAGAACTAATTATGAGAAGATATGAAATGGTAAAATCTCATGAAGAATTTAATGAGATTATAAATAAAGGAAAAAGACTAAAAGGAAAATATATATACATTTTTTCTAAACAAAAAAACTTTGATAAACCAAACTTTGGCATTGCTGTAGGCAAAAAACTAGGTAATGCAGTAGTTAGAAATAAATTTAAACGACAATTTCGAAATATTGTTGATAAAAACAGATTTCTCTTTAAAAATAACAACAATTATATTATAATGATTAAAAGGGAAGCAAATAATGCTTCGTTTAGTGAATTAGAAATGGATTTAATAAATACACTAAAGAAAGGAAATTTATGAAAAATAAATTTAAAATAGCAGTTTTAGCATTTGTCTTACTTCTTACAAGTGGATGTGGAAATAGCAAATACATTTTAGATGAAAATAAAAAAATAGTAACATATGAAGAAACAGGACAAATGTTAGAAAGAGATATTTTATGTTTGCCAGAAAAAGATGGGGAACTTTATAATATATATAAAGAACATAGTGATCAATTGAATATAAAATTTGAAGATTTACCATCATGTGCTGATTTTAAGATAACTTCAAATGAATCATCAGGTTTATGGGAATTTTTATTTGTTAAACCTCTTGCATTTTTAATATTAGTATTAGGTAAACTAGTAAGTAACTTAGGTATATCTTTAATACTTATAGGTCTTGCTATAAGAATAATTTTATTACCATTTACAATCAAGAGTACAAAACAAACAATGAACATGAAAAAAGCTGGTCCTGAACTTGAAAAAATTGAAAGAAAATATCGCAATAAAACCGATAATGAATCTTTGATGGCAAAAAGTCAAGAAACAATGATGATTTACAAGAAATATAAAGTAAATCCAATGGTAGGGTGCTTAATGGCCTTTATTCAACTTCCATTATTCTTTGCATTCTTGCAAGCAATTTATAGAACACCTGCTATATATGAAGAAAGATTATTAACTTTTAACTTAGGCATGACGCCACTTGTAGGTATAAAATCAGGTAATTATTTATATTTATTATTACTTGTTTTAATTGCAGTTTCAACATATTTTTCATTTAAACAAACAATGTCTCAAGCAGGAAATCAATCACCAGAAGCAGCTAAGCAAATGAAAATAATGTTATACGTAATGCTAGTAGTTATAACATATGCATCATTAACGTTACCAACAGCACTAGCATTCTACTGGATTGTAACGTATGCATTTATATCAGTTCAAAACATTATAGTAAACAAAGTAACCAACAAAGACTTAACTAATAAAAATAAGGATAAGAAAAAAGATAAAATCAAAGATAAATTAGTTAAGAAAGAAGGTATGAAGTATGGAAAAAATAACTAAAGAAGGAAAAACTGTAGAATCAGCATTAAATTCTTTAATGGAAGAAAATAATATTTCAAAAGAAGAATTTTTATACACTAGTGCTGTTAAAAAAGGTAAACTTTTCCAAGGTACAATATATGAAGTAACAGCGTATTTAAAAACAGATATCAACAATGAAATAAAAGAATTTTTACGTAAAATAGTAGAAAATATGGGACTTGAAGTAACAATAGAAATAAGTAACAAAGATGATAGAGTAACAATACGTATGTATTCAAATAAAGACTATATTTTGATAGGTAAAGAAGGATCAACTTTAAAAGCATTAGAAACTTTAGCAAAACAATACATCCAAAATACCACAGGAATATACTATAAATTCAACTTAGATGTTTCTAATTATAAGGAAAAAAATAATAAAAGATTAGAAAGGTTAGCAAAAAAGACTGCAAAGGAAGTTTTAGAAACTAATGTGCCAGTAGCTTTGGATAACATGACATCATATGAAAGAAGAATAATTCATAGTGCCCTAACAGATTTTAAAGGTATAAAGACTGAAAGTGAAGGGGAAGAGCCTAATAGACATATTGTAATTAAACCACTATAACAGTGGTTTTTAATTGCTTATATTTTGGAAAAATGTGTAAAATTAGCAAAAAAAAGTAAGAATTTTGTGTAATTTAACATAAAAATGCATGAAAAAATGTGTAAATAGGGATTGAAATAACTGGAATTTTGTGATACATTAATATTGAGGTGATATAAAATGCCAAGATTAAAACGGAAAATAGACCAATTTTTAATAGATTGGAAAAAATCAGATTATAAATTGCCACTTATAGTAAAAGGAGCAAGGCAAATAGGTAAAACAGATGCTATAGTAAATTTTGCAAAGAATAATTATAAAAATTTTGTTGAAATAAATTTTGCTATACATAAGGAATATAAAGGAATATTTGACAATGGGTTTGGTGTAGACGATATAATAAAAAGTATATCATTCATAAATAATGACTTTGTTTTTGAACCAGGTGAAACATTAATATTTTTTGATGAAATGCAAGATTGTATTAATTGTGCAACATCACTAAAGTCTTTTAATATCGATAAAAGATTTGATGTAATATGTTCAGGGTCAATGATGGGGATTAATTACAATGAAATTGAGTCTAATAGTGTAGGGAATAAACAAGATTACATTATGTATTCAATGGATTTTGAAGAATTTTTATGGGCAAAAGGATATAAAAAAAGTCAAATAGAAGACCTTTATGTATGTATGAAAAACTGTACCCCTTTATCAAGCACAGAAATGAACGTTATGATGAAACTATTTAAAGAATACATGTTAATTGGCGGAATGCCGGCTATAGTTGAAAAGTATATCGAAAATAAAAATTTCAGTGGTATCTTAGATATGCAAAAACAAATATTGTTAGATTATGAAGAAGATATATCAAAATATGCACAAGGATTAGATAAAGCCAGAGTTTTAAATGCATATAGAAAAATTGCAACATTTTTAGGAAATGAAAATAAAAAATTTCAGATATCAAAAATAGCTGAAGGAGCTAGAAATCGTGAATATCGTGGAGTATCAGATTGGCTATCAGATGCTGGTATAGTTAATATATCATATTGTATGGATGTCTGTGAATTACCTTTAAAAGGAAATTACAATCCAGAAAATTATAGATTATATTTTTCTGACACTGGCCTTTTGATTGCCTCTTTGGATGATGAAGCGCAAGATGATTTAAGAAAAAATAGGAATTTCAATACTTATAAAGGCGCAATATATGAAAATATTATAGGAGAAATGTTAGTTAAAGAGGGATATAAACTATATTTTTATAAAAATGAAAAAGGAACAATAGAAATGGACTTCTTTATTAGAGATAAAAATTCATTAATTCCAGTTGAAGTTAAAGCTAATGATAATGCAACCATTTCCCTAAATAACTTGATAACAAGTAAAAAATACAAAGATATAAAGTATGGTATTAAGCTATGTAATAAAAATATAGGTTTTAATGGCAAATTCTATACATTTCCATATTTTATGGCATTTTTCCTAAAAAGATATCTTTCTGAAACAAAATAAGCATTTTTAAATAAATCTGGAATTTTGTGTAATTTAACCCAAAAATAGTTGAAAAAATGTGTAAAAAGAGACTGAAAAAGTCCGGAATTTTGTGAAATTCACCTAAAATCCAAGAAAAAAAAGAACTATATTGGTTAAAATTATTCTTTATAAAAATAAATATAACATTTATCAGAAGTAGTTCCACTAAAAACTACTTTTTTGTTATACAATAGGAAAGTTATCCTAATTCTACAAAAAAATAATAATAAATTATTATCTGTATAAATAAAATTTATGATAAAAATAATATATACTTATTTCTAATATAAATTAATATTATAAAATTAAAAATGGAAGGAATAAGTATGATATGGAAAATCTTAGAATAATTAGAGAAAAAAGACATAAAAGTCAATTAAATGTAGCAATGTCAGTAGGGGTTAAACAAGAATCAATAAGCATGTATGAATCAGGTGTAAGTTATCCAAGTGCTAAAGTATTAATTGCACTTGCAAGATATTTAGAAACAAGTACAGATTATTTATTAGGATTAACAGATGATGACACCCCAATTAAATACATGAATAAAATATTAAATAAGAAAGAGAAAGAACTTATGGAAAAGTTCATATATCTTAAAACTGAAGATCAACTAAAACTAATTGGTTATGCAGACTCATTAACAAATAAAGTAACATTGTAAAAACAAAAAATAAATTTTATTTTTAGTAAAATATGTGCTATAATACTTCCGAATGAAAGGAAGTATTTTTTATGGAAGATACAATTTGTGCAATATCAACATCCATAGGTATCGGAGCAATATCAATTGTCCGCGTAACTGGACCAGAAACTGTAAGCATTGTTGACAGTATTTTTGACCATGATTTAAAAAATGCTTCTAGCCACACGATCCATTATGGACACATCAAATATAATGATGAAATAATTGATGAAGTTTTAGTTATGCTAATGAAAGGTCCAAAGACATATACAACTGAAGACACAATTGAAATAAATTGTCATGGAGGCATTAACACTACTAAAAAAGTGATGGAAATATTACTTGCATCAGGATGCCGTCTTGCAGAACCTGGAGAATTTACAAAGAGAGCTTATTTAAATGGTAGAATAAATCTTCTTGAAGCAGAGTCAGTAAACGACTTAATAATTGCCAAAACAGATGCGGCTAGAACACTAGCGATAAATAATGTCGATGGAAAATTATCACAACAAATTAGCAATTTAAGGGAAAAAATAGCTAAAATACTAGCTAATATTGAAGTAAATATTGACTATCCAGAATATACTGATGAACTTGAAGTAACTGAGAAATTAATGCACGATTATCTTGATGATATTACCAAAGAGTTAAATGTTTTAGTAAGTGGTGCCAAAAACGGAATACTTATTAAAGAAGGCGTAAATGTTGCAATCATTGGTAAACCAAACGTAGGTAAAAGTAGCATTTTAAATAGTTTACTAGATGAAGAAAAAGCAATTGTAACAGATATTCCTGGTACAACTAGAGATATTGTTGAAGGCACAATCACAATAAATGGAGTAGCCATCAATTTTATAGATACTGCAGGCATCAGAGAAACAACAGATGTTGTTGAAAAAATTGGTGTTGATAAAAGTAAGAAAACTGCAGATAATGCAGACATTGTTTTGCTTGTTTTAAATAATAATGAAGAAGTAACAAATGAAGAACTAACTATGTTAGATAAATATAATAATGAAAAATTACTTATATTTGTAAATAAAATAGATTTAGAAAAAAAACTGGAATTACCTGAAACTATCAAAGATGTTATCTATGGTAACACAATTGATTTAGATGGTTTAAATACTTTAAAAGAAGCAATTAGTAACAAACTAAATTTAGAAAGTATCGTAAACAAAGATATGAGTTATTTATGTAACTTAAGAGAAATAGATTTAGTAAATAAGGCTGAAGAATCATTAAAAAATGCTCAAAATAATCTTGAAGCTGGATATTCTGTTGACATGATAGAAATAGATTTAAAAGCTGCTTGGAACTATCTTGGTGAAATCAAGGGAGATAGTTACGAAGGTGAATTAGTAGACAAAATATTTAGTAATTTTTGTTTAGGAAAGTGAGGTACAAACATGTATGATGTAATAGTAGTAGGTGGCGGACATGCTGGAATTGAAGCAAGTCATATTGCCGCCAAATTAGGTAAAAAAACATTACTTATAACGGGTAATATTAAAAATATAGGTGATATGCCATGTAATCCATCAATCGGAGGAACAGCAAAGGGTATTATAGTACGTGAAGTAGATGCCCTAGGTGGTCTAATGGGACACATTGCAGATATTTCCCACATTCAAATAAAAATGCTTAATAATTCTAAAGGCCCAGCAGTAAGAAGCTTGCGTGCCCAAGCAGATAAAATAACATATCCCAAAAATATGCAAGATTATTTAATGAAGATGCCAAACTTAACAATAAAAGAATCTTTAGTTGAAGATCTAATTCTTGAAAGCAATGTTGTTAAGGGTGTTATAACTGAAAATAATGAAAGAATTGAATCAAAAACAGTAATTTTAACAACAGGTACATACTTACGTGGTAATATTCTTGTGGGCAGTAAAAATACCCCAGGTGGACCTCATGGTGAAAGAAGAAGTAACTATTTATCAACAAAGTTAAATGAATATGGCTTAAAAATAATAAGACTAAAAACTGGAACCCCACAAAGAATTAAGAAAGATTCCATAGATTTTTCTGTAATGAGCAAGGAACATGGCGATAATACTTATTGGACATTTTCAAATGATTTTGATCCTTCTTATAAGATTGAAGATCAAAAACCATGTTATTTACTTTATACCAATGAAAAAACGCATCAAATAATCAGAGATAATCTAGATAAATCCGCTATGTATGGTGGCTATGCAACTGGAGTAGGTCCAAGATATTGCCCATCAATTGAAGATAAAATTGTAAGATTTGCGGATAAAGAAAGACATCAATTATTTCTAGAACCTGAAAGCTTATATTATGATGATTGGTATTTACAAGGATTTTCAACAAGTATGCCAGAAGATGTTCAAATAGAAATGGTTCATAGTTTACATGGCCTAGAAAATGCAGTTATTAGCAAATATGCTTATGCTATTGAATATGATGCAATTGATCCATTACAAATTAAACCTAGTCTAGAAAATAAAGTGTTAGAAAATCTATTTACCGCAGGTCAAATAAATGGAACAAGTGGTTATGAAGAAGCTGCTGGACAAGGAATCATTGCTGGTATAAATGCATCCCTTAAAGTTGACAATAAAGAGCCTCTAATATTAAAAAGAAGTGATGCCTATATCGGAGTATTAATTGACGACTTAGTAACAAAAGGAACTATAGAACCTTATCGTATGCTAACATCAAGAGCAGAATTTCGTCTAATACTAAGACACGATAATGCGGATTTAAGACTACGTCATTATGCCCATGAAATAGGTACAATAAATGAAGAACAGTATGCAAGATTGCTTGCTAAAGAAGAGAAAATTAAAAAATTAACAGCATATTTAACAGAAAATACTCTTCATTTAACTAGTGAAGTTAAAGAAATATTTATAAATAATAATAAAAATATACCACTTACGGGTTTAAATTTCTATGAACTTTTGAAAAGACCAGAAATAAATTTAGAATTTATCGAAAATTTTATAACTTTAGATTATCCAGCTGAAGTAAAAGAACAAGTAGAAATAAATGCCAAATATGACGGATACATTAAAAAAGCTTATAAAGAAGTTGAAAAGTTATCAAAACTTGAAGAAAAACAAATACCTGAAAATATAGATTATAATAAAGTAACAAATTTAGCTAGCGAAGCAAAACAAAAATTAGATAAAATTAGACCTAAAACAATTGCTCAAGCATCTCGTATAAGCGGAGTAAACCCTGTAGATATTTCCGTTTTAAGTATTTATCTAAAGAAAGAATATAGTAAAGATGAAAATTAATGAATTTATTGAAAAAGTGAAAGATTTAGGTATTGAAATAACTAGCGAAAAGTTAAAGCAATTGGAAATTTATGCAAGTTTTTTAAAAGAATATAACGAACACACAAATTTAACAGCAATAACAGATATTGAAGGTATATATTTAAAACATTTTTATGACAGTTTAACACTTACAAAAGTAATAGATTTAAAAACATGTAAAAATCTATTAGATTTTGGAACAGGTGCTGGTTTTCCTGGTATGGTAATAAAGATATTTTTTCCAAGTTTAAAGGTAACCTTATTAGATAGCAACAATAAAAAAATAAAGTTTTTAACAGAGCTAAAAGATAAAATTTATGTTGATAACCTAGAACTTATTAACGCAAGAGTAGAATCCCACAGAAATGAAAGGTTAAATTACTATGATGTTGTTACAGCTAGAGCAGTTACCAACATGCCAGTTTTAACAGAACTTGCCATGCCATTAGTTAAAAAAGATAAATATTTTATAGCTATGAAGGGTAGTAACACTGAAGAAATAGAAAACAGCAATTTAGCAATTACAAAAATGCACGGAGAAATTGAAGAAATAAAAACATTTTCACTATCTGAGGAAGCTGGCATAAGGAATATTATAAAAATTAAAAAAATTAAAGAAACAACATTAAACGAGTTAAGACCATATGAAAAAATAATAAAGAAACCATATAAAAATTGAAATTATAACGTGTAAAGCTACAGAAATAAAGCTTCACGTTTTTTCTTTATTATTACGCGTTTTGTTTATAAAAAACATAAATTACAAAATATAAAAGATAAAAATGACTTGCAAAAATTTAATAAATAATGTATCATTATAAATGATAAAGGGTTGATTAATGTGAATAACATACAAATGGAAAATCAAGTATTACAAGTTCCAATCGAGGACATAATTCCTAACCGTTTTCAACCACGGTTATCTTTTGATGATTCCTCACTTTCTGATTTAGCATCTTCAATAAAACAACATGGCATAATACAACCACTTGTTTTAAGGAGAAAAAATGACAAATATGAAATAGTAGCAGGTGAAAGAAGGTTTAAAGCAGCAAAAATGGCAGGTCTTATATCTGTTCCAGCAGTCATATCTAATTTAGATGACAATGCATCTGCAGAAGTAGCAATCGTAGAAAACATCCAAAGAAAAGATTTAACATCTATTGAAGAAGCACGTTCTTATCAAGCTTTATTGGATAAAGGATATATGACTCAAGAAGAATTAGCTAGAAAGATGGGATTATCTCAATCAGCCATATCTAATAAATTACGTTTATTAACATTAGATGAAGCTGTACAAGAAGCAGTTCTAGCAGAAAAAATATCAGAAAGACATGCAAGAACTTTACTTAAAGTTCCTACTCATGAAAAACAAAGGGAGTTGTTAAATAAAGTGATAAATGAAAGATTAACAGTTAAACAGCTTGAAGATGAGATAAAAAATTTAGACAAAAAAAGTATTCAAAATGAGGAATCTATAGCAAACACACCTGTTACAGGAATTAAACAAACAGGTACACCGGAACCAATAAATACAGTACCACCAAAAGAGAATTTATCAAACATAGAAGATATATTTTCAAATGTTTCAGATTTAAAGGATATTAATAATTTTACAAAACCTGCATCAAAGATCAAAGAAGTTCCAAGCACTACATCAGATACATTCTTTTCAAATCCAGAAAAAATGCCGAACAAGTTTTTTAATTTTCTTGAAGATACTGCAGCTAACATGGATGTTGAAGAAATAACCCCAACATTTGAAATGCCAAAAATAGAACCAAAACCACAAGCAGAAAATTTAATAAATCAAACAGACAATATTGAAATGCTTGATGACTTCTTTATTCCAACTACAGATAATAAAGTAGAAAGTAGTAATAGTAATTACTTAAACGAAGTAATAAAAACAATTAGAAATTTACATTTAGATAGTGATAAAGTAGTAGTTGAAGAAATGAACTTACCTACAGAATACCACATTAATATAAAAATCAAAAAAGGTGACTAAAATATTAGCCATCTTTTTCTATAAAATCAGTTATATTGAAGTTATAAAATATAATAGAATTATTATTAAAATTTAAAATTGTATCTTCGTTAACAATCTTGTAATCCATATTACCAAGATCTACTTTAAAAAGTATTTCATACTGAGGCATAATTTGTATACCTCTGCCTTTAAGTATATTACCTTTATCAGAATCATAAAAAACTAATATATTTTTATTTGTTAACAAAATATTAACTAATATATTTTTACTACTAAATCTAATAATAACATCAGCAGCTTCACTTAAAACTTGTTCTCCATTCTCTTTAAAAGCATAATTATACATGCATACCACCTAAGTTAATTATATTATATTAAAATTAAAATATCTAGTCTTCATCGGAAGTTTCTTCTTTTATAACATATTGTTCATTTGTAACCCCAGGTTCTGTACCTTTGACATAATAATACAATGTAGCTTTATTAACATCATTTGTTGGCTTACCAGTAACAGCATCTAAGGGGATTGCCACAACATTTTTGGGTGTCTCATACCAGTTATCACCCATATCTTTTAAAGAATTTTCAATCGTATCGGCCCATATTTTCTTAGCACTATTTCTAATACTACCATCTACATTTTTATTATCATCATATCCCATCCACATCATCATAAGTCTATCTGGATTATATCCAACAATCCAATAATCAGTATTTGTTGACCCTGTTTTGAGTGCATATTTGTGTGTCAGATTACTTGCAATATTAAGTGCCGTAGGGGTTGTATAATCAACATAAGCACTATTAGTTGTAGAAGTCATCATTTCATTTAAAATATATGTATAATTTGGATTAATAACCAAAGTATTTTTATCTTCATGTTTATATAAAACATTGCCATTTAAATCTTCAATTCTTTCAATAAAGTATAAATCTTTTTCATAACCTCCAGAAGCAAATGTAGTATAGCCAGTAGCATAATCCAAAATATTTATTTCACTTGTACCAAGAGGAAGAGAAGCAACCTCATCTAAATCAGTTTTAATACCGGTTCTTTTCGCAACATCAATCATTTTATCAGTACCTAAAAATAAATTAGTTTTAACTGCATAAATATTATCTGATAAAGCTATAGCAGCAGCCATAGTTATTTCTTTACTAGCATAGATATTTCCAGCATTTTGAGGCGAGTATGTTTTACCATTTGCTAAATGAAATGTAGTTTCTTCACTTCTAAATGAACTTGACATTGTCATATTATTTTCTAGTGCAGCATAATAAAGAAAAGGTTTCATAGTAGATCCAACTTGCCTTTTACTCTTTAAAGCTCTATTATATTGACTTTTAGCATAATTCATACCACCAGTTAAAGCTTTAACAGCACCAGATTTAGGATCCACAATAACACTTGCAACTTGCACATTATCATTTGACTTATTTTGAAGAATATTATTTTCTAGATTAGTTTGTTCATTTAAATCCAAAGTCGTATATATTTTTAAACCTCCCGCATTAACTAAAGAAGCAGGAACTTCTTTTATTGAATTAAGTTCTTCTAACACAGCTTCCTGATAATACATTATCATTTGTAAATTATTTTTCTTAGATTGTCCAAATATTTCCAATTTTTCTTTAAACAAATTATTATATGTATCTTCATTAATATATCCATTACTAAACATGGACTTAGCAACTACTTTTGCTCTATTAATAGCAGCATCATAATTAGTAACAGGATTATAACCTGCAGGATTTTTAGGTATTCCTGCAAGTACAATAGCTTCTTCCAAAGTTAAATCTTTAGGCTTTTTATTAAAGTAATAACTTGCAGCATTTACAATTCCCAGATTTCCTTGCCCATAATTAATTGTATTTAAATATCCCTCCAAAATATCTTGTTTATCATAATGTACCTCAAGTTCTAAGGTTAAAAAAGCTTCTTCAATTTTTCTTTTCCATGTTTTATCAAAATCCAAATATAAATTTTTAATATATTGTTGAGAAATTGTTGAAGCCCCCTGAACAATAGATTTTTTCTTTATGTTAGTAAGCATTGCTTTTGCAATTCTTAGATAATCAAATCCATGATGATAATAAAAGTTTTTATCTTCAACAGCAATAACTGCATTTATTAAATCGGTACTTATATCTTCTAAATTAGCCCATTCATTACTTCTTGATCCTTGATATAAGAGTTCATTCTGATTATCATATAAATATAAACTTCCACTAGTTTTTAAATCCAGTTTAGGACTTAAATAAGCATATATATAAAGTCCTACTATTGCAACAACTAAGCATATAAACATAAAAATAAATGATTTTACTAAAAATCTCATTGTTCTCAAAGTTATCACCTATATGCTAGTATGGAAATAATATCACAAAAATATGCAAAGTATAGTTTTATTATTTATTTTTCTTTTGTATAACTTATTCTAAAAACATTACTAATAAAATATTCATAAAAAGTTTTATTTAGTTTTCGACATGAAATCATCCATAAAATCTAGCTAAAACCAGTATTTTTAAAATAATCGTCGAACTATGTCGACCGATTTTTCTTGACTATTTTTGTATAATGAACTTAGAATAGAACCTTAAACAAAGGAGGAAAATTTTATGTTAAATGAAACTGAAGAAAAAACATTTTATGGATTTAATTATGATAAAATGTTTAAGGCTATATTCGTCGGAGAAGATAAGAAAAAAATAGATTTATTATGTATGCTTCTAAGCGAATGTTTAGAAACTAAAGTTGATAGAATAATAAAGTTTATTCCCGTTGAATTAAATGCTCGTAGAAAAAAAGAAAGGTATAAAAGAGTTGATTTACTTCTTGAAGCTGGGAAACGAAAAATTAATCTAGAACTTAATTCTACTTATAATGAAGAAGATAAAATTAGAAACATGAATTATTATTTTTCTTTCTGTAGTCAATATACCATCGCCGGAGAAAAATATGATATTGAATCAGAATTTATACATATTTCATTGAGTTATAATATAAGGAAGGATACACCATTAATAAAGTGTTACACCATATATGATAAAAGCCACGATGAAGAACTTGATTCAAGGTTCAAATATTATGAAATTAATGTTGAAAAGTTTGCAAAGTTTTGGTATGATAATGACATAGAAAGCGTTAAAAAATCACCTATTTTAACTATGATAGGCATAAAAGATGAAGAAGAATTAGAAAAGTATTCCAAAAAAATGAATAGTGCTATTATTAAGAATAGTGTCGATAATTTGAAAAGATTAAATAGTGATGCTGCTTTTGTTTATGGTCTTTACAGCAGAAGAAGATGAAATGCTAGTTAGAAATACCAAAAGATACATTGACTATAAAAATTCAGTTAATGAAGCTTATGCTAAAGGTTATGACATAGATGCAGTTAAAGTTGCAATTATTATGCCTAATGAAAATTAGCCAATAGATATGATAATTAAGGCAACTTGGTTAACTGAAGAAAATCTAGAAATTATAAAATAATGTTAAGGCTATTACTAATTAAACAACTAATTTTGTAACAGCCTTTTTTGATTTGAAAAAAATATTTAATTTTGCTATACATTTAATATAAAGTTTGTTATAATATGGAAGAAAAAAAGAGGTGACTAACCATGAAAATTGATTGGAAACTTAAAAATGGTTCAGAAGTAATAATCGACGAAGTGGATAAAGATGCTAAACTTGAAAATAATATAATCTATTATGTAGATGAATATGGCACTCATGTAATAGATCGTATGAATAGAATTTATGAACGACGAAGTCCGGAAGATATATTTAGAGTTGATTTTAATAACAACTTATTAACAGTAATATTTGATAGTAATAGTTTAAAGTACGATATAAATACTAAATATGAAGAAAAAAATAACAAAATAATATTAACCTATTCACTAGGTGATGAAATAAAGGTAATAGAAATTACGAGAAAAGAGGATTTATGAAAGAATTATTAATAGAAGAAATTAAAAAGGCTTTAGAAGTCTTAGAAATTAAAGATGTTGAAGAAATAGAAGTAACTAAACCAGCTCTAGCAGAAAATGGTGATTTTTCAACTAATACAGCTATGAAATTAGCAAGAACTTTAAAGAAAAATCCAATGCTTATTGCTGAAGATATAGTGAGTAAAATTGATAATCCAAGTATAAAAAATATTGAAATAAAAGCACCTGGTTTTATAAATTTCTTTGTTTCAAAAGATTATTTACTTGAAAATATCAACAAAGTTTTAGATGAAAAAGAAAGATATGGAAGCTCAAATATAGGTAATGGCAAAAAAATAAATATTGAATTTGTTAGTGCCAATCCTACAGGTATTCTTCACCTTGGTAACGCTCGTGGAGGTGCTTATGGTGATTCTCTTGCTCGAATCATGAGATTTTGCGGATTTGATGTAACAAGTGAATATTACATTAATGATTTAGGAAGTCAAATAACTAATTTAGGTTTATCGATTATAGCACGTTATAAAGAAATATGCGGACTGCCAGCAGAAATGCCTGAAAATGGTTACTATGGTAAAGAAATAATTGCTATAGCACAAAAGTTATATGATGAACATAAAGACTCTTATTTAGACAAGGATCTAGATTATTTCAAAAAAATAGGAACAGAAGAAATGGTTGGACATATATTTGATGACTTAGAAGAATATAGAATTAAATACGATGTTAAAACTAGTGAAAAAGCTCTATCAGAAAAATATGATTTAAAAGAAGTTTTGGATATTTTAACTAAAAATGGTTACACTTATGAGAAAGATGGTGCAACATGGTTTAAATGCAGTAGTCTTTTTGATGATAAAGATCATGTTTTAATTAAAGAAGATGGTGATGCAACATATTTTTTACCAGACATTGCTTACCACATGGATAAGATAAATCGTGGTTTTGACAAAATGATAGACATATTCGGAGCAGACCATCATGGATACGTAGCACGTTTAAAAAGTAGTGTTAAAGCTCTAGGAAATAATCCAGAAAAACTAGAGGTTAAATTATTACAATTAGTAAGACTAGTAGAAAATGGCGAAGTAGTAAAAATGAGTAAAAGAACAGGTAAATCAGTTACATTAAAAGAATTAATTGATGAAGTTGGAGTTAATGCAGCCAGATATTATTTTTCAAAATATAGTTTAGATACTCAAATGGATTTCGATCTAGGTCTTGCTAAAAGTAAGTCTAATGAAAACCCAGTATTTTATGTATGTTATGCCTATGCTAGAATTTGTTCAATACTAAAAGGACAAGAAAATGTAAAAAAATGTGAAAAATATATTGCAATTAAAGACGATACATCATATAATGTTTTAGAAAAAGTTTATGAATTCCCAGAAGTGGTAAAAAGTGCCGCAATAAAAGAATTGCCACATTTAATTACTAACTATGTATACGAATTAGCAAGTTTATTCCATTTATACTATGCTAAAAATCGTGTGCTTACTGAAAACGAAGAAGAAACTTTGGAAAATTTAAATTTGATTAGATGTGTTAAACAAACATTATTTAATGCACTTGACCTAATCGGGGTTATCCCACCAGAACAAATGTAAGGAGAATGATTTATGAAATTAAAGCAAATACCTAAAGAAGAACTTGACCTAATGGGTTATGATGATATTGCTTTACTAATACTACAAGAAAGTGGTAAAAAAATGAAACTACATGATATTTTTGCTAAAGTATGTGAAGTTTTAGAATTACCAGAAGAAACAGTTGATGAAGAATTAATGGACTTCTTTGAACAAATGTCAATAAATAAAAAATTTATAATGCTTGATAAAGGTTATTGGGATTTACAATCAAGACATAAATTAGATCTTGTTTTTGATGAAGAAGATGATGAAGAAGAAATAGTTGATGATGAAGATACTTCTGCTGACAATGCAGAAAATGAAGATGATATTTTCTATGATAAAGACGATGAAACAGAAGATGTTACAGAAGATGATTTATCTGACTTAGTCGTAGTAGATGACATTGATGAAAGTAATTTATAGCATCTACTAAAAATTTTAATCGACATAGAAAGGAAGATAAAAATGTTTAATAGATTAGATGCAATTGAAACAAAATACAATGAATTAACAAATGACTTAAGCAATCCAGAAATATTAAATGATTTTAATAAAGTAAAAGAATTATCTAAAGAACAAAGTGACTTAGAAGAAACAGTGGTTGTTTACAGAAAATACAAACAAGCTCAAAATAACCTTGAAGAAGCTAAAATGATGGAAAATGATCCAGAGTTAAAAGACATAGCATTAGAAGAAATAGCATCTCTTACAACTGAAATAGAAAAATTATATCATGAACTAGAAATTCTTTTAGTTCCAAAAGATGAAAATGATGGTAAGAATGTTATCATGGAAATAAGGGGAGCTGCAGGTGGAGATGAAGCTAACATCTTTGCTGGGGATTTATTTAGAATGTATTCTTATTATGCTGAAGCAAGTGGTTGGAAAATTGAAGTACTACATGAACTTGAAGGCACAAGTGGTGGTTTTTCACAAATAGAATTCATGGTAAAGGGAGCAAATGTTTATAGCAAACTTAAATATGAAAGTGGTTCTCATCGAGTTCAAAGAGTACCAGTAACAGAAACTCAAGGAAGAGTTCATACATCAACAGCTACAGTTTTAGTAATGCCAGAAGTTGACACAGTAAACATTGACATTAAAGAAAGTGATTTGAAAATTGATGTATACCATTCAAGTGGAGCAGGTGGACAATCAGTAAATACAGCTAATTCTGCAGTTCGTATTACTCACGTTCCAACCGGAGTAGTTGTTACTTGTCAAACAGAAAGAAGTCAACTTCGTAACAAAGAAAGAGCTATGCAACTCTTAAAAATAAAAATAAACGATGAAATTACACATAAACAAGAAAGTGCTATTGGTGCTGAAAGAAAGTCTAAAATAGGTACCGGTGACCGTTCTGAAAAAATAAGAACATATAACTATCCACAAAACAGAGTTACTGACCACAGAATAAACTTCTCAACAATGACTTTAGACAGAGTAATGGATGGTGAACTTGAACCAGTTATTGAAGCTTTAATAACTGAAGATTTAAAATTAAAACTAGCTGGAATGTCTTTAGAATAGACCCAGCTTTTTTTGAATATGGAGGAAAGATGAAACCAGATTATATAAGTGTTCCAGACTGGGAACTTTTATTAAAAAAATATCCAAATAAAGAGGATCTTTTAGATAAATTAACAAATTATCCACCTCAATATTTAATTGGTAATGTAGAGTTTTTAGAACAAACAATAAATGTAGATGAAAGAGTACTAATTCCAAGATTTGAAACAGAATTACTCGTTGATAAAACAGTTAAATATGCCAAAGAAATGTTTAATAAAAAAATAAATGTAATAGATTTAGGAACTGGAAGTGGATGTATAGCTATAGCACTTAAAAATAATCTAGATGCAAATGTTACAGCACTAGATATTTCTAAAGATGCATTAGATTTAGCTAAAGAAAATGCTAAACTTAATAATGCTGAGATAAACTTTATAAATAAAAGCATGACTGAAGACTTAGAAAATAATTATGACATTATAATATCTAATCCACCATATATACCTTATGGTGGTTTTGTAGAAGAAAAGGTAAAAAAAACGGAGCCAAATATAGCACTATTTGCAGATAACAATGGTTTATATTTTTATGAAGAAATATTAAATACACATTTATCGCATTTAAATAGACCAGGATTAATAGCATTTGAAATTGGTGACAACCAAAAAGAAACTCTAGAAAAATTAGTATCAAAAATAAATTTAAAATATTCATTTGAAAATGATTTACAAGGATTATCAAGATATTTATTTATATTTAAGTGAATAAATAATTTATAAATACACCATCACTTATTCAGGTGATAAAATTTGAAAAAGATAATAATTGCATTATTTTTAATTACAGTAATAGTTTTAGTAAATAAAAGGGAAACTAAAGTTTTAATACCAGATAATGCTATAAGATTTAGAATAATAGCAAATAGCAATAAACTTGAAGATCAAACTCAAAAATTAGAAATAAAGGAAGAATTAGAACCTGTAATAGCAAACATTTTATCAACATCAAATTCTATAGATGAAACTCGCAAAGAAATAAAGAATAATATGTACGAAGTAAATGATATATTAAATAAATATGATACTAATTACAAAATAAACTACGGATATAATTATTTTCCTGAAAAGAATTATAAAGGAGTAACATACAAAGCGGGAAACTATGAATCATTAGTGGTAACTCTAGGTGATGGCCTTGGTGATAATTGGTGGTGTGTATTATTTCCTCCATTATGTTTACTTGAAGCAAATGAAGAAGATTATGATGATATTACCTATACATCATATATAAAAGAGCTAATAGATAAATAATAAAGTGCATATAATTAAATGGTGATGCTATGCAAGAATTCTTATCTATAATTTTAATCGGAGTATCCTTATCAATGGATACTTTTTCTCTGTCTTTAAGCATGGGATCTTTAATTAAAAATAACAAATACTTAAATATATTTCCTTTTGTTGTAGGTATCTTTCATTTTATCATGCCCATTATAGGTAACAAGATAGGTATAAAAATAATGAATTATTTCAATATAGCAAGTAACATAGTATTAGGACTAATACTTATAGTACTCGGAGTTAATTTAGCAATCAATTATTTCAAAAAGGAAGAAATTAAAATAAATTTAAATTTTATTAGTCTTTTATTTCTAGCTTTTAGTGTTAGCATTGATTCATTTACTGTTGGTTTAGGAATAAGTGATATAACACAAAAATTTGTACTTTCAAGTCTTATATTTTCCACGTGTAGTTTCTCATTTACATCAGTGGGGTTAATAATCGGCAAATATTCTAGTAAGATAATAGGTAAATATGCAAGTATGATAGGAATTATACTTCTAATTGTATTAGGATTATTTCATATATTATAATATAAAAGTTTTCATAACTTAACACAGTTTTAAAATCTTTTTTTTCTTTTAATTGACAAATTAAATATTCAGCAGATAAAATATTAATATACATTTGCATAATATAATGAGAGGTGACAAATTTGAAAAGAATTATAATTGAAGGAAATAGACCTTTAAGTGGAAAAATTAAAATAGGAGGTGCTAAAAATAGTGTTGTAGCCTTAATTCCTGCCGCTATAATGGCTAATGGTAATGTTCATATTTCAAACGTTCCAAATATATCAGATAGAGATGCATTAATTGAAATATTAGAACTTTTAAGTGTTAAAGTAAACAATAACAAGGATACAATTGATATTGATGCTAGCAATATGAAAAATACAGTTATCCCTGAAAGTTTAAGCAGTAAATTAAGAGCATCGTATTACTTTATGGGATCATTATTAGCAAGATTTAAACATGTAGAAATGTATTTTCCTGGTGGGTGCAACATAGGATCAAGACCAATTGACTTACACTTAAAAGGTTTTGAAGCTCTAGGAGCTACCATTACTAAAGAAAATAGTAAATACATAATCGATGCTAAAAAACTAATAGGTACTAATATATTTTTAGATTTTGCATCAGTAGGAGCCACAGTTAATTTAATGATTGCTGCAACGATGGCTGAAGGTACAACTGTTATAAGTAATGCTGCTAGAGAAGCAGAAATAGTTAATATAGCTGAGATGCTAAATAATATGGGAGCTAAAATAAATGGAGCTGGAACAGAAGAAATAACTATCGAAGGAGTAAAAGAGCTTCACAGTGCAGAAATAAAAGTAATACCTGATCGAATTGAAGCTGGAACATATATTATTATGGGAGCCCTTCTTGGAGATAATCTAGAAATAGATGGTATGATACCAGAACATAACATTGTACTTTTAAATAAATTACAAGAGATGGGAGTTAATTTTACACTTAATAATCACAAAATGATATTAAATAAAACTACTAATTTAAGGCCAACCAATGTTAGAACTGTCGTATATCCAGGTTTTCCAACTGATTTAGGTCAACCAATATCGGTTTTATTAACCCAAGCAAATGGGATCTCTTTATTTGAAGAAACTATTTGGGAAAATAGAATGGGACATGTCAAATATTTAAATTTAATGGGAGCAAACATTGAGGCAGAAAGACAACATGCAAAAATAACTGGACCAACTAAATTGCATGGAGAAGTCATAACTGCAACAGATTTAAGAGCTGGAGCTGCATTGGTTACAGCTGGTTTGTTAGCAGAAGGAACAACAGTAATAAATGATGCAGAACACATTCTAAGAGGTTATGAAAGAATAATTAATAAATTATCTCATGTAGGTGCTAATATCAAAATTGAAGAAATATAATGTAAAGAGAAATCTTTACATTTTTTAATGGGGGTATTATGAAAAGACGATATAAGTTGTTTATGATAATTTTACTTGGTATGTTAGCCACAATTATAATAAATAGTATGAGAGTTACATCTAAAACAACATTTACTTCAATCGGAGATGGTTTAAGTGTTGGAATGACTCCCTATAATGTTGCAGGCACTAGTTTTAATGATTATTTAAAAGAAAAACTTGAAACAAATAATGATTTAAAGTACTACAATAATGAATTTTCTTATGTTCACCAAAATATTCATGAATTAAACGAACATTTAAACAACAATGATTTAGGAAAAAATTCACATACTCCGATAAAACAAATAATAGCTAAATCAGATTTATTAACAATTGCAATTGGAATAGATGAATTTGCCAGTAAATCTTTGGTTGAAGAAATAACTACAGAAACAATTGAAAATTATTTAAAAGAAATGAATTTATTTTTAAAAAACATACGAGAATTTTATGAAAAGCAAATAATAGTTTTAGGGGTTTATCCTGCCAAAAGTTTTGATAAGAAAGATGCTATAGAAGTAAATTCTAAACTTAAAATCTTATGTGGAGAATATAATGCTTTATTTTTAGATATCTTAGCAACCTCTTTACATGAAGAATATTACTTAGAAAAATCATCATATTACATGAACTATCTAGCTCATAAAGATATAGCAAAAACATTATATTTAATGTATAAAAAAAATAATTAATACTTGTGATTAATCATTTTATCTGTTTTACTAGTATTTTCTATAGTTATATCAAAATGGTAATGTTTAGCAATCTTTACTAATGTTTCAAAAGTATAATTAACAGTACCATATTCATAATTTTGTAAAGATCTACGGTTAATTTTACAATCGTCAGCAAGCTCAAATTGTGTCTTATCAACATACTCTCTCATTATCTTTATAATCTCATTAGTTTTAAAATCACTGGCTTTAATTTTCATTACGTAATCACCTTGACAAGCGTATCACACAAAGATGATTACAAAATATAATTATTGTGATATACTAAAGTAAAGTATGATAAATAAAATCTGTATCATACTAAAATACAAGGAGAAGTAGTAGTTTATGAAAAAGAATAAAAAACAAATAATAACACTAAGTTTAGTGGCAATGATAACATTAATACTGTTGGTAATCGGGGCAACATATGCATATTTTAAAGCAACTGGAAGTGTTGGAAGTTCATCTGATGTAAAAGTAACTACAGCAACAACGGATTTATTAACATTTAAAGTAAATAATCCTATAAATATACAAGTTACACAAGAAGAATTTAAAAAAGGATCTGGAAATAAAAGTGATTCTACAAAAGCACTTGCAACTTTAAGGGCTAGTAATTCACAAAATATAGAAAAAACAACAGATAGATATAATATTTATTTTGTAATAGAAAATAATGATTTTGAGTATACAACAAGTGATGCTAAACCAGAAATATTGTTAAACATAACAGATCCAAATGGAAATAAAGTAGAAAATATTACAGGTTTAATACATACAGAAAATGGTTTTGATATTACTACAAGAACGGGAGGATTTTTATTAGTACCAGATTATGATATAGAAGCAACCAGAGGAAATACCACAACTCAAGAATGGAATGTAGAAGTAACGTTTGTAAATTTAGATACCGACCAAGTAAAAAACATGGGAAAATCTTTGACAGGAAAACTATTTGTTACCAAAGAAAAAATGAGTAGTTATGAACTAGCAAAAATAAAGAATGTAGAAATAGCAACAACATATAATAGCATAACAACAAAATTAGATGTAGAAGAGGGAACAGCACAATTAACAAAATATTATTATGGAATAGAAAAAGTAACAGATACTAAAAACTTATCAGTACCAGATGTAAAGTTTATAGAAACAGATAAATCAAGTTATACATTTAGTAATTTATCAGATAATTCAACATATAAGGTCTATAGTTACGCAACAGATAAAAATGGAATGAAAACAAATATTTATGAAACAGAGATAACAACGAATGAATATAATATTCCAAAAGTTAATACTGTAACGCATTCTGTAACATTAAATTCAATAACATTAAGTGTAAATGCTACCAAAGGGGATAATGATATTGTAAAATATTATTATTCCAAAGATAATGGAGCAACATATGAAGAAAGTGAAACAAATAGTTATGTATTTAGTAATTTACAAGATACAACAGAATATAAAATAAAAGTAAAAGTTTTAGATAGCTATGGAAGATATTCAACAGAATATAGTGAATCTATTGCAACAGAAACATATACATTACCAAGTATAACAAAAGTAGAAACCACAACAAAATATAATCAAATAAGTGTAACAACAGATGCTACCAAAGGCTCATATGATGTAGCTAAATATTATTATTCAATAGATGGAAAAGATTATGTAGAAGGCTCAACAACATATACATTTACAGGACTCACAGAAAAAACAACACATACAATAAAAGTAAAAGTAGTAGATACACAAGGAAGAACATCAAATGAATATACATTAACAGCAACAACAGATGCATATGTACTTCCAAGTATAAAGAGTGTAACAACAACAAGTACATCAAATTCAATAACAATAAATATAACTGGACAAAATGGGGATGGAACAATAACTAAATATTATTATTCAAAAGATAATGGAAGTAATTATGTAGAAAGTACATCAAATAGTTATACATTTAGTGATTTAACAGGAAACACAACATTTTATATTAAAGTATATGTAAAGGATAGTAATGGTAAAATAAGTAATGTAACAACAACATCTATTGCAACTAAAATTGCATTATCTGACTACGTAAAGTCATTATATACGGGAAACCAAGGAGATAATGGAATATATCATCATGACAGTAGCTTAACAAATGGAGCAGGAGACAATAGTTATAGGTATGCTGGAGCGAATCCAAATAATTATGTATGTTTTGGAAGTAGTGAAAGTACATGCCCAACGGATAACTTATATAGAATAGTCGGAGTATTTGGAGATAAAATAAGATTAATCAAATATGATTATGCAACAAGTGCATTACTTGGAACAGATGGGGATTATTATGGTTCCGGAACATCAAATACATCTTATTATAAAGGAAGTTTGACAACAATAAATACCTATTATTGGAATTATAAAGCTACAAATGCTGCAACCAATACATGGAGTACAAGTTTGTTAAATAAAACAAATTTAAATACAAATTTCATAACAAATATAGGAACAGAATGGGCAAATAAGATAGCAATGACAACATGGAAAGTCGGAGGAAATGCATACGCAAATATAGCTTCAAAAATACCATCAGTAGTCTATCAAAATGAAATAGTAAATCCAGTAACAACAAATACAACAGATAACGCAACAGAATATACAGCAAAAATAGGGTTAATGTATGCATCAGATTATGGATTTGCAGCAGATCCGAGCGCATGGACAACAACACTTTATGATTATGATGGAAGTGTAAATGGATCAACGATAAGATCATTAAATTGGATGCATATGGGACATATTGAATGGACTATTTCCCGTTTTGCGGACTATTCGGACAATGCGTTCAGTGTGAACTACGATGGTTACGTGTACGGCAACATTGTGAATTACAACATTGGTGTGAGGCCGTCCTTCAATCTTGAGTCTTCAGTAACATATAAATCAGGAACAGGTACTCAAAGTGATCCTATTCGTATAAACTGATAGACGGACAGTTTTAAAAAAAATCGGTGAAACCTAGCAAAAAAGAGGAAAAAAGTTCGACCAGTGCTCGACGATTTACCTCTTTTTTTGATACACTATGTTGCTAATTAGGTATTTAAAGTGGTGAAAAACCACAATTTACACTTGCAAATATGCAATTTCTAAATTTATTGTATGCGAAAAAGATTTTGCTGAAAATGTTAATATGAAATGTCGTAAAGAATAAAATTTATTGGTAATCGAATGTAAGTGTCATAGTTTTAAAGTGTTTCCACTTTCATTAAGTAAAATATGTTGATTAATTTTACATAATAAGTATACAAATTTGATAAACCAACTTGCCAAAACTATAAAATATGATATAATATGTAAGAAAACGAATTACTATGCCATGAATATGGTATGGCGGAAGGAGAGTATATGAAAGCAAATATCCATCCAGAAGTAAAAGATGCTACTGTTACTTGTGCATGTGGAGCTACATTTAAAACAAAATCAACAAAAGAAAAAATAGATGTTGAAATTTGTAGTGAATGTCATCCATTCTATACAGGTACTCAAGGTAGAGCTAAAAAGACTGGAAACATTGAAAAATTCAATAAAAAATTTGGTTTAGATAAAGAACAAAAATAATTAGTTTTGTTCTTTTCTTATGCCCAAAAAAATACTTGTAATAAATCAGATTATATGAGAGTATATATTTTATATCTACTAAGGGTTATAAAATAATTTAACTATTAACGTATATATTAAAAGTATATATAATAAATATACAATTGTATTATAACGAAATTGAGGAAATAATGGACAACTATAGAGAAATAGAAACATTAATAAAAAAAGTAGAAATAGGAAAAGTAATTAGAGAAAAACAAACTAATTATGAGCTGGTAAATGCATACTGGAATATAGGGAAACTCATAGTAGAGGCTCAAGGTGGAAAAGAAAAAAGCAAGTATGGTGATAAACTATTAAAAGAATGGTCAGAAAAGTTAACTCAAGAATATGGTAAAGGATATGATTATACAAATTTATCTAGATTTAGACAATTATATCTATATTTTCCAATTATTGGCCCAGTGGGCCAACAATTGAATTGGACAATAATTAGAACCATTTTACCTATAAAAGATGAAAATAAGAGAAATTATTATATTAACTTATGTATTAAGAACAATTTGTCAAAAAGAGAACTAATAAAAGAAATAAAAAGTAATTCATATGAAAGGCTAGAACATAAACCAGATAAAGTAGATATAATCACTTCAACAAGTGTACCAGCTATAACAGAAAACTTTAAAAATCCAATTATATTAAATTTAAATGGTAATAAAGTTGAAAATGAAAAAGATTTAGAAAAATTAATATATTCACAGTTAAGCTACGTATTTATGCAATTAGGAAATGATTTTACATGGGTAAGAAATCAATACAAAATAAGTGATAGTAACAAAAATTACTATATAGATATGTTACTATACAATATAAATTATAATTGTTATGTTGTAGTGGAAATAAAATGTAGAAGTTTAAAGAAAGAAGATAAAGGGCAAACTGAGTTTTATATGGCATTAGTTGATAGGTATAAGAAAAGAGTGAATAACAATCCTACAATTGGAATAATAATCACAAGAGAACAAGATAAATTTGTTGCAAACTTTGTTAAAAGTGAAAAACTAGTGCCACTTACCTATGAGTTAGTGAATTAAACTATTAAATAGGTAAAGAATAACAAGTATAAATTTATGAGATATAAAAAAATAAAACTATAAAAGATAAAAATAATAAAAGTCATCAAAAAAGGTGATAATAATTCTAATTTTACAAAATTTAGACAATTTTATCTAACTTTTTCAAAGTGCGATCCACTGGAGCGCATTTTGACTGCCTTAAGTTAAATTGATTTTAGCAATCAAAAATATTATCGTAAATTAAATAACAAAGTCCTTAAATAAATAGACATAAACATTAAACTTTAGTATAATGAAATGGGAGATGATTAATATAAAAGTATTTTTAGGCTACGACCATCAAGGAGTTAAATGTAAAGACGATATTATAAATTACTTAGGTGAATATGATTACAAAGTTGAAGTTCCTGATATTAAAAATAATGCAACCGATGACTATCCTGACTTTGCTAAATGGGTATGTAAAAAAGTTTTGGAAGAACACTCACTTGGGATTTTAGTATGCGGATCTGGCATTGGTATGTCAATTGCTGCCAACAAAATACGTGGCATTAGATGTGCAAGAGTATTTGATAGTAACGATGCTTTTACAGCCAAAAATCACAATGGCGCCAACGTAATAGCATTTAGTGCAAATCTTCCAACCGAAGAAATTCACAATATCATAGATAATTTTATAATGACAAAAGAACCAACTGAAGAAAGACACCTAAGAAGAATAGAAAAGATAAAAGAAATAGAAAGAGAAAACTATGGTAGTTAAATTATTACTTTATATATTTTTTACATTTATTGCTGCATTTGGCTTGTCGGGCATAAATTGGAATGGAATTATAAAATCAGGAAAAATATTAGAAGCCAAAGTAATTGTTATGGTTCTAAGTTTTTCTTTCGGATATTTATTAACAAATTTTGTACTAGATTTTTTAAATATATAATAAAATTAAACGGAGACATATATGAAAAATAAAATACTATTTTTAGTCGTAGTAGTTTTATCGTTCGTAGCAATAGGTAGTTTCAAAAAAGAAACTACCTTTTTTAATAATGAAGAAAAAGAGAAAAAGAAAGAAGAAGTAAAATTAGCAATTAAGGATAGTGAAACTGGAGAAATAAATAACATTGATTTAGAAGAATATGTAATTGGTGTAATCGCCGGAGAAATGCCTGCGTCTTTTAATATGGAGGCATTAAAGGCTCAAGCTGTTGCAGCCCGTACTTATGCAGTATATAAAATGAATAATGCAAGTGCTAATTATGATTTAGTAACAGACATAACAAATCAAGTTTATATAACAAAAGAACAAATGAAAGAAAATTGGCAAGACAATTATGAATATTATTACAAAAAAATAAAAAATGCTGTAGATAGTACCAAAGATTTAATTATGACTTACAACGGTAACGTAATATGTAGCTTTTATTTTTCAAGTAGTAACGGAAGTACTGAAGAAGCTAAAACCGTTTTCGGAGAAAATAAAGAATATTTAAAAAGTGTAAGTTCACCAGAACAAAGTAACATTACAAAAGTAACTTTAACCAAACAAGAATTTTGCAGTAAATTAAGTTTATCATGTAATGAAATCACCATAAATTCCATAGAAAAAACACAATCTGGAAGAATAGATACTATAATTATCAACAATAAAAGTTTTAAAGGAACTGAAGTAAGAACAAAACTTGGATTAAAATCTACAGACTTTGAAATTAGTATTTTATCAAGCAATATCGAAATAACAACTAAAGGCTATGGACATGGCGTGGGAATGAGCCAGTATGGAGCAAATACACTAGCTAACGAAGGTAAAACATATGAAGAAATATTAAAACATTACTATCAAAATATAAATATTGAAAAAAACAGTGTATAAAACTAAAAATTTTTCCCATACTTTAATTAGGATGGTGAAAAATGAAAACAAAAAGACTTAAAAAATTTGTTTTACCAACAGTTTATGTAATGGTTATCGGAGTATTATTTGTGAGTATTTCCATATTAGGAAATGTTTTAAAATCACAAACAGATTATGAAAATATGGCAGTAAGTGCACTAAAGGATAATGTGACTCCAGTTATCAAAAATGATGATACTAAAACAGAAAGTAAAATCGAAAAGCCTTTTGTAAGTACGAATGTTGCCATAAGTAAATCGTTTTATGATATGACAGATGAAGCAGCAAAACAACAAAATTCCTTAGTATATTATGAAAATACATACTTACAAAATAGTGGAGTCTTATATTCATCACAAGATGCTTTTGAAGTATTAAGTAGTCTTGATGGTACAGTAACTAACGTTGCAACAGATGACATTTTAGGAAATTATGTAGAAATTACACATAATCAAAATTTAAAAACTGTATATTACAGTTTAAGTGATGTAGAGGTAAAAAAAGATGATGTTGTTGTAAGTGGTGATGTTATAGGTAAAAGTGGAGACAATAAACTTACTGGTGAAACAGAAAATTGTTTATTATTTGAAGTTTACTACAATGGAACAGCAATTGATCCAGAAGACTTTTATAATATGAATATTGAAGATTTAAAATAACATAAAAATAGCCCTTTAATAATATACTTTATTAAGGGGTTGTTTGGTTAATGAATAAAGATATAAAAAAAAGAGTTTTAAGTGAAGCTAATCACATAATTAAAACACAAGATACAATAAGACAAACTGCAGATAGGTTCAATGTAAGTAAAAGTACAGTACACGCTGACCTTTCAGAAAGACTAAAAGAAATAGACAAAAATCTAGGAAGAGAAATTGATAATATATTTAAAACCCACGATAGAGAAAAACATATTCGTGGTGGAGAAGTAACAAGACAAAAATATAAAAGAGGTTAGATTATGAAATATAATTATGTATTACACATAACAGATGATTATTTATATTTAAAGAAAAAAGATAGAGTAATAAAATATAAATTAGCAAAAGATGTTATATACGGAGGAAAAGTAGCAAACATAAATAAATTTATGAAATCTTTAGAAAAGTTACTAAGTGAAAATCATTTAAATAACTCTTTATTTGGTGAAAAAATCAAAATAATCGTAGCATCAAATTATACATCTGCCGATATAACATTTTTAAAAAATATAATGAATTGTTTTAATTACAGAAAGATAAGTATTGATAAAGAACTTAAATATTATAGACTAAATAGTACAAATTCATATCTAAATGTTTTTGATAATTACTTAAACATAACATTCTTAGATGAATATAAAAAAATTAATAACATATATATTGAAACTAAATGTTTCTTAAATAATGATGATTTAATGTCTTACTTAAATTATATTTTAGGTAAAAAAGAAGTATATTTACTTGGAAGTGGAAATCTTATTAAAGAAATATTTTCTAATTTTGAAAACAAATTTGATAAAAAAACTTATATTTTTAAAAATTTTGAAACCTACATAATTACTAGTGAAAAGGCTTAAAAAACCCGCATTATGTCGATATTTGTCGAACACTTTTTGTTGCATTATATACATTTATGTGTTAAAGTTTAAGAGTAGGAAGGAGCTAGAGTTATGATGCAAGGAACTGTTAAGTGGTTTAATAATGACAAAGGTTATGGTTTCATCGAATGTGATAAACTATCTGACATATTTGTGCATTATTCAGCTATCGTAAAAGAAGGTTATAAGACATTAAGCGAAGGTGCAATTGTAAGTTTTAAATTAATAGAAACTTCAAAAGGTTTACAAGCAGTTGATGTTTTAGAACAAGAAATGACTACAATTAAGTAGTTTTTTTCTTTTATTTGTGTTATATTAATTATAGGAAGGTGATATATTGAAAATAGGTATTCGTGGTGACAAAATAACAGTCACAAAATCAATGAAAGAATACATAACAGAAAAGTTAGGAAAGCTTGATAAGTATTTTGAAAATCCTAAAAGCACAGAATGTAAAGTCCTAATTAAGGTTAAGAACCAAGAGGAAAGTATTGAAGTAACAGTGCCAACTAGTAAATTTACTTTAAGAGCAGAAGAAAGACATTCCGACTTTTATGCAGCTGTGGACCTAGTCGTAGATAAGCTTGAAGGGCAAATTAGAAAAAATAAAAATCGCCTTGGCAAGAGATATCACGATGTTCCTAAATTTGAAATGAGTTTTGATTTTGAAATTCCTGAAGATGAGGAAGAAGAAATGCCAAAAATCATCAAGAGAAAAGAAATGGAAATGAAACCAATGGATGAAGAAGAAGCAATGCTTCAAATAGATTTACTAAATCATGATTTCTTTGTTTTCAAAAATGTTGATGAAGATTGTGTATCAGTTCTATACAAAAGAAAAGATGGCAAATTTGGCATAATAAATGTTAAATAGCTTATAACTAGAAGCCCAAAAGGCTTCTTTTTTAGTGAGAATCCTGTGAAAAATCCCTTAAAAGCTTTTTCTTTTCTTTCACTTATGTTATAATACAGGTTAAGGAGAAATGAAAAATGAATTTTATAAAAAAATTATTAGACAGTGAATATAAAGAATTATGTCGTTTTGAAAAACTAGCAGAAGAAATTGAAAAATTAGAGCCTGAAATGCAAGTTTTAAAAGATGAAGATTTTAAAGATAAAACTTTAGAATTTAAAGCTATGTTAGAAGACGGAAAAACACTAGATGACATTGTGGTTCCTGCATTTGCCTTAGCTCGTGAAGCTGCGTATCGTGCCATTGGTGAAAAACCATTCCATGTCCAAATTCTTGGTGGTTTAGCAATCCATTATGGTAATATTGCTGAAATGAAAACTGGTGAAGGTAAAACATTAACAACAATTTTGCCAGCATATCTTAATGCTTTGGAAGGAAAAGGTGTTCATGTTGTAACAACAAATGAATACTTATCAAGTCGTAACGCAGAATGGATGAGACCAATCTATGATTTATTAGGTGTATCAGTTGGTATAAACTTAAGAGAATTATCTGCAAAAGAAAAACAAGCAGCATACAATGCTGATATTACATATTCAACAAATAACGAAGTTGGATTTGACTACTTAAGAGATAATATGGTAGTAAGACGCGAAGATAGAGTTCAAAGAGGACTTAATTTCTGTATCATCGACGAAGTTGACTCAATTTTAATTGATGAAGCAAGAACTCCATTAATTATAAGTGGAGGCCAATTTAATACCAATAGTCTTTATATTGAAGCAGACAGAGTTGCTAAAAGATTAAAAGAAGAAGATGACTACACAATAGATTTAAAAACAAAGAGTGTATCTTTAACAGCGGAAGGTAGTAAAAAAGTTGAAAAGTTCTTAAATATAACAAATCTTTATGATTTAGATAATACGAGTTTAGTTCATCACATTAATCAAGCTTTAAAAGCTAACTATGGCTTTAAAAAAGACATTGATTATGTTGTTGATAATGATGCAATTATAATCGTTGATCCATTTACTGGACGTTTAATGCATGGAAGACAATATTCTGAAGGACTTCATCAAGCTATTGAAGCTAAAGAAGGAGTTACAATTAACACAGAAACTAAGACAATGGCAACCATTACTTTCCAAAATTTATTTAGAATGTACAACAAATTATCAGGTATGACAGGTACTGCCAAAACAGAAGAAGAAGAATTTAGAAATATTTACAACATGTATGTTATTAGAATACCAACTAATAAACCGGTAATTCGTGAAGATTTAGCAGATTTAGTTTATGCTAGAGAAAATGGAAAATATAAAGCAATTATAAATGTCGTTAAAGAAATACATGAAAAGCATCAGCCAATTTTAATTGGTACAATATCAGTTGAAGCCAATGAAAAACTTAGTAAATTACTAACAAAAAATGGTTTAAAACATGAAGTATTAAATGCTAAGAATCATGAAAGAGAAGCAGAAATAATTGCTCATGCTGGGGAAAAAGATGCCATAACACTTGCAACAAACATGGCAGGACGTGGAACCGATATTAAACTTGGTGAAGGTGTTCGTGAAATCGGTGGACTTTATGTAATTGGTACAGAAAGACATGAATCACGTCGTATTGATAATCAGTTGCGTGGTCGTTCTGGTCGTCAAGGAGATCCCGGAACAAGTCAATTCTTTGTATCATTCGATGATGATTTAATGCGTCGTTTTGGTACTGAAAAAATTAAAAATATGTTAATAAGCATGGGAATAGATGATGATCAAGCAATTCGCTCTAAAGCCTTAACAAGAAGTATTGAATCAGCGCAAAAGAAAGTTGAAGGAAATAACTTTGACTATCGTAAGAGTTTACTTGATTATGATAATGTATTAAATGAACAAAGAGAAATAATTTATGCACGTCGTAATGAAATATTAGATGAAGAAAGTATTCATGAAACAATTATTGAAACATTCAAAAATACCATAACTAATCTAGTAGATAGTCATATTCCACCAGAAAATTGTTTAACAGAAAATGATTTATCTGAAATTGCAGAATATGTAAATACAAACTTCCTAAAAGGCGAAGAACTTAATCCAAAAGTTCTTGAAGGCATGAAAGAACAAGAAGTGATTGACCACATAAGTGAACTTGTTATCAAAGATTATGAAAAGAAAATGATATCATCACCACTTATGAATGACTTTGAAAAAGCTATATCACTACGTGTTATAGATACAAGTTGGGTAGACCATATGAGTGCTATGGAACATTTAAAAGAAGGTGTTGGGCTTCGTGGATATGGTCAATCAAATCCAGTTCAAGTATACACAATGGAAGGCTTTGAAATGTTTGATAACTTACTTAACAAAATAGATAATGATATTGCCTTATTCCTACTTAAAGCGGAAGTTCGTCAAAATGTTGAAAGAAAACAAACTTTAAACGGAACAGCTAACGATGGTAAAGAAAAAATAAAAAAAGAACCAAAAAAAGTTAGCCACAAAATAGGTCGTAACGACCCATGCGTTTGCGGCTCGGGAAAAAAATATAAGAATTGTTGTGGAAAGTAGCATAAAATAAGGGAAAGATTTAAATTTTTAAAAAGATAAACGATTCAAGTTTTATAACTTGTCCATAAAATATTAAAATTATGTAGTAAAATAAAGGTGTGAACAATAATTATATTTGTTGACACCTTTTAAAATCAAAATAGAAAGGAGGAAAAATATTGAAAAAAGATTTAGTAACAGCATAAATAATAGTTAAAGAAAATAAGGTGGGAATATTAATAGTTGGAAATGCTAGTTACATTTCTTTAACTGATTTAGCAAAGTATCAAAATTCAAGTGATCCATCTTTTACAGTTAAAAACTGGTTAAGGAGAATAAATACTATTGATTATATTGGACTATGGGAAGAAATACATAATCAAGATTTTAATTTGGTCGAATTCGACCAAATTAAAACTGAATACGGTAGAAACTCGTTTGCAATGTCACCAACACAATGAGTTAAAAGAACTAACTGATTTAAAGAAAGAAAAAAAGTGGCTTAAAGAAGTAGATTCATGTGCGCTTCAAAAATGTGTATTTAACTTAGATGATGCATTTAAGAATTTTTTTCGTGGAAATGGGTATCCAAGATTTAGAAAAAAAGTAGAACATGAAAGTTATACAACAAATAATATTTTAAATGAATACAAAAATATTAAATATGAAAGCATAAGAATAGATTTTAAAAATAAAGTAATAACATTACCGAGACTAAAAAAAATAGAGTTTCGAGGATATAGAAAAATAAAAAAGTAATCAAAATAAAGTCTGCCACAATTAGAATTGGTGAAACTGTAACTTTAGATCCAACTGAAGAAGCATTTGTTGAAAATATAGGCACAAAAGAAGATACTGTGCTTAAATTTCACATACCCAAAGGAACTAAAGGCGAAAAAGGCAATCTAGGTGCCAAAGGTGATCAAGGAGACATAGGTCCGATTGGCCCACAAGGCCCTCATGGAGTTCCAGGATAGGATGGCAAAAGTACAATTACTGCATATAGAATGAGATATTCAACAACAAGTGAGTCTAAAACATTTACAGCTGGCACAGAAACTACAATTCCATTAGCGGACAAAGGTGCATTTGTAAATGTGAGTTATGATACTGATGATGCCATAATTATAAAAGAAAATGGAATGTATTTAATTTCATATCTTTATAGTGGCAAACCGAAGGTTCGTGCTAAATTACAAGTTTTAGTAAAAAGTAATTCCACGCTTCTACCAGGTTCAAATATTAATGTTGAATGGGAAGGCGCAACAATAAACATAATGACTAACACCAAAATTGCAACTTTAATAGAAAATGATATAATAGAACTTTGTGCGCGAGCTGATTCTAACACAACAATTGAATATGGTGAAATTCCTATTACAATTTTAAATATTATAAAAATATATTAAATTTTACTTGACTATGTATGCATATTTATATAAAATGAAAAATGGTGATATTATGAATAAAGAACAATTAATGCTTATGGGTATTGAAGAAGCAAGAAAGACTATGAATGAAAATAAAGGTGGTCCTTTTGGTGCTGTAATAACAAACAAAAACGGAGAAATAATAAGTATTGCATCAAACTTAGTTTTAGAATCTCATGATCCAACAGCACATGCTGAAATAATGGCTATTAGAAGGGCTTCAGAAAAATTAAAAACACACGACCTTTCAAATTGTGTATTATATGCTACAGGGTTTCCGTGCCCAATGTGTTTATCAGCAATAATCTGGGCTAATATTAAGGAAGTATATTATGGAACAAATCTAAATGATGCTAAAAACATTGGTTTCAGAGATGATTTTATATATGAATACTTAAAAAATAAGGATGAAAATCTTTTAAAATTAAGTCAAGTTAGCCATGAAGAATGTTTAAAATTATTTAAAGAGTACGAACAAAAAAATAAAGAAATATATTAAAAAGTCTTTTTATAGTTTAGAATATGTAAAATTACAAGTTAGGCAAAGTAAAACAACTGCTTGAATATTGAAATTATATATAAAAAGTATTACAATATAAACAAGAACAGAAAATAAAAAACAAAATATAAATTGGCATGAAAAATTATGTTAAATTTTTAATTGTTTATGTCAAAAAATATAGTGTTACTGAGGTGTTAGAATGAAGAAAAAGAAAGTAAGGAAAAAAACGTACTATAAAGAACTAAATATCATTAGAGTACTATCATGTTTAGCAATTTTATTTTACCATTTAGGAATATTAAAAGGAGGTTATTTAGCAGTATGTACTTTCTTTGTTTTAAGTGGGTATTTATCATGTGTATCAGCATTTCAAAAAGATAATTTTTCACTAAAAGAATATTATAAAACGAAGTTTTTAAAATTATATATTCCTTTACTTATAGTTGTCTTCATATCAATAACAGCAGTTACCATGTTTAAAAACATATATTGGTTAACCTTAAAAGGAGAAACAACATCAATATTATTTGGATATAATAATTTTTGGCAAATAAGTGCCAACCTAGATTATTTTGCAAGACATGTAGATTCGCCATTTATGCATTTGTGGTATATAGCGATATTGCTTCAATTTGATTTAATATTTCCATTTCTTTTCAAAGGCTTAAAGGCCATCGGAGATAAAATTAATAAAAAATTGCCATGTATCATAGCTTTAGCGTTATCAGTATTTAGTATAATATATTTTTATGTTTGTTCAAAGGGACCAAATTTAATGAACGCTTATTATAACTCATTTGCAAGAAGCTTCTCATTATTTTTAGGTATATTTTTAGGTTTTTATAAAACATACTTTGGCTCATTGATACCAGAAAATATTAAAAATAACCCAATTAGAAAAATAATTTTTAGCATATATTTAGTTTTATTATTTCTAGCAAGCATATTTATTACTTCGACATCAAAAATATTTGCATTAAGTATGATATTAGTAACAATAATATCATGTCGCTTAATAGACTATGCTACACTAGAAAGTGAAGAATTAAATAAATTTGATAAGATTTTAAAAACATTTGCAAGTTTTAGCTATGAAATATATTTAATACAATATCCGGTTATATATTTATTTCAATACATCAATATAAATCATTATTTAAAAACACCATTGATTATAATAATTGTATTAATGTTATCTTACATACTACATATAACATTTAATAAAGGAGAAAAAATGAAAAAGTTAAGAGTAATATTATTAGTACTAGTAATAGCAGCATCTGGATTTGGAGTATACAAATACATAACGACAAAATCACATGTCAAAGAGATGAAACAACTAGAAGCAGACCTAGCAGAAAATGAAAAAATAATGTTAGAAAAACAAAAAGAGTATCAATTACTTGAAAAACAAGAAGAAGATGACTGGACAAAAGAACTTGAAAAATTAGAAGATTCAAACAACTATGAAGAAATGGTAAAAGAACTTCCAGTTACTTTCATTGGTGATTCAGTTATGCTCGGAGCCATGAATAATTTAAAAACTATGTTTCCAAACAGTTATTTTGATTCTAAAGAATCTAGGTCAACATATGTAGGTTACACAATATTACAAGAATTAAAAGATAATAAAATACTTGGTGATCCAGTAGTAATTCATCTAGGAACAAATGGTGATTGCAAGAATAACTGCAAAGAAAACATTATGGATCTATTAAAAGACAAAACAGTTTTCTGGATTAATACAACCAATAATCCCACTGTAAATGAAAGTTTAAATGAATTATCTACTAAATATGATAATCTCCACATTATAGATTGGTATAGTTTATCACAAGGACACAGTGACTGGTTTTATGCTGATAGTATACATTTACCTCCAACAGGTAGAAAAGAATACACTAACATTGTTTATAATGCTATACTAAATGTTTATAAAGATACATTTAAAAACAAAAAAGAAGAACTTATTAAAGCTCATCAAGAAGAGTTAAAAAATAAAATAGCTTTTTATGGAAATGATATTTTATTCTATAATTTTGAAACTCTTCGAGCAAATTTTACAGATGCTAAATTTATGGTTAATAAAGATTTTAGTTACAAAGCTTTAAAAGAAAGTATTGAACAAAGTATAAAAGAAAATACGTTATCAAAAAAAATAGTGCTTGCATTTGATAATTCAACAGTTATATCAACCAAAGAATATCAAGAATTAATAGATCTTTGCAAAGATAGTAAAATATACATTGTTTCAAGTGGTAAACCTTTAGATAGTTTAGGAAATTATGATAATGTAACAATAATTAATTTCTATAATAAAATTAAAAAAAATAAAGATTATCTATTAGCTGATGGAATCCACTTAACAGAACAAGGAAATGAAGCACTAAATAAACTTCTAAATGAAACATTAAAAACAAAATAAGAAAAAAATACATATCACTTCAAAAGATATGTATTTTTGTTTTGAATTATAAGGTTTTCAATATTTTGGAAATCACTTGTATATCTAGTCATTTTTTTCCTAAGCGTTAGATTTGTTCCCATAGAATTATCTAATTTTGTCAGATTAAAAACTATCTTTCTAATCAATGATAAATTATTAATTGAGTTTCCAACACGACTTCTTGAGTGGTCTTCATCTAATATTACATCAAGTCTCCAGTGCAATCCACATTCGATGTTTCAGTGTTCTCTAGTTATTTTAACAAAAGTGTTGATATCAAATTTATTGCTTAAAATATAATAATGTTTTGTTATTTTTTCTTTTCCTTGTTCAATTCTATGAACAACAATTCTACCAATCACTTTTACTGATTTCCATTTTGTTTTGTCAGAAATACAATCAATTTCATATGACAAATAATAAACTCTCTTTTCAATTCGTCCATGGCCTTTTTCATAGTCTGTATCCCAAATAATTCTGTTTGTATCATAACGTTTTATACCTAAATCAAAATATGTTTTAATGTCATCTTTTAATTAGTTATTAAGTTACAAATATTTTCCTGTGTACCAATTGCATCAATTGTTATAATTTCCCCTTTTTTTGTGCAAAATTATATTGACATTAACATCTATCTATAAATTTGACTAAATTTTAAAATAATAATATAATATCTACATAGTAAGTTTTACGGAGGCAAAATATGAATAACAATATTTCAAATAAAAACAAAAGACAAAGTATAACTATATTTTTCTGTGATGTATTGGCACAATAGATGGAGGATGTTTTTTAGAAGAATGTAAAAGGTTTGCAGAGCAATTAAGGAATTTAAAGTAAAACTATAAAAGTGATTTTTTGCTTTTTGGTATGCTTTCAACAGAGCATCCAGACATAGCCAATGTTTATGAAAATCAAAGGAAAGCCCAGAATTAAATTCAATTATTCCAAAAGGGGAGAAAACAAGCTTTGAATTTATTAACGAAGAATAATGTAAAATCTTATCAACTAGTATTTTAAAGTTATTTATGCTAAAATAAACATGCGAAAGGAAAATTTCAATGAAAGAAGAATTACTAACAAAACTAAATGTATATAAAGAAAAATTAACATCTCTAGGGAGGTATCTTTGACTTACCTAAAAAAGAAGAAGAAATTAAAGATTTAGAAGACCTACAAAAAGCAGATGATTTTTGGCAAAATGTTGATAAAGCTAATGATATCAACAAAAGATTATCCAATTTAAAAAAAGAAGTTACATTATATAATAATTTAAATAAATCTATTAATGACAATTTAGAACTTCTTAAAGAAGATGAAGAAGATATAATCATGTTAATAAGTGATGAGTTACTAACACTTGAAAATGAAATTAATGAGTTAGAAACATCCGTTACCTTAAGTGGTGAATTTGATATGTTAAATGCTTATCTAGAAATTCATCCTGGAGCGGGTGGAACTGAGTCATGCGATTGGGCATCAATGCTTGCTAGAATGTATGAAAGATTTTGTGAAAAAGAAGGATACAAATGGGAAATTGTTGATGAACAAAAAGGTGATGAAGCAGGACTTAAAAGTATAACCCTCAAAATAAGCGGAGATTATGCTTATGGATATTTAAAAAAAGAAGATGGCGTACATAGATTAGTTAGAATATCACCATTTGATGCTGGAGCTCGTAGACACACTTCGTTTGCATCCGTTAGCATTATGCCCGAAATAAAGAAAGAAATAAATATTGAAATTAAAGAAGAAGACTTAAAAATAGATGTTTATCACTCAAGCGGAGCTGGTGGTCAATCAGTAAACACTAGTAACTCAGCAGTTCGTATAACACATTTGCCAACAAAAACTGTAGTTACTTGTCAAAATGAAAGAAGTCAGTTAAATAACAAAGAACAAGCCATGAAAATGTTAAAAAATAAGTTATATATGATAGAATTTGAAAAAGAACAAGCCAAATTAAATACTTTAAAAGGTGATAATTCAAGTATTAATTTTGGAAGTCAAATAAGAAGTTATATTTTAGAACCATATAAAATGGTTAAAGATCATCGAAGTAATTATCAAAGTAATGAACCAGAAAAAATACTTGATGGTAATATAAAAGAAATGCTTGTATATAATTTAAAGGAGTTACGATGAATAAGGCTATTGAATTTTTAAAAAAAACTATAGATAAAAACACTTCTTTAGTTGTAGCTTGCAGTGGTGGTCCCGACTCAATGTGTCTTCTTGATTTAGTAACAAAACTAAAAGAAGAATTAAATTTAAATATAATCGTTGCTCATGTCAACCATAAACTAAGAAGCGAAAGCGAAGAAGAAGCTAAGATGGTAGAAAATTACTCAAAAGAAAATAACTTAATCTTTGAACTTTTAGAAATAACTGATTATATAAATGGAAACTTCACTGAAGAAGATGCCCGCAAGAGAAGATACAAGTTCTTTAATGAAGTTATAGAAAAATATCATGCTAGCTCGCTTCTTACTGCTCATCATGGTGATGATCTAATTGAAACAATTTTAATGCGTTTAACCAGAGGCAGTAACTTAAGTGGTTATATTGGCATTAAAGAAATAACTGAGAATGAAAGTTATAAAACACTAAGACCACTTTTAAGTGTTACAAAAGATGAAATTATAAAATATTTAAAAGAAAATAATGTTCAGTATAGATTAGATAAAACTAATGAAGAACTTAAACACACTAGAAATCGATATAGACATATTGTTTTACCATTTTTAAAGAAAGAAAATCCTAAAGTTCATGAAAAATATTTAAAATTTTCTAAAGAACTAATAGAATATGATAGTTTTGTTAACACTTATATTAGTGATAATAAATTTATTGTGGATAACTCAATAGTTATTAACAAAGTTTCAAGCGAAACAGATTTTATTAAAAGAAAATGTTTAGAACTTTTAGTAAAAGATATTCAAAGTAAAGATTTTTTTGATATTTCCGATGAACAAATGAATAATTTGTTAAAATTATATAATCAAAATAATAAAAGTATTGATTTAAATAATAATTATATAGGTATAAATAGCTATGGTAAAATCTTTATTAAGAAAAAAGAAAACAAAGTACTTGATGAAATTATTTTTGATAAAGATACTCTATTAGAAGATTTTATCTTTTATTATAGTACCCAAGATAGTGATAACTCAAATTCATGTATTTATTTAGATACTAATGAAATTTCTCTTCCTTTAAAAATAAGAAGTATTTTACCTGGTGATAAAATAAAGGTTAAGAACTTAAATGGCAGAAAAAAAATAAGTGATATTTTTATAGATTGTAAGATTCCAAAAGAAAAAAGAAATACTTATCCTATCTTAGTTGACAGTCAAAATACAGTTTTATGGGTGCCAAATTTAAAAAAATCGCAATTTTGTAAAGACAAATCACAAAAATATGATATAATAATAAGATGTAAGGCAAGGTGAATTAATTAAATGAATGTAAAAACAAATAAAAATGACAATTTTAAAAATGTATTACCTTATATAGTTTTAGCAGGAATAATAGCAATAGTATTGTTTGCTTTAAATATGCAAGGTACAAAAGTTCATGAACTTAAAACTGGAGAGTTAATTTCAGAATTACAAGATAATAAAGTAACTGAAATAACAGTAACTCCAAAAAGTAATGAAAGCATCTATGTAATTCAAGGAAAACTAGATGGCTATAAGAAAACTGAAAGTTTTGAAGCAAAAGTAGTAGGTTCAGAACTAGACACAGTTTTATCATTAATCAAAGCAAACGAAGTAAAAGAATATGATACTAATTCAGATCCTGGAGAAAATATTTTCTTATATATATTAGTAAATGTATTGCCTTTAGTATTAATGGTTGTTATCATGTATATTTTATTTACAAAACTTGCAAATTCTAACAAAAATTCTATGGATTTTGGTAAAAGTAAAGCTCGTTTAAGTAATGATAATGATAAAAAGAGTTTTAAAGATGTTGCAGGTTTAAAAGAAGAAAAAGAAGAAGTTGAAGAATTAATTGACTTCTTAAAGAACCCTAAAAAGTTTGAAAAAATGGGAGCTAGAATTCCTAAAGGTGTTCTACTTGTAGGTCCTCCAGGAACAGGTAAAACTTTACTTGCCAAAGCAATTGCTGGTGAAGCTAATGTACCATTCTTCTTTATAAGTGGTTCTGATTTTGTAGAATTATTCGTAGGTGTTGGGGCATCACGTGTTCGTGATATGTTCAAAGAAGCAAAAAGAAATGCTCCGTGCTTAATCTTTATAGATGAAATTGATGCCGTAGGTCGTCAAAGAGGAACAGGTCTTGGTGGTGGACATGATGAAAGAGAACAAACACTTAACCAATTACTAACAGAAATGGATGGTTTTGGTGAAAATGAAGGTATTATCATCATAGCAGCAACAAATAGACCAGACGTTCTAGATCCAGCATTACTTCGTCCAGGACGTTTTGATAGACAAGTAACAGTTAGTCTTCCAGATGCTAATGAACGTGAACAAATTTTAAAAGTTCATGCTAAGAACAAAACATTAGGTAAAGATGTTAACTTAAGTAATTTAAGTTTACGTACACCAGGTTTTTCTGGCGCAGACTTAGAAAATTTACTTAATGAAGCAGCGCTTCTAACAGTTCGCCGAAATAAAAATGCAATAACTATGGAAGAAATAGATGAAGCAACAGATAGAGTTTTACTTGGACCTGCTAAAACAACAAGAAAGATAACTGATAAAGAAAAGAAACTTGTATCAATTCATGAAGCAGGTCATGCTGTAATTGGTATTAAGCTTGAAGATGCTCAAGAAGTACATAAAATAACAATTATTCCACGTGGTATGGCTGGTGGATATACAATGATGCTTCCAAAAGAAGAAAAAATAGCAGTAATGACTAAAGATGAATTGCTAGCACAAATCACTGGTTTACTTGGTGGACGTGTAAGTGAAGAAATGTTCTTACATGAAATTTCAACCGGAGCAAGTGATGACTTCAAAAAAGCAACACGTATTGCCAGAAGCATGGTAACTGAATATGGAATGAGTGACTTAGGTCCAGTTCAATACGAAGAAAAAAGTGAAAATGTCTTCCTTGGCAGAGATTATGCTAAATCAAGAGATTTTTCAGATCAAGTAGCTTTAGAAATAGATGAACAAGTTCGTAAGATAATCGAAGATTGTTATGCAAAAGCTAAAAAGATAATCGGAGATAATAAAGATTTAATATTTGCTTTAAGCGATGCTTTAATGAAGTATGAAACAATTACAAAAGAACAAATTGAGTCAATCGTTGCTACTGGTGAAATCAAACCAATCGAAGAAATCAAAAAAGAAGAAAAGACTGAAGTTAAAGAAACAAAGAAAAAAACTAGAAAAACAAAGGAAGAAGATAAATAATTATTGCAAAGTTTATAAACTTGTGATAGATTATTAATGAAACGGATGTGTTAAAATGTTAGAAAATATATTACTTGTAATATCTGTATTACTTATAGCTATAGTTCTTTTACAAGGAAACAAGGCTAGTGATGCTGGCGGAATTATAACTGGTGGTAATGAAAATCTTTTTGGACACCAAAAAGAAAGAGGTTTAGAATTAGTAGTAAGTAGAATTACATTAATTCTAGGAATATTATTCTTTGTAATATCTTTAATATTGTTCTTAAAATAGTGGGTTACCACTATTTTTTTAATACCAGTCAAAATGGCGGCAATCTTTATCATTCCGTCAAAAAATGCGATTTTTGTCTGAATTAAAAAAATACCCGTCAAATTGACGGGTATAATAATGTCGTAAAAAAACCTAAATTTTGTCTGAATGTAATAAAAGTGGGTCCGCTTTTCGCCAAAATCATGCCAAAAGTGGGTCCGCTTTTCGCCAAAATCATGTCAAAAGTGGGTCCGCTTTTCGCCAAAATGTTGATTTTTTGCCGTAACTATGCTATATTTATCATGAAACGGAGGCTTAGTTTGAAATATGAAAAGAAAATTTTACAACGAATTATTATTATGGAAAGAAAAAAATATGCATATTCCATTAATAGTAATTGGAGCAAGGCAAGTAGGTAAAACATACTTAATAGATGAATTTTGTAAACAAAATTTTAAAAACTACTATTATTTAAATTTCATGAAAGAGAAGAATTTAGTCAAAATTTTCGCTACGTTGGACACCTTTGACAAAAAAGTAGAAGCATTAGAAACACTCTTAGGTGGATCAGTTCGCAATAATGATGAAACAATTTTATTCGTCGATGAAGTACAAGAAAGTGAAGAATTTATTGAAGCTTTAAAATTTTTTAATGAAAGTAAGGATAATTATAACATCGTTTGTGCTGGTTCATTACTAGGTGTTGCATTAAAAAGATTAAATGCTTCATTTCCAGTTGGTAAAGTAATTCAAAAAAATATGTACCCACTAGATTTTGAAGAATTTTTGTGGGCAACAGGGAATAAAAGGTATATTGATAATATAAAAAAGTCTTTTAAAAATAATGAACCATTAATGGATGCTATTCATGAAAATTTATTAGATTTATTTTATAAATACTTATATCTTGGTGGAATGCCAAATGTATTAAATAATTTTTTAGAAAATCATATGAATATAGCAAATATTAACAAAGATATAGTAAAACAAATCATAGAAGCATATTTTGATGACATGAGCAAATATGCAGATGCTAAGGAAACTATTAGAATAAAGAATTTATATTCTAGTATACCATCTCAACTTGCAAAAGAAAATCAAAAGTTTATTTTCACTATGATTAATGAAAAAGACAATAGAAAAAGAGATTATATAACTGCACTAGATTGGCTAATTGCCAGTAAATTAGTAACATGTTGTTATCAAGTAAATAAACCAGAGTTTCCACTTAAAGGATTTTTAAATCAAGATAATTTTAAATTATATTTAAGTGATACAGGAATATTAAACAGTTTATTAAATATTCCACAAGGTGCATATATACTTGCTAGAACATTTTCTTATAAGGGAGTAGTAGTGGAAAATTATGTAGCTAATGAATTAAATAAACTTGGTTATGACCTATTTTATTGGAGTAGAAAAGGTAAAAATAATGGAAATGCAGAACTTGATTTTATAATTCAACATAATGAGAAGATTATTCCAATAGAAGTTAAATCAAGTCATAACACACAAGCTAAAAGCTTAAAATTGTATAATGAACTATATAAGCCAGAACTTGCTATAAGAATTAGTACTAATAATTTTGCAATAAATAACAATATTAAAGAAATACCATTATATGCAGTATTTTGTATAAAAGAAATAACAAATGAAAATTAAATAATACAAAATCGGAATTGAATTCCGATTTTGTATGAGTTTTAACAAATCTAAACCAATCTATTACATTAAACAAAAAGAAGTCTTAACCTTTGAAGATATTAAACGTATCAAAGGTACAATGATTCAAAAAAAGCTTATCAAAGAGATATCAACAGAAAAATATTCTTTGCCTATAAACAAATAACCCACTTAAATTTTTTTAAGTGGGTTATTATTATAATTAATATCCAGGTTTATTTAAAAGTTTAAACATATTTTGTTTATATTTTTCTACACCTGGTTGATTAAATGGATTAACTTTTAAAATGCTTCCTGACATAGCACAGGCTAGTTCAAAGAAATATATCAATTCTCCTATAGATTCTTCATCCAATTTATCAACACTAATTAATATATTAGGAACATCATTTGAAACATGTGCTTCAATTGTACCTTCCATTGCTTTATGGTTTATATAATTTAAAGATAAACCTTCCAAGTAATTTAGATTATCTAAATCATTTTCTTCTTTTTCAATTATTATATTTTTATCAGTATTTTCTACATTAATAACAGTTTCAAATAAATCTCTTCTTCCATCTTGAATATATTGTCCAAGCGAATGTAAATCAGTAGTTAGTTCCACACCAACAGGGAAAATACCTTTACCATCTTTTCCTTCACTTTCACCAAATAATTGTTTCCACCATTCAATAAAATAATGAAGTCTAGGTTCATAGGCTGCAAGAATTTCAATGTTTTTATTATTTTCATATAACATATTTCTTATAACAGCATATTTATAACAATCATTTGTAAGTAAATTACTATCATTATATTTATTGTAAGCATTAATTGCACCATTCATTAACGCATCAATATCTATATTTGCTACAGCAATTGGAAATAGTCCAACTGCAGTTAAAACAGAAAATCTACCCCCAATATTATTTGGTATTTTAAAAGTTTCATAACCATTTTCTTTAGATATAGTATGTAAAGCTCCTTTTTCTGCATCAGTAGTAACATAAATTCTTTCCTTAGCATGGGAACCATATTTATTTTCTAATAGTTTCTTAAATATTCTAAATGCAATCGCAGGTTCAGTAGTTGTACCTGATTTTGATATTACATTTATAGAAAAATCATCATCACCAATAATTTTAATAATGTCATTTATATAACTTGTACTCAAATTATTACCAACATATAAAATAACTGGACTGTTTTCCTTTAGGTTATAAAATGTGCTAGATAATGATTCAATAACAGCTCTTGCCCCTAGATAAGAACCACCAATTCCAATTACTAACAAATATTTAGAGTCACTTTGAACTCTTTTAGCACAGTCTTTAATTCTTTCAAATTCTTCCTTATCATAATTTAAAGGTAAATCTAACCAACCCACAAAATCATTTTGTGCATTAGATCTACTATGTAGATCATTATGAATCTCTTTTACCGAGTCACTTAATCCATCAGTATCAAAAGATACATTTTTAAAATCAATTTTCATTTATTCTCTTCCTTCCTTCTTTCTTTTGAACTTCTATTTTAAATTATATTTATTATTTAGTCAATAATAATCCTTGTTTTTCTGCGTATTTATTTTTTAAAAATGGTACATTAATATTGAGACTATGTTTTTAAAAAGTCAACAACCATTAGTAATAATAAATTAATTAAAGATATAAGTGAGAAAGAAGAATTGAAAGTTGATAAAAGAACTATCAGTGATTCTTTAGATATATTAGATAAGTTAAACTTATTAAGTAATCAACCGGCTTATAGCTTAAATTATAGATCACCAGATAGAATAGGCAAAAACATAAGAAGACACTTTGCTGATCCCTCTTTAGCAGCAGCTTTACTAAATCTTAATAAAGATAAACTTGTAAATGATTTAAAAACTTTTGGTTTTTTATTTGAAGCTTTAGTAGAAAGAGACCTAAAAATATATATGGATTATTTAGGTGGAAAAATATATCACTTTAGGGATAATGTATCTGGTTTAGAAGTTGATACAATTCTTGAATTTGAAAATGGTGATTATGCAGCAGTAGAAATTAAATTAGGTTTTAACCAATTTAATGAAGCCAAGAAACATCTTTTAAAATTTCAAAGTAATATGATAAAGAAATCAAAGTTTATGTGTGTAATATGTGGTTATAATGAGGTTATTGATAAAGATCCAGAAACTGGAATATATTTATTGCTAATTACAACATTAAAGCCATAATAGAGCACATTTGTTATAGCCAATCAATTCTTTTTTGATATAATTAATCTATAAATTCTTTTAATAAAATTAATTTACTACGTCTTCTAATTACTGACAAGTATTTTTCTCTTTTTATCATGCTCGCAACTCTATTTTATAATATTATCAATACATAAAATACTAATATGTTTTTCCAAAGAAAAATATAACAAACACAAAAAGATTATATTTTTCTTTGGAAAAACATAACTTTTTTAATATAACTTTAATTCGACAAATTTTTCAATTCATCTATGATAATATGTTTACATCTACGAGAATTTTCTATATCTGTTACATACTGACGAGATATACCTGCCATATCAGCAAGTTCTTGTTGAGTTAAACAATTTTTAACTATTTCACAATAATATTCGTCAGTATGTATATAAAGTGTTCCAATCATCAGGGGATCACCAGCCTTTATAACTATTTTCCTCAAAAAAATAACAACATTATATAGCCTAGTAGTGGCATTTATGCTATAATGTTAACATAGGAAAGGAGTAAAAAACAACAATGAATAGAAAAAAAGTAATTATTTTAAGCAGTTTTACTATAATTTTACTTGTTTTTGTAATTATACTATATAGTAGTAAATATAAAAAACAAGTATATAGTGAAAACGAAAATAATGAAATAAGAACTGGAGCATCAATAAGTATGATGATTGAAACAAAAGCTGGTTCAGGTAATTATGAGGTATCAACAAGTAGTGAGTGGCCAACAGATGGCTACATGTTTAATGCTAACTTATCAAAATGTGAAAATGGCGGAGAACTTTCATGGAATGATGAAACAAAATCAGTTGTACTTACTACAGGTGTAAGTGACAAGTGTTATGTATATTTTGATATTGTTCCTCCAGATGTTAGTATAGCAGCAAGTAGCGTTCCTAAAACTTATGGAAAGTTAGGCTCAATCAATTGCGATAATGGTACTACTACCTACAATCAACAATATAATAGAGTTGAAATATCACAAATAAATGGCAAATATACATCTTGTACATTAAATTATGCTGACAGTACATCAAAAGTAAATTTAGCTACATATATCACAGGCTTAGCGGGAACAACACAAGGAACAGGACAAGTAGTAAATGAAACTACAACAAAAGATAATTCAACATTTACAGCGGGTGCAAAATTGGAACAAAGTGGCTATTCAGTTTCAAGTAATGATGCAACTTATCCATTTGAATGGGATAGTACAAATAAAACTTGGACAAGTACGAACCATACTCATAGTGCTACAGCAACGTTTATATTTAATGTAGCTACAGCAGGTAATTATCAAGTTTGTTATAAACAATCAAGTGAAAAAAACTTTGATTACACAATATTTTACAAAGATAATACACAAATAAAATCTTTAAAAGGTATATCTAATACTGATTTTGAGTGTTATTATTTAGGAAGTTTAACTACTTCAAATGCCATAAAGGTTACTTATCGAAAAGATAGTAGTGGTTCAAATGGTTCTGATAACGTAGTATTTTATTTGCAAAGTGGTACATATAATCAAAATATAGAAACTGTTAGTGCGGGTACAAGATATGAAGGAAAGAATCCAAATAACTATGTGTGGTTCAATAATGAGTATTGGAGAATAATCGGTGTGTTTGACAGTAATTCACATGGTCAAAGCGGAAAGAACTTGGTTAAAATAATACGTGCAGATGTGTTAGATGCACTGGCATGGAATAAGTCAAATACTAACAATTGGTCTTCGGCAAGTTTAAATTCACTATTTAATGGTGCTTATTATAATGCTCAAGATGGAACCGGTTCAGGCTACTGCTACGGAAATGGTAAAACAGCTACGGCTAATTGTGACTATACAAAAAAAGGGATACAAGCTGGTTATAGAAGTATGATAGCAAATGTAACATGGTATTTAGGTGGATATTCAAGTATAAGTGCAACCACTGAAGCTTTTTATGGATATGAAAGAGGAACAACAGTAGATAGTGGAAGACCAACAACAACTACAGGATATATAGGATTAATGTATCCAAGTGATTATGGATATAGTGTGTTATCAAGTAGTTGTGCAAGAACAACAAATTTAGGCTCTTATAATAATAGTACATGTGCAGGACAAAGTTGGCTATATGGAAAAGGATTCGAATGGACACTTACGTCTCCTGGCGGTGACTATGTGTTCCAACTTAGCCTCAGCGGCGACCTGAGCATGAACGGCAACAGCGCGTTCCATGGGTATGGCACCCGTCCAGTCTTGTATCTAGACGCTTCTGTGTATAAAATAGATGGAGAAGGAACCTTAGATAAGCCATATATTATAGGTATGTGAGAACTTTGGTTTAGCGTGGCTGGCGGGAGTATCCGCCCCACGCCGCGAATATAAACACATAAGAAAGGAAAGTGATAATAATATGTTTAAACGGTTGTTCGTGTCGGGGGGGTACAAGAAGAACCCCAAAAATATGTAATCATTAATCAATCAAGTGGTAAATTTTTTGAAGTTTATGGTTATGATGCTTTTATGTTTAATTACTTGTTTGAATACAAAATAATACAAAATGGTAAAACATATAAATGTGGTTTTCCAGATAGCTCATTAGTAAAAATAATAGATAGGCTGGATGAATTAAAGATATCATATCAAATTATATACCGTGGAAAAAATCCAAGTGTAAAAGATTATAAAAAAATAAATCAATACTCTAAATATAAAATAATAGCTTTACAGAAAATGGATATTAAAGAACGAATGGATGCTTTAATAGAAAAGATTAAATCATTAGATAGTGAAAAAGCTAATAAAATAATGTAGAAACACGAAAAATGTTTAGAATAAATAATAATGACTTTAAAATACTTCAAAAATACAAAATGTTTCTAATGAACTTAGATAATTCATTAGAAAACATTCCCAGAAAAGACATGTATTTTAAAGATAGGATTAAGAATATATCACTTGATGTACTAAAAGATATTTTATTATGTTCTTATGATACTAGTACTGTAAGTTTATACAGAACTAGTATCAAAGCTAACATTGCTTTACTTGATTTTATGTTAGAAAGACTGTTACTAAAAAAATATATAAGTGAGAAAAACTTATATAAACTTGCAACCGATTTAGTTGAAATAAATAAAATGGTAACGGGATGGCTAAATAATCATGAAAATAAATATTTTTGACTTATTAAATATATATGAAAGTGAAGTAAAGAAAAATGTTAGAAACAAAAAGAAAATATTGGATTTTGAAAAACATAAAATGGAATATCTTGTTGATATAAAAAGAGTATTAGAAAATAATCTATATGATGGAGGAAAGTATAATATATTTTTAGTATTTGAACCTAAGATAAGAGTAATAATGGCCCAAGGTATATATGAAAAAATAATAAATCATTATGTAACTAGGCACATTTTAATGCCAAAGCTAGAAAAATATCTAGGAAGTAGAAATTGTGCTACTAGAAAAGAAATGGGAACAAGTTATGCAATAAAATTATTAAAAAAGATATTGAAAGTTTCAAAAAATATAATAAATTCTATTTTTTGAAACTAGATATAAGTAAATATTTTTATAGTTCAGGTCACGAAGTAATTGTTTCAATTATTAAACAAGATTTAAATCCTGAAGAATTAAATCTTGTTAAAATAATACTTGAAAGTACTAATAAAGAGTATATTAATAAAAAGATAAAATACTTAGAAAAGAAGTATAACGTTGAATTGCCAAAATATGAATATGGTAAAGGTTTAGCTATAGGTAATTTGTCTAGTCAATTTCTAGCAATACTGTATTTAAACAAATTACAGCATTATATTACTAATAATTTACATATTAAATTTATTAATTATATGGATGATTATATTTTAATTCATAATTCTAAGGAATATCTAAAAAGTTCTTTAGAATTGATTGAAAATATAATTAATAATGAATATAAATTAAAATTAAATAGTAAGAAAACAATTATTAGTAATTGTAATCAAGGAATATCATTTTTAGGTTATACATTTAGAGTTAAAAATAATAAAACAATTGTAAAACTAAATACTAACACTAAAAAGAATATTAGAAAAGGTATAAAAAAAGCAAATTATTTATATAAACATAATTTGATAAAGTTTAATCAATACTTTTCAAGTATTGAATGCTTTAAAAATAATTATATATTTATTAATAAAGATAAAGTAAAGCATTTTATTGATAGATATGATGGGTAATTCTTAAGTAAAAAAGACGCCTAATTCTTCAAACAGCAACAATGTGTTCAATCTTAACAACAACGGTAACCTGAACAACAACAAAGCAAACAACGGGAATGGTGCCTTCCGAGCTCATTATGTTAAATGTTTATTATCTCAAGGGATATAAAAGGGCATAAAGAACATGAATTATCCAAAGGATAAAATCCTTAAAAAGAAAATAGATACGGAAAAGTCTAAGGACTTTTCCTATGGGGCTATTATATTAATTTGATTTATGAAAGAAAGATATTTAATAATTAAAAAAATATATAAAGATTATGTAATTTTAATAAAAGATAAAAATAATAATTACATTTCTTTTGAAGAAGATTGCTAAAATAGTAAACTATTTTGGTATTAAAGAAGTAAATACAATTTATCTAAATAATTTAGAAATAGAAGAAATGAATTGTTATAAAAATAATAAATATAATGAATTATATTTAAAAGTAAAATTAATAGAATTGTTGGAGGTCTTATGCAAAAGAGAATTAAAGTAGTAAGTGTAGGAATTGTATTGATAGTATTATTCATTAGTATTATTGTTCTAAACAACAATACTAATAATAAACATACATTTAAAAAAGATGGAATATTATATGCTTTATCTTTAGATGGAAAAAGTATAACATCTTTTCCATCTAAAGGATTATATAAAGCAAATGTATCATGTGATGGTGCAGATGGAAAATGGTTATATGATGATTGGAAATTATCAATCGAAAATATAACTGGTGATGTATCATGTGATATTAAGTTTGAAACAATTACAAAAACATACTTTAATGATTATATCACAGGCTTAGCGGGAACGACGCAAGGAACAGGCCAAGTAGTAAATGAAAACGGATACAGATACGAAGGAAAGAATCCAAATAATTATGTGTGGTTCAATAATGAATACTGGAGAATAATCGGAGTGTTTGATAGTAACTCTCACGGTCAAAGTGGAAAAAACTTGGTTAAAATAATTCGTGCAGATGTGTTAGATGGACTTGCATGGGATAAGTCAAATACTAATGATTGGACAGTAGCAAGTCTAAACTTATTACTTAATGGTGCATACTATAATGCCCAAGATGGAACAAGCTCAGGCTATTGCTATGGATATAGTACATCAGTAACAGCAAATTGTGACTATACAAAAAAAGGAATACAATCTGGCTATAGAAGTATGATAGCAAATGTAACATGGTATTTAGGTGGATATTTAAGTGGATATTATGATGAAAGTGCAACAACTGAAGCTTTTTATGGATACGAAAGAGGAACAACAGTAGTTAGTGGAAGACCAACAACAACTACAGGATATATAGGACTAATGTATCCAAGTGATTATGGATATAGTGTGTTATCAAGTCGTTGTGCAAGAACAACAAATTTAGATTCTTATAGTAGTGGCGCATGTGCAGGACAAAGTTGGCTATATGGAAAAGGATACGAATTGACACTTACGCCTAGTTCTTCAATCAGCAACGATGTGTTCAGTCTTCTCGAGAACGGCATTGCGAGCGGCAACTACGCGCGTAATGGTTATGGCGCTCGTCCAGTCTTGTATCTAGACGCTTCTGTGTACAAAATTGATGGAGAAGGAACCTTAGATAAGCCATATATCATAGGGATGTGAAAAACTAAAGATAAGCGCATCTGGCGGGAGCATCCGCCCCACGCCGCCGATATCAAAGTGGAGTGCTAAAGAGCATGCCACTTTTTTAAATAAAAACATAGACAAGTAATTAATAATTTGATAAAATAAAGTAGTACGTAAGTTGTATAGAATGGAAGTGCTTGTTATGGCTAAAATTATATCACTTGTTAATCAAAAAGGTGGAGTTGGCAAAACTACTACTAGTATAAATTTATCTGCTGCTTTAGGTAAAATGGGCAAACGCACGTTGTTAATAGATATGGATCCTCAAAGTAATGCAACAACCGGTCTTGGATTAACTTCAAATGATTTTAAAAACGATGTATATGAATTAATTACAGGTAAGTGTGAAGTTAAAAAAGCTATAAAGAAGACTAAATTTCACAATCTAAGTATAATACCATCAACTATTAACCTAGCTGGTGTAGATGTTGAATTTGTTAAAAAGATGCTTGAAGATAAAGAATTTAGTCAAAATATGCAATTAAAACTAAAGTTAGATGAAATAAGAGATAATTATGATTATATTATAATAGATTGTCAACCATCACTAGGACTTGGCACTATGAATGCTCTAGTAGCTTCTGATAGCGTAATAATACCTGTCCAATGTGAATTCTTCGCTCTTGAAGGTATTACACAACTACTTAATAGTATTATAATGGTTCAAGGAAGTATGAATCCAGATCTTAGAATTGAAGGCGTACTTTTAACTATGCTTGATGGCAGAACAAATATTGGTCTTGAAGTAATTGAAGAAATAAGAAAATATTTTAAAGATAAAGTATTTAATACAATAATACCTAGATTAGTAAGATTAGTAGAAGCCCCTAGTCATGGTAAGCCAATTAATGAATATGATCCTTTAAGTAGAGCTACGGAAGCTTATGCTAATTTAGCAAAGGAAGTGGTTAGTAGAGATGGAAACTAAGAAGAAAGCATTAGGTAAAGGACTAGAACAATTATTTTCTAACAATGTTATAGATTTTGATAATTTTGAAGATACAGTTGTAGAAGAAAATAAGAAAGATATAACAGAAATAGCAATTGATGAAATAAGAAGTAATCCTTATCAACCTAGAAAAACATTTGATAGTGAAACTTTAAATGAACTTGCTAAATCTATTGAAGAATACGGTGTAGTTCAACCAATAATAGTTAAAAAAAGTATTAAAGGTTATGAATTAGTTGCAGGCGAAAGAAGAACTAAAGCTGCAAAAATCGCAGGACTTAAAATGATACCTGCCATAATTAAAGATTTTGATGATCAAGAAATGATGGAAATAGCTTTAATTGAAAATATTCAAAGAGAAGATTTGAATCCTATAGATGAAGCAAGTAGTATAAGTAATATTATAAAATTAAAAGGATATACACAAGAAGAATTTGCCACTAAATTTGGTAAAAGTAGAACATATGTAACTAATTTATTAGGTTTACTTAAACTTCCTGATGAAGTAAAAAGATTAGTAGAAAAAAGAGCCATAAGTATGTCACATGCTAGAGTACTATCTAAAATAGATGACGAAGAAAAAGTAAATGATTTAGCAAAAAAAATAGTCACTGAAGATATGTCTGTTAGAGATTTGGAAAGATTGAGTCAAGATGTTAAAAGTGATGTTGTAATAAGAGGGACTAGTGCAAGTAAAAGGAGTTTTGATCATAAGTTTAGAATGTATGAAAACATAATTATGGATACACTAGATACTAAAGTAAGAGTTAATAAAAAGAAAATTGAAATATATTTTGATGGGGTAGAAGAACTAGAAGAGATACTTTCTAAGATGAATGTAAAAGTTGAGGAAGAATAAATGAATAAAGATTTTAATTTAAATGATGATTGCATAATGAAAAAAGACCATGCATGTGGCACCAATTTATGGACAATAACCCGTAATGGTGCAGATATTAAAATTAAATGCAAGAATTGTGGTAGAGAGATCATGATGGATAGATTAGAATTTATGAAAAAGTTAAAGAAGGTGATCGTAAATGAAAAAACTTCGAACTAAAGAAAAAATTGGCTTACATCCAGTCATGATGCTTCTTGTTTTAAGTTTTATAACAATAATAGTAAGTGGTATTTTAAGATTATTTAATGTTCAAGCAACATTTAATAAAATATCCAGTATTACTGGTGATTTTCAAGTTACAACAGAAGCTGTTAATTCTTTATTTAGCCTAAGTGGTCTTAAATACATATTTACAACTACAGTTAGCAACTTTGCTAACTTTGCTGTTTTAACACATTTAATCATTATTCTTTTAGGAATTGGTATAATGGTTAAAAGTGGTTTTTTAAAAACAATAATTACATTAATGACTAAAAAAGCAAAGAAAACAACTGTTACCTTTGCACTCGTATTTATATGTATAATTGCTAGTTTAGTTGGTGATTTATCATATATTATATTAGTACCTCTTGGAGCTTTACTTTTCCTTTATGGAAAAAGAAATCCTATGATTGGGATTATTACAACATTTGCATCCCTTACATGTGGTAGTAGCTTAAGTTTATTTATAACTAGTTACGACTCAAGTTTAATAAGTATTACCCTTGACAATGTCCATATTATAAATTCAAGTTATACAATATCAAGCTGGGGATTTTTGTTTGCTATGTTAATACTTATTATAATATTAGCATTTGTAATAACAAATATAACAGAAAATTATATTGCTAAAAATATGCCAAAATATGAATTTTTAGAAGAAGATGTCGAAGAAGAATTAGTATTAACTAGAAAACAAATGAGAGGATTATTATTTTCACTAGGTGCAGGTTTTATATACTTACTTATCTTTATATATAACATTATACCTGGCTTACCATTCTCAGGCAATCTACTTGATTACAGTCAAAGTTTATATATAGATAAATTATTTAGTTATAATTCATTCTTTAGTAATGGCTTTGTCTTTGTAGTAGCAGTATTCTTTGTAATATTAGGTTTATTTTATGGTATTGGTGCTAAAACTATAAAAAATAACAAAGAATTTATTGATGGATTAGGTCATTCTCTTAATGGAATAGGTAAAGTACTAGTAATGATTTTTGCTGCATCAACATTTATAAATATATTTAAACAATCTAATATAGGTAATGTTGTTGCTGGAGCGTTAACCAATATAATACAAAATAGTGACTTTGCGGGTTTGCCATTACTAGTTATTTTATTTGCCTTTTCTTGTTTAATAGCACTTGTACAACCAACAGTACTATTTAGTTATGATATAGTAGCTGGAGTTATTATAAAACTTATGAATGCTGGTATTTCACCAGAATTTACTCAGTTAGTTTTTAGGCTTGGAAGTAGTGTAGCCCTTGGACTAACACCAGTATTTGCTTACTTTATAGTATATTTAGCATATTTAGAAAACTATAATCAAAGTAATAAACCTATTACAATTAAAGAAGCAATTAAATATCAACTTCCTTATGCCGGAGTTACATGTGTAGTATATTTAGCATTTATAATTATTTGGTATTTAGTCAAATTTCCAATTGGAATTGGAACATTTGTAGGATTGGGGGCATAAATATGGGATTAAAAGCAGGAATAGTAGGTTTACCTAATGTTGGTAAATCAACATTATTTAACGCTATTACCAAACAAAATATATTAGCAGCAAATTATCCGTTTGCTACGATAGAGCCTAATGTTGGCATAGTATTTGTACCAGACAAAAGGGTAGATTATTTAGCTAATATGTACAAACCTAAAAGCATAGTACCAACAACCTTTGAGTTTACTGATATAGCAGGTTTAGTAGCGGGAGCATCTAAAGGTGAAGGATTAGGAAATAAATTTTTATCACATATTAGAGAGTGTGATGCTATTGTTGAAGTAGTAAGATGTTTTAATGATCCAAATGTAACACATGTAACTGGTAAAGTTGATCCAACCGGTGATATTGAAGTAATAAACATAGAACTCGTTTTAGCAGACTTAGAAGTAGTAAATAATAGAATAGAAAAGATTGAAAAGAAAGCAGTTACTACGAAAGATAAAGAAGCTCTAGCAGAAGTAAATGTTTTAAAAAGATGTAAAACGGCATTAGAAGCTAACACACCACTTAGAAGAATAAGCTTTGATAAAGATGAAAGAAAGATTCTTAAAAACTTTAGCTTCTTAACAATTAAGCCTATAATATACGTAGCTAATGTTAATGAAGATGATGTAGCTGTTGGTGATAATGAATATTCTAAAATGGTAAAAGAATATGCTGAAGCTGAAGGATCAGGAGTTATAGTTATGTGTTCTAAATTAGAAGCAGATCTAGCTGGTCTTGAAGATGAAGAAAAAGATTTATTTTTACAAGAAGTAGGTATAAAAAATAGTGGCCTTGATAAACTAATTTTTGCTACATATAATTTATTAGGTCTAGCAACATTCTTTACAGCAGGTTCAGATGAAGTAAGAGCGTGGACCTTTAAAGTAGGTATGAAAGCGCCAGAATGTGCTGGAATTATCCACAGTGATTTTGAACGCGGATTTATTAGGGCTGAAGTAATGAGTTTTACAGATCTTGAAACATATGGTGATGAAAAATTTGTTAAAGAAGCTGGACGACTTCGTGTTGAAGGTAAAGAATATGAAATGCAAGACGGAGATATTTGTTATTTTCGATTCAATGTTTAAAAAGGAGGAATAAAAAATGGAAGAAAATAAATTAATAAGTAAATCATTTTTATGGATGTGCATTGGTCTTTTAGTAACATTTGTTACAGGATTTGGGGTAGCAGGCAATGAAAGAATGTTAGAAAACATTTTTAGTGGCAGCACTTTTTGGATCTTTGTAGTTTTAGAATTTGTCTTAGTAATAGTACTCTCATGGCGATGCATGAAAATGAGCCCAACAGCAGCTAAAATATGTTTTATTATTTATGCTTTTGTAAGTGGTCTTACATTTTCAAGTATTTTTGTAGTTTATGAACTAACAAGTGTAATAATGGTTTTCTTAGTAAGTAGTGTAATATTTGGAGTAATGGCCTTCGTAGGTTATAAAACAAATACAGATTTATCAAAACTAGGCTTTTACTTAATGATGGCCCTAATTGGAGTAATAATTGTATCAGTTATCAACATATTTATCGGAAGTAATGGTCTTGAAATGATACTAAGTATAATTTGTGTACTTTTATTTATTGGAATTACAGCATATGATGTACAAAAAATAAAAGCTCTTGAAGGAAGTGTGCTTCCTGAAGATAACTTAGCTATCTATGGTGCTTTAGAACTATATTTAGATTTTATTAACATTTTCTTAGATATATTAAGAATATTTGCAAATAACAAAGATTAGGTAATAAATATGGATACAAGTTTAAAAAGAATAATAGCATTTGTAATAGATATAGTAATTATTTCTTTAATATTTAGAGTAGTTAGTATATTACCAATTGATCCTTACAAAGAAAAGTATAATGAAACATATAAAAAATATACTGAAGTAGTCGAAGACAACAAAGAAGTAAGTGATGAAAACAAAGATGAAATAATAGAACTTAATTATGAAGTTTATAAATATAGAACTTATAGTTCAATTATTTCTGCTTCTATATTTGTTCTTTACTTTGGAGTATTACAATATGCTTTAAAAGGCCAAACTATTGGTAAAAAGTTAATGAAAATAAAAGTAGAAAGTAGTAATGATAAAAAAGTTACTATTTGGAAATATATTCTTAGAATAATAGTCTTAAATAATATATGGTTATCTTTACTAAATACTGGTGCAGTTTATATATTCAAAGATGTTAACTTCTATTATGTAACATATGTAATAAGTATGATAAGTTCATTATTATATATGATGAATTTAATAATGATTATGTTTAGAAATGACAATCGTGGACTTCATGACTTTGTAGCAGGTACTAAAGTAGTGGAAACAAATGTAACCAGTGTTGAAATAGAGCCTATAGAAAAAGATAAGAAGAAAACAATCAAGGAAAAAGCTGAAAAGAAAGCAAAAAAGAGTAAAAAATAATAACAATTTAAAAATATAAAGAAGCTAAGCAAAAAGTAATAATTTCTACTTAGCTTCTTTTTTTCTTTTAAAAAGCTTGACTTAAAACTCAAAGTCTAGTATGATGTAAATACGTAATTTTGGTATATATATTATATAAACTATCAATTTCTTGCAAAGTACAGGAAAGGAGGATTACAAATGAATTATAGTAGCCCAATTTTATTAGAATAGATAGTATATATTTCTTTTTATACTTAAATATGATAAAATTTAAGTACGAAAGGAAAAAATATGAATTATCAAGAAAGAATTATTAAATTATGTAAAAAAGGGTATCTAAAAACAGAAGATGTAGTTAAAGAAAACATACCTAAAATTTATTTAAGTAACATGGTAAAGAAAGGTATTATAAAAAGAGTAAAAAATGGTTTATATACAACTAGCGATAATTTTCCAGATACTATGTTTGAAATTTTAACTAAAACAAAGTATGGAATATATTCCAATTTATCGGCTTTATATCTTCATAATATGTGTGATAGAATTCCCATTATTTATGACATTACTGTTCCATCTGGTTATAAAGGTTTTTTGCAAAATCTTGATAACGTGAAATTATATTATGTGTCTAAAAATACATATGAACTAGGTTTAGTTATAAAAGAAGACATGTATGGTAATGAAGTAAGATGTTATGACATTGAACGAACAATTTGTGATATCATTAAATATTATAATAAACTAGATAAAGAATTGTGTAATATTGCTTTAAGAAATTATTTTTATGATAAAAATAATGAAAGCAAGCTATTAGAATACGCAAAAAAAATGGGGGTTTATAAAAAATTAATTGAAAGAATTGAGGTGTTAAGATAAATAAAGATAGCTTAAAAGCAAAAGCTAAAAATATAGCTCAAAAATATAATATAGATAATAGATATATTATTCAAAATGTAATGTTTGAAGCATTGTTAAAAAGAATTTCAATTTCAAAGTATAAAAATAACATAATTATAAAAGGCGGTTTCTTATTATCGTCAATATTAGGAATTGATGAACGAAGTACAATGGATATGGATGTTACTATTAAGGAAATAACATTAGAAAAAGAAATCTTAGAAAAAATAATAAAGGAAATTATAATAATTAACATTGGGGATGACATAAAGTATAAAGTTTTTTCCATCAAAGACATCAGATTAGAAAATAAATATCCGGGGTATAGAATACATCTTTTAGCATTTTTAGATGATTTAAAAACACATTTGCTTATAGATGTAACCACCGGAGATGTTATTACAATAAAAGAAATAGATTACAAATATAAATGTGTATTTGATAATGAACAAATAGATATAATGACATATAATTTAGAGACAATCATAGCAGAAAAGTTTGAAACAATAATTACTAGAAATATTACTAATTCTAGAATGAAAGATTTTTATGATATATATATGTTAGTAACTGTGAAATGGAATGAAATAAACGAAAAAATATTAGTAAGAGCATTGCAAAATACGTTTTGTAATCGTAATTCAAATCTTTATTATAAAAATTCAAATGATTATATTTATTTAATAAATAATAGTAATGAGTTAAAATATGCATGGGAAGAATATCAAAAAAGAAATCCATATGCTCAAAAAGTTAGTTTTGAAGATACAATTAAATCTATAAATAAAATAAACGAGCTAATAAAATAACATGAAATAACTCTTTCCAGGAAAATTTAATAAATCATTTTCTTGGAAAGAGTTAGTATTAACTATCTATTTCTTGCAAAGTACAGGAAAGGAGGTTTATAAATGAATTATAGTAAGTTAAAGAATTTATCATTTAATGAAATAGATAGTTTACTAAATTACAAAGAAAAACTAATTGAAGTTATTCTTAAGCAGAAAAGTATTCTAATTAAAACAGATCACAACATTTACTACTATGAAGAACTAAAAAATGACAGGTACGGTTATGGTAAAATTTGGAATATCTAAGGAGGATAATTTGAATGCAATTAAAGACAAAACTTTTAAGCATCTGTTTACAAATGCAAAATTATTAACAAATTTTCTAGAAAATATATATTCATATTTAGGTATAGATGGAGACTTAAATATAAGTTACTTAAATGGACAACAATTAATACCTGGAGAAAAAATTAATGTAAAAGACTTTTATGGAGATATCATTGCTGTAACTAAAGACACTATTATATCTCTAGAAGCAAAAGAAAGTTATAAAGAGCCTAAAGAAAATATTGTGTATAAACTTGATTGCAGGAAATAAACCCCAAAAGTATGACACGATAGAAAGTTATAAAATGTTTGATATAAAGCATCAAAAAGATTTAGAAATAAAGCTACTGAAATACATCAAAATTTATGTTGACATGGTTAAAGAAATACCTTATAATGAAAATGAACATGGTTTAATAACGTGGCTAAGAATATTAACAAGTGACGAATCAAGCACAATGCATAAATATGCAAAAGGAGATGTAATAATGGAAGAAACAATTGAGTACTTAGAAAGATTTTATGCTGAAGAAGGCAATAGTAGAGAAGATAGATTTCAAAGTGATCTTAAGGATATGAAAAAGATCGGTTACGAAGAAGGTCTAACTAAAGGGAAAAAAGAAGGAATAAATATGACTATTAAAGCAATGTTTAAAAATAATATAAGTATTGAAGAAATAGCAAAAGTCACAAAAATGTCAACAAATAAGATAAAAAAAGTTCTAAGTAATTAACTAATTTAGCAGAGATTATTAACGTCCTGCTAAATTTTTTGAAAAATATTAATACAAAAACTAGTATTTTAGATTATAATATGTTATAATTTACTTGTTTCCAAGAATATAGGGGCATGGTACAATGGTAGCATAGGAGTCTCCAAAACTTTTGATGGGAGTTCGATTCTCTCTGCCCCTGCCAAATGATTAAAAAAGCAAAATCTATTAAATGGGAACATTGCTTTAAATATATTAAGCATTAAAACTTGGAAAAACCAAGTTTTTTTGTTATTGGGAGGGCATTATGAAAAAAAACGGTTTTACATTAATTGAAATACTTGTTGTAATTGCATTACTCGCAGCTGTTTCAGTAACTGTTGGAGTTAACATGAGTGGGATGAATGAACGACAAAAGGAAAAACAAATTAGAGAATATGAAAAAACTTTAGAAAATGCTGCCTGCGTATATGCTGAAACAAACAATATAACAACAAATAGTGAAGTAACTGTCAGTAGTCTCATCAATGCAGGTTTAATAAGTAAAACGTTGAAAAATCCAGAGACAAATGAAAATGTAAGTGATGATGGCAATAAAGTAATTCTTATAAATTGGGAAAATAATGAAAAAAAATGTTCATTAAAGACTAGTTAAATACTAATAAATATGTTATACTTTACTTGTGATAAAATATGAAGAATAAAAAAAGGGTTTTAACAATACTATTGATTTTGATTGCAATTATTACGATTATATTAGCTATCGTTTTGATTTTTGGTGGTATAAGAGAAAAAGAAATAGAAAAATATCACGAAACTCTAGAAGAAGCAGCATGTAAGCTTGCAAAAGACGAAAACTACACCAAAGAAATATGTGAAAGCTTTGATTATTTATGCAAGATTCATAATGATAAATTAATAGCTAGAGACTATATTAAAAGCAATTTAACAAATCCTTTAACGGGCAAAAAAGCTAGTGAAGATACTAAAAACTATGTAGAAGTAACATGGAAAGAAGATAAAATAGAGTGTACATATAAAGAAGGTTAGCAGATGAAGGATAAGATTATTGAAATATTAAAAGAAGAAACAAAAGGACAAAGCATAAATGATATAAATAAAAACCTACATTTAAAAAGCATGGAAGAAATTAATATGCTTGAAGATACATTAAATGAAATGACTACAGAAGGAATACTTCACAAATCAAAAAGTCATGAATATATGCTTTTAGAAAACACAAAATCTTTAAGAGTAGGCAAATTACGCATTAACAAAAGTGGAAATGGTTTTGTTGAATGTAAGCCAGAAGATATTTTTGTCCATAGTAACGATTTAAACGGAGCCATTAATGGTGACTTTGTAGAAGTAGAAATAAAGACAAGATTAAATGATCCCGAACCAGAAGGATACATTAGAAACATTTTGAAAAGAGATTTAAAAACCGTTGTTGGAGAAATAATTAAAGACAAAAAAAATCTAGGTTTTAAACCGGATGATGAAAAACTTAATATAGCGGTTAAATTAACCAAGGAAAGTACTAAAGGGTGTGTTGAAGGACATAAGGTAGTAATATCAATTTTAAAAGAAATAGGTAATAGAACATTCTTAGCTAAAGTTGAAAAAATAATTGGTCACAAAAATGACCCAGGTGTTGATATTTTAACAATCGCAGCTAAGCATAGCATTGAAACAGAATTTAGTGAAGAAGTAAAAAGAGAACTTAAAAATATTCCAGATGAAGTTTGTGAAGCTGATTTAGTTGGGCGCACAGACTTAACAAATGAAATGATATTTACGATTGATGGTGATGACACAAAAGATATAGATGATGCCATTAGTGTAGAACGTACGGGTAAAAACTATAGACTTGGTGTCCATATCGCCGATGTATCAAATTATGTAAAAGTTGGAACCAATCTTTATGAAAGTGCTTTTTCCAGAGGAACATCTAGCTATCTAGCAGATACCGTAATACCAATGATTCCTCATCAACTATCAAATGGTATATGTTCACTTAACCCAGAAGTAGTAAGACTTACAATAAGTTGTGTAATGACAATTGATCCTAATGGAAAAGTAATTGATTATGATATATTTCCATCATACATTAAATCTAGGAAACAAATGACTTATAAAAATGTTAATAAAATATTAGACGAAAATATAATACCTCTAGGATATGAAGAGTTTGCAGATACATTAAAAACAATGCATGAACTTGCCATGATTCTTAGAAAAGAAAAAGTATCTCGTGGATATATTGACTTTGGTATTGACGAAGCTAAAATCATTCAAGATGAAAATGGTAAAGCAATAGATATAGTTAAAAGAGTGCAAGGAACTGGTGAAAAACTAATCGAAGACTTTATGATAGCTGCCAATGAAACCATAGCAACTCACATAAGTAATATGGATTTACCATTTATCTATCGTGTACACGATTTACCAAATGCTGAAAAAATCGAAGATTTTACAAATCTAATAAAACAAATGGGCTATCAAGTACACACAAATTTAAGTAAGATAACACCAGTTACCATGCAAAAGTTATTAAATGAATTTCGTGATAAAGATGAATTTGTTATCCTGTCAGATATGCTTCTTCGAAGTATGAAAAAGGCTATTTATAGCACAAATAACATTGGCCATTTTGGACTAGCAAGCAAAAATTATACACATTTTACTAGCCCAATAAGAAGATTCCCTGATTTAACGGTGCATAGATTACTTAGAACCTATCTATTTGAAAATAGAATTGATTTAGAAACAATTAATTTTAATGCTAAATATTTAATTGACGTTGCAGAACATTCCAGTGAAACTGAAGTAAATGCTATTGAAGCTGAACGTGACGTTTTGGATATGAAAATGGCAGAATACATGATGGACCATATTGGTGAAGAATACACTGGTATTATAAGTGGTGTTACTAACTTTGGTTTATTTGTAGAACTTGATAATTTAGTAGAAGGATTAGTACACATTAGTACATTAGATGGATTTTACACTTATGTTCCTGAAATGTTGTCTCTAATTAGCTTCGACAAAAAAAATAAATATCGTGTTGGGGACAAAGTAAAAGTCATAGTAACCGGAGCAAATAAAGATCAAGCTATAATAGACTTTGAACTTGTGAGAGATAAAAATGGAAATAGTAAATAAAAAAGCATATTTTAACTTTTTTTTAGAAAAAGAAATCGAAGCTGGAATAGTTTTAAAAGGAACAGAAATAAAATCAATAAGAAAAGGTTCAGTAAATATAACGGATAGTTATGTGAGAATAAAAAATAATGAAGCCTACATTATAAATATGTTTATAGATAAATACGATGAAGGAAATATATTTAATCATGAACCAACACGTGAAAGAAAGTTACTACTTCATAAAAGAGAAATAAAAAGGTTGCTTGAGTTAACTAGTCGTGATGGCTACACATTAGTTCCCGTAAAAATATATATAAAAAATGGTAAAGCTAAAATATTAGTTGGTATTGCCAAAGGTAAAAAGTTATATGATAAAAGAGAAACTATAAAAAAACGGGATCTAGAAAGAGATAGTAGATTAAGGAGGTAGTATTATGAAATCTAGAAGCTCAAAAATTATAATATTATTACTTTTAGTTTGTTTATTCGTAACAGGATGTGGCAAAAAAGATAATACCAAAAAAGATAATGATAAGAGCCAAACTCAAGAAAATGAGAATGCTAAGAAACTAAAGATTGTGGACGTAAACTCAAAATCTAGACCATATGCCGTAATGATAAATAACATAAATGTAGCAAGACCACTACAAAGTGGTTTACAAGATGCTTATTTAATGTATGAAATAATTGTTGAAGGTGGAATCACAAGATACATGGCTCTATTTATGGACCAAAATACAACAAGAATAGGTTCAATCCGAAGTGCTAGACATTATTTTCTTGACTATGCATTAGAAAACGATGCCATTTATGTCCACCACGGTCAAAGTCCACAAGCCCAAAGTGACTTTAGTACTTTAAATATTGATCGTATTGTCGTGGATAATTCAAAAACTGGATGGAGAGACAAATCTCTAAAGGTTTCTAGTGAACATACTTTATTTACAAGTATAGAAAAATTAAATAATGGACTTGGCAATAAAAGAACTACCAGAAATAACAACTTGTTACTAAATTATAGTGTTGATAAAATAGATATGGCTTCACTTGAAGGCGCTAAAACTGCCAATAATGTAAGTATATCTTATTCTAACACTTACGTATCTAGTTATGTATATGATGCCGAAAATGGTTATTATTTAAGAAGTGTAAATGGTAAGGCTCACACAGATTATGTAACTAAAAATCAATACCATTTTAAAAATATAATAACTTACCAACTAAAAAATACAACATTAAATGATGGTGAAAATAAAGGAAGACAAAATATTGAAAATGTTGGTTCAGGAACAGGATATTATATTTCTGATGGCTATAGTATTCCAATTAAATGGACAAAAGAATCAAGAAAGAGTCAAACAAAATATTATTATATGAATGGTGAAGAATTAAAAGTTAATGATGGAAACACTTTTATTCAAATCCAACCAACGGGACAAAATTTAGCTATAAACTAAAAAGGAGAAATGCACATGACGATTATATTAAAAATCATAAGTGAATACTACCTAGTATTTGACATAATAAGTATTTTTCTAATACTTTCATTAATTGGCTTTTTTGTAAGTAGAAAAAAAGAAAAAGAGATAGCTTTTAAGATTGATGCAAGCAACATTAGTCTAAACGCTAGTAGTATTAATAACACAGAAAATAAAATAAATACGAACATGTCATTGCAAGATTTAGTAAAAGAAAATAAAAATATAAATAATGGGCAACCAAACAGAATGTAAAATTGGGGACTTACCCCTTTTTATTTTAATAAAAATTTGTTATAATTAATGGGCAGTATATATAAGGATGGTGTAGAAATGAATTTATCAGTTATTTGGGAAACATTTACAAAGCTATTAGATATTTGTTTAGTATGGATAGCTTTCTATTATATATTAAAAAATGTAAAAAATAATATAAAAATGGTTTTAATAGTTAAAGGTGTAATAATTATTTTAATTGTCAAGCTTCTAAGCGATTGGTTGAATCTTTACACAGTTGGTGTAATTCTTGAATATGCAATACAATGGGGACCACTTGCAATTATAGTTATATTCCAACCTGAAATAAGAAGTGTATTAGAATCATTAGGCCGTACACAACTTTTAGGTCGTCATAAAGTTTTAACCGTTGACGAAAGAGAAAAAGTAGTTTATGAACTTATGCGTGCATGCGAATATCTAAGAAAAAATAGAATAGGGGCTTTAATTGTAATTGAAAGAGAAATTTCTCTAGAAGAATATATTAAAAATGCCACAAAAGTGTATGCTGATATATCAGATTCATTATTAGAAACGATATTCTTTCCAAATTCTCCACTACATGATGGTGGAGTCATCATTCAAGGGGATAGAATAACTTGTGCTGGAGCAGTTTTTAAAACTAGTATGAATCCAAATGTTTCAAAAAGATTAGGAACAAGACATAGAGCAGCTTTAGGTATTGCTGAAGAAAGTGATGCAATAGCTTTAATAGTTAGTGAAGAAACAGGAAGATTATCAATTGCAGTTGACAGCAATCTACACTATAATTTAGCACCAGATGAATTTAGAATGATGCTAATAAATGAGTTAAAGCCAAAAATGGAAGTCTTCTTCGAAGCAGATGAAAGTGAAGGTGACGACGAATGATAACAAAATTTTTAAAAAAAATATATGCTTTTATAGATAAATACATCATAGTACCAGTAAGTAGATTTATTTACTATTTATCTAAAAAATTTAAAAAGAATCAAGGAAAATTAGACAAATTATTAAATAGACCAAACTTTTTAGTATATTTATCTCTTGTACTAGCAGTTGGTATGTTTCTTTTGATAGATTCAAAAGTTATTAACCTAGTAAAAACAGAAGCTGAAGAAATACCAAATATACCTGTAGTTGTCAAGTATAATGAAGAGGCTTATGTAATTGAAGGTGTACCTGAAACAGTAGATATAACTTTAACAGGAAGAAAAAGTGATATATATTTAGCAAAACAACTTGGAGAATATGAAGTAGTATTAGATTTGTCAGAATATAAACCTAGCGAAAATCCATATAAGGTATATTTTTCGTATTCCAAACCAATTAAGTCACTAACATATAAGCTTGACCCATCATACGTTCAAGTAATGATTAAAAATAAAGAAAGTCAAGTCAAATCAATATCTTATGACTTACTTAACATTAGTGCTCTAGACAGCAAATTAAGTGTTAAATCTGTAACATTAAGTAAATCTGAAGTAGTTGTTAAGGGTGGTAGTGATGCACTAAAAGAAATTGCATCAGTAAAAGCTTTAATTGACTTAGCTAAACAAAACTTTACTGAAGCAGGAACTTATGATATAGATAACGTTGAACTAGTAGCTTATGACTCAAAGGGAAATAAACTTAAAAATATTGAAATAGTTCCAAGTACAATTAGTGCCACAGTAGTACTCGATAGTTATTCACAAAATGTTCCAATTTCTATCGAAACCACTGGTGAGTTAATCGCAGGAAAGGCTATCGCAGGCATTACAATAAATGGTAGCACTGCATCAACAATAACAATCTATGGAGAACAATCAGAAATTGAAAAGATCACGAGTGTTCCTGTAACAATCAATGTTGATGGATTAGGAAAAGATGGTTCTAAAAAGTACAATGCTACAATTAACAAACCAAATGGTGTTAGAAAGATGAGCATGGAAAAAGTAGAAATTGTTGTAACATTCGGTGAAGAAGAGCAAAAAACTATAGATATAAGTGGAAATATTAAACCACGTAATTTAAGTGAAGGCTTAAATGTTAACTTAATAGATAATAAAAACATAACAGTTCAGGTTAAAGGTGTAGCCTCAGTTATTGATAAGTTAGATTTAAATGAAATCGCCGCTTATGTAGATTTAACTGGACTCGGAGTTGGTGAACACGAAGTTGAAATCAAAATAGATAACAACAATCCGCTAGTAAGTTATGTTGTATCAAGTAAGTTAAAGATTAAAATATCATAAAAAAACTACACAAAGTGTAGCAAAGAAGTAGTGTTAAGTGCACTACTTTTTTTCATCTTCTCTTACAAAGAATAGACTAGTGTTGATAAGTCCGCATATACCAATAATAATGTAAATAATTTTTTCTAACATATTTACATTACCAAATAATTTAGCTACAATATTTATATCAAAAAGTCCATAAATACCCCAAACAATGGCACCTACAATAGTAAATACTAAAGCTATTTTCTGTAATATCATCATATTTTCACATCCCTTTAATTATATTTTTACCCATAAATTAAATAATATACATACATATTTTAAAATAGAAAAAATATATTTAATTAGAAAAGGGGATTGGTAATGAAAAAGTATTTAATACTAATAACAATTATGTTAATGAGCTTAACTGGGTGTGGGAGTTACAAACTTGAAAATGCCGTAAATGATTTTACAAAAAGTGTAGAAAGCAGTAAATCATATAAAATAAATGGCACAATGGAAATCAGCAGTGGCGAAGAAATATTTACGTATAACATTGACACATACTTTTTAAAAGATGATTTTTATAAAGTAGTTTTAGTAAATCAAACCAATAATCATGAGCAGGTAATACTTAAAAATAAGGAAGGGTTATATGTAGTAACTCCAAGTTTAAACAAGAGTTTTAAATTTGATAGTGTATGGCCTGAAAATTCATCACAAGCTTACCTTTTACAGAACTTATTAACAGATATTAAAAATGATAGTGAAAAAACATTAGAAAAAATAGATAATGGTTATATCATTAAATGTAAAGTTAATTATCCTAACAACGATGAACTTACATATCAAAAAATATATTTTGATAAGAACATGAACGTTGAAAAAGTAGAAGTATATTCTAGAGATGATATAATAAAGATTAAAGTAACTTTCAAAAGTGTTAATTTAAAAGCTAAATTAAAAGAAGATGACTTTGTTTTAGAAGATTTAATTGATATAAATAAAGAAGAAAATAAAACAAATATAGATAATAAAAACTCAGACAATAAAAACACAGATAACAATGACACTAATAAAGATACAAACACTGAAAATAAAAATTGTTCTGGAACTAATTGTGAAGAAAGCAAAACTTGTGAAGGAGATACATGTGATAAGACTACTGGAAGTTTAGATAGTATTATTTATCCACTTTATATACCTACTAATACACATTTAAAAAGTTCAGAAACAATTGATACAACAGCTGGAAGTCGAGTAATACTAACTTTTGCAGGCGATAAAAACTTTGTAATAGTTGAAGAAACTGCATCAAAAGCAACTGATTTTGAAGTAATACCAGTTTTTGGAGACCCATTAATGCTTGATAAAACAATCGGAGCTTTAAGTTCAAATTCAATAAGTTGGAATAGTGAAAACGTTAGTTACTATCTAGTGAGTAGTGATTTATCATCAAATGAAATGGTTAGTGTTGCAAAATCACTTGGAAATTCTAAAACTGTGTTATCCACAAAATAATTAACAATGCCATATGCATTGTTTTTTCTAATCATGAACAATTATTCAACATATTCTAGAAAATTTATAGTAAAACTTGCAAAATAGTTATCTTTTAGATATAATTATGACATGGAGGAATAGTTATGGCAAAAGCAAAACTAAATGACAAAGTAAAAAATAAAAAAAATAGCAGAAAAAGTGTTAACATTGATAAATACACTAGTGATGAAGCAAGAGAAGTAAAAAAGTTTGTAATCATCCTTTTAAGTGTTATTATTTTGGTTCTAGCAGTTTATAGTATTACAAGACTTATCAATAAAGATAAGGAAAATAAAAATAGCGATACTAGTGTAACAGCAGGATCTATTGATTATGATAAAGTAAGCGCAGGAACACTATTTAATCGTCTAGATAGCGAATATTATGTTATTGTATATGATGGCAGTGATAGTAACGCAATTTATTATTCAGCTTTGATGAATAAATACATGGATAAAGAAAAATCTAACAAAGTCTATTTCTGTGACTTATCAAATGAATTAAATAAGAAACACTATGTAGGCCAAGACAAAGAAAGTAATCCTAGCGCTACGACATCAAGTGAATTAGCTTTTAAGGATTTAACTTTAATTAAAATTAAAAATGGCAAGATTGTCAAATATTTAGAAACACTTGACACAATTAAGACTGAATTAGGAGTATAGAAAAGTTTTTAACTTTTCTTTTTTTTAATTTAATGCTAAAATGATTATAGGGTGAAAAAGATGAAAAACAGCAAAGGATTTAATAAAGGCTTTAACTTAATAAGTGTTATAGTTATCATATGTATAACATCAATAGTATCAGCAGTAACGGCTGGAATTATAGTAACAAATAATTACAATTTATCATACAGTGATTTATCAAGTGACAAAGATTTATCAGATTTTATCAAAGCTTATTCGAATATCGTTAATAATTATTATGAAGACGTAGATAAAGAAAAAATGCTTGATAGTGCTTTAAACGCAATGTTAAACTACCTTGGAGATAATTACACAACATATCTAACTGAAGACCAAAGAAAGTCACTAGAAGAAAGTTTACAAGGAACTTACAAAGGAATTGGAATTGAGATAGATAAAGATAGAATAATAACAAAAGTTATAAAGAACGGACCTGCTGAAGAAGCTGGATTGCAAGTAGGGGATAAATTTATAAGTGTAGATGGAACAAATTTAAATGAAACGGATGGAACAGCTGTTGGTGTTTTAATACGCTCTACAGATAAAAAAGCTGTAGATGTTGTTATTGAAAGAAATGGGGAGGAATTAACTTTTAATGTAAAAATAGGTACCATTGAAGAACCTGCTATAACATATGAAATAAAAGATAATAATATAGGATATATACAAATATCAAAGTTTTCACGTCCCTTAACAAGTCAAATGGAATCCGCATTAAAAGATTTAGAAGCAAATGGGATGTCAAAACTTATTATTGATTTAAGAAATAATAGTGGCGGTTATTTAGATTCAGCAGAAACAACAGCAAGTTTATTTTTAAAAAAAGGAAAATTAATTTATTCTTTAGAAGACAAGAATTCTAAGGAAGATTACTATGATCAAACCGAAACATCAAGAAATTATCCGATAGTAGTACTTATTAACAATAATTCTGCTTCCTCTGCAGAAATATTAGCTGCAGCTCTAAAAGACAGTTATGGGGCAGTTTTAGTAGGTCAAACAAGCTATGGAAAAGGTAAAGTTCAACAAACATACGATATGGAAGATGGCAGTATGGCTAAATTTACATCAGCAAGATGGCTTAGACCAAATGGGGATTGTATAGATAAAAAAGGAATAAATCCTGATTTTGAAGTTGCTCAAACAACTCAAACTGACGAAAATGGGCAAGAAGTAACGACTGATACACAACTTGCAAAAGCATTAGAAGTAATTGGAGCAATGTAATTTTGCTCTTTTTTGGTTAAATAAATCTTCTATATATAATATAGATAGAAAAAATGTTAATAAGCAAAAAGAAAGAAAGTGAAAAATGAAAACTGGAGATCGATATAATATTCATTGTTATAAACACAATGCAGAAGCATATCAAGCTAGTGATGATACTATCATACTAGATATTCAAGACGATTTTATTGTATGCGGAAATAATATGGTAGATGTAACAGAACTGGAAGGTCACTCATACAAAACAAAAGAACTTGCAATAATATTTTTTTATAAACATAATTGGTTTAATTGCATAGCACAGCTAAAACCACATGGATTATATTATTATTGTAATATTGCATCACCATTTGTAATAGATGAAAATGTTATAAAATATATTGATTACGATTTGGATTTAAGAGTCTATCCAGATGGGGGATACAAAATCTTAGACACTAATGAATATAATTATCATAAGAAAAAAATGAAGTATCCAGATACGATAGATAGGATTGTAAAAAAGGAATTAGCAAAATTAATAGAACTTAAAAAAGAAAAAAAGGGGCCATTTGATGAAAAAGTTATAGAAAAATATAAAAATATATATTTAAATATTAATAAAAACATGTAATAAAAATATATTTTTAGCATAAAATATATAGAAAAATCCTTAAAAAAACGTCAAAAATTAAAAAAATTGCAAAAAATTAAAAAAAATTGCATTTTTCTGTTGACATTCGTACCAGGATTTGATATATTATCTATGCACTCAGGAAAAAGGGTGTGAAAATGATCTTTGAAAACTAAGTAAAAAAGTCAATTTTGAGTAGCTTTGATTAAACTTAAAATAACGATTTGTTATAAACAATTTTATTGAGAGTTTGATCCTGGCTCAGGATGAACGCTGGCGGCATGCCTAAGACATGCAAGTCGTACGAAGGGGCCCAATGAAAAGAATTGAAGTTTGAAGTGCTTGCACCGATGATGGATTGAATTGGATTTGGATTTTCCCCTTAGTGGCAAACGGGTGAGTAACACGTGGGTTACCTACCTCTAAGATGGGGATAACAGTTGGAAACGACTGATAA